>JAFUAA010000031.1 GCA_017460915.1 Bacteroidales bacterium | reverse complement strand
GGTGGCGGTGTAGGTGTGGGCGTCGCCGAACTCGTCGGTGCCGTTGATGGTGACCAAGGCCCCTTGGATGCCCGTCGTGCCGTCCTGCTCGTATGCATAGCCGTTGATGCCCGTGGCGTTGCTGTAGCCGCTCACCTTCACAATGACGTCGTTCGAGAAGTCGGATTCACCTTCATCGTACACGGCGGTCACGTTGAATACGTAGCCCTCCATGTTGTAGGTCAGGTTGTTCACCGTATAGGTGGTTTGGTTGATTTGGTTGACATCGGTTTCACCAATCTTCACGCCGTCTTGATAAATGTAATAGTAGCGATAGGTACGGTCTTGGATGGCGTTCCAGTTCAGGGTCACGGTTTCGCCTTCGAAGATCTGGTCGTCATTGGCAGTCAGGTTGTGAGGGATGTTGAGGTGTGTGGTGAAGCCCCAAGTCTCGCTGGCAGTGCCTTCCGGGCAGTTGTCGTTCTTTTCTTCGATTCTCCAGAAATACTGGGTGTTGTTCCAGAGGTTGTGCACGGTGTAGCTGTTGGCGGGTTCCGTCGACCAATCGGTGATGATGGTTTGCGGATGGCCTTCCTCGGGATAGTAGGTGCTGCCGAACACCAGACGCCAAGCGGTGGTGTATTCGCCCAGCTGCCAAGTCAGTTCAACCGAACTGGGTTCGAGGCCCATGGCGCCGTCAATAGGCGTGCGGGCGTCGCCGCTGATAGCGACGGGGCAGGGCAGGGCTTCGCTGTTGATGGTCACCTCAAATTCGGGGGTGGTCGAAGAAGCCACAAGATAGTAGGTGCCGGGGGTCACCGTCAAGCCTTCGATGGTGGCGCTGCCCGAGGCAGCAGGCGTCATCGGGGTGTCGGTGCGGTTGCCATAGACGAAGGTGGTCTTGGGCACGAAGTCCTGTTGTGTGGGCGTGACGCCGTCCAGGCTGCTGCTGTTTCTGCCTCTCACGCAGGCGCCAGTCAGGGTTTCACCATAGAAGTAGGCGCTTGTGTAAGGCGTGGTGGGGACGAGGCTGTAGAAGCCAATCAGCAGGTTGCCGCCGTTGTAGTGGTAAGGCGTGGTGAAGTCCACGGTCATTTCCTCTTGGGTGCTATCGAGGAGACCTTCGTATACGATGGTAGCTCCGCCGGTGCCTTGGAAAGCGTTGACGGTGGCAGTCCCGATTTCCTTCATGAACACCGTCCAAGTGGAAGCCCAAGGTTGAGTGGAGGATTGAGAGAGGTAGAACTTCATGGAGTTGATGTCCATGCCGCTCATCTCGGTCAGGTTGCCAGCAGGCATCACGTATTCGCACTTCTGGTAGTAGTCGGCGTAGATGCCTTCCACAGGGACATAGGCGTTGGTGACGGTGCCGTCGAAGACGGTGAGCTCGCCGCCTTGGCTGGGCTCAATGCCCATGGCGCCAGTGTAGGCGTTGTCGACCATCGGGCCAGGACGACCGTAGAAGTCCTCGGTGTAGAGGGCCACCTTGCCGTTTTCGCCTTGGCTGACTTCGGCACTCAGCATCACGTCTTGGTCGAAGACGAGTTTGTAGACAGCGTCAACGCCATCCTCGATGTCGGTCGGAGGAATGTGGTAGTCGTTGTGCAAGGTGGTGCCATGGGCCGTGGCAGGTACTTCCACGAAGGGGAAGCTGGTAGCCTCTTCGCAAGGCAGTTCAACCACATCTGGAACAGCGGGCGTGTAGAACTCCACCGTGATGGGCCAGATGGCTGCGGTGCGACCGCCTTCTTCGTAGATGGCCACAAACTGGCGCTCGATGAGGCCAGCCGCCGTGCCATTGGTGTTGATGGCGAAATCGACGGCTTCGTTGTTGGCAATCTGCACAGGCAGCGTGATGTTTTCCACCGTGAAGAGACCATCCTCAGGCGTGAAGTCGAGGTGGGTCACCGTGGCACTCATGCCGATGCTCTTCAGCTGGAGCGGATAAGGCTCCATCCAAGCACCAATCGGGCGGGTACCCAGGTCGATGCTTTCCAGCATTTCTTCACCTTCATAGAGCACCAGTGAAGAACCAGTGGCCGAATCGTCGAGGCCGAGCTGGATCTGGTTCTTCATGAAGGGCTGGGTGCCGCTGTAGTTGCTCGGGTTGAAGGGGTCGTAGTTCACACCGTCGCTGTAGATGTAGAGGGCTTGGCTGGTCGTGGTGTTGTCGGCGAGGAAATCGGAGCCGTTCACGTAGTTGCCCGTGTTGTCGTCGACGACGACGGCCAAGTTCGAAGAGCCATCGTATGCGAATGGCGTGTCAAACGTGATGGTGGCCCATGCACCCGAGGTCAGGGTGACGTTGCCACTGAAAACTTGGTCGCTGGCCGAAACCGTGATCCAGTCATAGTTGTCCGAGAAGACGGTCTTGTCGGTGTTGACCAAATAAAGCGTTAAATCACGGGTCACTTCAGTACCCGAGTTGTAAAAGGCGATGCTGCTAATGCTACCAGCAGAGCCAATTTCGTCAGCAGTGTAGAGCTGCTGCGTCAGCGAATAGTTGTAATACGATCGGGTTGGAATGTAGACATTGCTACTGCTTCCTTCACCAATCGTCACAACCTCGGCTCGTGCCACGCCCATGAAGGCAAGCACAAGCGTCATCATCAAAGAAATTACTTTCTTTTGCATAATGTTTTGAAAATTAGTTAGTAAAAAAATTAATTGATTATGATTTGAATTGTCGGTCCCTGAAAATTCCGACGCAGTCAAATGCGATGCTGAAGGCAAGCCACGAGCGGTGAGGCCTCCTTGCGAAGGCCGAAGGCCAAAAATGTCAGTAGAGACGCTGCTGTACACAGCGTCTCCACCTTCATCATCAATTAACCTTCTATTCACCATAGATCTCAATTCATTATTCACTTTTTATTAACCTAGTGTTTTGCAATCGTGGGATGATGAGCTCCACGCTTGCGACTTGCTTAATCAAATCAACCATTTAGGTGCAAAACCGACGTGGAAAATAACTTGTGCTTGGGAAAAATCGGTTTTTTTTGCCCTCACCCTGATTATCCGTTTGAGAGCGAAAGCCTTGCAAAACCGTCTTTTTCCTTTTTTTTCGTGAGTCAAAAGGAAAGAGGTCTCCGCGCTGGAGACCTCTCGTCGTGGAAAAAAGGGACCCTTTCAAAGGTTGGCAATAATGAACCGTGGGCTCATTAAACAAAATTGCCGCTGACAAACTAGCATAAATGGATGAAAAAAAATACTTTAAAAGGAATCCCTTTGTGGTCTGTTAGTCTAAAAATGTCATTTTCTGGTTGGCGTATGAAATCAGTGTGCGTTTCCCGTTGAGCACTTGGAAGCCGATGAGACCGTCGACGCCGAGGGTACCTTTGATGGCGGTCATGTCGGAGAAGGCGGTCCATTGGCGCTTGAACTTGCGGTCGCCGATGTAGAGCGTCACCTTGCCCATGGCGGTTTTCGAGATGCCTTCGCCCACGCCCATGAGGTCGTCGTGGCGTAAACCTCTGACGGCATCGCGACGGGCTTCGATGAAGTCGGTGCCCATCAGGTTGGCTTGCGCGCCACAGTCGATGCCCATCTTGACGGGGAGGCCGTCGACGAAGCATTCAACCGAGGCTACGTGTCCGTTCATCGTGATGGGAGCCCATTCGGCGTTGTATTTGTGTTCTGCTATGTAGCTGGCAGTCTTTTCTGGGTTGATGAAGACGAGTTCCTTGCTGATATAGTCAAACAAGACGTCGTATTGGCTGAAGAAGCTGAAGCCGATGAGGCCGTAGATCTTCTCGCGCTTGGTGCTGAGGTTGGAGAGGTTGGTCGTCATCAGGTCTTGGTTCTCGATGCGGATGCCGCCCAAGTCGAGCGATTCAACGTGGTGCATGCCCATTTCGCCCACGTTGGAGACCACGCCGTGTCCCATTCCTCCGACCGACGCATTGTCGTCGAGCGAGTTTTCGAAGTATTCGCTGTTGAGCAGGACCATCGGAGCACCCGAGTCGAAGAGGAAGTTGCGTTCTTCGCCGTCCACGGTCACCTTCACCATCGGGATGGCGTGGTGGAAGGTGAAGGGGATGCGTACCAAGTCTTTCAGTTCGCCTTGGGGCGTTTCGGGTGCACCGCCGCCTTGGATGACGGCTGCGCGCATCTTGATGAGTTCGCACTCCTTGACGAGGTTGTCGCTGTTGAAGACGAAGGTGGCCGTTTGTGAGCCGAGGTTCGTGTAAGTCACGTCATATTTCAAGGTGAGTTGGCCATTGGCGGCTTCTTGCTGGGCGAGCTCGTAGGATTGTATGGTCTCGTTCATTTGCGGGATGAGCTGAGCCAGCACCATGGCGGCGATGGGTTGCTGCTGCCCGGCCATGGTGAAGTCGGGGGCAAGGTAGGCTTCGAGGCCGTCGGTGTTGTGGTTACTCACGGCGGTCATGAATTTGTCCACCGCTTTCGAGCATTGTTCAAAGTCTTGTGCTTTGGCACCAATGCTTGCGGTAATCAAGAGGGTTGCTATCAGGAATTTGAATGTCTTTAGTCTCTTTTTCATCTGGGAGTCTTTCATTTGGGTGTCTGTTTTTTTTGATTGTTTCGTCTGCTGGGTTGTCGTTGTTTTTAATTGCTGTTTATGCTTTCATTGTCAGTTTTCTTCCGATGAGGATACCTCGAGGATGTCGTCCTTGATGTGGGTCAATATGTTGTTGCATTCCTCTTGGTTGTCGTAGAAGAAAAGCCAAAGGGTGTGGGTCTCGTTGTCGGCCGCGGTGATGTAGCCGCAGTAACCGTTGTTGATGGCGCTGGCCATGGTGGAGTCGACCATGCCCAGCCCGCTGGAAACGTTGTCACTCGGCAGGTCGGTGTCGTTGTTCGCTGCGATGACTTCGTTGAGTAGGTTAGTGCCGATGGCTTGGGCGAGCGTATGGATGTATTCATCCATGGTCATGTTGGCGTCGTCAACCAGCTGCAAAGGGTCTTGTCCCACGATGACGGCATTGTGTGGTGGGGTGGTGTCGGGGATGGAGAAACTGCTCATGATGTCACGGACTTTTTCTGCGATGATATCAATCATCTGATTGTATTTGTCCTCTGGGACGTGTTGCATGTCGGTGATGGAATCGAGGCCGAGTTCTATGATGAAATCCGCGTCGATGCCCATGCCTACGGAGACCACCTTCTTGTTTTCGGGTTGGTTCTTGAGACTTTTGTCGGTGATGTCGGGGCAGAGGCTGTCGTATTTCAGCGACATCCCGAAGCCCATCTTCAGTTGTTTCCAGTCTTCGCTGTTGTCGGCTTGGATCATCAGTGCGTCAATCTTGTTCCCGTTGAGGGAGAAGTCGCCCAGATAGGCCACGGTGAGGTTCGGGTCGTCGGCGTACTTGTAGTACATGTCGAGCGCAGCGTTGCCATTGGGCAAAGCAGTCCCGTTTTCATCTGTACCCTGCTTGCACGAGGACAAGGTCGCCACGGTTACGATCACGAGGAATGCTATGAGGTCTTTTGCTTTCATGATGTTTAGTTTATACTCCTTCCCGGAACGGTCATTTTTTTATTACATCATTGGCGGCGAGAACGACGTCTTGCACCGAGCAGCCATTGTTGCACATGAAAAACATGGTGTTGCCCTCAACGTTCACCTTTTGGGCGGTGGGCGGCGTGTTGTCGGTGACGCCTTGTCGACTCACACTGATGAGCGTGATGCCTGCGGCTATGCTGGCTGCGGCAGCATAAGGAATCCAGCGGTTGCGCCTCTTTGTGATACTGATGATAGGGGTCGTGTCGGTCGACGCCCGATGTCGAGCCAAATCGGCCATGTGTAGGATGGCGTTGTCGTCGGGCGCGGTCGCGGCGGCTTTTTGGCGCCATTCCTGTTTGCGCTGATTCCAAAGCATTTGGAAGTCGCTGCGTTGTTTGTCGTTCTTCATTTTTGTATTAGCGTTCATTGTTTTGTTTTCCAAGGTCGTTTTTCTTGCTTAAAAGGCGTTTTCTTTTTCATACATCTGTTTGAGTTTGTGTTTGCTGCGCGCGATGCGCATGGCCACGGCTCCCACCGAGTTCCCTGTCATGTCGGCGATTTCCTTGTAGGAGAATCCGTCGAGGAAGGCACGGATGATGGTGGCGTTTTCTTCTGGCAATGTGTCGATGAGTTGGTTCAACTGCCTGAGCCTTTCGTCGTTGGGGTCGGACTCGGTGGCACTCTCGTCGTCCTCGTTCAGGGTCTCGGTGGCGAGGGTGTGCTCGGCTTTGCGGCGTAGCATCAGCATCGTGTTGGAGGCCACGCGCCAAACCCAAGTCTTCTCCGAACTTCGGCCTTCAAACGTGCCGTAGCTTCGCCAAAGGCTGATCATCACTTCCTGCATGCAATCTTCCGGAGCATAGTCTTTCCCAAGGTTATAGTCGGAACAAATATGCCAAAGCATGGCCTTGTTGCGAAGCAGCATAGCATCGAAGTCGGATATTGTTTCGATTTTGCTTTTGACGGACTCGTATGGAGCGGAAGAAATCATTATTTGTGTCGTTTGATTGCTTAGGTGCAAAGCCGTTTCTGATAATAACGCGACTTTTGTTTTTTTTTTGTATTTTTTTCTGTTTTTTTTGTGAATGGTATTTTTAGCCTGAAAAAACAGTGGTGTTGTGTTATTTTTTTGGATGTTTTTGCACCTTTTGATGATAGGAACTTGTTTTGGACAAAAACCAACGCTAAATTTCATTAATTAAGAATTAAAACCAAAAGACCATGAAAAAAGTTGCTATCTTGTTAGTCGTCTTAATGTCGCTGGCGACAGCGGCGCGCAGCAGCGTCTATCTTTTCGAGCAATTCGACGGCGGCTTCCTACCCACAGGCTGGTCGGTGACGGGCATCGGTGCCGACTATTGGAACATCTCCGAGACCGACAAGGCGGGCGGTTCGCCCAACGAAATCTACTTCTACTGCGGCACGCATGGCACGTGGCGGCTCATTTCGCCTGCCGTTGACATGAGCGGTCAGCAGCACGTGAATTTTTCCTTCAAACTCCGTTACGAGAAATGGGGCAATCCCGTCAGCATTGGCATTGCGACCTCGTCTGACAACGGCGCGCATTGGCATCAAGCCTGGACGCAAAACTTCAACGCTACCAATAACTACGAAATCAACGAAGTCGTTACAAGCGAGGATATGGGCAAACCCAATGTGAAGTTCTGTATCTTCTTCACCAATTCGGCCGATTACAACACGAGCAATATCTACATCGATGACATTTCGGCCTTTGTCCAGCGCGACCTCGACGTCGAAGTGCAGGACATCAATGTTGACGACGTGATGGCTTTTGGCAACTTTGAAGTGGGCATGCGCCTGTTCAACACGGGTAGCACCGAGGTGGGTTCTGTGGAATGCTTCTATCAGTTTGACGGACAGGCTGAAACAACGCAAACCTTCAGCGTTAGCATTCCGGCTTCTTCTTTCGTCAATGTCAGTTTCGACGTGCCAGCCAATTTGATCCCCGACAATTACCTGCTCACTGTGGGCGTTCGCAGGGTGAACGGCATCGAGGACGACGACCCGGCGAACAACAGCCTTAGCAAGTCCATCTCCATCGCTTGCGCCACCACGCAGCGCCTGCCCATGTTCGAGCATTTCACCGCCTCGTCGTGTGGCACTTGTCCTCAATTGAGCAACCAGATGCAGACTTTCTGCAACAACAACCCTGGAAAATACACCTATGTGAAGTACCAGATGAATTGGCCCTCGCCTGGCGATCCCTACTATACCGCTGAAGGTAACGTTCGGAGAACCTATTATAATGTCATTGCCCTGCCGACCCTGTTCATGGATGCCGTTGATTACGAGTTCAATCCCGTGACACAGGACGACTTCGACGAACACTACTGCACCCCCGCTGTGGTCGAAATCAAAGGTTCGTACTGGGTGGAGGGCAGCACGATACACGTCAGTGCCGACCTGATGCCTTTTGTCGACATGGACAATGTGACAGTGTTCGTCGCCGTGAGCGAGAAAACCACACACAGCAACGCTACTACCAATGGAGAGACCTCTTTCCACCATGTGATGATGAAGATGCTGCCCGACGCACAAGGCACGACGATGTCATTCCATGCCGGACAACTTGAATCATTAAGTTTCGGCCAAAACATGGTGAGTACCCATGTGGAGGAGATGGACGACCTCGAAGTGGCCGTCTGGATTCAGAAACTCGACAACAGGCGCGTATTCAACAGCCGTTTCCTCTTCGAGACGCCAAGTCATCCATACGCACCCGAAAACCTGTCCCTGGAAACCTCCGAGAACAGCATTGTGGCCACTTGGAACGCACCCGCCGTTGGCAATCCGGTAGGCTATAATGTATGGATCGACGAAACCCTTGTGACCGAAAACACCAACGAGACCAGCCACACATTCAACACTTCGGGTAGCGAATTCCATTGCGTTCAGGTGCAGGCCGTCTATGCCGACCACATCACCTCGGTGAAAGCCGTGGCCACCACCGTGGGAACCGTTGGGACTACCGAAAACACGGTTGAGTTGCTGACACTTTATCCCAATCCCGCTTCCGAGACGGTTCGCCTCCAAAACATTGAAGCCGACAAAATCTTGGTTTACAATGCTATGGGTCAACTCGTTAAGACGCTTGATCAGGCTACTGAAATCAGTGTAACCGACTTTGCCGAGGGCATTTATCATGTGGTAGTCATCGGAACCGATGGTTTAAGGCAATCGGCCAAATTAGTTGTTGAACATTAAAACCAGATACACATGAAAAAGACTTTCCTTACCTTATTCATATTAATGGCTTTGGGTATGTTAGGGAATGCAGCCATGCCCATCCTCGACCCTGAATTGCGCGATGCAATGAGCCATTGCAGCGACGACGAAAAAATCAAAATCAATATCCTGATGCTGGAGCAATCCGACCCGGCCACGTTGCAACGTGCAGCCCTGCCGTTTGCAACCAAACTGGAACGCCGTGCAATCGTCATCGAATCGTTGAAACGCCAAGCTGAGGCTTTGCAAGCCAAAGTCTTGCAATTGCTTCGAGAAATGGAAAACAAGGGCATGGTGGACGACATCCGTCCTCTGTGGATTGTGAACTCCATCAGCTGCAAGGCCACAAAAGCCGCCATTACCGAACTGGTGCAACATCGCGACATCATGACCATCTACCATTGCGTGCCTGCGCAATGGATTGACGAAACGAAAACCACGCCAACCTCGTGGAACGATGGTCGCGAAATCACGGAGAACTTACTGCAAGTCAACGCACCGAAGGCTTGGGAACAGGGCTACAAGGGCCAAAACGTGCTCATCGGCCTCATCGACACGGGTGTCCGCTTCGACCATGCCGACCTCATCGGTCGTCTTTGGGACGGCGGCCCCGATTATCCCAACCACGGCTATGATTTCGCCAACCACAACAACAACCCTTTCGATGAACTCGGTCATGGCACCCACGTTGCAGGAACGCTTTGCGGCACTGGGGTTGCCGGGGTTCAAACCGGCATTGCGCCTGAGGCCAAAATCATGGTGCTGAAGGTCTTCCACAATGACAACACGGGCGAGGAAACCGACTGGGCTGCCGCCATGCAATTCGCTGTGGAGCATGGTGCTGATGTGCTGAACATGTCGTTGGGTCGCCCTTCGCCCAACGCGGCTCAAAGGCTGATGATGCGCCAAGCCTGCGAAAACACTTTGGCAGCGGGCATCGTAGCGGGCGTGAGTGCTGGCAATGTCAGGCAAATGCAGTTCTTGACGCCGCCACCTTATAATATCACTACGCCCGCCGATTGTCCACCGCCTTATCTGAAAGAAGACCAAATGGTGAATGCAGGAGGGACAAGCTGTGTCATTAGCGTGGGGGCAGTGAATTACGACCATACCATTGCAGCATTCTCCTCCGAAGGCCCTTCGCAGTGGACTGATGTGGCGGAATACGGCGACTATCCCTATACCTCGGGCAGCATGACGGAAATCGGCCTCATCCGTCCCGACCTTTGCGCTCCTGGCGTGCAAATCAAGTCGCTGGACTATAACACAACCAATGGCTATACGCTGATGGATGGCACTTCGATGGCCACACCTTTGGTGACGGGTACCATTGCCCTGATGCTCTCCAAGAACCCCGACCTCACGCCTGCGCAAATCGACGAGATTTTGGAACGTACTGCCGTTCAACTCACCGAACGCAAAAGCAACGATTTTGGTTCAGGTCTGTTGGATGCCTATGCTGCTGTGCAAGCCGTTGATAATGAAGGAGTAGCGAAAAACGAACAAGAGGCTTCGGTTTATCCTAATCCCAGCTTTGGTGACTTCACCGTGGTTTGCGAAGGCATGAGCCTGCTCCGAGTCTTTTCGATGGACGGAAAACTGGTACAAAGTCTTGAAACGCGAAACGACACGGAACAAATTAGCGGCCTCACTGATGGGGTCTATTTGCTTCAGTTAACCAAGAGAAATGCAATTGCCCAACATAAAATCGTAAAAATCAGCAAATAACCATTCAATAATAAAACCACACTAATGGGAATGACATACTCAAGCCTTATCCATCATTGCGGGCGCAGCCCTGCGATCCCCTAAGCGCTTAGGGAATCGCGGAGCCTTGTCCGCCATGACGGTGAAAGGCACAAGAAAAGTCCATTCCAGTGTTGTTAGTATGTAAACAAATCTACTTGCCTTATGAAAAGAATAACCCTTTTAGTTTCTTTGGTTTTGGCCGCACTGATGGGTTCGGCACAAACCCACATCGACCGTGCGTTGCAGGAGGAGATGAACCGTCGCAACGACGACGAAAAGGTTGAAATCATGGTCCTGATGAAAGCGCAATGCGACCGCAACCAGTTGAACCGTCGCGCCGAGTTTTGCTCCACGCGCGCCGAGCGTCGCGATTTCATCGTCAGCGAACTGAAAGCCTTCGCAGAGGCTTCGCAATCCGACTTGAAGCACTCGCTTGCCGAGATGGAACGACTCAACTTGGTTTCAACTCCGAAAACGCTTTGGTCGGCCAATGCGCTGTGTTTTTCTGCCACGAAATCCGTTATCCTCGACCTTGCGCAACGCACTGATATTGGGATGATTGGCTTTGATCACAAAGAGAACCTGATTCCCGAGACGGCGGCTGCCCAGCCCGCCGCTGTCACTCGCGAAACCACGCCCAACGTCTATCAAGTGAATGCCGACAAGGTTTGGGAATTGGGCTATCGCGGCGAGGGCGTGATTGTCGCCGTCGTCGATTCGGGTGTCAATTATGACCACCTCGACTTGGCCGAGCACCTTTGGGATGGCGGCGTTGCGTTTCCGCACCACGGCTACGACATCGTGAATGGCGACGACGACCCAATGGACGACAAAGGCCATGGCACACACTGTGCTGGTACAGTATTAGGCAACGGTGCGGCAGGATCGCTGACGGGCATGGCTCCCGATGCCACCCTAATGTGCGTCAAAAGCATTGATGCCGAGGGCTTTGGCGGTTCAGCAAACATTGCAGGTGGCATGGAATGGAGTGTGGAGCATGGCTGCGACCTGATCAGCATGTCGTTAGGCATGGTCAATTCGGAGCTCCCCGACCGCGAATTGCTACGCCGCACATGCGTCTCCATTTTGGATGCAGGCATCGTGGCCGCCGTTTGCGCTGGCAACGAAGGCCATATCCAGTTCTATAGCCCTATCCCCAACAACATCCGCGTTCCGGCCAGTTGCCCTCCGCCCTATCTTGACGCGGATCAATGGGAAAACTCGGGCGATTTGAGTTGCGTGATTGCGGTGGGCGCCGTCGATAGCAACAACGGGGCGGCATATTTCACTTCGCACGGCCCTGTCACCTGGACCAACACCGAATTTGGCGACTACGCCTACGACCCTGGCATCGGACTCATTCGCCCCGATCTCTGTGCGCCGGGCGTGGCCATCAAGTCGCTGGACTACCTGACCACCGATGGCTACTGCAACTTGGACGGCACTTCGCAAGCCACACCCTGTGTGGCCGGTGTCATCGCTTTGATGCTCAACAAGAATCCCGAACTGCTGCCTGCCGACATCTGCCGCATCTTGGAAGAGACCTCCGTCAAACTGACTGAGACCAAGAGCAATGTCACTGGCGTGGGGTGCATTGACGCTTTGGCGGCTGTGAATGCCGTGGAAGCCTATGATGGTGTCAATAAGCAAAGCGTTGTAGCTGAGGCTTTCCCGAATCCCTCCGATGGAAATTTCAACGTTGTTTGCGAAGACCTGAAGCAAATATCAGTTTATTCTGTTGACGGTCGATTGGTCAAGGCTTTTGAAGTCAATGGAACTCAGTGTTGCATTGAAGGTTTGGAGAGGGGGACTTATTTGGTGCAGATGGAGACGGAGAGGGGCTTTGTCGTCAGGAAAATGATAGTGAAGTGATAATGCAATGGCACGTCGTGAAAAGTTTGCCTAAGAGATGACTTTTTTCTGCGACAAATAATTTATGGTTTTTGCCTTGCGTATTCAAATAATTTGTATTTTTGCACCCTAAAACTTTCTAATTCTAATTCTTAACTTTAAACATTTTCAAGTATGAAACGCACAGTTTTATTTTCAGTTTTGGCCTTGGTACTTGCGATGTGCAGCCAACGCGTTTTCGCTTACGACTTCATTGTTGACGGCATCTGCTACACCAAGCTGCCTCACCAACTCCCAGACGGTGGCTGCGGCGAGACCACTCTTTCAGTGGTGAGCGACGGAGAGAACACGTATTCTGGTGACATTGTCATCCCCGAGACGGTCACCTTCAGCGGCGAAACCTACACCGTGGACGACATCGGCGATGCGGCCTTCTACAACTGCACCGAATTGACCAGCCTCACTTTGCCCAACACCATCAAGGTCATCGGCTTCCATTCCATTTCTGGTTGCCCTAAGCTTATGGTCCTGGATCTTCCTGCTGGCATGGTGCAGGTTTTCTCCAACGCTTTCAGCGACAACCCAAACCTGGATTACATCTTTGTCCACAGCATCGAGCCTTTTTACCTTTGGTCTGGAGCCTTTGATGAAATAAACGACCATTTCAAGATTGTGGTTCCTTGTGGCGCACTTGAGGCTTTTGAAGATGACACAGATTGGGGAGGTTATCCGCTGATGGACGACTGTGGCAATGTGGGCATCGAAGAGACAAAGACCGCAACCGTGGACGTTTATCCGAATCCCGCCTCTGAGACCCTCACCATTGAAGCCGAGGGCGAAGTGGCCATTATCGACGAAACTGGCCGCACGTTGAAAACCCTCAATGTGAATGGCAAAAAGACCATCGAATTGGAAGGTCTTGCACGTGGTATGTATTTCATCAAAGCGGAAGAAACCGTGAAGAAAGTCTTCGTGGAGTAAAACCCTCGCTTGTCTTAAGAAAGCCCCGAACTCGGTTTGCGTTCGGGGCTTTTTTTGTATTATTGTCACATCACGTTATTTTTCCCGTTACCTTTGCACCTAAATCTCACGACTAAACTATATCGCATGAAAAAGCTACTTTTAACACTTGTGGCCTGCTTAGGAATCCTTTTAGCGACCGCACAAACCATCGCCCCCTCGCTGACCGAGGAAATGGCCAAACGCGGCGATGACGAGAAAATCATGATAAGCATCGTGATGCAAGAGCAGACCGATGCCACGGTCCTGCTGCGCACCACCAATGCCTTTGCGACCAACAAGGAACGCCGCGAGTACGTGGTGGCTACTTTGAAGCGGCAGGCAGAGGCATCCCAAGCCGAACTGCTGGACCTTCTTCACGAGTTTGAGCGAAATGGCTTGGTGGACGATATCCGTCCCCTTTGGATTGCCAACGCCATCGGCTGCAATGCTACCAAAAACGCCATCACCGCATTGGCTCAGCGCGGCGACATCCGTCTGGTGTACAAGAGCGAGACGCTCTATTGTCCCTCCTTGCCACCCGTGGCAGCCAAGCCTAACAGCATCATCAGCCGAGGTTTGGCCGACCACATCATCAAAACCAACGCCGACAAAGTGTAGGAAATGGGATATACCGGGCAAGGCGTGCTGGTGGGCCAGCTTGACACAGGCATCGTTTATGACCATACCGACCTTGACGGTCGCTTGTGGGATGGCGGCGAGGAGTTTCCTAACCACGGTTTTGACGTTTTCTATCACGACAACGACCCCTTAGACCATGTCGGACACGGCACGAAAGTGGCCGGCATCATCTGCGGCACGGGAGTTTCGGGTACCCAAACTGGCGTGGCTCCTGACGCCACGGTGATGGCCGTCAAGGTCTTCCCCGACGATGATGGCCACAGTTACGACGCCATCACAGCTGAAGCCATGCAATTTGCCATCGAACACGGTGCGCAAGTGCTCAACATGTCGCTGGGCATGGCCGGACAGGCCGAAGTGCGTCGTGGCGTTTATCGCCAAGCCGCCGACAACGTTTTGGCCGCTGGCGTTTTGACCGTCGCCTCGGCAGGCAACGAGCGTTATTATTTGGACTGGGGTCTTCTGGCCATCCCGTACGTTGCTGGTGTCCCTGGGGCTTGCCCTTCGCCTTGGCCGCATCCCGACCAAGCTGTCAACCTGGGCGAGGTGAGCGCCGTGGTCAGCGTCGGTTCCGTCGACGACGAAAACGCGGTGACTTGGTTCTCATCCCCTGGACCTACCACATGGGCTGACAGCTCCGGTTTCGGCGATTATCCCTACACGCCAGGCAGCGATGTTGAAATAGGTCTCATCAAGCCCGACGTCGTGGCGATCGGCCACCGTGTGGTGTCGCTGAAATACGACGAACCCGAAGGCTATGTCGCCGATGCCGGCACATCGTTCTCCGCCCCGCAGGTGACAGGCGTCGTTGCACTCATGCTCTCCAAAAACCCTGACCTTACGCCCAGGGAAATCGACAGCATTCTGCAAACCACTGCCCTGAAACTCACCGAGCACAAGAGCAACGACACAGGCTCAGGCTTGGTGGACGCCTTGGGCGCCATCTTGGCTATTGACGGCTGTAGCGGTGTCAGCAATCTTGACTACGACATTGCCGCCGACATCGTTTCCCTTACATGGGAAGGCTCGGCTGAGAGCTACCTCATCACAGTGGACGGCGAGGAAATCGGCTCAACCTCCGAAACTCATTTTGACCTTGAACTTGAAGACGGCAACCATGAGGTTTGCGTCGAACCCGCGGATTGTCCTACACAGAAAGCCTGCCTCTCCTTGGAATTCCTGGGCTTGAATGAGACGACTGCCCAAGCCAATGTCTATCCCAATCCCAGCACGGATGGCTTCACCGTGGAATGCAATGGCATGACCGAAGCCAACGTCTATTCCCTTGACGGCAAACTGGTGAAGCGCATCTTTGCCGAGGACCAATGCAACATCGAAGGTTTGAGCAATGGCGTTTACCTTTTGAAAATCAACACAATGAATGGGACTTTGGTCCAAAAAATCGTTAGAACGTAATTCTTAATCCTTTTATTATGAAGCGCACTATTTTTTTGATAGCGGCCTGCCTTGCTACCCTGTTTGCAGCCGCACAGACTTTCATCGACCCCGAACTGAGCGCCGAGATGAACCAACGTGGCGAGACCGAGAAAATCAAGGTCAGCATCATCATGCTGGAACAATCCAACCCTACGGCATTGCAGCGCGAGGCCAATTTCATCCCCACCAGGCGCCAGCGCCGCGACTTCGTCGTGGAAACCCTGAAACAACAAGCCGCTCGCTCGCAAGCCGACTTGTTGGCAGTGCTGAGTGAGATGGAACAAAACGGCATGGTGAGCAACGTGCGTTCGCTGTGGCTTTCCAATGCCGTCACCTGCGAAGCCTCGCCCGAGGCCGTCCGCGACCTGTCGCAACGCCACGACCTGCAATCCATCAGCCTCGACAAGGAATACCAGTGCCTTATCGACAATGCACCGGATCGTCAGGCCGAAGCCACGCGAGAGATCACGCCCAACCTCCTGCAAGTGCAAGCCGACAAAGTGTGGGAGATGGGCTACAACGGTGAAGGCGTACTTGTGGGCTTGGTCGATTCAGGCTTCAACTACAACCATGATGACTTGCAAGGTCGCTTATGGGATGGAGGCGATGAGTTTCCTCACCACGGATATGATTTTTACAGCAACGACAACGACCCCATGGACGAGGCCGGTCACGGAACGCATTGCGCCGGCATCATCTGCGGCACTGGCGCTTCAGGAACGCAAACAGGCGTAGCCCCTGGCGTTACCCTAATGTGCGTCAAGGCTACTGACGGCATCGGTTTCGGATCGGTAAGCCAGTTTTGCGCCGGGTTGCAGTTCGTCCTTGAACATGGCGTCGACCTCATTAGTTTTTCCGTTGGGTTCCCACAACTTTCCGCCGCCGAAAGGACACAGTTCAGGCAATTGTGCGACAACATCTTGGCTGCCAATGTCATCACCGCCGTGGCTGCCGGAAACTACTACGAATATCAGGACATGTTTCCCGTCCCCGACAATGTATGCACCCCAGGTTCATGCCCTCCACCTATGTTGCAAGAAGTCCAACTCGCAAACTCAGGCGGGACAAGCTGCGTGGTGTGCGTGGGCGCTGTAGACGCTGACGACCAACTTGCCTCGTTCTCTTCCATCGGCCCGGTGAGATGGGACAATGTACCCGCTTACGGCGACTATCCGTACACTCCTGGTGATGACGAGCGGTTCGGACTGATTCGTCCAGACGTTTGCGCACCTGGCGTGAACATCAAGTCGCTGAGCCTGCAAAACAACTCCGGTTACGGCTTCCGCGACGGCACCTCTTTTGCCACGCCCTGCGTTGCTGGCGTCATCGCACTGATGCTGCAAGCCAACCCGGAGCTGACTCCTGCAGAAATCGACGACATCCTGGAAACAACCGCCGTGCACCTTTCCCCCACCAAAGACAACCTTTACGGCTCAGGGCGCATCGACGCCTTGGCCGCAGTGGAAATGGCCCTTGGCGATACCATCATCTCAGGATGCACGCCCGTCAACAACCTTACACACAGCGTCAATGACAACATGCTCCTCCTCACATGGGAAACTCCAACCAACCCGGAAGGCCTCATCGAATACCAAATCGTCGCCAACGACACCCTAACCATCGGCACGACCACCGATTTGAGCTACCAGACGGAAATGCCCGATGGCAAATTTGACATTTGCGTGACAGCCGTCTATCCCGGCTGCTCAAAAAGCGCCTGCGTTTCGGTGGAAATCCTTTCTGTTGACGAGCGTGAGCGTGCCGTCAACGTCTATCCTAACCCCAGTACGGGCATTTTCACCGTCGTTTGCGAAGGCATGACCGAAGCCACCGTGTTTTCTGCCGACGGCAAGCTGGTGAAGCGCATCGCAGCCAACGGACAGTGTCACATCGAAGGACTGAGCAATGGAGTCTATCTGCTGAAAATCAACACTAAAAGCGGAATCTTGGT
The DNA here is from genome assembly GCA_017460915.1 of Bacteroidales bacterium. Lineage (GTDB taxonomy): Bacteria > Bacteroidota > Bacteroidia > Bacteroidales > F082 > Limimorpha. Next base: position 40,772 of record JAFUAA010000031.1, on the reverse strand, counting down.
GCGCAGAATCGTTAAAATCTGATGGCAAAAGAAAGATAGGGAAATAGGTCGCCTGTTTTGGACGGCCTTTTTTTGTGGGGTCATGTTCAAATAAATCAAGACCGTTTCAATCAATTTTCCAATTAAATCCACTATCTTTGCCGCGTTGTTTTAAGTATAAAATTAACGCTTATGATATGCTTTTTCCATTCTGATAATCAAAAGATTATCGCAGTTGATGCCCAAAAGGAACTTACGGAAGACATCGTTTCGAGGCTGACATGGCTTTTCGGTAATGCCAAAAAAATTGAAAAAGATTCGGTGAAAGGCCATTTCGTCGGGCCGCGCCGTGAGATGATTACGCCGTGGAGTACCAACGCCGTCGAAATCACCCAAAACATGGGCATCAAAGGCATTGTCCGCATCGAGGAATTCCAGCGTGTGGAGTCGAAAAACGCGCCTTACGACCCGATGCTGCAAAACCGCTACGAGAACCTCGACCAGATGGTGTTCACCATCGACCGCAAGCCCGAACCGCTGCAATATATTGACGACATCGAGGCCTACAACCAGCAGGAAGGCTTGGCCCTGAGCGAGGAGGAGATGGAGTATCTGAAAGGCATATCAGAAAAAATCGGCCGCAAACTTACTGACAGTGAGGTGTATGGCTTCGCGCAAGTCAACTCCGAGCACTGCCGTCACAAGATTTTCAACGGCACCTTTATCATCGACGGCAAGAAGATGCCCAACACGCTTTTTGCCCTCATCAAGAAGACCTCGAAAGAGAACCCGAACAAGTTGGTTTCGGCCTACAAGGACAATGTGGCGTTCATCCTCGGCCCCAAGGTGGAGCAGTTTGCGCCTTCGCAGCCCGACCAGCCTTCGGCCTTCCAAATCAAGCCTATCGATACCGTGATTTCGCTGAAAGCCGAAACGCACAACTTCCCGACCACCGTGGAGCCTTTCAACGGCGCAGCCACGGGCAGCGGCGGCGAAATCCGCGACCGTTTGGCTGGCGGTCAGGGCAGTCTGCCCTTGGCAGGAACGGCGGTATATATGACTTCCTACCCGCGCACCGAGGCCGACCGCGACTGGGAAAAGGACATCGAGCCGCGCAAGTGGCTCTACCAGACACCCGAGGAAATCCTCATCAAGGCCTCCAACGGTGCCTCCGACTTCGGCAACAAATTCGGTCAGCCGCTCATCAACGGCAGTTTGCTGACCTTTGAACATCGTGAAGATCAGACCCTTGGCTACGACAAGGTGATTATGCTGGCAGGCGGCATCGGCTTCGCCAAGGTGAGCGACGCCAAGAAGCTCGAACCCGAGGAAGGCGATGTAATCATCGTCCTCGGCGGCGACAACTACCGCATCGGTATGGGCGGCGGCGCCGTGTCGAGCGTCGATACGGGCCAATACAGTAATGCCATCGAGCTGAACGCCGTGCAGCGTGCCAACCCCGAGATGCAGAAGCGCGTGAGCAACGTCATCCGCGCTATGGCCGAAAGCGACCACAACCCCATCCGCAGCATCCACGACCACGGTGCGGGCGGTCACCTCAACTGCCTGAGCGAACTCATCGAAGACGCGGGAGGTGTGGTTTATGTCGATAACCTGCCCGTTGGCGACCCGACACTGTCCGACAAGGAAATCATCGGCAATGAGTCGCAGGAACGTATGGGCTTGCTGGTCAACAAGAAAGACGCTGAAATCATCAAGAAGACCGCCGAACGCGAGCGCGCACCTTATTATGAAGTGGGAGAGGTGACGGGCGACGAGCGTCTGCGCTTCGTCCGCAAGAAAGGCAAAGCACCCATCGACTTGGCCATCTCCGACTTCTTCGGCAGCGCGCCCAAGACGGTGCTGCGCGACACGACCAAGCCCTATCATTTCAAGAAAATCAGTTACACGAAACGTGACATCCATAAATACCTCGACCGCGTGCTGCAACTCGAAGCCGTGGCCTGCAAGGACTGGCTCACTAACAAGGTGGACCGCTCCGTGACGGGTCGCGTGGCGCAGCAGCAATGCGTGGGCGAGATTCAACTGCCGTTGAGCAACCTCGGCATCAGCGCCTTGGACTACAACGGCAAGCGCGGCATCACCACGACCTTGGGTCACGCCCCCATCGCGGGCCTCATTGACCCTGCCGCCGCCTCGCGCCTCTCGGTCTCCGAGGCCTTGACCAACATCCTCTGGGCCCCAATCGAAGGCAACCTCTCTGGCATCTCCTTGAGTGCCAACTGGATGTGGCCTGCCAAGCAAGAAGGCGAGACTGCCCGACTTTACGAAGCCGTGAAAGCCCTCAGCGACTATTGCGTGGCTTTGGGCATCAATGTGCCGACGGGTAAGGATAGCCTCTCCATGACACAGAAATATCCTGACGGTGAGAAGGTTGTGGCTCCTGGAACGGTCATCGTTTCCGCCGCTGGCGAGGTCTCTAACATCCGCCAAGTGGTGCGTCCCGTGATGAAAGCCGACGAAAACACCGAACTCCTCTACATCGACTTCTCGAAAGACGGCTTCGAACTCGGTGGCAGCAGCTTCGCCCAAGCCATCGGCGCCATCGGTCAGGTCACGCCCGACGTGAAGAGCGTCAACTACTTCAAGAAGTGCTTCAACGCCGTCCAGAAACTCATCGAAAGCAACCTCGTTTTGGCTGGTCACGATGTGTCGGCAGGCGGCCTGATTACCACTTTGTTGGAGATGAACTTCGCCAACACTACCTACGGTATGAACCTCGACCTCAAGGCCTTCGACAAGGAAGACCTCATCTCGGTGCTGTTCTGCGAAAAGCCTTCGGTGGTCATTCAAGTTTCCAACGACGGCATCGCCAACCGTATGTTGCGCGAGCTGGGCATCACGTTCAAGGTCATCGGCAAGCCCATGGCCAAACGCCAGCTGACCCTCGTCCATGCCGACCACAACTACATCTTCGACATTGACGCGCTGCGCGACACTTGGTTCAAGTCGTCCTACCTGCTCGACCGCAAGCAGAGCGGCCCGCGCAAGGCCATGGAGCGTTTCATGAACTACAAGAAACAGTACCTGCATTATAGCTTCGGCCGCAAGTTCACGGGCAAGGCCGCCGATATGGGCATCGACCTGCATTGCCGCAAGCCCACGGGCATCAATGCCGCCATCATCCGCGAGAAAGGTTGCCAGTGCGACCGCGAGATGGCTTACGCCCTCTATCTTGCCGGCTTCGATGTGCGCGATGTCACGATGACCGACTTGGCCTCGGGTCGCGAGACGCTGAAGGACGTGAATATGATCGTCTTCGTCGGCGGTTTCTCCAACTCCGACGTGCTGGGTTCGGCTAAGGGTTGGGCGGGTGCTTTCCTTTATAATAAGAAAGCCAAGAAAGCCCTCGACGACTTCTATGCCCGAGAGGACACGTTGAGCCTTGGCGTCTGCAACGGCTGTCAGGTGATGATGGAACTCGGCCTGCTCTATCCCGACCACGAGGAGCACCCCGTGATGATGCACAACGACTCGCATAAGTTCGAGTCGGGCTTCCTCAACGTGGAGATTGCCCAAAACGAGAGCGTGATGCTCAAGTCGCTGTCGGGCCACCGCCTCGGCGTGTGGATCGCCCATGGCGAGGGTCGTTTCTACTTCCCCTGCTACCGCGACAAGTACAAGATCGTGATGACCTATGGCCAGGACGAATATCCGGGCAACCCCAACGGCAGCGACTGGTCGACGGCAGCGGTCTGCTCCAACGACGGCCGTCACCTCGCTATGATGCCCCACCTCGAACGCGCCTTCCTGCCTTGGCAGTGGGCCTTCTACCCCGACGACCGCAAGAACGATGAAGTCTCGCCTTGGATGGAGGCGTTTGTGAATGCGAGGGTTTGGGTGGAGGAGCATAGGAGATAAGAGGCTTTTCCCTTGAAAAGGTGCAAAAACGGCATCTAAAACACCTTGAAAAGGTGCAAAAGTTGTATCTTTGCCGCCGTTATGAGACGCAAAGTTTACGATAAGTTATTGAAATGGAAGCAGGAAGACCAAGGTCGCGTGGCCATCTTGTTAGACGGTGCACGGCGTGTAGGGAAAAGTTATATTGCCCGTGAATTCGCCAAAGAGTATAAATCATCCATTTTCGTGGATTTCAGTGACCTGTCGCAGCAGTTGCGTCAGATATTCGACCAATATCTTCACGACCGCGACGAGTTGTTTGTCCAGCTACAATTATATTATCACGTCACCTTGCATGAGCGCAATTCTCTGATTGTATTCGATGAAGTGCAGGAATATCCACAGGCTCGAGCTGCCATCAAGCATTTGGTCGCCGATGGCCGTTATGATTACATTGAGACGGGGTCGTTGGTCTCTATCAATAAGAATGTCAAGGATATATTGATTCCATCGGAAGAGCGACGCATCAAGATGTATCCGATGGACTTCGAAGAATTCCTTTGGGCTTTGGGCGACGAGATGATGATGCCGTTCATCAAGGATTGTTTCGACAAAAAACGGTCACTTGGCCCATTGCATCGTAAGGCGATGGATTATTTCAGGCGCTATTTGCTTGTCGGGGGAATGCCTCAGGCCGTTAAATGTTTTGCCGAACATAAGGATTTCAGGAAAATGGACCGCGAAAAGCGTATGATTTTGGATTTGTATCGTCAGGACATTGAGAAACACGCTGATCGGCTTGAAAAGAAGGTGAGAAGCATTTTCGACACGATACCTGCCGAATTGCAAAGGCACGAGAAGAAATTCCGTTTGGCCGACTTGGAAAAGAACGCCAAGTTTCGCAGTTATGAGTCGAGTTTTGTTTGGCTCGACGAGGCTCGCGTGGTGAACCTTTGCTTTGCCACCACAGAACCTAATGTGGGCTTGGGATTGAGGCTGGACAATATGCGAGTCAAGTGCTATTTTGCCGACACAGGCCTGCTTGTTTCACACGCTTTCGACGAAAACGAGCTGATGGACAATAACTTATATCAGAAATTGCTTCTTGATAAGCTCGAAATCAATAAAGGTATGTTGGTTGAGAATATTGTTGCGCAAATGTTGGCCGCGGCTGGACATAGGTTGTATTTCTACAGCAATTCGTCCCGCGATGATGCCGATGAGCGAATGGAGATAGATTTCCTTGTCTGGAAGCCGCAAATCACTTCAAGGCACAACATTTCGCCTATTGAGGTGAAGTCGGGAGCGGGATATAGCCTTTCTTCGCTCACGAAATGTATCAACAAATACGGCAAATATCTTTCAACGCCCTATATCCTTCATTCGGCTGATTACAGAGAGGAAGACGGCTTAACCTATTTGCCGCTTTATATGACGCCGTTGCTGTAAGCATTGAAGGAAGCAAATCTTCCATAAATCTGAAGCAAAGATTTTTGTCGGATTTGTGTGAGATTTGTTCCTTTTTTGCTTGCATATCCCAATTTTTGTGTATTTTTGCCCTCGGATTTGGTGCGCCAAGTCCGATTATATGAAGCGTTATGCTTTTCTTGTAAGTGAAAACGTGAGAAATTTTCGTAGGCAAGAAGGCGTAAAGGCTCATGCGTATAGCGTGGGCTGTTTACTGCATCTTCCTACAACGGTAATTCTCACGACCTTCACTTAAAGACGTGGCATACAGTTCCACGCTTCTTTTGTGTCATTTAATGGGGGAACGAGGGATTCTCCTGCGCTTTTGGGGACTGGGAGGCGAAAAAGAACAAATGAAAAAAATGCTACTAATGTTGTTATTGCTTGCTTCAGTGAGTGCTTTTGCACAAAAGGAGGTAACGAAGTTTCTGGGAATCCCTGTTGATGGTTACAAATCAGAGATGATTCAGAAATTGAAAGCAAAGGGGTATAAGTACAATAGTACAACTGATTGTTTAGAGGGAGAGTTTAACGGAAAAGAGGTACAGATAAGCGTTGTGACAAACAACAACAAAGTGTATAGAATTGCAGTGTTTGACAAAAATTACTCAAATGAGACTGATATAAAAATCAGATTTAATACACTCTGTAGCCAGTTTGAAAATAACTCGAAGTACATAGGTTCTCGTGAGCAAAAGATTTCCGACAATGATGATATCTCATATGAAATTAGTGTAGAAAATAAAAGATATGAAGCGGCATTTTATCAAGCTTATGATGACGATGATAATTTTGAGGATGTTCTTAACAGGTCGGTTTGGTTTATGATAGGTGATAGCTACGGCAGATATAGAATCCTTATGTTTTATGACAATTGCTACAATCAAGCCAATGGAGAGGATTTATAAGATATTAATGAAATTGTCAATACGTTGAATATAAATATTTTATTTGTACAAATGGGTGTTTTAGTTTGGGCCAAAACCGCAAAATATTTTGCGGTTTTGGCCCAAACTCGTTTGCTATAAGAGATAGTCTTGTCGCGCAATAGTCCCAAATAAGATTTGTCGGATAGTTTAAAAAAACAGCCATTTGTTTCAAGGTTTATTCCTATTTTTGCGCTTTCGAAAAGATTAGTAATGACCATCAACGACATACATAAACTCATCGCAAAAGACGAGACACGTCAGGTTGAGCTGAAGAAATCAACGGGCGAGTTGAAGGATGCCATGCATTCTGCTTGTGAGTTTTTGAGTGTCTTTTTGAACATCAAGGAATCTCACGGCTCTTATCCATACAATCCACTTATTGCCGAGGTGCTGTACAAGACTTCCTATCTTGAAAGTTGGGGCTCGGGCGTGAAGCGTATCGTGGATGCCTGCCGGAGGCAAAATGTTCCCGACCCGGAGTGGAGCATGAGAGGTGGGTTTGTTACGGTCACATTTTGGAGGGGTACCCAGACAGATGACCGAAAAGATGACCGAAAGGATGACCGAAAAGATGACCGAAAAGAACTTACTGATAGGCAGAAAACTATCGTTGGTTTGATTAAAAATGATGACACAATAACCATATCGGAAATGACCGAAAAGACCATGTCTTCTGATAAATCGGTTCGGCGAGACCTTATCGCTCTTCAACAATATGGGTATATTTCCCGTGAAGGTGGGCGAAAGCAAGGTCGTTGGGTCATATTAACTGAAATCTAAGTACCATGTCCAAAGACAAACCCAACAAAACCAACGCCTGCCGCATCCTCGATGCCAAGGGGATTTCCTACGAGCTGATTCCTTACGAAGTGGACGAGAACGACCTCGGGGCGCAGCATATCGCTGACCAACTGGGTGAGGACATCGATCAGGTGTTCAAGACCTTGGTGCTGAAAGGCGACAAGATCGGCTACTTCGTGTGCGTCATTCCGGGCAACGACGAACTCGACCTGAAGAAGACCGCCAAGGCCACAGGCAACAAGAGTTGCGACCTCATCCCGATGAAGGAACTGCTGCCGCTGACGGGCTACATCCGTGGCGGCTGCTCGCCCGTGGGGATGAAAAAGCAATTCCCGACCTTCATCCACGAGACCAGCGAACTCTTTGATTACATTTACGTTAGCGCAGGCGTGCGCGGCCTCCAGTTCAAACTTAGCCCGCAGGATTTGATTGTGGTGGTGGGGATGACCGTCGCCGATTTGACCGTATTTGAATTGGGGCAGAAATGAATTACACCATCAGGAAATCCACTTTGGCCGACCTGCCAATCATCCTCAGCCTTCGCGACCAAGCCCGCGAAATTATGCGCAGTTATGGCAACACGTTCCAATGGCCCGACGGCTATCCGCGCGACGATATGTTTCGGCGCGACATAGAGCTCGGCGGCAGCCATGTGATGCTCAACGAAAAGGGAGAAGTGGTCGGCACCTTCGCCCTGTTGCCCAGCCCCGAGGTGACCTACAACGTGATTTACAACGGACAATGGATTGATAACGAGCCTTATCACGTCATTCACCGCATCGCCAGCACGCCCGATTCGCACGGCATCTTGGATGCAGTTTTGGACTATTGCGAAAGCCAAGTGCCCAACATCCGCATCGATACGCACGAGGCCAACGTCATCATGCGCAAGGGCTTGGAACGCCATGGCTACGAGTATTGCGGCACCATCATCTTGCTCGATGGCAACCCGCGCATGGCATTCCAGAAACGAAGTCACAATAAGCCCTAAAAGGGCGATGCAATGTCGAGCGAGAGGTGCAACCCTCGCGAAACAAACCGGCGGTTCAATCGATATTTTCAATGATCTTGTCCTCTTCCTGTAGGTCAGGCACGAGCCTTTGGATGACCTTGAAACGGTAGAAGAACCGGATGGCGATGACGCGCACCACGGTATAGGCAGGAATAGCGACCAGCATTCCAATCGTGCCGCCGATATGGCCTGCCATGAGCAGCACGATGAAGATTTCCAAAGGATGCGCCTTGATGCTCGTCGAATAGATGAGCGGCTGGTAGATGAAGTTGTCGACCAGTTGCGCCGTCAGCATGATGGCGAGGATGATGAGCGCAAAAATCCAGAGGTTGACATCCAGGCCCGCGCCTGTGCCCAGTTTCAGCACGATGCCGAACACCACGCCGATGGCTTCGCCCATGAGCGGACCGACGTATGGGATGATATTGAGCAAACCTGCGATGAAAGCAATGCCGATGGCATAGCTGAAGTCGAGGCGTGCGATGAGCCACAGTCCGAGGAAGTCGACTACGGCCACCCCGAGCATCTCGATGAGCAAGCCCACAAAATAGCGTGAAAGCAGTTGCTTGATGTCGTTGAGCGTCTTGCTCACATTGGTTTCGTGGCGGTCGGGGACGAGGGCGCAGATGATGCGCTCAAACATGGTGTCGTCCTTGAGAAAGAAAAACGAGATGAACACCACCGAAAACAGCGCGACAAAAAGGCTCGAAACCACCGATGCCACCGAACCAACGATGCCACTCACCTTGCTGAAATCCACCAACTCCCTGACTTTCGCCACCAACAACGCCGAAATGTCGAAGTCGGAGCCCAGGTTGGGGAACATCCCGATTAGCCAGTCGTTGATTTTGCCGATGGGATTGGAACCGAAATAATTGGAGGTCTGAATGGAAGAGGCATCCCGAGCGATGTTCGAAACCATGGGAATCATTTGTGTGACAATCAGTGTTATAGCAGCGATGATGAGTACGATGGTGAGCACAGCCAACAGCCAGTCGGGCAGTTGCCTCCCTTTGATTTTGATTTTCTTCAGCAAACGCATGAACGGTCGCCCGATGAGCGATACCACAAAGGCCGCAATGATGTAAATCAGCACATTCTTGAAATAGAGGCATAAGGCCAAAACAATGGCCAACCCTCCCAATTTGATGATGTAACCTGCTAATCTATCGGTGTTTCTCTCGTTTTCCATAAGGCTATTTCTTTTTTATAGAATGGACAAAAATAGTTTTTTTTCCTTTTTGTAGACAATTTTTGTTATTTTTGCGTTCTCTCTAAAGCCACACTTTGGCTTAATCCTTTAAATTTGAATCTGATGAAATACACACACCTTATCTTATTGATGCTTTTGCCTTTCGGCAGCCTTTTTGCCCAATCCCACGACCCCGAGTCGCTTGAAGCTGATACGCTTGAAACGGTGCTTAATGAGCAGGAAATCCTTGATTTGAATTCGGGCAAAGCTGTCGTGGAAGAGTCGACGGTGATGGAAATGCTCGATTTGGTGAGCAACATCAGTATGGCCAAGGATGTGTATCTCGATATTGACACGGCTGTGTGGAACAAATACCGTTTCAGCAGGGGGGAGGTGCCTTATTATGACGACAGTGTCTATATGCAGCGCATCCAAACCTTGGCCTACGAGACCACGATTCCCCTGACTTTCAACACACACGTCAAGTCGTTCATCGATCTTTATGCCAACCGTCGCAGGCAGCAGTCGAGCCGGATGCTGGGCCTTTCCTACGTCTATTTCCCGATGTTTGAGGAGTATCTGTCGCGCTACAACCTGCCGTTGGAACTGAAATATTTGGCCATGGTGGAGTCGGCCTTGAACCCCACGGCGGGTTCGAAGGCGGGTGCCAAGGGCTTGTGGCAGTTCATGAGAGGTACGGGAGCCGAATACGGTCTGAGGGTGTCTTCGCTCGTTGATGAGCGCTACGACCCGATGAAGGAGACCGAGGCGGCTTGCCAGTATTTGCAAAGCCTCTATGCCCGGTATGAAGATTGGTTCCTCGTGTTGGCAGCCTATAACTCAGGCCCTGGCACGGTCAACAAGGCCATCCTGAGAGCGAGCGGCGTGAAGAACTATTGGGCCATATGGCCTTATCTGCCCAAGGAGACCCGTGGCTATGTGCCGGCTTTCATCGCTGTGACTTATGTGATGAACTATGCCGCCGAGCATAACCTCTATCCCGTCAATCCAGGCTTGTTGCTGCATGGCACCGACACGGTGATGGTGCACGACCGCGTGGGTTTCGATCAGATTAATGAGTGCATCGGTGTGCCGATGTCGGATCTTGTTTTCTTCAATCCTCAATACACGAAAAAGGTGGTCCCTGGCACAAAAGAATATCCTTACGCCTTGCGTATGCCCACAAAATATACACTTCGTTTCGTGCAACTCGAAGACAGCATTTATTCCTACGTGAGCAAGGCCGAGAAAGCCCGTGAGGTCATCGAGGAGAAGGTGGAGGAGGTGAGCGATAGCTTCGTGCACGTGGTGAAGAAAGGCGAGAGCTTGGGTAGCATCGCCAGAAAATATCACGTAACGGTGTCGAAAATCAAGAGCTGGAACCGCCTGAAACGCGAGACCATTCACGTTGGGCAACGCCTGACCATTTATCGTTCAGGCGCACCCATGGCGCAGGTGGGAAAGACGAGTTCGGGCAGTAACACAAAGAGCTCAACCAACAAGCAATCCACCACAAACGTCAGGACCCATACGGTGAAGAAAGGCGAGACGCTCAGCTCAATTTCGAGGAAATACGGTTGCACCGTCAACGACATCAAGAAATGGAACGGCCTGAAGAGCAACACGGTGAAGGTCGGACAAAAACTGAAAATCAAAAAATGACACTGTATTTGCTGACGACGGGTCGGCAGCAACAAAACGAAAACCATGAAGACACTATTGAAAAACACGGCTCTTGTGCTGGCACTCGCCTGCCTCGTCGCTTCCTGTGCCGACCAGCCCCGCACATCCAAAAAAGACCGTTCAACCGGAGGCACTTCCGAAATCATGGTCGTCACCCAAAACGACGATCAATGGAATGGCCGCGTTGGCGACTCTATCCGCCGTTTCTTCCTCGACTATCAATACGGGTTGCCACAGCCTGAGGCGCGCAACGAATTGGCACACGTCAAAGTAAGTGGCTTCTCCGATTTGTTCAAGAAACACAAGAACATCATCGAGGTGGAAATCAACCCGAACCTTGAGAAGGCTGTGGCCGAAACCGCCGAAAACCTTTGGGCTGCCCCGCAACGTTACATCAAGATAAGTGCGCCCAATAGCACGGCTTGGGTTGAGCTTTTCGACAGGCAAAAGGAAGTTTACCAGCAATGGTTCGATAAGGTGGAACGCGAACGTATTCTGAGCGTGTTTCGCCCCAACAAAGACGAAACCATCGCCAATGCCATCGCCAAGAAGTTCGGCTTCACGCTTGTCGTTCCCCAAGGTTTTTACATCGCTAAGGATGAATCCGATTTCATGTGGCTCCGCAAGGAATTGGAACGTTCAAGTGCGGATATTGTCATCTACCAAACGCCTTATAGGGACACGGTTCAGTTCAGCACGCCCAGCCTCGTTGCCATGCGCGACAACATGATGATGCAGCACATCCCCGGGCCTGCTGAAGGCTCATATATGGCCACAGAGACCGAGTTTGTGCCTCCCTTGGTGACCACGGTGCGCAACTTTCCTGCGGGCTACACCGAGGAGATGCGCGGCATGTGGCGCATAGAAGGGGTCTTTATGGGCGGCCCCTTCGTGTCGTACACCTTTGCCGATAGCCGCACGGGCAACCTCGTCACTGTGGAGGGCTTTTATTATGAACCTAACCAAAAGAAGCGCAACAGCTTGCTGCAACTCGAGTCGATTCTTTATAGCCTTGATTTCGTCGGAGAATAGGTCTTACTTTTTGCGGTAAGTCACCACGACTTTTCCCAAGGGCGAATCCGTCTGCGTGACGATTTGCCCTTCTTTCCATTGCCCGAATGTAACCCCGTCAACGAGCATCGTTCCCTCCTTAGTGAGATGCAGACGCCCATTTGTTCCCCCATACAAACCGTTGAAAGTCAATGTGGAATCTGCGCTGACAACGATGCTGTTCTGTTTTTCCATCTCGCCGATTTGCTTCACCAAGGCAGGGGTGTTGCGTTGCTCGTCGAACTGCACGTTCACTTTGTCGGTTTGCCATGTGCCGATAATGGAATCCGAAGCCTCATCATGGCAGAAAGTCAAGCTCAAGGCGAGGCCAAATAGAAGGAAAGATCGTTTTTTCATGGCTTGTAATTTGACGCAAAGGTAAGATTTTTTATCTTTGTCAGCTCAAAAACGAAGGATTCTCATGGAAAACATCCTGCAATGGTTCAAAACGGAGGAGCACGAAGGCAAGAGGTGCGTGTTTGACCCTTTGCGCCGCCGCTATGTAGTGCTTACACCCGAGGAGGAGGTGCGGCAAAAGACCTTGTTCTTGCTGGTGGAACATCTCAGTGTGCCTTCGGGCCGGTTGGCGGTTGAGTATTCCATCAAGGTGAATGGTTTGGACAAACGTGCCGATGCCGTGGTGTTCGATGCCGAAGGCAAGCCGCTGATGATCGTGGAATGCAAGGCTCCGACGGTGACGCTCAGTCAGGCGGTGCTTGAGCAGGCGCTGCGCTATCATTCGGTCCTGCAACCTAAGTTTTTGCTACTGACCAATGGCGCAACCATTTGTTGTTTCAAAACCGAAAAATCCATCCTCGTCGCAATGGACCATTTGCCCGACTACAATGCGATGAGAGACTGAAAAATCTTGATTTAAGCGAAAGTAAACAGCAAGTTGCCAAAGAAATTCCACAACGTTGAGGCGCCCACGGCAAACACCTTGCTGAGGTAGAAGTTCCATTTCAGTTTGCCGTTGAGCAGGTAGACCGTCAGCGTGTCGATACCCAAGCCGATGAGCGAGACGACGAAATACTTGGCGTATTCCGCCCCGATTTGAGGATTGGTGCTTTGGAAGGTCCAGATGCGGTTGAGGAGGTAGTTGGTGGTAGCGGCAAAGATGAAGCCCAAGATGTTGCTCAGGTATTTGTTCCATCTGAGCCATTCCTTGCAAACGTAGGTCACGCCAAAGTTGACCAACACGCCCGAAAAGCCTACCACGCCGAATTTCAGGAACTTCATCAGGAACTCGCGGTTCAGCGCTATTTTCAGCAATATGGCTTGTGCAGCTTTCATGTCGCAAAAATAGAGAATATTTCGCTACCTTTGCCGAAAATTTCAATGATGAGCGCAGTTAAGGACATCAATATTGAGGCTTACGACTATCCTTTGCCCGAGGAACGCATTGCCAAATACCCTTTGTCTGAGCGCGATGCTTCGCAGCTTTTAGTGTTGAAACACAATCAGATAGATGCTTCGCAGTTCAAGCATATTGGCGATTTCTTGCCCAAGGACACCTTGTTGGTTTTCAATGAGACCAAGGTCATCAGGGCGCGTTTGCAGTTCCACAAGACCACGGGGCCCCGCATCGAAGTGTTTTGCCTTGAACCTGAAAAGGATTATCAGGTAGCTTTTTCGGCAACTTCTCCAGTGCGCTGGAAGTGCTTGATAGGCAACGCGAAGCGATGGAAAGAAGGGGCGCTTTCGATGGAATTGAAGATAGGTGATGAGAAAGTGGTTTTGTGTGCAGAACGCATCAGCCAAAACGTCCAATATGCAGAAATCGAGTTTTCGTGGACGCCTGAACATCTTCCGTTTGCCTCGGTTTTGGAGGCCGCTGGCGAAATTCCGTTGCCGCCCTACCTGCATCGCGACGCCGAGCCCGACGACCGCGACCGTTACCAAACCGTCTTCGCGCGTTACAACGGCTCGGTGGCAGCACCCACGGCGGGACTGCATTTCACGCAGCCGCTCATCGCTGCCTTGCGCGAGAAGGGTTTCTCATTCGACGAGGTGACGCTTCATGTGGGGGCAGGTACTTTCAAGCCCGTCTCGACCGAGACCATTGGCGAACACGCCATGCATTCTGAAACGATAATCATTCGCAAGTCGTTGATTCAGAATTTGGTTCGATGGAATGGGAAACCTGTCGTCCCCGTGGGAACGACGAGTACGCGCACCTTGGAAAGCCTCTATTGGATAGGCTTGATGCTTCACGAACAAGGGATGGACATGCGCCCGTTGCATGTCGAACAATGGTTCCCTTATGAAGACCATAAACCACTTTCGACCACCAAGGCTTTGCAACTTGTGTTGAATTATCTGGAACGCCACGGCCTGACACGTCTCGAGGCCTCCACCGCCTTGATGATTGCGCCAAGTTACAAGATGCGTGTCGTCACGGGCTTGATTACCAATTTCCATCAACCGAAAAGCACGCTTTTGCTCTTGGTTTCGGCCCTCATCGGCGAGCGTTGGAAGGATTGTTACCGTTTCGCCCTCGACCATGACTTCCGTTTTCTGAGTTACGGCGACAGTTGCCTTTTCTTGCCTTGAGTTTTGGAACGGTTTTTGTTATACCACAAACTCGTAACATCATTATCAATAAAAACTAAATCTATCTACAATGAAAAAGTCAATCTTATTTGGTGTCCTGGCATTTTTCGCCGTGAGTGCCATGAGCGTCCAAAGCGTTGATGCTCAAAATCCTGTGAAGAAACCTACCACTGAAAAGAAGGTGGAAAAGAAAGCCGAAGCGGCCGCTTCAACCGAGTCGAAAGTCGTGAAGAAAGACGATTGCTGCGCCAATAAGGCAGGCACTACCGAAAAGAAAACAGACGACTGCTGCGCCAACAAAAAAGCCGATGCAGGCGAAAAGAAGTTTAGTGTCCAAACGAAGGAACGCGATGCGAAGAGGGTCAGCGTTGAAGGAAAGAAAGTGAAAAAACTCGATGGCAAAAAGCCTACTCGCCAAAGAGACGAAAAGGCACGCACGGCGAAAGCCGTCGAAACGGAAAAGTAACCGTTGTCTTGGTTGTGAGCTTAAGAGGAGACTTCCGCTTGGAGGTCTCCTCTTCGTTTATTTATTTCTGCCTGAAAGCAATTCGGCGTAGGCTCGTAAATGTTGTTTACGCTCTTCTGGCAAACTGATGGATTCAAGTGCGGCGAAGGCCTTGCGGTCGTAGTCGGCAATGACTTGCTCGACCACCTCTTTGATATGCAGCCGGTCGTAAATGTCTTTCACCTCTTCGATTTTCTCTTCTTCGTCGTGGTCCATGCGGAGCGTGAAGAGCTGTTCAAGGCGTTTGCGGTCGCGGTCAGAGGCCAGTTCGAGGGCTTTCAGATAAAGATAGGTTTTCTTGTTGTCGGCAATGTCGCCGCCGTGTTTTTTCCCGAAGACTTCCACGTCGCTGTAGAGGTCGAGGATGTCGTCCTGCAGCTGGAAACTCATCCCGAGGTTGATGCCGAAGTCGTAAAGTCGCAGAATGTCAGCTTCATTGCCACCTGCCACAGAGGCACCCATCTGCAAGGCCGTAGCCAAAAGGACGGCCGTTTTCAGGCGAATCATCTCCAGATAATCCTCAATCGAGACTTCCTTTTGCGTCTCGAAGTTGAGATCCATTTGTTGGCCTTCGCAAATCTCGATGGCCACCTTGGCTAATTGTTTTCCCAGTTCGGCGCCTTTCTTCGGCTTCAAGGCGAATTGGAAGGCCATCGCCAACATCGCGTCGCCGGAGAGGATGGCAATGTCGGAGTTCCACTTTTGGTAGACGGTCGGTTTGCCGCGCCGCAGCGGGGCCTTGTCCATGATGTCGTCGTGGATGAGGGTGAAGTTGTGGAACGTCTCCAAGGCCAAGGCGGGCCAAAGGACTTCCTGCTCGTCGCCGCCCAGCATGTCGTTGGCCAAAAGGCAGAGCATCGGGCGCAGGCGCTTGCCGCTTTGCAGGATGGTGTAGGCGATGGGATCGTATAACTCGGTGGGCTGGCCGCCGAAGTCGTGTTTCGCCATGAAGTCGGCGAAAGCTTGTTGCAGTTGCTTGATTTTTTCCATTTAGTTCGGAATTGATGCACAAAAGTAAAGATTTTCGGCCAAATCGGACAATTTGGAGCGAAATTTGTAGTTTTTTAATGGACGCGAGACCGCGAGACACGAGACGCGAGTCTGTGTCCCGAAGTCCCGAGTCTCGTGTCAAAAATCGAATTCAATTGAAAAACCAATGAAATACCTCCGACTGATTCCCGCTTTGTTGCTCGGCGCGATGCTCACCGCCTGCAACACGACCAAGAAACTCTATGAAGCCCAACAGTACGACGAAGTGATTCAGCGTGTTGCGCCCGACATTTGTGCTGGCGACATGAACGCGAAGCACATCAATTATGTGGCGGCCTCCTACCACAAGGCCAACCAAGCCGACCACGAGCGCATCCAAGCCCTGAAAGCCACGGGGCAACCCGATGCTTGGCCCGAAATCTACCAGCGTTATTGCAGCATGAAAGGCCGCAACGAGGCTTTGGCCTGCTTCCCGAAGAAGGTTAAGCAAGGGATGAATTATGTGCCGCTTGACCTTGACGACGACATGATGGCTGCCCGCAACAAGGCGGAGAGTTTTTTGGTGGCGAAAATCGAGCAATTGCTTGCCTCTGGAACGAAAGAAGATGGACTAGAGGCCAACAAATATTTAGCACAATTGGCCAGGACCAATAAGAATAATCCTAATATCCCGCGATATTTGATGCGAACCTTTCTCTGTTTTGGCGATGCGGTGATGCTTGGCTATGGCAATTCGAGCGATTATAATCTGCCACAGGAGTTTAAGCCAACAGTACTTGCTTTCGATGAAGGAGAATTACCCACTTATAACGAGTTCCATACGGAAAGAGATAGAAAACTCTTCTATATGTACACTGTGGCTTCTGAGGTAGAGGAGGTGAAGATTTCCCCTGTTAAACTTGACGAGGTGACTTTCAAGGAAACCAATGGTGGCAAGACCGTTGAGGTAACCGACCATTCGCAAAACAAAAGCGTGACGGTAAAGGGAAGCATCATTTGCTTCTGCTCAAGTTGTAGCCTATATAGTGAAATGTATTCCGTCCCTTTCGAAGTGACCTCCACCTTCAAGAACGACTACACCACCATCAAGGGCGACCGCGAGGCCTGCTCCGCCGAGACCTTGAGCCGCTTGAACAGCCAGCCCGTGCCCGTCCCCACCGACGAGAGCATGCTGCTGGATGCCGCCAAGAAACTGAATGACTTGATTGCGGCGGAATTGCGGAAATAACGGAACCCCGAAGGGGTGACAGCGTCGTAGGCAGGTGGTATGAACCCCTGCCGAAATGGAAAACGGAACAAACGGAACCCCGAAGGGGTGACAGCTTTGCAGCAGGTGGTGTGAACCCCTGCCGATGGGAAAAACGGAAAAATTTAAATGAACCCTGAAGGGGTGATAGAATCAATCCCCAAACGCATACCGTTCGTCATATTCCACATGGTATGCATCCAAGAATTGTTTGTATTCATCAACGAATGTCTGGTCGCGGTGACGCGCCTTCTGGTTTTTGATGTATTTGGCGGTGTTGTCCAACACCGATGCACTGACGCTGAACGCACCATAGCCTTCTTGCCACATGAACGGCTCGTAATACGAATCCAATGTTTTCATCCATTTGCTGCTGTTGGACTTGATGGCGCGAACGAAATCGGCCAGGCTCATGGTCTTGGGCATGGATGCCAGAATGTGGATGTGGTCGGGACGACCGCCCACTTGGATGGACGCACCGCCAATGTTGCGAATGACGCCACCCACATAATCGAAAATACGCTCCAAATCTTCTTCGCGCATGGTGATGGCGGTGCATTTGGTGTGAAACACGATGTGCATGTATTGCTGGACTAATGTGCTGGCCATGTCATTGTTTGTTTTTTGGTCGGCAAAGGTTTACACCGTCTGCCTATGGGCTGTCGTCCCTTCGGGATTCCGCTGTCAGCCGCTGCACCACCGAATCCATGATTTTTTCCAGCACGGCGGGCCGTTCGGTGTAATAGCGGATGTTCTGCGAGAAGATGCTGTCGGTAATGCCGTAATGCTCAAAGAGTTGGCCGTAATAGTCTTTCGACATTTTGACGAAATCCTTGGGCCGAGGCTTCACCGAGTCGTTGTGTTCGCGTTCCTGTGTTTTCTGGTAGTTGATGTCTGCTTCAATGATTTGTACGTCGGTCATCACGTCGATCATTTCCTGCTCGGTGAGCAGTCGCTCTGGCATAAATGTTTTGCTCTTGTTTCCGCAGGCCGAAAACAAGAGCAAACCTAAGATTATGACAATGAAACGCCTCATTATGAATCAATTACCCACATCCGACAGGAACTTGATACGCATCAGGCGCACTTCCTCCTCATCGTATTCGTCTTCGCCGAGTTCGCGCAAGGCGGTCTGCACGTCGTCGGTTTCGGCCTCGTGGAAGTAGTCCAAGATGTCCTCCTGGTGGTAGATGTCCACGTTGTCCTCAATGTAGTAGTTGATGTCCAAATGCGTACCCGACGAAACGATGCTCTCGATTTCGCTCAGCAGCTCGTCGAATTCCAGTCCCTTGCCGTAGGCGATGTCGTCGAGCGGAATCTTCTTGTCGATGTTTTGGATGATGCCGATTTTCAGCGCGGAGTTGTTGACAACGGACTTCACCACCATGTCGTTCGGGCGGGTGATTTCGTTCTCTTCCACATACTCCTTGATGAGCTTGATGAACGGCTCACCAAACTTTTCGGCCTTGCCGGCACCCACGCCCGCAATCTGGGTCATTTCCTCCTTGGTGATGGGGTACTGGATGGCCATGTCCTCGAGTGAAGGGTCTTGGAAGATGACGAAAGGCGGCAAGTTGTTCTGCTTGGCGATGGTCTTGCGCAAGTCTTTCAGCAGTCCGAAGAGCGTCTTGTCGGCGCCACCGTCCTTGTTGGAGCCCATAGCCGCCAAGGTCTCTGGATCGTCTTCTTCCGAACTTTCGTAGTCGTGGTCCTTGACGAGCATGATGGTGTAAGGCTTCTTGATGAAGTTCTTGCCTTCCTTGGTGATTTTCAAGATGCCATAGTTCTCTATGTCCTTGGAAAGCAGTTTGTTGACCAATGCCTGACGAATGACGGCGGTCCAATATTTCTCGTCGTGTTCGTCGCCGGCACCGAAGAACTCGTTGTTCTCCTGTTTGGCCGCCTTGATGTCGCCGGTGAGTTTGCCGGCCAGCAGTTCGGCGATGTGTTTGGTCTTGAAGAGTTGTTTGGTGTCTTCCACGGCTTCGAGGACGAGTTTCAGGTCTTCCTTGCCGTCGAATTTCTCCTTGGGTGAGCGGCAGTTGTCGCACGAGCCGCAATTCTCCTTATCATATTCTTCGCCGAAATAGTGCAAAAGCAGTCTGTGGCGGCAAACTGCTGATTCTGCGTAGGTTACGGTTTCATTCAGCAATTCGCGGGCGATTTCTTGCTCGGCTACGTTCTTGCCTTTGTTGAATTTTTCGAGCTTGTGGATGTCTTCGTAGTCGTAGAAGGCGATGCAGTTGCCTTCGCCGCCGTCGCGACCGGCGCGACCAGTCTCCTGATAGTAGCCTTCGAGGCTCTTCGGGATGTCGTGGTGGATGACGAAGCGCACATCGGGTTTGTCGATGCCCATGCCGAAGGCGATGGTGGCCACGATGACGTCGGCTTCCTCCATCAGGAACTTGTCTTGGTTCTCCTTGCGGGTCTGGCTGTCCAAGCCGGCATGGTAGGGCAGGGCGCGGATGCCGTTGACGGCGAGCGTCTCGGCCAGTTCCTCCACTTTTTTGCGGCTCAGGCAATACACGATGCCCGACTTGCCAGGATTCTGCTTGATGTATTTGATGATGTCCTTGATGACGTCTTTGGTCTTCGGGCGTACTTCATAATAGAGGTTTGGCCTGTCGAACGACGACTTGAAGACGCGCGCATCCATGATTTCGAGGTTCTTCATGATGTCGTTCTGTACCTTCACCGTGGCGGTGGCGGTGAGGGCGATGACGGGCAGGTTGTCGCCGATGGCGTTGATGATGGGACGCAGACGGCGGTATTCGGGACGGAAGTCGTGGCCCCATTCCGAGATGCAGTGTGCCTCGTCGATGGCAACGAACGAAATCTTCAGTCCGCGCAAGAACTCAACCGTTTCCTCTTTGGTGAGCGACTCGGGTGCCACATACAGCAGCTTGGTCTTGCCGCTCTTCAGGTCTTCCTTCACTTCGAGCAATTCGGCCTTCGAGAGCGATGAATTCATCACATGGGCGATGCCCAACTCGGTGCCGAAGTTGCGTATCATGTCCACTTGGTTCTTCATCAAGGCGATGAGCGGGGAGACGACGATAGCCGTGCCTTTCGACATCAGTGCAGGTAGCTGGTAGCAAAGTGACTTGCCTCCGCCCGTGGGCATCAGAACGAAAGTGTTGTTGCCGCCAAGGATGCTTTTGATGATTTCTTCTTGGTTGCCCTTGAATTGGTCGAAGCCGAAAACACTCTTCAGCAGTTTGTGTATCGCCATGTCTTCTTTTTTAGCCATTGTTTCCTCCTTTTGGTATTGTCCGAAATTTTGTGTTATTTTGCAATCTCTTTTGAGAAACAGCGTTCTTTTTATTGGGGACGATTGCCCCCTTGTCACAAAAGACAAAGTTATAGTTTTTAAACCATTCGGAGCAAGAAAAATTCGAGAAAAAATGAAAAAAAATGACACAATTATCGAATTGGCCAATCAAATAATTGATAATGAATCGAATGCAATTATTGGGTTGAAGCGAAAAATCGATGACGATTTCCGAAAAACGGTGGAGTTGGTGCTTGAAAACAAAGGAAATCTCGTGTTTTCGGGCATCGGGAAGAGCGCGATTATCGCCCAAAAGATTGTGGCGACCATGAATTCCACAGGCACGACGGCGGTTTTCATGCATGCCGCCGATGCCATACATGGCGATTTGGGCATCGTTCACGAAGGCGATATTGTGGTCATTTTGTCGAAAAGCGGCGAGACGCCCGAAATCAAGGTGCTGGTGCCGCTCATCAAGCTGAGGGGCAACAAAATCGTGGCGATGGTCGGCAACCGCAAATCATATCTGGCTTCGCAGGCAGATTTCATCCTCGATGTGACCGTCGGCGAAGAGGCCATCCCTGGCAGTTTGGCCCCGACGAGCAGCACCACGGCGCAACTCGTCATGGGCGATGCGCTGGCCCTTATATTAATGAGGTGTCGCGGATTTTCGACCGACGACTTCGCCAAATTCCATCCGGGCGGTGCGCTGGGCAAACAGCTTTACCTGCGGGTGAAGGACCTTTATGTCCGCAACGAGCGTCCCGAAGTGGGGCCCGACGACAACCTTACGCGCGTCATCATCGAGATGACACATAAGCGTCTGGGCGCCACCGTGGTTTGCGAAGGCGAAAAGGTGCTGGGTATCATTACCGATGGCGACTTGCGCCGCATGTTGATGAACACGCCCGACATCGAGCACGTGAAGGCATCGCAAATCATGACCACCGACCCCAAGACCATAGACGAGGATGCCTTGGTCGTTGATGCGCTCCACAAGATGCGCTCCAACAGCATCACCCAATTGCCCGTCGTGGATAATGGCAAATATTTGGGAATCATACATTTGCATGATGTTTTAAAGGAAGGGGTTTTTTAGTTTAGAGTTTAGAGTTCGCGGTCGGCAGTTAGTTGGTTTACGTTTACGTCACTGCGAGGAACGAAGCAGTCCAGGAATCTTAAATCTTGAATTTGTAATAAAAAATGAAATTAAGTACCGAACATTTAGTGAAGAAATACGGCCAGCGCACGGTGGTCAACGACGTGAACATCAAGGTCGAACAAGGCGAGATCGTGGGTCTGCTGGGTCCCAACGGCGCGGGCAAGACGACGACCTTCTATATGGTGGTCGGCCTCATCAAACCTTATTCGGGCAAGGTGTTCCTCGACGAACGCGACATCTCTGACCTGCCGATGTACAAAAGGGCACAGGTGGGCATCGGCTACCTTGCACAGGAGGCCTCGGTGTTCCGCCAGATGACGGTGGAAGACAACATCTATTCCGTGATGCAGTTCAAAAAGGACATGAAGGAAGACGACCGTCGCAAGAAGTTGGAGGAGCTGCTGGAGGAGTTCGGCCTTGACCATGTGCGCAAGAGCAAAGGCATTCAGCTGTCGGGCGGTGAGCGACGCCGCACCGAGATTGCCCGCGCTTTGGCGGTGAACCCCAATTTCATCCTTTTGGACGAGCCTTTTGCTGGCGTCGACCCCATCGCTGTGGAGGACATCCAACGCATCATTTTCAAGCTGAAAAGGAAAAACATCGGCGTGCTTATCACCGACCACAACGTGCACGAGACCTTGAGCATCACCGACCGCGCCTATCTGCTCTTCGACGGCAAGGTGTTGAAGGCCGACACGCCTGAAAACCTTGCACAAGATGAACATGTCCGCGAGGTGTATCTCGGACATAACTTCGTGTTCCACAAGAAGGAACTGTAGGAGGAAAAGAGGGTGACAGTGCTGTGTCCTCCAAAGTTGTCGCCCTCTTTTTCAAAATATATAGAAAGTTTTGGTTTACTTTCTTGAGGGAAACCTATTCTTTGCTTTTCTTGCATTTGTGCAGGAGAAATGCCCCACCTAGGCAGCTTAGCAGTAGCACCTCTCCATTAAGTGGTGCATATTGATCGTAATTTTGGCCGAGCCAGGGGATGTTGGGCAATTCGCTCTCTTCCCTTCCTAGACGTGAAAACTCTTCATCATCCATGATGAATACCTGAGCCTTACTATGGTTCAAGAATAGAGGAGAGAAGAACATGACGGCGATGGCTATGTAGGATAATACTTTGTTGCGCATGATTCGATTGGTTTTGATGTGTTTGGCTATTGTTATTTGATGATGATTTTTTGGGTGTGGGTTTTCTTGTTGTTTGTCAGTCGTACAAGATATAATCCTGATGCTACGTTCGGTTTGCTGATGGAGCTATGTGGCCCAGAAACCATTTCCGACTTGATGAGACGTCCATTCAAATCGTATAGCTCGATGCAACCTTCTCCGTTGATGATGATTTCGTCGCCAAATGGGAAAGCAAAGAGTTCTGTTTCCGTATGATGTTCCTCAATACCAGTATATTGAAACACCAGCTTGAATCTCGATTGATAATCGGTTTTGATGGCGGCAAATTGGTACTCCTCTGTTTGCAGGCAGTCCAAATCGATTCCAGTGAGGTTGTCGATGAGGTGCAGGTAGCTGAAGTCGGCGTTTTCCGTGTTCCAGCTTAAGGTGTAATGGCCGTTTTCATAGGCCTTGAAATGGACGGGAACCGTTTGGATGCCGGAAGGGGCGAAGGCGATTTGGTAGTTCTTGTCGTCAAGGTGAATGCCTATGGAAGCGTTTCCTGAGCGTAAACCCTTGACTTTTTCTCCACCGCCGCTTTCAGGCCTTTCGAACTCTACGGTGGCATAGTCGCGTTTGCCGTTGGCGTCGGTGCAGACCAAGTTGACCAAAGGGTATAGGATTTCCTCGTTGCGGAAGAACGATTCGGGCTTTCCCGTGGCATGACGCATGGCGTTGGTGAACGTAACACTTTGGCCGTTTGCCGTGGCGCGCACGAAGAAGCCTTGGTGCGGGTGGATGTAGCGTGGGGCGATGTTTTGGCTCCCGGTAGCACCTTTTGTATAAGCGATGTAGCCTCTGTGGTCGGCGTCAAGGATATAGTAGGTGTCAACGTCTTCATTGGCTAGCTCGTCGAAGTCAAGGTAGCTTTGATACGGGTTGCCAATGAGGTTGCAGCCGCGCAGCGGCGCTTCGTCGCCAGAGAGTTCGGTGTAGGAGAGCGGATAGATGAAATCGCCATTGGTGAGGATTCCTTTATCCATCAGCATGGTCTGTTGGTCAATGGCCATCATGTAGCCCTTCCCGGGGACCATCGTTGTTTCGTTGGTGTAAGGGATGTTGTCGTGGTCGCCGTCTTGATGCCAATGGTCGGCGCTGTTGCGCTTGAAGTTGATCCAATGGTAATACTGCTCGCTGTAGCAATAGAAGTCCATGCTGCCGTAAGGCGAGTCGGTCGGGAAATAACCATTCGCTTGAAGCGTAATTGCCGTGGGGTCCTGCATGTAACCGTGTGGGACGTTGTCCGCGTAGCTTATGCCCATGGCAGCGTCTTGCAACGGCGTGGCGAACATGTGCCAATCGTAGGGCTTGCCGCCCAGGTCGGAGGCATCGCTGTTGTCGAAGGTGACGCCCACTGTGGCATTCAGTTGGTTGCCTTCGGCTTGCAGCAATCCAACGTTTTCGCAGACATAGACTTTGACTTCGTCACTGTTGTTCGTATTGATTTCTGTGGCGTTGGCGTCATAGAGACAGACATGCGTCCCGTTGGTCGTGGCGTTGTACTTGCGAATCATCGTGTTGAGGTCGGCTTTGTATTCCATGAAGAGGTTGTTCACCGTGTCGGTTTGGGCGACGCAAGTGAAATCGGGGAGTGCCAGCACGGGATAGTCGTTGTTGATGGGGCTGGCCATCGTGCGGGTCCATCGGGCATGGGCGCCGACCACTTTGTCGTTGAGCTTGTCAAGCAGGCATTGGTCGCCGACCATTTGGTCTTGCTGACCGTATCTGTACTTGCCGTTCAGCCGTTGCGTGCCACTGTAGTCGGCAGGCTCGTAGCTGTCGATGGCAGCCGCTCCGTATGCCACTAAAGGCTCGTAACTGGATCCAGTGATGTTGTTGCCACGGTCGCGCCTTAGGTAGCAGTTCGATACCGTTCCTGAGTTGTCGGCCACGAGGCCGCCCACAAAGTCGCCCGTCAGTCTGCTGTAGGTGAATTTGGGGTAGGAAAGGCTGTTGGCGACGCTGCCTTCGTTCCTGCATGCTAAGCCACCCATCTCAAAGCCCGTCAAGTCGGCGATGGAGAGGCAGGAATGCGTTGCCGAAGTCGTACCCGACACCAGACCGACGACACCTCCGATATGGGCATTGGAAGCGCTTGCCGTCAAGGTGCCCACGGCTTCACTGTAGATGACATTGCCACCGTTGGTGAGGGTGTCGGCGATGATGCCGTAGTAGCCTTCCTCGTCGGGCCTGGTGACAAAGCTGCTGCTCGCCACGAAGGTGTTCTTCACCGTGCCGCTCACCGTGCCGAACATTCCGGGGTTGACATACTCAGTGGTGTTGCGCAAGTTGCTGATGGTGTTGCCTTGGCCGTCAAATGAGCCACTGAAGGGTCTGGCACCTGTGCCTATCGGTACCCACTCGTACTCGCCCATGTCAACGTCTGCTGTTAGTTTTGCCGTGGCATTGGGATGTGCTTGCTGGCCGTTGTAGCCGTTGACGTAGGAAATCAACCAGGCCAAGTCTTCCTTCGAGTCGATGTTGTTGAGGTTGAAGCCGGCAGGTTGTTCGGTGACGATGCCGACCCAGGTGGGACTGAACAGTTCGACGATGGGAGCGCTCGTGGTGGGGTCGTTGGCCAAGTAGCGGTCCCACAGGAACTTCGTTTTGCATTGGTCGAAGTTGTCGATGGTGAGCAGCGCCCTGTCGCTTTCCACGACGGTGCCGTCACCCGACTCCAGGATGTTGCGGCCATGGTATAGGCGCCTTGCTTCATAGCCAAGGAAGATGTGGAAATAACCCTCAGGTCGGTTGATGTCGCCCGCCTTGGTGATGACATAGTTAACTCCGTCGCTGTCGTCCTTTGTTTTGTTGGAATAAAGGTAGATGTCATCGTGGTCCGTAAATTCAGGCGCTCCCGACAGGTTGAAGATACCACTCTGATAGACGCCATTAGCTTGACCAGAAGCTGCCGTATTGTTTATGATTTGCCCTGCTGTCAATGTGAAAACTGCAGTACTTGAACTCGCATTATTATGGTTGTACACTCCACCGCCGAATCGTGAGCTGTTTGAAGAAATCGTTCCGCCTTGCATGAAGAAATTGCGTGCGTTACTCACCCCACCACCATATCGTACAGTGGTGTTTTCGGAAATCGTACCGCCAATAAGGGTGAAGGTTTTGTCGTTGTACACACCGCCACCACCATAATAGTCGAAATTTCTTGTTGTTGAGTTTCTAGAAATCGAGCCATTTTCCATGGTGAAGGTTCCGTTGTTGCTGTTGTACACGCCACCGCCACAATCGTTTGCCCTGTTGTCGGAAATAGTGCCGCCTTTTAGGCTAAAGGTTACGTGGTTGTAAACCCCGCCTCCGCGCCTGACGCTGGTGTTGTTCGAGATTGTGCCGCATTCCATGAAGAAGTCCCCATGGTTATATATGCCTCCACCACCATTGAAATCTGAGGCTGTGCTAGTCGTTTGGTTGTAAGAAATCGTACCGTTACTGAAATTGACAGTACCTTGGTTCATCACGCCTCCACCATACCGCACTGCTTCGTTGCGTAGGATGGAGCCTCCCAAAAAGATGAAAGTCTTATGATTCATGTTTGCCACTCCGCCTCCGTCATGTGCTGAATTGTCGGAAATTGTACCGCCAGATACGGTAAGGGCGCTGCAGTTATACACACCGCCTCCCAAAGATATGGCTGAATTATGGTCAATGCTACCCCCTGTCATGTCCATTGTCGGATTATCACTGTCATTAGTCGAAGTGCCGATGCTCACGCCTCCTCCGTAGTTTGCTGAATTGAGCGAAATAGATCCATCTGTCATAGAGAACGTGCTGTTCTTGGCCTTAATAAACACACCGCCTCCATATAATGAAGTTGTATTGTTTTCGATGGTGCCGCCAGTCATATTCATTGTCACATTAGTAGTTGTGTAACCGTTATGGCCAATACTTACGCCTCCTCCTCCATACTCTGCCCTATTATTCGTGATGGATCCACTTTTCATATTAAAAGTACCATTGCTAGTTATATATACGCCTCCTCCAACTTTCTTAGCTGTGTTGTTGGCGATTAGGGCGCCATCCAACTCGACAATTGAAAAGCCACAATAAACTCCGCCGCCACCAGAATAGGGAGAGGAAGCCCAACTACCATCGGAAGCATTGCCCGCAATTGAAAAGCCTTCTTTCATTACTAAGGTGCAATTGTTTCCTAGCCCCACACCTCCGCCACAAAACCCAGCCGCATTGTCAAAGATAGAATCGCTGCGCAACTCCAACGAGGTGCTTGCCATATAGATTCCGCCTCCGATAGAACCTGCTCTGTTCTCATATATTCTATTGCCATCGATTTCATAAGACAATTTATTGTTTCCGTTCAATAATCTAATTCCGCCACCCCAAACACTCGATTCGTTTCCATGTATATCGCAGTCTTTTAGGGTGAAGTCAAGGTTGCCAGATACATTTATTTCAAGTCCACCGCCCATATTATCCGAACTGTTTCCAGAAATCTGGTTTCCAATGAGTTCAAGTTTTCCTTGTCCCTCAAAAGAGATGCCTCCCCCGCACGAATGGGCATAATTGTCTGAGATATCGCTGTTGGTAATGCTCAATTCATTTGTTCCCGAGATAAAAATACCTCCACCATTTGAACCATTAGCGATAGATACAATCGAATCAAAAGCTATATTGTTTAGAATCTTGCTATTCTTTATGGACAATATGCAATTATTGCCACAATATATTCCACCGCCGCCGCCGCCACCTGTGGACAATCTTCGAGCATGGTTGTTTGCTATGGTTCCGCCATTCATGGTCAGTCGCCCTCGGGTGGCCACCTCGATACCGCCTCCGCAATTGATCGTATTACCGCCCATGATGATGCCTCCAACGATGGTTTTCTCTTCGTTGGTGATGGGGCTAATGTAGGTCACGGCTGGCGAATGGCTGGCCGTGGGGTTGCTGTCGTTGATGGTCAAAGTGACGTTTGAGTTGACGAAAAACACGTTGCCATTGTCTCGGCTTTCCGTTAGGTTACGGTTCACGATGTGGCCGTTCAGGTCAATGGTAATGTTTTCAGTGATGGTCAGTCTGCTCTCATTGGCTGCGGCCACATAATCCCTGTCAAGGGTTAGGGTTCCATTGGCAGCAGTTTGGTTGATTTGGCTTTGCAACGTCGTAAAGTTGCCGTTCTGTGCTTGCATAAAGCAAACACACCCGAAAAACAGGAATGCGAAAAGCACGTGCCTGTAGATAGTTTTCATTTTTTTCATTTGTATTCATTTGTATTATTCGATAGTCTATAATTGCAAATCAAATTGTATTACAACCCGATTTTGGGCGGCAAAGATAGGCATTTTATGAATAAAAACGCAAAAATCAGAAAAAAAATAGTATATTTTTGAATAAAATTCAATATTTAACTCCGTATTTGTTTTGTTTTAATGCGAGAAAGGACTTTCTGGTGGTATGGCGCTTCTTAAGAGATTATGCTTGTTCCAGTTTTCCGGTAAAGAAGATGGAAATCAGGATGTAAAGCATCATGATGAACGGCAGCGCCACGAACCTGAAAATGGCGAAACTGACTACGGCCACGATGAGGAAAATCCAGCGCACTTCGTTGCCTTTCCATTTTGCCGACTTCATCTTGAAGGAGAAGAAGCGTAAATGGCTTACCATCAGGAAGGAAAGGATGATGGTGATGTTGAAATAAGTGTAATAGTGAAGAGATGGGATAATGCTCTCTACTTGGCTGAGCGCCAACGGCAACGAGGCGATGAAAATGGCCATACCTGGTGCGGGAATGCCGCGAAACGATGTCTTTTGCGTGTCGTCGATGTTGAACCTGGCTAATCGGAGGGCTGAAAACACGGGCAGCATGAAAGCCAAACACGGTAACACATAAAAACCTTTTATTGCGATAGGAATGAGGTCGCGAGCGTGCGACATCAGCCAATACATGATGAACCCTGGTGCCACGCCGAACGAAACCACGTCGGAGAGCGAGTCCAAGTCGGCGCCGATGGGGGAGTGGGCATGGAGCAAACGGGCGGCGAAGCCGTCGAGGAAGTCGAAAAGCCCAGCCACGAAAACCATGTGGGCGGCCTTCACGGGCATGCCCAAGGAGACGAACAGAATGGAAAGGCAGCCCGAGACGAGGTTGCCGCAGGTGAGGGCGTTGGGTATGTGTTGCTTGAGACTCATTTCTTTTTTTTCTTTGCTGCAAAGGTAGATTATTTTTCGTATCGCGCTGCCCAATAACTGAGAAAAGGCTTATTTTTGCAGGAAATTTGAATCGCTTTTATGCAGCATCAATATTATTCTCTACAAAAGATTTCTGAAATCGTCGGTGGGCAACTGACGGGCAGCATGACGAACCGCCAAATCTGCGACTTGCTCATCGACAGCCGCCAACTGGTTGTTCCCGACCAGGCCTTGTTTTTCGCCATCGTCAGCACCCGCAACGACGGACATAAATACATCAAAGAGTTATATGATAAAGGTGTGCGCGCCTTCGTGGTGAAGCGTTTGCCCGAAGAGCCATGCCCTGGGGCTTCGTTCATCCAGGTGGACGACACCTTGCGGGCCTTGCAGACTTTGGCGGCTTACCATCGCCGTCAGTTCAGCATCCCCGTCATCGGCGTCACGGGCAGCAACGGCAAGACCATCGTCAAGGAATGGCTGTTCCAGATGCTGAGCCCCGATTTCAACATTGTCCGCAGTCCCAAGAGCTACAACTCGCAGGTGGGCGTGCCGCTCTCGCTGTGGCAGATGAGCGAAAAGAACGAGCTGGCCGTCTTCGAGGCGGGCATCTCCGAGTCTGAAGAGATGATGGCTTTGCAGGACATGATACGTCCCACCATCGGTGTGTTCACCAACATTGGGCAGGCGCATGACGAGAACTTCATCAACCGCGCACAAAAGGCAGGGGAGAAGCTGAACTTGTTCACCAAGGCCGAACAGTTGGTGTATTGCATGGATTATGCTGACATACAACAAGTCGTGATTCGTTCTGGAATCGCCTCAAAGGTCAAGCTGTTCACTTGGAGCCGCAAGTTCGAGGATGCCGATTTGTTGGTGAGCCAGGTGGTGAAGGCCGACAAAAGCGCGACGGTGGAGTGCCTCTACCAGGGCGAGCGGCTGTCGTTCGTCATCCCTTTTGCCGACGACGCGTCCATCGAGAACGTCATACAATGCATTTCGGTTTGCCTGATGATGGATTACACACCTTCGCGCATCGCCGAACGACTTCGTGGCTTGACGTCCATCGCCATGCGCCTCGAAATCAAGGCGGGCGTGAACAACTGCACCATCATCAACGATTATTATAACTCGGATGTTAATTCCTTGGCCATCGCCTTGGACGTGATGAACCAACAGCACCAGCACAAGCGCCATGTGGTCATCCTTTCCGACATTTTGCAGAGCGGCCGCAGCGAGATGGACCTGTATGCCGAGATTGGCCAGCTGTTGAAAAACAAGAATGTCGACATGCTGATTGGCATCGGCGAAGGCATCTCGCGCCAGTCCAACAAGTTCGAGATGGAACGCTATTTCTATCGGAACGTCCCCGATTTCCTGGCGCATTTCCCTTTCTCCAAGTTCAACAACCAGACTATCCTGCTGAAAGGCGCTCGTGCCTTCGAGTTTGAGCAAATCGGTATGGAACTGCAGGAAAAAGCCCATGAGACGGTGCTCGAAATCAACTTCAACCATTTGGTCGGCAACCTGAACCATTACCGATCGAAAATCAAGCCTGAGACCAAACTGATGGTGATGGTGAAGGCTTTCGGCTATGGCAGCGGCAACCTCGAGGTGTCCAATGTGCTTCAATTCCATAACGTTGACTATCTGACGGTTGCCTTCGCCGACGAAGGTGTTGAGCTGCGTCGCGCAGGCATCAACCTGCCCATCATGGTGATGAGTCCCGAGGTGAACAGCTACGACAACATCATCAAATACCACCTTGAGCCTGAGGTGTTCAGCTTCCGCAATTTGGAGTTCATCGAGAGGGCGTTGCAAAACCAGGCTTTGCCCGAGGCGCATCCGCTGAATGTGCACATCAAGCTGGACACGGGCATGCACCGCTTGGGCTTTTCGAACGACGAACTTCTGGAACTCATCGAGCGCATCAAGGCCAACCCGATGCTGCATGTGAAGAGTGTGTTTTCGCATTTGGCCACTGCCGACAATCCCGCCGAAGATGCGTTTACGCTGAGCCAAATCCATAACTTCGAGGAAGGCAGTCAGAAGATTGTTGAGGCATTCCCTTACAAGGTGCTGCGCCACATCCTGAACACGGCGGGCATCACCCGATTCACGCAATACCAGTTCGATATGGTGCGTCTGGGCATCGGCCTCTATGGCGTGCCCACTTGCGAGGCCGACAAGGGCGCTTTGCAGCCTGTGGTCTCGCTCAAGACGACCATCAACCAGATCAAGCGCATCCCGAAGGGCGACAGCATCGGCTACAACCGCCACGGTCGCGCTGAAAAGGACATGCGCATCGGCATCGTGCCCATCGGCTATGCCGACGGACTCTCGCGTTTGCTGGGCAACGGAAACGGGAAGTTCTACGTCAACGGGCGGCAGGTGCCCGTCGTCGGCGACATCTGCATGGACATGTGCATGCTCGACTTGAGCGACGTTGAAGCCGCTGAAGGCGACACGGTGGTCATCTTCGACACCGAGCACGACATTGCCGACATCGCCAAGGCTTGCCAGACCATTCCGTATGAAATCATGACCCGTGTTTCGCAGCGGGTGAAGCGGGTTTACTATCAGGAATAGGGCAGGGTTCCCACATCGGAAGAAACGGAAAAATTGGAAAAGCATTTTTTCGTTGCTGATTTTTTTGAGCATTTTTCTTGTTCTTCAAAATGTTATTTGTAATTTTGTGGCGAAAATTCAAAATGACATTTTGAAGATATGATTAGTAAGACTACATTAAAACAGATTCTGGCATCGAATCAAAAGGATATTGAGCAATATCAGGTTGTGCCTCGTGCGTTGCCTTCTGACGACTTCCCGAGGCGTGTGTTCATCGGCGTGCGTAGGGCGGGTAAATCATTCATGCTTTATCAGAAAATGCAGCAGATGCTTGCCGAAACCCATGACTGGGGAAACATGTTGTATTTGAACTTCGAGGATGACCGTCTGGTTGGCTTTACGGCAAACGACTTTGAACTGTTGCTTGAATGTCATGCCGAGATGTACGACCAGCGCCCAATGCTTTTCTTGGATGAGGTGCAGAACATTGATGGTTGGGAACGATTCGCCCGTCGGATGGCCGATGCAAAATACAAGGTATGGATAACGGGCAGCAATGCCAAGATGTTGTCGTCGGAAATCATGAGCACCCTTGGCGGACGTTATTTGGCCACAGAGGTCTATCCTTATAGTTTTGAGGAGTACCTTAACGCGAAAGGTTTCCCGTTTGATGAAAACTCGTTGCTGGCTACTGAATCGCGGGCCAAGATGCTTCGTCAGTGGAATGATTATCTGCTTTGGGGCGGCTTGCCTGAGTCGGTGGGGCTGACAGTGAAACGCGACTATCTGACCAGCACGTTTCAGAAGATTTATTTGGGTGATATCGTCAGTAGGAACAAGATTTCTAACCCGAACCTTTTGCGACTGCTTTTGAAAAAAGTCGCTGAAAGTGTCATGCAACCTGTCTCTTACAACCGGCTGTCCCATGTCTTGTCGTCGGTGAGTGGCAAGATTACGATGCCGACGGTGAGCAAATACATAGAGTACTGCGAGTCGGCTTGGTTGCTCCTGCGGCTACGCAACATCTCGGCGGCCTTTGCCGAAAAGGAGACTTTGTGCAAGTATTATTTTGTGGATAACGGCATACTGAACCTTTTCCTTCTCGATGGCGAAACGGCATTGTTGGAGAACCTTGTAGCCTTAACTCTATTCCGAAAATATGGCCATGACTTGGACAACGAGCGGGTGTTCTTTTACAATGATAAAGTAGAAGTGGACTTCTATGTTCCTGAAGACAAACTGGCCATCCAGGTCTCTTATAGCATTACCCAGGCAGACTCCACTTTTGAACGAGAGGTGGAGGCCTTAAAAAAACTTCCCAAGGTTCTGCCTTGCAACCGTCGCCTCATTCTCACCTATGACGAATCTGATACTATCGCCGATGATTTCGGGACCATTGAGGTTGTGCCGCTTGGGAAATGGCTGTTGTTCTGAAAGCCCGACATCATGACGCGTATCTCGCAGCGGGTGTATTATCCGGAGTAGGGTTCCCACATCGGAAGAAACGGAAAAACCGGAAAGCACATTTCTGTGTCTTCCGGTTTTTCCGATGTTATAAACTAAAAATGGGATGGTTCGTGTTACCCATTCAGCGCCTCAGCGCCGCCCACGATGTCAATCAACTCGTTGGTGATGACGTTCTGGCGGGCTTTGTTGTAGAGAATCTTCAACTCTTGCGACAGCTGGTCGGCGTTGTCGCTGGCGATGTGCATGGCCGTCATGCGGGCACCGTGCTCAGCTGTCAGCGTGTCGAGCATGATGGAGTAGAAGTTGGTGCGAATGACCTTGGGAATCAGATTGTTGACGAAACTCTCCTTGTCGGGCTCCACGATGTAGTCCAACGAGGAGCCGTCGCTTTGCACCTCGGTCTTCAGCGGTAGCACCACCTCACGCGAGGGCACTTGCACGCCTGCGTTCTTGAAGTGGTTGAAAATCAGTTCCACACGGTCGACTTTTTGGCTGAGGAACAGCTCGACCATCGTGTCGCTGATTTCGGTGGCGATGTCGTACGACATTTCCTCGGCCAAAGGCGCGTATTGCTTCTCCACCTTGATGCCGAACTTCTTGGCGTAGTCGTTGACCTTTTTCCCGACGAGGAAAACGACCACATTCTCAGCGCCAATGCTGTTGGCATACTCATCATACACCTGCTTGAACAGCTTGCAGATGCTGGAGTTGTAGACGCCGCACAGTCCGCTGCTCGACGAAAAGGCCATCAGCGCCACCCGCTTCACTTCGCGGTGCTTGGCCAGCGGGATGCTGACGCCGCCTTCCAGGGAGCCGAGGTAGTTGGCCAAGGCCTCGCTCAGCTTGTTCTTATAGGGCAGGAAACGCGTCGTGATGCCTTCGGTCTTCTTCAACTTGGCCGCCGACACCATCTTCATCGCACTCGTGATTTTCTGCGTCGAGGCGACGGAAGCGATTCTGGCCCGTATTTCTTTTAGTGATGCCATTTTGTTCAGTTATCAGTTGTCAGTTACCAGTTAGGAGTTAAAATGGTCACTCAGGTTTAAAGCTTCCTCCTTCAAGACCGCCTTGATGTCGTCGTCGATTTTGCCGGCGCGCAGTTGCTCCATCACGTCCTTGTGCTTCACCTGCATGATGTCGAGGAATTGTTTCTCGAATTCAAGCACCTTGTTCTCAGGTACTTTGCTCAGCAGTCCGTTGGTGCCGCAGAAGATGATGGCAATCTGTTTCTCGACGGGCATAGGCGTGTATTGCGGCTGTTTCAGCAGTTCCACGTTCTTGCGGCCCTTGTCGAGGATGGCCAAGGTGGCGGCATCGAGTTCGGCGCCGAACTTCGAGAAGGCTTCCATCTCGCGGAATTGTGCCTGGTCGAGTTTCAGGGTGCCAGCCACTTTCTTCATCGACTTGATTTGGGCGTTGCCACCCACACGCGACACCGAGATACCCACGTTGATGGCAGGACGGATACCCGCGTTGAACAGACCGGTTTCCAAGAAGATCTGTCCGTCGGTGATGGAGATGACGTTGGTCGGGATGTAGGCCGACACGTCGCCCGCCTGTGTCTCGATGATGGGCAGTGCGGTGATGCTGCCGCCGCCTTTCACGATGTCCTTGATGCTGTCGGGCAGGTCGTTCATCTGGCGTGCCACGTCATCGTTCTTGATGACCTTGGCGGCGCGTTCGAGCAGACGGCTGTGGAGGTAGAAGATGTCGCCAGGATAAGCCTCACGTCCCGGGGGACGGCGCAGAATCAGGGAGACTTCACGATAGGCCACGGCTTGTTTCGACAAGTCGTCGTAGATGATGAGGGCGTGACGGCCCGTGTCGCGGAAGTACTCGGCGATGGCGACACCAGCGTAAGGCGCATAGAACTGCATGGCGGCAGGGTCGGAGGCGGTGGCCGAGACCACGATGGTGTAGTCTATGGCGCCGTTTTCCTCCAAGGTCTTCACGAGGTTGGCCACGGTGGAGCCTTTTTGTCCGACAGCGACATAAATGCAATAGATCGGGTCGCCGTTTTTGTAGTTCTCTTTCTGGTTGATGATGGTGTCGATGGCGATGGCGGTTTTACCCGTCTGGCGGTCGCCGATGATGAGCTCACGTTGGCCGCGCCCGATGGGAATCATGGCGTCGATGGCCTTGATGCCCGTTTGCAGCGGCTGGTTGACGGGTTGGCGGAAGATGACGCCAGGAGCCTTGCGCTCCAACGGCATCTCGTAGGTCTTGCCTTGGATGGGGCCCTTGCCGTCGATGGGGCGGCCGAGGCCATCCACCACGCGGCCCAACATGCCTTCGCCTGCCAGCACGGAGGCGATGCGTTGGGTGCGTTTCACAGATTCACCTTCCTTGATGCCCTCGGTGGGACCGAGCAGCACCACGCCGACGTTGTCTTCCTCAAGGTTGAGCACCACGCCCATGGTGCCGTTCTCGAACTCGACGAGCTCGTTCGATTGCACCTTGTCGAGGCCATAGACGTGGGCCACGCCGTCGCTCACTTGCAGCACCTTGCCCACCTCCTCGAACTGAACCTTGTTGCTCATGTTCTGGAGCTGCATCTGCAAGATGCTCGATATTTCACTTGGTTTGATGTTTGACATAGAGTTTATTTTTATTGTTGTTTAATTATCACTTTGTTATGACTAGTTTTCCAGTCTCGATATGTTGTTCATACCTTATGGTATAAATGTAGATTCCCGTGGCAAGCCCTCGCAAATCCAATACTTTGCTACCTTGCTTACCATTGAGTTCTGTGGATAGCACGTTGATGCCGAGCGTATTTGTTAGGGTCAATAAAGCTGTTGAAGTTTCGCTGGGCAAAGTGAATTCGACAGTGGTCCACGTTGTTGCAGGATTTGGGCCGATGTTGGTAGTGAATCCAATCGCTTTATTCACGGAGTGGATGTCATAAGAACCTCTACCTCTGTCTCCCTCTTCCAAATCAGGTATATGATCAGGACATGTCTCGATAATGGTGTCAAGCACTTGTTCCAATAAGGATTGAGCCATTGATTTTGAAATCCCTGTGCCGAGTTCTGCGATGCTGTCCACGGTGGCAGTTTCGGTTTCTGTCATTTCATAAACGGTTCGATGGGTCGATTTGAGTGTTTGGTACAAATTGATTAGGCGCATATAATCGTGATGGTCTGTCAAATCATTGCCTTGAAGTCCATAAAGTTGGGGAATCATGTTGGCCAATGCAAAGGCACTGACAGAGTCGCCTTCGTTCAAATAGGAAGAAACAGCCATTCGGTCAGCGGCGATGTCGTTCATGTTGCCGAGCCATTGTCGCAGTTCTGAGGGGTTGCTGATGGAGTCGTTGAGGTTGCTTCTCACCATGTCGCCAGCAGCAAGGCTGTAATCATGACCATATTTGCCCAATTGTGCGACCATTGCGGTGCGGGCGGTGATTCCAGTGGCTATCTGCCGCAATAAGTCAATCATATAGTTGGGCAATGGATTGGTTTTGTTTTCGAGATAGCTGATGAGGGAGTCGTTTTTCAGCTCGTCGGGATTGGCGGATAGGATTTCGAACAAAACAGGGTCGGTAAAAATATCGTTTCGTTCGGCTGCAGTGGTCAGGACCTGCCCCGAGACATAAGGAGAGATACCGAGAAGCTGTGCGCGAAGCTGCCACATGTCGGCGGAAGTGGCATTAGTGATGTCAGAGATTTGCGCCTCCGTGTTTCCTCCGTCGATACGGTTTTCATATAATTGTTTGAGATTCGTGAAAGTCGTGTAGGCTGATAGATAATCGGATTCCAAAAGCGTTTTTTCTGCGATTGACTTCACCACAGAACCATTACCATAGTGCGGAATACAGTGGTTGACGTTTGTCGTGCCAGTGGCTGTTACGTTGTTAAGCAGGGATGAGGATGGAACCTCGGTTGGCTCATTGACGTTATAATAGTAGTCAATCGTATGAGAGCCTTGGTTGTCGAATTGATAGCCTCTGGCATCGAAAGTGTTGCCGGCAGGGTATGCGGTTGACCCTTGCTGTGACTGTATGTTTCCTATGCCATCCTTTTGGAATACTCGAAAATCGTTGTGGTTGTTTTCATTGGTGTTACAGCTATAGGTAAGTCCAGTAGAAAAGTCTGCCGATGAGGACAAAGAGGTGGAAGGTGTGTTTTGCCCTCTGGCAATATTGCCACACGAAAGCCGCTCGAAGTGGTTGTGGTATATGTCGTTGATGCCACGGGAGTCGTAAATGGCGATGCCTATGGTGGATCCGCCAGTGTTCGCAACAGGTCTGAAATCATTCTGTTCGATAGAAAACCCAGTGACGTGATTGAGGAAAATGCCATAGTTGAATTGGCAATACGATTCTTGGCCGATGTTGAACTCGTTTAAAAGTATGGTGGGGAAGCCAGTGTTTTCGGCGTGGATTCCCCTGTCGTTGTTCGTGAAGACAGAGTTCCTGACGGAGAATGAACGAGGATGGCTGCCATTGCTTGAGGCACGGATGGCAGCACAAAATCCTGTAAAAGTCGACTTGTCAAGGTAATCGTCTGGGCAGGGCAAGACTGTAGTGGAATTGCAAAGAGAATTGACCGTGAATCCTGCATTGTAAGCGTTGATTCCCACACACCATTGATGTACGTTTTGCAGTCCTCTCTTGGCTGAAAAGTCGCAGCCCCTAAAAGTGATTCCATTGACATCGGCGAGAGTGACGTGTCTGGTGAAAGTCTCCGTTCCTGAATAGTTTTCATCGACGACAAACGTACAGTTGTTGAAATAGGCGTTGTAACTGGTTTCTTTGTGGGTGTTGGGATTGTAATTGCTGTAGCAATGTGCGTGAACTGCAGTAGTGTTGTTGCGGAAGGTGGCATCCGTGGCATGGATGATGCCACCCGTGGTACTCCAATGTTCGGGTCGCCACAGCTCCACGGCGCATTTGGCATTCTCGATGACGGCACCGTTCTTCAGCTCAAGATAGCCTTGGGCGTAGTTGCCATTGATTTCGTACTGGTGCGTGCTACTGTTGCCCCAGACTTCTATGCCTTGCCACATGCCATCTTCATTGCTTGTCATCATCCCTCCATCCAAGATTAACCTTGTTCCAACGGGGACGATGGTTTTCGCATTCTTGTTACTTTTTATGTTTCCTGTTACCGTAACGGTAGCATTACCATCGATGATGAAGCCCTCAGAAATGGCGTTGCCAGAAATGGTGGTGGTAGGGATACGAAGATCGAACTCTTTTGAAACGGTATAGTGGT
This sequence comes from Bacteroidales bacterium, assembly GCA_017460915.1. Classification (GTDB taxonomy): domain Bacteria; phylum Bacteroidota; class Bacteroidia; order Bacteroidales; family F082; genus Limimorpha. Next base: position 2,491 of record JAFUAA010000031.1, on the reverse strand, counting down.
TGTCGCAACCGTAGCTGAATGTGAAAGTAATAGTTGCTTTTGGGGCAAGGTACACGAATGGAGTCCTATAGTTCAGTATAGCCCTATAGCCAGTGCCTGACGACACTTGGAACATATCGGCTGGCTCCACGCTCCAAGAGCATGAAGCTGGGGAGATGGATGGATAAAAATCAAAAACGCCCGTTCCATTGAAAGTGTATGGACCAGAAATCTGGTCGGGGGTGTTAATGATGCGGCGGTAGTACACGTAATGGGAAGAAACGCCTAAGCCCATCATCTCCGCAAACCAAGATTCATATTTGTGATGCTTGAAAAGAGGTTCGTCATTTAATTTAGATATCATAGTATCATTATTCCATACAATTGCAGAATGCCGCGATTGGAGTGGGTAAACGTTGTTTTCAATAATAGTTGCAATATCTCCTTTTTGAATCTGACTTTCTTCTATCTGGATGTAGCTTTCAACACTTGTTCCATTATATGAACATAGGTTTTCTTTCCAACCAATTTGTAACGGTATTTCACTTTGATAGACACTATATGCATAACCATGACAATTATATAATTTGGACGATGGTTCAATTATCGTACAACCGGAGTGCATTAATAAAAACTGTTGTGTTAGAAACGACGCATATTCTGGAGAAAAATCTACATCAACTCTCGTGACCAACCGATTTGGAACATCATTATAGCAACTACCATTCAAAGCGCAGAAATAATATGGGTCACCAACCATAATGTCTTGTGCACAAATGATACTGTTGCAAAAGGTAAATAAAGCAATAATTACTGTAATTCTTTTCATGATTGTTTAGGAATTATGGATTTGCAGTACGATAATAAAAAGTAATACATTTCTCCATAGAATCTGTAGAGTTATTATGTATCATTTTCGTGATGTAACCATCTTCATCTGCTTCATATTCTTTATATAAAGGATGTATTGGTTGGTGTTTCCATAACGGATTAAAAAGCGGTTGTCTTATTTCGTACGCTACCTCCGTGGATAAATAAAAAGGCAAGGTATAATGTGGATGAATAAAACTAGTGAATGCGTCAAAACAAACAGCAGTATTATCTTCTAATATTTTATACTCCACAACATCTTCCCCGCTCCATCTAAAAATATCGTTCGCTGCATTATTATAATAAGTTCTTTTGATTAGTTTATTATCATCATTGTAGAAATAATGTTCAACATCTTTCTTTTCTTTTCCAACATAACAACAAATGCTGTCGATTCTTTCATCTCTATAATGAATCACAATTCGGTTATACCAAAAACTCCAAAAAGAGACACTATCAGAAACCGACCATGTCACCTGAATGCTGTCATAATCATAATATAGAAAATCATAATCTATACATGGTCCAGAACCCAACCCATATTTCACATGCAATATTTTCGTGAAATCATCATTCCAGTCAATACCCAACATAACTCTTTCAGGATCATCATTAAGCAATTGTTTTACAAGATACTTCTTTACCACGGGTTCATCGTTTTCGGGACCTGGTTCAGGTTTGCGGCAAGCAGTCATAGCCAAGGCCATCATGCAAATTACTATGAAGAGTTTTTTCATGGCTGTGTGTTTTACTGGTTCCTCGCTTTTGAGTAAATATAATCCAAATCGCTGGCATTGGTCGGTTTTCCGCTTTGCAAAAACGCCGACAGCGTTGTACCTTGGTAGTCGGAAAAGGCATTGGTGCGTTGCAGGCAACGACCGATGGCCAAAGCAATCACCATACGGTTAGTGCTTCCATAAACGCTATACTGCGTTTTTAGCTCTTTCTTCTCATATAGCGTGGCAGCAATTTGCGCTGCCTGTGTATCAGAAGCCAAAAGTGCCGCATCAGTGAACATAAACTCCAAGATATGATAGTCAAAAGCATAATGGCCTTGCTCTAGGTCTATGCCAATCTGGTTAACGAATTCGACATTTCTTGAAGCGTACAAGTCTATTAATTCCTGTACAAAATCCGTCCGTTGGTACAATTCCGAATAGCCATTAAACTGTTCCTTCACCCTATTGAAACTATAGATTTGGTCGTCGAGTGCAAAGATGTCTATATTGAACGGATAATATAGACAGGTCTCTAATAGCCTTGCCGTGGAGATGCTTTGCAAGGTGTCGGTTGGCAGCTGCAAAGAGGCCACGCGCTGCGTGTGGCTAATGCTTTTCCATTCGTCCGTTCCTGGCACGACGGGGAACGAGTAGCCATGGCAAGGAATGACACCGCTTTTGTAGGGTTGGAAAGTTTGTGCTTCTGCTATTCCCACCACAGCCAGCAACAGGAGGATGAAGATTACGCTTTTGTTATGTCTTGAACTGTTCATTTTTACCTATAGGGGACTTCTAATTATACTTGATTTTCTTGATTTTGGGTTGTCAGAATGCCGAAGTCCCATTCAGGCGGTTCTTCCAACCGTTGCAAAGATATGTGTTTTTGTCCTATGTGACAACCTTTCTTGCCATTATTTTTGGGT
>JAFUAA010000030.1 GCA_017460915.1 Bacteroidales bacterium | reverse complement strand
CGAAGCTGCCGCCGCCGAAGCCGCCGAAACCTCCTCCAAAGCTACCTCCTCCACCGAAACTTCCACCACCGAAGCCACCTCCGCCCATCGGAATCCAGATGGTTCGGGTGCCGCCGCCGGAATAGTTTTGGCCTCCGTCTTTGGAAAACTTGATGAAAATGAGGATAATGGCGATGATGAAAAGAAGGGTAAGCCAACCAGGGATGCCGTCGCCTTCAGTGTATTCGTCCTGCGTGAACTTGCCCGAGCAGAGGTCCATCATCACGTTGACGGCGTTATCAATGCCGGTGTAATAGTCGTTTTCCTTGAAAGCGGGAATCATCTCCCGCTCGACGATGGTTTTGGCCGTGGCATCGGTGACGTATTCTTCGATGCCGTAGCCTGTTTGTATGGTTACCTTGCCCGATTCGGTGCCTTTCTTCGGCTTGACCAAAATGACCGCGCCGTTGTTCTTGCCTTGCTGCCCCACGCCCCAGGAATGCCCGATTTCGGTGGCGTATTGCTCGATGCTGTAGCCTTGCAGGTCGTCCACAAGGAGGACGAGGAATTGGGTGGAGGTCGAATCGTTGTAGGCCACGAGTTTCCTTTCCAAAACGTCAATTTGGTGGGCAGACAAAGTGCCGGTGTAGTCGTTCACCAAACGCGGCGGATTGGGCGGCGAGGGCAATTGAGCCTTCAGTGCCGAACTGAAAGCCAGCAGGGCAAAGAGCAATGCCAATAGGAAAAAGTGCTGTTGTCTATCAATTGTTTTCATAGGAAATTTCATCGGGGATTTCGTTGATGTCGTCGGATTGGTAGGGGAAATAGGTCTTCAGTTTCTCGCCGCAGCGTTGGATGCCTTGTTCCAGCCCTTCGGCGAAACGGCCTTCCTTGAAATGACTGAGCATCAAGTCTTTGATATCGTTCCAGAAACCGCTCTCCACCACCTTGTTGATGCCTTCGTCGCCGAGGATGGCAAACTTGCGGTCCTTCACGGCGAGGTAAATCAGCACGCTGTTTTTTAGCTGTGTCTCGTTGATTTTCAGTTTCTTGAAGACGAACAGACTGCGTTCTTCCACATCGCCCTTGCAATGGTTCTCGATGTGCACCTTGATTTCGCCTGAAGTGTTCAGTTCGGCCTGCTTGATGGCCTCCACGATGCGGCGGTCTTCCTCGCGGTTCAGTATGTTGATGGCGTTGGACATTGTGCTTTGATTTGAGTGCAAAAATAACAATTTTACTCCGGAATGCCATCGAAATGGATTTTTTTGTTTCCTTGCAAAGTGAAACACATAAAGACTCAATAATATGAAAAAGATAGTGAAGGCTTTAGCAGTCATAGTGCTGATGGTGGTTTTTGCGGTGGGATGCACAAAACCTGACGAGCCGAATGGCAGTGAAAACAATTTGACTGTCAGCGGAAACATTAATGGTCATGATTATGTTGACCTTGGTCTGCCGAGCGGCACTTTGTGGGCCACTTGTAATATTGGAGCAGATATGCCAAAAGACCGGGGAGAGTATTTCGCTTGGGGCGAAACTAGTCCTAAAGAGGTTTATTCTTGAGATACCTATCAGTATGGCAGGTGGGGTAGTGGCTTTACGAAATATTTTTTGAGTCCGTTTGAAGGTTACCAAGGATTTTCAGATAATCTAACGGTTTTGGAGGAATGCGATGATGCTGCGTCGGTTCAATGGGGTGGAGGATGGCGTATTCCAACCTATACGGAATGGCGTGAACTAATCATTAATTGCCCCCTTGATGGGCCTCATATTAATGGGGTAAATGATTGGGCTTTTGTCGGACCGAATGGAAATCGGCTTGTTTTGCCTTTCTCGGGTTATAAGGAAGAATCGAACGTATCAGATTACCATGGCTATTATTGGTCAAGTTCTTTGTTTTCTGAACACTCTGACCACTCTGAATGTGCTTGGCTTTTTTTTCAATGAAGGGAGCGAGTATAGTATGTCTTTTGATACCCGAAATCTTGGGTTAACGATTCGCCCTGTGCATTCGGCTGAATGATTCTATTAACGACAATAATAAATCCCCGCAATACCAATAATCAATGGAGTTGCGGGGATTATTGTTTTCTGTATTTTTCTGATTCTATAATTCTCTAATTCTTGAAATTATAGCTTCTCCATATTCCTCTTCACAAACTCATTTAAATCCTTGCCCTTCAGCAAGTTCTTCGAGAGCAATGCGAGGTCGTAGATTTGGCGGATGGCGGCCTCTTGTGCGGCTTCGTCCTTGTCCAAGAGGCCGACGATGACGGGGCTGTTGGTGTTGAGCATCAAGGTATAGCTGTCGGGCATCGAGCCGTAGAACGACATCGGGCCACCGCCCATCTGCTCCATCTCCTTCATGCGGCGCATCCACTCGTTTTGGGTGACCTCCACAGGGGCATCGTTTTCGCCTTCGTTGCTGAACTCCACGTTGAACTTCACCTTGTCAATGACCTTCTCGAAGGCAGCTTTCAGCGTCTCGCGCTGCTTGTCGTCAAGCTTTGAGGCGGTTTCCTTGTCGTCCTTCACGATAAGTTTGTCGATGGTGTTGGAGTCGACGCGGGCGAACATCGTGCGGCCGTCATCGCCCTTCTCGCTTTCCTTTTGCTCAAAGGCGCTGATGAAGTGCGCGTCAAGCATGCCGTCCATCATCAGCACATTGTAGCCGCGCGACTTGGCCGCCTCGATGTTGGCGTATTGGTCGTCCTTGTCGGTGGCGTAGAGATAGACAAGCGCCTTGTCCTTGTTGGTCTGGCTCTCCTTGATTAAGGCCTTGTATTCCTCGATGGTGTGGTACTTGTCGTCGGTGTCCTTGAAGAGGAAGAACTTCTCGGCGCGCTCGTAGAACTTCGGGTCGCTCATCATTCCGTATTCGATGAAGACGCGGATGTCGTCCCAGTTCTTCTCGTAGGCCTCGCGGTCTTTCTTGAAGAGTTCCTCAAGTTTCTCGGCCACCTTCTTGGTGATGTAGGTCGAGATTTTCTTCACGTTCTGGTCGCTTTGCAGGAACGAGCGGCTCACGTTCAGCGGGATGTCGGGCGAGTCGATGACGCCGTGCAGCAGCGAGAGGAACTCGGGCAGGATGCCTTCCACCGAGTCGGTGACGAAGACCTCGTTGCAGTAGAGCTGGATTTTGTTGCGTTGGAACTCGTAGCGGTTCTTCACCTTCGGGAAATAGAGGATGCCCGTGAGGTTGAAGGGGTAATCCACGTTGAGGTGGATGTGGAACAGCGGCTCGCCGAAGTTCATCGGGTAGAGCGTGTGGTAGAAGTCGTTGTATTCCTCGTCCTTGATGTCGTTGGGCAACTTCTTCCACAGCGGTGCCACGTCGTTGATAATCCACGGTTTCTCCACTTCCTTGGTCTTGGGTTTGCCGTCCTTGTCGGTCTCGCCTTCGATTTCCTCCTGCACCTTGCGTGTGCCGAACTGGATCGGGATGGGCAGGAACTTGCAATATTTGTTGAGCAGTTCGCGGATGCGGCCTTCTTCGAGGAACTCCTGTGCGTCGTCAGAGATGTAGAGGATGACGTCGGTGCCGCGGTCGCCCTTCGGGATTTCGTTCATCGTGTACTCGGGGCTGCCGTCGCATTCCCAAATGACACCGTTCTGGCCTTCGTCCTTGCACGACTTGGAAATCAGCGCGACCTTCGAGGAGACCATAAAAGCGGAGTAAAAGCCCAAGCCAAAATGTCCGATGATGTTGGCGGCTTCGGCCTCGCTTTGGGTCTTGAACTTGGCGATGAACTCCTCGGCGCCCGAGAAGGCGATTTGGTTGATGTACTTGTTGACCTCTTCGGCGTTCATGCCGATGCCACGGTCGCGGACGGTGAGAGTCTTTTTCTTCTTGTCGATTTCCACCTTGATGGTGAGGTCGCCCAGCTCGCCCTTGAACTCGCCCGAAGAGGCCAAGGCCTTCAGTTTTTGCGTGGCATCGACGGCGTTGCTGATGATTTCGCGCAGGAAGATTTCCTGGTCCGAATAGAGGAACTTCTTGATGACAGGGAAAATGTTTTCTGTCTTTACTCCAATGTTACCTGTTTGTTGCATATTGATTTTGTATTTATGATTTCAAGATTTCAGATTTAAAATTGGCTTTTGGCCACTGGCTATTGGCTTTTGGCAGCTTCAACCGAGATGGAGAAGTTCATACTATTAGATGAAGCTGCCAGAAGCCAGAGGCTAAGAGCCAGCCGCCGATAGTCAAATTGCGTGCCATGGCGGAAACTGACATTTTGGCAATGGGAAGGTGAACTATACCTCAAATTGGAGTAAGAATCCCCTGTTTTTCAAAGTTTTGATTTTCAGTGTGTTGATGAATGCAAGTTTTGACCGAAGCGTGGAAATGGTGACATAAAAGCTGTTGCGGTAAATATGCAAATCCCGTTTTCCAATTTCGGTAGCAAAAGTGTCGTAATCAACAATCTCGTCTTTATGATTCAGCAGAACGCGCAATAAAGCGGCTTCGTAAGGTGAAAGTTCAGCTTCCTTTTCGGAAAACCTTACCTTGTTCAGCTCGAAATCAAATTTTATTTTGTTGATTTCCAAAATGCTTTGCTTTGTCGCACTTTGGAATCCCAAAACTCTGTTGATGCGTTCCACAAGCTCAAACGCGTCGAAGGGCTTGCGTACATAGTCGGCGGCACCCAAACGGAATCCTTTGACAGCATCCTCTGGCAAGGTTCTGGCGGTGAGGAAAATGGATGGTGCAGTAAATCCGTTTTGTCGCAATTCTTTCAAGATTTCAAAACCATCTTTGCCAGGCAGCATTACATCGATGAGACAAATGTCGGGCTGGAGATTTCTTGCCGTTTTGGTACAATCGTTACCGTCGGCTTGCCATTCTATTTGGCAATCGCAAAGTCGTTCAAGGTTGAATTTTGTACGCGCTGCAAGTTCGGCGTCGTCTTCGAAAAACAGGATTTTTATCATGATTGTGGGTGCGTTGGATAGGGAATCTCAAGGACAAATTCGGAACCGTTCTTGTCACTTTGTTTCAGGAATAGTTTTGCGTGGATGAGGTTGGCCAATTGTTTGGCTATGGAAAGCCCCAAGCCAGTGCCGTTGCCACGGTTGATGTTGGAAGCCCTGAAAAACACATCGAAAATGCGGTCTTGGTCTTCGGGGCGAATGCCGATGCCGTTGTCATGCACGGAGAGACAGATGCCGTGTTGGGTTTTGGACAACGTGAGGCAGATTTCAGGTGTCCGCTCACAGTAGATGATGGCGTTATTAATCAGTTGCCGGACGATTTGCGCCACAATGTTTCCATCGGCAATGAAATTTCGGGCAAAGCCGTCCGAATTGTCGCTGAAGGAAACTGTGGCGTGGCTTTGCGTAAATTCTTGTATCAGTTTTTCAAGTGTTGCGATTAGGTCGGTTGCTGAAAACACGGGCCGCATCTTTTCCAGGTTCAGTTTTTGCGCCAATAGCATGTTGTTAAGCATTTTGTTGATGTTTTCCACCTTTTCGTTGCTTGTGCCGATGATGCCTCGCGTATCCGCGTCGGAGTGGAGGATGCTAAGGCTGTCGCTGCAGGCACGGATGGTGGCCAATGGTGTTTTCATCTCATGTGTGAAGAAATTGATGAACTGGTTCTTGCTTTCTGTCTTCCGTTTTTGCTCGCGGTACATCTTGTGGATGCTGATGTAGGTAGCAATGAAGGTCAAGATGAAAACCATACAGAAAACCAGTTCCTTCCATATCATCCTAAAGATTCGCGTAGGACTTGCGTCGGCAACGGCCTCCCTTTTTTCATCCGTATTGCTATTTCCCCAACGCACTCCTGGTTCAAAACCTTAGGGAAAAGGGCTTGCTGCTCTGCATCGCCACTTAGATAACCGACCGAACACCTGATTTTCGCACTTCTATCTTGAACTTAGGGCAGAAAATGGATGCTGTCGGTGCGGTCGCGGTTGAAGACGGCTTCCATTTGGCGGCATAGAGCGGAATATAAAGTATCCGATTTGTTTTGGTATCTAGCGCCTTCAAATTCAACGGTTTTTACGTTTGCCTTGTTGTTTTTTGTGATTTCAAGGATTTCTTTGTCATCGTAAAACACTTCCGAATCGGCCAAAGCCTTGATCAAGAAGGGATTGGCTAATATCGTTTCTCGGAAAGAGTTGATGCGGTTGTCAAGAAGTTCCTTTTCCAATTGGTTGGCAATTTCTTGTTGGTATGATTTGTAACTATTTGATATATAAAGTGTTATTGAAATTATAAAAGTGCTTAGAGCGGTAAGGTGGATGGCTTTTTTCATCATTTCAGTTGTTTCACTAATTCTTCCTCAATCCATTCGTTCAACTTTTGGCGGTAACCCGAATACAGTTGGATGAGCTTGCCCTCACGGTCAAGGAGGAAAAGGTTGGGGTAGCCATCAACATGATATTGGGTGGGCAATTCCTTATTGCAAAACAAAATGGTATAGGTGATGCCTCGTTTCTCCAAAAATTCAAATAATTCTTCTTTGGTGTCAAAAGGGTCAATGCCGACCACGACAAAGCCTTTGTCCTTGTATTGCTCATGAAGACGTTGCAAATAGGGCATGGCTGCTACACACGGACCACAACTCTTGTAGAAGAAATCGAGAAGCACGACTTTGCCTTTCAGATCGGCTAAACTGACAGAGTCACCATCAAGCGATTCCAAGGTCCATTGCGGAACGACTTCGCCTTCTTTCAAAGGTTCTGGCGATTTGGTAGGGGTATAATCTTTGAGTATCACGTTTTTGGGAATGGATTCAAGGTTTAACAAGGTCAAGTTGGCGTCTTCTTTGAGATTGTTGAGACGACATTCCTCGTATTGATATAAGGTGTCGCCTTGCTGGACGATGTCTGCTGCTTGTGCATATCGAATGGGAATGTAACTTTTCTTGTCAATCCAGATGTCGGTTTCCTGACGGATGCCTTTCATGCCCAACATCTTGTTTTCCCACGTTGGGCCGATGATGTTCACGCGATAGCAAGTTCTTCCATTCAGCCTGTCCGTGCTCATTGAATAGGCATAAGCGGTGTCGGCAAGTTTTTCGTCGTTTTTGAGCGGACGGCTGTTTTTTCTGACGAGTGGGTCGAAAAACAGGAAGTTGTGTTGGATGTTTTGGAGGTGGTCCATCCAAAGCGCGCATGAAGTGATAGTCCCCGCGCTGTCATCGTATCTGACGAGTTCGTTGCCCGTGTATAGGGTGCTACGCACAGTGCCGTTGTCGTTTTCGAGTTGCGAATGGAAAGCGAATCCAAACAAGGTGTCGTCGGGGAGTTTCAGGAACTCGCAAACGTACTGAGTGATGGTGGTATCAGGTTTCGACATGTACTTCATCAAATAGGTCATTTCATAGTGCCCGCTTTCAATGGATTGGCATTTCTGGTAAGATTTTCTCATCATTTCCTCAACGCTTGGATGGTGGCACCCTGCAACGAAAAGTGATGCTGCAATAAGATAAACTGTCTTTTTCATGATACGAATGTTTGAATTATGAACTGCAAAAATAGAAGAATTCTTGTATTGTATTGAGATTATGAACCTTAATGCTATCTTAATATAGAAAAAAGGTGCTTTATCCAGCGGTGAAACGCCATTTTACCCTGTTCGCCGCTGGATAAAAGCATGTTTTTGAATGAATCGCGAAGATTTTAATGACTGAAAAAGTCAAAAACACAGTGCAAAATCTATCAAAAACACCCGATGAAAATGCTCAAAAACGACCGATGATTATTGCGCAATAGAAAAATATTCGTATTTTTGCGGCTGAAAAACAGGATGATACTATGGAATATTTACCCCGAATCACAGACGATGAACTGAAACTTCGTCTTGAGGCTTTCGGCGCAGTGCAAATAAAAGGTCCGAAATGGTGTGGAAAGACGACAACTGCTGAAATGCAGGCTAAAAGCGTCATTAAGATGCAGAACCCCGATACGCGTGAGGGCTATTTGGCTACAGCCCGCACAAAGCCATCACTTTTGCTTAAAGGCGACACGCCGCGTTTGATTGACGAATGGCAGGTGGCACCAGTGCTGTGGGATGCCGTGCGCAACGCGGTGGATGAGCGGAGGCTGAAAGGACAGTTCATCCTCACAGGTTCGACGGTCGTTGATGACGAGCGAGGCGAAATCATGCATTCCGGCACGGGGCGCATCTCGCAGATGGCGATGTTCCCAATGAGCCTTTTCGAATCGAAAGAATCGAATGGAAATATTTCGTTGACGGAGCTTTTCAATGACCCAAACCTTGATGTTGACGGTTGTATGTCGGAATTGAAGATAGAACAACTCATCTTCGCGGCTTGTCGTGGCGGCTGGCCAGCTTCACTCGACGATATGAGTGATGAGGCAAAACTGTTGATTGCGAGAGATTATGTTGACATTGTGTGCAATGAGGATGTCTCAAGAGTTGACAAGCGTCAGCGCAACCCTGCCCTTGCACGGCTGGTTTTGCGCTCATACGCGAGGAATCTCTGCACGATGGCCAAGAAGACCAATATGCTCGCCGATGTTTCCGTGGAGATGGAAGGCACTGCCATGTCAACCTTCGACGACTATGTCGCTGCTTTTGAGAAGTTGTATGTCATCAATGACATCGAGGCGTGGAGTCCGTCGATACGCTCCAAGACGGTTATTCGTACTGGCAAGAAACGTTGCTTTGTTGACCCGTCAATCGCTGTAGCCGCATTGGGATTGTCGCCTGAAATGCTGGAACTTGATTTGAACACTTTCGGCTTCATTTTTGAATGTCTGTGTATGAGGGATTTGAAAGCCTATTCCCAAGCGATGGGAGGCCATCTTTCCTATTATCACGACAGGACAGGGCTTGAGGCTGATGCGGTGCTACATCTTGCCGATGGGCGCTATGCTTTGATTGAATGCAAACTCGGAAGCAGGCAGATTGATGACGGTGCAAAGCACTTGTTGGAAATCAAAGAACTGGTTGAAAAAAAGAACGAGGAGAACGACCAACCCAAATTGCGTTTGCCCGACCTTCTTATGGTGCTGACAGGAGGCGAGATGGCTTACACTCGTAATGACGGGGTGAAAGTGGTTCCTATTGGATGTTTGAGAAACTGAAGCATTGCAATGAGGAAAAACATGCGTTTATTCCTCTGTGAACGATGCTTTTTGTGTCGTTCAAGAAAAATAAAAGCAGGTTTTGCCTCGCTTTTTGCTGATAATGACGGAAATGTGTATTTTTGCCGTGAAAACCAATCGAGTGCGTTACAAATAAAGAGGAGATTTACTATGGAGAAAAGCGTTTTTGGGTTTGGGAGACTTGGTGCCTATCGCGAGGATAACCAGTTGGAAGTCAAGGCGGCGCAAGGCGGTTTGCCTGATTCGCTGTGGGATACCTACTCCGCCTTCGCCAACACGGACGGCGGTTGCATTTTGCTTGGCGTGAAGGAACGCGCCGATGGCTCGTTGTATGCCGTCGGGGTGAAGAATGCGGAGAAGTTGAAGACGGGTTTCTGGAACGCCGTGAACAACCGCCAGAAAATCAGCGTGAATCTGATGACGGAACAGCGTGTGCGCATTGAGTTGGTCGAGGGAAAGGATATTTTGGTGCTTGAGGTGCCGCGTGCGGATAGGGCTGCGCGTCCGGTGTTTCGTGGTCAAGACCCACGTAATGGCACTTTCCGCAGGAATGGTTCGGGCGATTACCGTTGTTCGTTGGAGGAGGTCTCGGCTTTGTTCCGCGACGCGGCTTTGGTGCCACAAGACGCCAAAGTGCTGAAAGAGATGGATATGACGGTGTTTTGCACGGAGACGATACGTGGTTATAGGCAGATGTTTCGCAATACGCATCCGAGCCATATCTGGAACAATTTGGAAGACGAGGTTTTTCTTCGTCGCATTGGTGCGATGGCGTTGGCTGACGATGGTTCGTATCATCCCACGGCGGCGGGTTTGCTGATGTTCGGTTATGAATATGAGATTACCCGTGAGTTTCCGCAATATTTCCTTGATTTTCAAGAGAACCGACAAATGTTGGGAACGCGTTGGACGGATAGGATTGTGTCGTCATCGGGCGATTGGAGCGGGAATGTGTTTGATTTCGTTTTTAGGGTGATTCCCAAATTGACTGCCGACTTGAAGGTGCCTTTCGTGTTGAAAGGGGTGCAACGTGTTGACGACACACCCGTTCACAAGATTTTGCGCGAGGCCGTGACGAATGCTTGTGTCCATGCTGATTTTTATGGTCGGCGCGGTGTGGTGGTTTCCAAGAATGCTGATGGGTTTGTGTTTGCCAATCCGGGGAGTATGCGCGTGCCGCGTAGCGTAGCGGTTGAGGGAGGCGTTTCCGACCCCACGCAACAGCTTGATGCTGAATATTTTCTCGCTTGTCAATTACGGCGAGCGGGCGGGTAGTGGCTTGAGTAGTATTGTTTATGTTTGGAATAAGGTCTTTCATGCTTCGGCGACCATTTCAGAGGAAATGGGCGTTGAGCGTGTTGTCCTGAGGTTGAACAATGAGGGTCACGAGCAGGACATTGCTGCCATGATGGAGTTGTATGATGACCCCGAAGAACTGACTTTTGGCGAATTTGACCCCCAAAATGGCGAATTTGACCCCCAAAATGGCGAGTTTGATACCCAATTCATGGTTCATGAACCCCAAAAGAAGCGACTCTCGATTTGATCCTCAAAGCAATGAAATGGCTGTTTTGAGTATCATTTTAGAGTTCCCTTCTATTAGTAAAAATGAAATTGCTAAAAGGATTAGTGTGTCGAGACCTACAATCAGTAGAGTTTTGAATAGCCTCCGAAAACAATACAATATTGAATGGGTTGGTGCTTCGAGGAAAGGCTATTGGAGTGTGTCGAAAAAGTGAATGGTCGATAAAATGTCGATAAAGTGGCCGATAAATGTCGATAACTGGCCGACGAATCGAGTTTCATCGATAAATTGTCGATAAAAATTAAAAAGAAAAAGCAAAGTGAACGAAATCTACGACTTCTACAACAACGGCGCGGAAATAGGCCGACTTGAACGTGGCTTGGGCATCGTGGAGTTCCATCGGACGAAGGAAATCCTGTCGCGGTATATCAATGGCGGCAAGGTGATTTACGACATTGGCGGCGGCATCGGGATGTATGCGGCTTGGTTAGCCAAGTTGGGCAATGAGGTGCATCTCATCGAGTTGGCGGAGAACGCCGTCGAATATGCCAAGGCCAATATGATGCAGGATTGCCATTTCATCGCCGAGATGGGCAACGCACTTGAAGTCAATCGGCCGAATGAGAGTGCGGATGTCGTGCTGCTCATGGGACCGTTGTATCATTTACGCGATAGGGGAGACCGTCTGCAAGCCTTCAGCGAGGCGCGTCGGGTGCTGAAGAAAAGCGGACTTATGGTGGCGGCGGGCATCTCCAAGTTTGGTTCCATGACTTGGGCGCTGTCGGTCTATGGCGAGAAGAACGACTTTATCGACGACCCTGTGTTTTTCAATATGATTCTCGGCGAGATGACCACAGGCGACCATATCCGACCGACGGAATATCCGAAGTTCGTTGCGGAGTCGTATTTCACCACTTCGGAGGAGATGAAAACTGAGATAGCAGAAGTCAGTTTCTCTGTGGAGAAGGCCGTAGCCGTGGAAGGTTGCATTTGGTTCACGCCGCATCTTGCAGAGAAATGGGAGGACGAGGCGAGCCGCGAGCGCCTCTTGGAAATCGTCCGCATCACCGAATCGGAGCCTGAGATGATGGGTATGAGCCCACATTTCTTGGTGGTGGCGCGGAAATGAAAAAGCGGCAAGGTGAGTGCCTTGCCGCCTTTTGTTTGCCAAAGGAATTGTTAATCATCCAAGTCGCAGCCCAATTTCTCGGCTTTCTTCTCGGCGTCCTTGAGGAGGTTTTCAGCGATTTCCTCAATCTTCTCTTGTTCCTTCCCAGTCATCTTTTCGTCGTCGGCGTATTTGCTGTCGCCGAGTCCGCTGGCCAAGCTGCCCATCACCAGACCAAAAGCGGCTTCCTGCAATTCGTCGCAGGTCTTGGCGTCTTTGATCATCTTTCCAAGCTCATCATACATTTTCTTTGTTTCCGTGAATTGCTTGGTGCCTTTCACGCTGCCAGTGTTTGCGTTGCCGTTGCCGCCACATTGAGTGAAGGCAAACATCATCATGCCCGCGAGGGTGATCATTAGGGTCTTTTTCATGGTGTTGATAGATTTAAGTGCGCCACAAAAATAGTAAAAATCAGACAACTGCATACCTTTTTGGAAAATTATTCAAAATTGGCTGTCTCTGTGACGGACGGACTGTAAAGAATCTTTACACCTAATACTTGTCATCCTCGCAAAGTTCCTCGTAAAACTCGTGCAATCTTTTTATCTCGACAGGCGGAAAAGGCGTGGTTTTGAGGATGTTGAAATGATTGTCTTCGGTGACGATATATTCAGCGTTGGAAACAATGGCGCAGTCCACAAACTTGTTGTCGTCGGGGGGCGGCCGTGATGAGGTGGAATTGGTAATGGGCATCAACGCGGACGACATTGTTTGCACGAAGAATAGTTTCCACGGCAATGTTGGCGGCAAGAGGCGACATGTGGGACGCGATGATTTCCTCGTATTCCTCCAAAATACTGTTGGAGATGCAGAGTGTGTATTTGCCCATAACAAAGTCTTCCCAAACCTTGTAGTAGGGGCTTCGCCTTGACAAAGACTGGAGCAAACAATTGGTATCGAGCACGATCATCGGTTCATGGCACTTGCCTATAAGGTGTCCTCATGTGTTCGTGGCTCCATTGGGCGACTTTTTCTTCTGTCAAGTTGCCGTTTTCCCAAAGTCGATCGATTTTGTTTTGTAGGCGGGAGTTCAGGAATTGCACGATGACATTCTTCAAGGCGGTGATATCCTCTTCTTGCGTAAGGCAGGAGAGCATATTGAGCACTTCATATTGTGCAGGTGAAATGGCGGTTAATTGTCCCATAATAGTTGCGTATAGTTTCCGAGGGCAAAATTATACATTTTTTCGGAAACGGATAGATTTGTTTTTGTCTGAAGTAAGAGATCTGTAAACCCTCCAGTGTAAAGTTTCTTTACACCTGTAAAGAAACTTTACACTTTTTTGAAAGGCGAGATTTTGCAATTATTTGATTTTTAATTGTTTGCAAATTTGGCACGAGATATGCCATCCCCTACGCATAATTTAAATATGTGTAAAGTATGAAAGCAACTCGAATCCTTACCCTGACTTCCGTCTTTTTCCTTGCCGTGGCTTCGCTGTCGGCGCAGGACACCGTCACGATGAACCTGAAAGAGTGTATGCGCTATGCCGTGGAGCATTCCACGAAGGTGCGCATCCAAGAGGCCGACAACCGCGACGCGCAAATCGACCGCCGCGACGCCATCCTCTCCGCCTTCACGCCGCAGGTGAGCGGCAGCACCTACGCCTATTCCAACTTCGGCCGCAGCATCGACCCCGAGACCAACACCTACATCCGGACGACCTCGTTCCACAACGGCTACAGCCTCTCGGCGGGGATGTACCTCTTCAACGGTTTTCAGGCAGTGAACAACCTGAAAATCACCAAGACCGCGCAACTGATGGGCTTGACCCAAGCGCAACAACTGGAGGACCAAATCTGCCTCGCCACGATGGAGGTGTACTGCAATGTGTTGTATTACAACGAATTGGAGAAAGCCCTGCAAAACCAAGTGGCGACAGCGGAAAAAGCCGTGCAACGAGCCGAGCGACAGGAACAACTGGGCCAGAAGTCGCACGCCGACGTGGTGCAGATGCAGGCTGACCTCGCCGACCGTCATTACCAACTGACCACCTGCCGCAACAACCTCGCCAACGCTTTCATCACCCTGAAGGATGTGATGTTTTGGCCGATTGAGGTGCCGTTGAAAATTGATGAATCGTTTTCGCAGCTGCCGCAATGCGACAGCCCTACAAACGAAACGGCTGTAGGGCTGTCACACCGTGGCAGCCGAATGGATGAATCGGAAGAAATTTCGCAATTGTTGTCATTTGCCAAAACCAACACACCCTCGATCCTTTTGGCCGAAGGCCGGATGAAAAACGCCCGCCTATCGCTGAAAACGGCGCGTTGGCAATTGCTGCCCACGCTGGCGCTTTATGGTGGCTGGTCGTCGAGTTATTTCACCTATCCGGGGCGGGAAGACTATGTGCCTACACCCTTTATGGACCAAATCAAGAACAACGGAGGCGAATACATCCAGCTCTCGCTGAGCATCCCCATTTTTGACCGCCTTTCGTCACATTCCAACATCGCGAAGAAAAAGAACGTCTATGAGCGCGCCCAAGCCGAGTATGAGCAGACGCTTCAGACCGTCGAGGCTGAGGTGCGCCGCGCCGTGGCCGATCGCGACGGCACCGCCGATGCCTTGCTTCAGGCCGAGGCCCGCGCCTCGTTGCAGCAGGAAGCCTATACGCTGAATGCCAAGCAGTTCGAGCAGGGCTTGATTTCGTCCATCGAGTACCAAACCGCATCGAACAACTACCTCAACGCCTTGGCGGAACAATTGAACGCGAGGCTTCAATACTTTATTAAAAACAGCGTTGTAACTTATTATGGGGGAACGCCGTATTTATTACAATGACCATGGCTTATGGCCTCTGGCAGCTTCACGAAAAAATGTACTCCATACCTTTAGTTAAAGCTGCCATAGTCATGGGCCATAGTTTGACCAACAATTCAACATTTAAACAATTCAACACTTCAACAATATGAAAACTTACCTCAAATTCTTAAGCAGAAACAAACTCTACACCGTCATTGAGGCGGTGGGACTGGCCGTCAGTTTGGCCTTCGTCATCATCATCGGCAGCTATGCGTGGCAGCAGTACAGCATCACGCGCGAAAGCCCAGACCGAAAAAACATCTACACCTTTGGAATGCCCGACTACCTCGGCCTGACTTGGGCCTTCGCCGACGAAATCGCCAGCCGCGTCCCCGAGGTGGAAATGGCCGTGCGCTATTGCGACGGTATGGCCTCGACGGTGCCTGTTGGCGAGGAAAAAGTCAATGTCACGGTGAACGCCGTGGGCAAGGATTTCTTCACGATGTTTCCGTATCTGCGCTTTGCGGAAGGCGGTCCCGAAGGCCTTGAGTCGCTTTCGAATGTCATTGTTACAGAGGACTTTGCACGGAGATACGACCTCAAATTGGGCCAAACCATCAAAAACGCATTGAACAGCGAATATGTCATCACGGGCATCCTCGCCAGCGACCAAAAGACGGTCTTCAACTTCGCCGACCTGATTGTCAACGAGCGCGACCCCATCAACTGGGTTTCCTACGAAGACCCTTACGACCATTACGGCTCGGCCATCACCTTTGCGAAGTTCGCCGAAGGCACCGACCCGCAAGTGATTTACGACAAGGTGGAGTCCGTCTGCAAGGAGATTTACCCCGATTTTTATGGTCAGGCGTTCTTCAAGAAGTTGGAAATGAGCCGCTTCGACCAACTGTATTTCAAGGAATACGACCGCCCCAACGACCAAACCCGCCATGGCGACCTTAAGACCTTGAAACTCTTGGCCCTCGTAGGGCTGCTGTTGCTGCTTTCGGCGGTGTTCAACTACATCAACCTCTCGTTTGCCCTCACGGGGAAACGCGCCAAGGAGATGGCCACGCGCCGACTGCTCGGGGCGCAGAAGTGGGAGATTATGTGGAAGTATGTGGCTGAATCGCTGGCGTTTACGGCGGCGTGCTTCGCGCTTGGGCTGCTGTTGGCCTACGCCTTGGCGCCCTCGGTGAATGCCTTGCTCAACGACCCCGATGTGCCCATCACCATCCAGATGAAGCCGCAATATCTGTTGGCTTATCTCGCAGTCATTGTGGTGCTTGGCGTGCTCAATGGCATCATTCCCGCGTGGTTTGCTAGTCGCGTGCAGCCCATCGATGTGGTGAAAGGCACCTTCCGCCGCAACACGAAGATGCTGTTTAACAAGGTGTTCATCATCATACAAAACGCCCTCGCGGTCTTCCTCATCGCGATGGCTTTCGTGATGGAGGCGCAATACCGCATTTCGATGAAACGCCCAATGCACTGCAACACAAAGGATTTGCTTTACTTGGACGTGTTCGGCTTCCAGACAAGAGAGGCCTTGAGCGATGCGCTGGAGCAACTGCCCTGCGTGAAGCGGATGGGCGCTTGCAAAGGCGTTCCAGGATGGCCAGGCTATGGTCAGTATAGCCTTACCCGCGATGGTGCGGAGATTGCCTATCGAATGTTCCGTATGGATACTATTGCATTCCAAATGCTTGGTTTTGAGAAGGTAAGTGATTATGGTGCGCCTGTGTTCAACTCGGCGTGGTTTGGCGAGGCCGCCTTTTCCGCCACGGGTTTTGATGATGACTTCCACGATATCAGCCAGACCTTGTCGCAGAGAACCATTGGCTGTGAACAAGTTGGAGGCGTCATCCGCGACTTCCACGTCAATCGGAGCAACATGGGCGAGGAGGAGTACATCGTGGTCAGTGTGATGAAGCCAGAGGACATCGGCTGGGGCGGACAATATGCAGGTTTCCTCATCGAGACCACGGGCGACCAAAAAGAGGCGCGCAAAGCCATCCGCGAGGTGGTGGACAATTGGGGCAAAGGCACCAGTTTTTGGGTCAGCGCCGACGACTACATCGACAACTTCTACCGCGACGCGCTGAAGCCCGCCAAGAACAATATGCGCCTTTTGGAAATCTTTATGCTGCTCGCCGTGCTGATTTCGCTGCTCGGCCTGCTCGCGATGAGCACCTACTACGCGAGCGAGAACGCCAAGAGCATCGCCGTGCGCAAGGTGTTTGGTGGCACGGTGCAGAGCGAGACTTGGCGCAGCGTGAAGGAATATATGCTGCTGGTGGGCGTGGCTTGCGTCATCGGCGTGCCGATAGCGGTTTGGGCGGCGCAACGCTACCTTGAGGGCTTCATCGTCAAACTGGAGCACTACGGCTGGATTTTCGTCCTGGCCGTGCTTATCGCCTTCGTGATGGCCTTCGGCTCGGTGCTTTGGCAGACGCTTCGTGCGGCGAAGACCAATCCGGTGGATGTTTTACAAAAGGAATGAATCTTTGAATTTTAAATCTTTAGAATATGGAAACAAACACAATGGACCGTAGAATCGAAAAGAAAAAAGGCATTCGTCGTGCCTTCACCAAGAAAGCCATCCCGTTTTGGCTGGGAGGCTTGCTCCTCATCTTCATCCTCTGGCTCGTCCTGCGCGACGACTCGAAGAAACTCCGCGTCGATGCTGACAACATCACCGTCGGGACGGCGATTTGGGCCGAGTTCAACGACTACATCCGCATCAGCGGTCAGGTGGCCCCGATGACCACCGTCCAAATCAGCCCGTTGGAAGGCGGCGTGGTGCAGCAAATCGTGGCCGAGGAAGGCATCCGCGTCAGCGCAGGCGATGTCATCCTCATCTTGAGCAACGAGAACCTCGATATGCAAATCCTCAACGCCGAGGCCGAGCTGGCCGAGAAGGAGAACATCCTGCGCAACACGATGATCCAGATGGAACAACAGAAACTGACGCTGCAACAGGAGAAACTGCAACTGCAGATGGATGTGCGCCGCAACCGTCGTACTTATGAGGCGCAGAAGGCCCTCTACGACGACGGCCTCATCGCCCGCGAGGACTTCCTGAAAGCCGAGGAGGACTACCAACTCTCCAACAACCGCCTCCAACTGGTGGAGAACCGCGCCAAGCAGGACAGCCTCTACCGCTCGGTGGAAATCACGCAGATGCGCGAGAGCCTCGACAATATGCGCCTCAATATGCAGATGATCCGCCACCACAAGGAAAACCTCACCATCAAGGCGCCCATCAACGGCGAACTGGGCTTGCTCGATGTCGTCCTGGGTCAGTCGGTGGGCGCGGGCACCAAAATCGGGCAAATCAACAACCTCGACAGTTACAAGATTGAGGCACAGATCGATGAACACTACATCGACCGCGTCACGGCGGGCTTGAAGGCCACCTTCGAGCGGCAGAGCGAGCGCTATCAGGCGCAAATTCGCAAAGTGTATCCCGAGGTGCGCGATGGCAAGTTCAAGGCCGACTTCAAGTTTGCCGACGCGCAGCCCGACAACATCCGCAGCGGCCAGACCTATTACCTCAACCTGCAACTCGGTCAGCCCGTGGAGGCGGTGCTCGTGCCGCGTGGCGCGTTCTACCAAAAGACGGGCGGCAAGTGGATTTATGTGGTCACGAAGGACGGCACCAAGGCCGTGAAGCGCGACATCAAGATTGGGCGACAGAACCCGCAGTATTACGAGGTCGTGGAAGGCCTGGAGGCTGGCGAGAAGGTGATTGTTTCGTCGTATGATAACTTCGGGGACAGCGATGTGTTAGTGTTTTAATGAATGCGGAATGTTGAATGTGGAATGTAGAATGTAGAATGGCGCGAAGCGGGTCTTCGGACTCACCCCTGCCCCCCCTCAGAGGGGGACGCGCAAAGCGACGCAGGGTTTGGGCCTGGATTTGCGTCCGGCAGGCTCAGCCCCGTAGGGGCGACGGATATTAGGCAGGCGGTGTCAACCCCTGCCAGCATCGGGTACGCCAACCCCGGCAGGCCCGCGTCCGGCAGGTTTCCCCCTGTCATTGCGAGCAAAGCGCGGCAATCAGAGGGGATGCCCAAAGGGCGGGCGAGTCTGAAGACCCCGGCAGGCAAAACAATTAAACAATTAAACGAATCACAATTAAACAGATATGAACAAATTAACCGATAACCTCAGCAAAATCCTCTCCCTCGGGATAGGTCTCGCCATCGGCATTGTGCTGATTGCCAAGGCGTGCTTTGAATTGTCCTACGATAGTTTCTACAAGGATGTGGATCGCATCTACTGCATCAAAACGAACTATGAACGGCAAGGCGAGGCCCATGACTTCCCACAAGTGAGCGGCGCGGTGGCCCCGGGCTTCAAGGCCGAGGTGCCAGGCGTGGAGGAAGCCACGCGCATCACTTTTTATTTCAGCAACGACCGTTATTTGGACGAAGATGGCCGTGTCATCACGGGCAATTTCCGTTTGGCCGACTCGTGTTTCTTCAAGGTCTTCGACCAGCCCATCTTGGTCGGCGACCCCGCCACGGTGCTTGCCAAGCCGCTGTGCCTGATGGTGTCGGAATCCTTCGCCAACAAACTCGGCGGCGTGGAGGAATGCATCGGCAGAACCATCTGCAACGAAGATGTCCCCGAGTTGAAAATGACCATCGAAGGCGTGTTCAAGGACTTCCCGAAAAACGGCTCTTTCGATGCCGATATGCTGCTGTCGATGGTGAGTTACTCCAAAACCAGCACCGAAAACTGGAACGGCAACGACCGTTACAAGGCTTTCGTGAAATTGCAGCAAGGCGTTGACCCTCAATTGCTTGATGTCGCCATCCGCAAGATGCAGGAGGCACATCAGCCTTTGGAGGAGTGGGAAGAGAATGGAATGAGCCTGAAGTATTATCTTTCGCTTTTCGGCAAGTCTCACTTGGAAGACACTTCGGTGCGCTCGATGGTGCTTTTGCTTACGATTGTGGCTACACTGTTGATTCTCATTAGTTTGCTGAACTATGTCCTCGTTGTCATCTCGTCGATGGTGCGGCGGGCGAAGGAAATCGGGGTGCGCAAGTGCTATGGCGCGAGTGCGTTCAACATCCATACCTTGTTGGCGCGCGAGGCCTCGATGCACCTGCTGTTGGCCTTGGCGTTGTCGGCGGCCATCATCTTTGCCGCGCGTGGCCTCATCGAGCAGTTGGTGGCCGTGCCGTTTGAGGATTTGCTCGTCCCGCAAAGCCTGTGGGTCATCGGGGCGGTGCTGCTCTTCGTGTTGCTCGTTTCGGTCTTTGTGCCCACGCAACTCTTTATGCGCATTCCCGTTTCGGTGGCGTTCCGCAACTACACCGAGAACTCGCGTCGCTGGAAAATCGGACTGCTTGGCGTTCAGGTGTTCATCAATGTCTTCATCGTGTCGATGCTGCTGGTGATTGCCTCGCAATATCGGCGAATGATGAACGACGACCCAGGCTACGATTATGAGAATGTGCTGTTTGTGGATATGTACGACAGAAACCAAGCTGCCCAACAGCGTGTGGTGGATGCCCTTGGGCAAGTGCCGAAGGTGACGCATATCGCTGCGAGTTATGACCTGCCTTATCAACGCGCGAGTGGCGACAATGTCTATCTGCCCGGCGACGACCGCGAACTGTTCAATGTGGCCGACCAATACGAAGCCACGACGGGTTTCTACGACCTTTTTGGGATGGAGTTTGTGGACGGTCGCGCGCCCGCCGATTCCACTGAATTGGTGGTGAGCGAGAGTTTCGTGAAACGGATGGCCGACTTCGCCGACTGGAGCGACGGCGCGGTGGGGAAGCAGGTGCAGATAACTGGTCACGGCAGGGACGGAATGGGACTTTTCCCTTTCACCATCACTGGCGTCTATCGCGACATCCGTATCGGCAGCCTCGTGAGTATGGACACCCGCCCGAGCGTGCGTTTTTACGGCAGTTTGGACGACGGCGTGTCCTTTATGCCGCATATCCTATTCAAGGTGAACAAAATGGACGAGACCACGATGGCAAAACTGACCGCTGTCGTTTCCGAAGCCCTTGACGGGAAAGAGGTGCAGTTGCACGCCTACGCCGACAAAATGAGTTCGGCCTACGACGGCAACCGCAAGATGCGCAACACCGTGGCCATCGGCTCCATCTTCGCCCTGCTGATTGCCGTGGTGGGGCTTATTGGCTTTGTCCGCGACGAGTCGAACCGAAGGAGCAAGGAGATGGCCATCCGCAAAATCAATGGTGCGACGGCGGCCGATGTCCTCAAGGTGTTCGTTTCCGATGTGCTGAAGTTCGCCTCGGTGATGGCGGTGCTGGCTTGCGTGGCTACCTACTTTGCGGCCCACAAATGGCTGGAGCAGTTTGCCGAGCGCATCGCCTTGTCGCCGCTCTATTTCATCATTGGTGCCGTGGCTGTCCTTCTCGTCGTGACGGTCGTGGTGGTGCTTTGCAGCGAGCGCATCGCGCGGATGAATCCAGTGAAATCATTGAAGAACAATTAAAAATCAGCAGTTATGACTCGACTATTCAAAAAAGGGAAAACCACGCTTGCGTCGTCGGTGCTCAATGTGCTCGGTCTCACCGCCGCCTTTGCGGCGCTTTACATCATCCTCGTGCAAGTGCGCCACGACCTGTCCTACAACAAGGCGCTCAAGGACAGCGAACGAATTTATTGTATGATGGTCGGCGACCAGTTTGCCGACTATGGCGCATCAAGTTGGATTTGCCGCCCGATTTCCGAGGCGGTGATAGCGGCTTCGCCCGATGTGGAGGCTGGCGGCTGCGCCTATGTGGGCAAGAACTGCGCGACCGCCCACATCATCCTCGAAGACAATCGGCAGATGAGCGTCAGAATCGGGGCCTTCAGCGAGGGCGGCAGGGATGTGTTCGGCATCGAACTCGTCGCTGGCAACTGGGACGACTGGATCAACGGCATCACCTACGCCATCTCGGAATCGGCGGCCCTGCGCCTCGGCGTGCAGGTGGGCGATGTGGCCAAGCTGCGCAAGCAGGACTGGCGCGGCATCTCGATTGAAGACGCCAACATCGTCGCCATCTATAAGGACATGCCCGCCAACAGCGACTGCGCCACTTTCGATTTGTTCTACAACATCGGCAAAGAGGGCTTGGAGAATTGGAGTGAATGGGGCTACAACTATTTCGTGAAACTCCGCGAAGGCGCTGACCCCAAGGCTTTCGACGAGGCCGCCAAACCTGCCATGAAGGAGGCTAATATGCGCATGAACGGCGTTGACCCCACTTCGCTTTCGGAGGAGGAATTGGCCCAATGGGACGAGGCCATCAGCAACATCAAACTCCACCTGATGAAACTCACCGACATGTATTTCGCCCCTAACATCAACGCATCGGGCAAGACGGGCAACCGCACCACGACGATGACCCTTCTGTCCATCGCCATTGCAGTGGTCGTCATCGCCTTCATCAACTACATCAACTTTTTCTTCGCGATGGTGCCGATACGCCTGCGCAACGTCAACACGCGCAAGATCTTGGGCAGCAGCCGTTTCGAGTTGGTGATGTCGTTTGTGGGCGAGTCGGTGACGATGGTCGTCCTCGCCTTTGGTTTGGCCGTGGCCGCCGTGACGCTGTTCAGGCAGTCCACCTTGGCCTCGCTGATTGACACCACCTTGGATTTCAACCAAAACTGGGTCCTCGTCGCCTTGACCGTCGGCTCGGGCTTGTTGGTCTCCGTTGCGGCTAGCCTCTATCCGGCCTTGTTCGCCACCTCGTTCAATCCCGCTTTCGCTTTGAAGGGTACATTGGGCACCACCCAAAAGGGAAAGGCCTTCCGCATCGGCTTGATTGGCTTGCAGTTCACCGTGTCCATTGTGCTGATTATCTGCGCGATATTCATTCGCGAGCAGTGCCAGTTCATGCTCAACCGCAACATGGGCTTCGACAAGGAACAACTGCTCACGGTGATGACCACGGCGAAATTAGGCTACTTGGAACACGAAGCTGCCGAAAACCGTCTCAAGGCCGATGCCGCCATCAAGGACCTGGCTTGGGGCGACGGTCCGTTTATCAAGGACGAGCGCATGGGCTGGAACCGTGATTTCAAGGGCGGCAAGGTGCATTGGCAATGCTATCCCGTTTCGTGGAACTTCTTGGATTTCATGGGCATCGAATTGGCCGAGGGGCGCGATTTCACCCCTTCCGACGAGCAATCGGAAAATGGCGTGTACATTCTCAACGAGACGGCTCAGAAGATGTATGACATTCATTTGGGCGACCAGATTCAGGGTCATACCAACGGTTTGGCCGAGGTGGCAGGGATTTGCAAGGACTTCAACTATTCCGCCTTGCGCAACGAGATTGGGCCGTTTGCCTTGTATGTCTTCGGCAAGAAACCGTGGCGGCCTTGCATGCAGCTTTTTGTCCGCACCGAGGCTGGCGTTGACGTTCCCGCCGTGATGAAGCGCATCCAAACCATCTTGAACGAGTTGGACCCCGACATCGCCGCCGAGGATTACGACGTGCAGCTTTTCGACCAAACGCTGCAAAGCCAATACAAGAAAGAACAAAACCTCTCCAAGTTGGTGACTTTGTTCACGCTGCTGGCCATCGTCATCTCGCTGATGGGCGTGTTCGGCTTGGTGATGTTCGAGACGGAGCACCGCCGCAAGGAAATCGGCATCCGCCGCGTGCATGGCGCCACGGTGGGGCAGATTCTGTCAATGTTCAACTCCCGTTTCGTGAAGATTGTGCTGGCTTGCTTTGTGATTGCCGTGCCATTGAGCGTGGTCATTATGAAGCGCTATCTGGAGGGCTTCGCCTACAGTGTTCCGTTGCATTGGTGGGTGTTCGCCTTGGCACTGCTGGCGGTTCTGGCCGTCACGGTGGGCGTGGTCACCTTGCGGAGCCTGCGTGCGGCAACGGTGAATCCAGAGAAATCGTTACGGAATGAATGATGAAAAATGAGGAATGATGAATGCAGAATTTGGAATGGCGCGAAGCGGGTCTTCGGACTCTCCCCCCCCTGCCCCCCTCTCAGAGGGGGAAGCGCAAAGCGGCGCAAGGTTTGGGTCGTAGCTTGGGTCGGGCATCGATCAGCCCCGAAGGGGCGACAGCAAATAAGCAGGCGGTGTCAACCCCTGCTCCATCAAAAAGCAACAAATCATACTAATACCAATAAACAACAAGTTAAACAATTAAAATCTTAAAGCTATGATGATCAAAACAGAAAATCTAGAAAAGGTCTTCCGCACGGAAGAAATCGAAACCACTGCACTGAACGGTGTTTCGTTCGAAATCAACGAAGGCGAGTTTGTCGCCATTATGGGCCCCTCGGGCTGCGGCAAGTCCACTTTGCTCAACATCCTCGGCCTTTTGGACAACCCCACCTCGGGCAACTACGAACTGCTCGGGCAGCAGGTCGGCGACCTCAAGGAGAAGGACCGCACCCAGTTCCGCAAGGGTAACATCGGCTTTGTGTTCCAAAGCTTCAACCTCATCGACGAGTTGAATGTGTACGAGAACATCGAACTGCCGCTGCGCTATATGAACATCCCCGCCGCCGAGCGTAGGGAGCGTGTCGATGCCATCTTGGGGCGTATGGACATCCGTCACCGCAAGGACCACTTCCCGCAGCAGTTGAGCGGTGGTCAGCAGCAGCGCGTGGCCATCGCCCGTGCCGTGGTCGCCAACCCGAAGCTCATCCTCGCCGACGAGCCTACGGGTAACCTCGATTCGAAAAACGGCCGCGAGGTGATGGACCTGCTCACCGACCTCCACAAGGAAGGCACCACCATCGTGATGGTGACCCACTCGCAGCGCGACGCCGGCTACGCCGACCGCATCATCAACCTCTTCGACGGTAAAGTCGTGGAGGAAGTACTGTCGCAACTTTGATGACCGATGGCTTATGGCTAATGACTATGGCCGCTTCAACCCAGGTTGGAAACTCTCCCTTCTAATGAAGCTGCCATAGTCATAGGCTATTGGCCATAGTCAACAACAATTCAACAAATCGAAAATTCAACGTGGTTAATCAACAATTCAACAACAATGCGATTATTCAAAAAAGGAAAAACCACCTTCGCGTCGTCGGTGCTCAATGTGCTTGGTCTCACCGCCGCCTTCGCCGCGCTCTATATCATCCTCGTGTAGGTGCGCCACGACCTCACCTACAACAAGGCACTCAAGGACAGCGATCGCATCTATTGCCTTGCACAGAAAGCAAAAGGATATACTGGGTATATGCCTTTTCTCAGCCGCCCCATCGGCGAAGCAGTGGTCGCCAATTCGCCCGACATCGAAGTGGGTGGCTATGCCGACCTTGATGGCGAATATCGGAACATTCGTCTGGGCAGCGACCAGCCGCTGGTTGAGGCTGCAATGGCGCGTTTCACGCTGCCAACCATCGAAGTGTTCGGCTTCGAACTCGTCTCTGGCAGTTGGGATGACTGGATGCGCGAAGCCTGTGCCCTCTCTGGATCGGCGGCGAAGCGGTTCGGGCTGCAAGTGGGCGACGCTTTCCAGTACGAAGCCGGAACGGTATGGAGCGATGCCACCGTGGTGGCTATTTACAAGGATATGCCTCTCAACAGCGACCTCGGCACTTTCGATATGATTTACAACTATGGTGACCGTTTCATCGACGATTGGAAAGAGTTCTCTTCCCATTACTTCGTGAAACTTCGCAAGGGTGCCGACCCCGATGCAATCGATGAGATTTCGAAACCTTTCTGGCGGCAGTTTCTGATAGAGGCAAACAACCCTGCGGCCAATGACGATGAGGTTACATCTTGGATTCCTCCGATATTGCTGACGGATATGTTTTTCCCCGTCGATGGCGTCCCCGTTGGCAAGTCGGGCAACAAGACCACGACGATGACCTTGCTCGTCATCGCCATTCTCGTGGTGGTCATTGCCTTCATCAACTACATCAACTTCTTTTTCGCGATGGTGCCCGTCTGCCTGCGCAACATCAACACGCGCAAGATATTGGGCAGCAGCCGTTTCCAATTGGTGATGTCGTTCGTTGGCGAGTCGGTGACGATGGTCGTCCTCGCCTTGGGTTTGGCCGTGGCCGTAGTCACGCTGTTCCACCAATCCACTTTGGCTTCGCTGATTGACACCTCGCTCGATTTCAGCCAAAACTGGGGCCTTGTCGCCTTGGTTGTCGGCTCGGGCTTGTTCATTTCCGTTGCGGCGAGCCTCTATCCGGCCTTGTTCGCCACCTCGTTCAATCCCGCTTTCGCCCTGAAGGGTACACTCGGCACCACCCAAAAGGGCAAGGCCTTCCGCATTGGCTTGATTGGCTTCCAATTCACCGTGTCCATCGTGCTGATTATCTGTGCGATATTCGTCCATGAGCAACGCCTGTATATGATGAACCACGAAATGGGTTTCAATCAGGAATGTCTGTTGCAGTCGCAGGTGTCGTGGAACCTTGCCGCTGACCGCGAAGCCGTTGAGAGTCAGTTGCTTGCCGATGCCGCCATCAAGGACATTGCTTGGGGCGACAGCGCATTTGTGCGTGATTCACGAATGAGTTGGGGGCGGCGAGTGCGTGGCGAAGAAGCCGGTTGGCAGGTCTATCCCGTTTCGTGGAACTTCCTGCGTTTTATGGGCATTGACATCGTGGAAGGCCGCGATTTCACCGAAGCCGACGAGCAGTCGGATGGCGTGTATATCTTCAATGAAGCGGCGCGTGATGCGTTTAATATCACTCTTGAGGACCAAATTGGAGGATGGCACGACCAACCCGTAGGGGTGGCTGGCTTCTGCAAGGATTTCAACTTTGCCTCACTGCGCCAAAGCATTATGCCGTTTGCCTTTTATGTTGCCGGCAAGGATCCAGGTCGGCTTTGCCAAAGGCTGTTCATCCGCACTGAGGCCGGCGTGGATGTCCCCGCCTTGATGGAACGCATCACCAAGACCCTCAACGACCTCGACCCCGACTTGGGCGAAGGGATGTCATACGAAGTGCAACCTTTCTCGCAAACCATTGAGAGCCAATACAATAATGAGCAAAGTCTTTCCAAGTTGGTGAATTTGTTCACGGTGTTGGCCATCGTCATCTCGCTGATGGGTGTGTTCGACTTGGTGATGTTCGAGACGGAGCACCGCCGCAAGGAAATCGGCATCCGCCGCGTGCACGGCGCCACGGTGGGCCAGATCCTGTCGATGTTCAACTCGCGTTTCGTGAAGATTGTGCTGGCCTGCTTCGTGATTGCTGTGCCGTTGAGCATCGTCATTATGCGGCGTTATTTGGAGGGCTTCGCCTATCAGGTGCCTTTGCATTGGTGGGTGTTCGCCTTGGCGCTGCTGGCGGTTCTGGCCGTCACGGTGGGAGTGGTCACCTTGCGGAGCCTGAGGGCGGCCACGGTGAATCCGGTGCGGTCGTTACGGAATGAATAGGCCATTGGCTATAGCCAACAACAATTCAACGATCAACAACAATGAGCAGCTAAGTAACTGTTCAAAATTAAACTGCATAATGATTTGACACGGGACGCGGAACTTTTATTCCTTGAAAAACGGAAGTCTCGTGTCTCGCGTCCAATATGTAAACTGAATTTGCTCATCTGCTTAACTGAAATTCCTGTCAAGAAACAAGTTCTTCACCGCCATCGAAGCCATTGGCTTCGTCGTTTCCATCGCCTTCGTCAACTTCTTCTTCGCCATGGTGTCGCTGCGCCAACGAGAAATTGAATGAGAACCTATGGCAATACTTGTCCAATGCGTCTTCATTCCCTGATCTTAACGATAACGGAATCAAGTGAATAAGTGACTTTTTCTCCAATAGACAAAGAATACAAATTGAATTCATCCTTTATAAAAATCCGCTTTTTTTTATAAAAATGCATTTTTTTCTTTTTTTATTTCGTTTTTTTTGTTATTTTTGCAGCGTACTTGATATTGAGTACATAATTAAAAAATGAGTTATTATGACAAAGCAAAGAAAACAAATCTGTGCAGCTGCCATGTTGGCGGCTGTCATTTGTATGCTTGGCATTGGGGCATGCAAGAAAACCCAGAACAATGCAGAAACTAAGGACAATGCATTAGCTTTCGCTAAAGCGATTGACTCTACCAACCTCAGTCAGTTTGAGTTTATGAGGTTGTACGCCATTAGCGACGATGGCAATGGAAGTGGAATGGTCTTCGTTGAAGATGGTTCGCTTAAGAACAGCAACAATGGCCACATTGGAAGTGTGTCCACTCTGAAGGGCAAGCATGAGACCCAAACTGATGCCAAAAAATTGGCGAAGCATTTCCCTGACTTTGTGAATCGTATCCACGGCACAGATGATTATCTGATTACCTGCTTTGAGACGTTCTATCTGAATGATGCCGAAGTGTTTCAGGTTGAGTATGTCATCAATCACGATTTCGGTAGTCCTGAGAGTGCGTTGTATGTTACCAAGTTTAATGAATCAAAAGAGCCTCCTGTAACGGTAGTCGTGAAATGCATGGGGTCATGCACAAAACCAACGGAGGATTGTGTTGAAGTTTACAATTTCTACACGAACGAAGCAAGATGTAGCTGTCAAAGCGACAATTGCTCGATGCAAATAGAGTATATCAAGTGAGAATGATACTCTTGTGAATGTAAAGGTGCCTGAGTCATGTTTGATTTGGGCACCTTTTTTATTACCTGAGTTTGGAAGTCCCTTCCTTTTACGGGAATTGCGCCAACTTCCATCGCCTACAGCGTGACGCTGCATTGGTGGGTGTTTGCCTAGGCGCTGCTGGCGGTCTTGGGTGTCACGGTGGCTGTGGTCACCTTGCGCTCGTTGCGTGCAGCCACGGTGAATCCAGTGAAATCGTTACGGAATGAGTAATCTTGGAAAAGTGTCAAAAATCGTCAAAATTCCCTTGGAAAAGTGTAAAAAATGTATGCTTTCTTTCTTGGATAATGTAAAAAGTTGTATCTTTGCACATTGAAATACAAGTTTTTATGATAAACAGAAAAGCATACAACTTTCTAAGGGAGTTTTTTGCCAACGAAAAGCGTGCCTTGTTGGTGACTGGAGCGAGACAAGTGGGCAAGACCTTTACCATTCGAACCATTGCCAAAGAGGTCTTTGAGCAAGTGATCGAAATCAATTTCATCGAGCAGCCTGACGCCGTGGAACTGTTCAGCCAACCTAAAAGCGCCGAAGACATCCTGATGCGCCTCACGGCATTCATCCGAAGGAAACTGGTTCCAGGCAAGACGCTCATCTTCTTCGATGAGGTCCAGGAATGCGACGAGATGGTGACGGCCATCAAGTTCCTTGTGGACGAGGGCAGCTACCGCTATGTCATGAGCGGTTCTCTCCTTGGGGTTGAATTGAAGGACTTGCGCAGCGTCCCAGTGGGCTATATGGGTGAGTTGGAGATGTATCCGCTAGATTTGGAAGAGTTTTCCAAAGCCGTTGGCATCGGCGAAGAGGTGTTGGATCATCTCAAAGACTGCTATGAAAAGCAACAGCCCGTTGACAATTTCATCCATCAACGGATGCTGGAATTGGTCACGCTTTACATGATTGTAGGCGGAATGCCGGCCGCAGTGCAAAAATACTTGGACACCAATAATTTGCGTAATGTCCTCAACGAACAACGCGACATTATCCGAACCTACAAACGTGACATCACAAAGTATGAGAAAGAGCGCAAACTTCAGATTGAGGAAATCTATAATTTGATTCCTTCGGAACTGAATGCCAAGAACAAGCGTTTCATCCTGAAGGAGTTGAGCGAAAAGGCCCGTTTTGCCCGCTACGAGAGCGGTTTCCTTTGGCTGAAGGATGCTGGCGTAGCTCTTCCGACCTACAATGTGGAAGCTCCGAAGATGCCTTTGCTGCTCAACAAGCAACGCAACCTTTTCAAGTTGTTTCTCAACGATGTGGGGCTGTTGGCTGCCATGTATGGAGGCGACATTCAAGTCCGACTGCTGAACAACCTGAATGTCAACTATGGAGCGGCCTTTGAGAATCTGGTCGCCCAAGAACTTTACGCCCATGGTTTCGCCATCGATCACGACCTATTCTATTTCAATAGCAAGAAACAAGGTGAGCTTGACTTTGTGGTTGAGCATCAAGGCGAAGTGTTGCCCATCGAGGTGAAGTCGGGGAAAGATTTTGAACGGCATCGTGCGCTCGCCAACATTATGGGTAACGAAGAATATGCCATTCCGAAGGCGGTGGTCTTCTGTCAAGAGAACATTCAAGTCAAAGAGCGCTTGGTTTATTTGCCCATTTATATGACTATGTTCCTCCAATATGAAAAAAACGAAGACCTGACCTATCATTTTGATTTGACGGGATTGAAATGATAACGGGAAATGTTTGCTGCCGACTGTAAAGTTTCTTTACACCTGTAAAGAATCTTTACACTTTTTCAAGAGGGGTTGAAATTGTATCTTGTTGATTTATATTGTTTTGCAATTTTGGCACGAATAATGCTATACGATTTCCGGCAATTAAACACATCAACAATCAACAGCAATGAGCAGTTACATCAAATTCTTAAGTAGAAACAAATTCTTCAGCATCATCGAGGCCATCGGCCTCATCGTTTCCATCGCCTTCGTCATCCTGATTGGCAACTATGTCTATCAGCAGTATTCCGTGGCTTACGGCAACCCTTATCGAAACAGGTGTTATGCCGTTGGGAACCAGGATTATCTGTCGCTATCGTGGTGGGATAAGGCCGTCTTCGAGTCCGAACTGTCCGAGGCGGAGGCCGTCTGTCGTATCTCCAACGCCGATGATGCGGGCTTTATCTCCCTTGGCGACGAGCATATCAGTGCAACCGTCACCGAGGCCGACCCCGAACTTTTTGACCTTTTCCCAAGTCTTACCCTTGTCGATGGCAGTTTGGACGAGTTCCGCCTCAAAGGGCATTGCCTCATCTCCGAGTCGCTCGCCCATCGTGCCTTCGACGGCGATGTCATCGGCAAGTCCGTCACCATCACCTTTTTTGACGATAAAATGGAAAGTATGGTTTGCGGTATCTTCAAGGATTCCGAGAACTCGATGGTGCCTTACACCGATGTGCTTCTCAATCCCGAGTTCGATGAATTGTACGAGCCTGAAAAGCAGGTGCCTTTCAGTTCCATCGGCTCGTATATGACTTTGATAAAGGTGTACGAAAATACTGACCGTGAGGAGTTTGCAAAGAAAGTGGAGGATGTGGACTTGTCCAAGTGTGTTTCGTCTTGGCGTTTTTGGTGGCCTACGCTTTCTTCCCGATGCTGAACAACCTGTTGAGAGGCGTTTCGGGCGGCGAAATGGGCATCGATGCGCCGTTTGAGCAGTTTGTGCCCATCCGTTTCGAGTGGTCGGTGGGCATCGTGGCGGCCTATCTTGGTGCCATCGTGCTTTTGGGCGTGTTGGCGGGCATCGCGCCGGCTGCCATCGCCTCGCGTTTTGCGCCCATCGACATTGTTCGCGGCACCTATCGTCGCAGGAGCAAGATGGTGTTCAGCAAGGTGTTCATCGTGTTCCAAAACACCATCACTGTCATCCTGATTGCCTTGGCGCTGCTGATGGAAGTGCAGATGCGCCACATGCTGAACCGTCCCATCCATTCGCGTTCCGAGGGCCTGTATTCGTTGCAGATGTGGGTGAGGGATTACGCCGATGTGCAGCCACTCATCGACCGCTTGGAGCAGATTCCGAATGTGCGTGCTGTGGGTTACGGTCGCGGCTTTGCAGGCTAGCTGAATATGGGCACCAGCGTCAAAACGCCCGACGGCGAAACGGTGAACATGCAACTCATCCTTTGCGACGAAACCTATTTCAATATGCTTGGTTTTCAGGTCGTTGAGGATTTCGGCGTGCCCAAAACCAATTCGGTCTGGATGTCGAAGGCTTTGGCCAACAAACTCTCGGTGAATGACACGACGGCATCATATTATGCGCGTCGGATGCACATCAACGGCAGCAATCCCGAAACCGTGGGTGGCATCTACGAGGACGTCCCGACACGGTCGGCCTCGGCTTCCGAACCCAACCAGTTTTCTGCAATCATCATCGCCAAGGCCGAAGACTTGATTTGGGGTAATGGCGTAATGGTTGATGTTTCAGGCGATTACAAGGAAACAGAGAAGGCCATTATGGAGGCTTATCGCGACTATTCTGAGCAACAGAACGGCACGTTTGTGGAGGCTGCACAAAACGGTTATGTGCAAGACTTGAACAACTTGTTGCTGCGCCCTGCAAAGATGGCGATGCGCCTGCTGGAGTTGTTTATGGTGCTTTCGGTGCTGATTTCGCTGCTCGGCCTCATCGCGATGAGCACCTACTACAGCGGCGAGAGCACGAAGAGCATCGCCATCCGCAAGGTGTTCGGAAGCAATGTGCGGCGCGAGTTGTGGCGCACGGTGAAGGACTATATGGTTCTCGTCGGCATCGCTGCGCTCATCGGCGTCCTGGTGGCCGTTTGGGTTTGCGGCAAGTATCTGGACCGTTTCGCCTACCGCATTGCCCACTACGGCTGGATTATCGTCGTGGCGGTCGTCGTCGCTGTTTTGATGGCTTTCGGATCCGTCCTTTGGCAAACCTTGCGCGCCGCCCGTACGAATCCCGCCGAGGCGCTGAAGAAAGAGTGAATATAACTATCTTTGCAAATCAAAAAATCATCGCAATGAACAACACCATCCTAAAACCCAAACACAAGCATTTCCTCATCAGCACTTTCTGCCTGATGGTGGGCATTACCGCTGCTACCTTGCTGTTTCAGTGGGTATTGCACGAGCTTTCCTACAACCGTTTCGTTGAGGACGGCGACCGCATCTACCGTTTGGTCTCGGTGGACAAGGCCACGGGCACGAAATATCCTGGCGCCGTCTGCCAGTTGCGCGAGGACTTGCCTGGCGCCGTGTCGCAGGTAGAGGAATGTGTGGCCGCATATTCGCAATACCGCACCATCCAAAACCCTTGCACTGTCAGGGATATGGAGCGCAACGAATCCATCGAAGTGAAGTCCTTGACTACCAGCGACAATTTCTTCAAGGTGTTCACTTTCCCGTTGTGGAAGGCGAGCCGTATCACATCCTGCAACCCAACGAAGCAACCATTTCCAAGGAGATGGCGCAAAAACTCTATGACGGCTCGGCCTTGGGGAAGCCTTTGGCCTATTCGTATATGGGCCAGGAGACCGTATACACCGTCGCTTTGGTGGTGGATGTGCCTTCCAACACGCACCTGCCTTTCGAGGTGGTGGTGCCGTTGAGCAGTGGCGAACTGAACCTCTATCGAAACATCACCGAAACCCATCCGATTTATGTCAAACTGAAGGATAACGCGCTGTTCAGCAAGGCGGAGATGAAGCGTTTGGCTAACATCCAAAAGGAGAAATACGACAAGCAGGCTTGGTTGCAGTTCCAGCCTCTGTACGACATCCACCTGCACACCGATTTCGTTGACCCAACTAGCGTGAGCAACGGCAACGCCTCGTATGTGTGGATTATCATCGTGGGCATCTGTCGCTGTTGTATTTCCTTGCCGCGATGTTGCTGTCGTTGTTCGGCTTTTTCGGGGTCTTTTCCTACCATCTCAACCAAGAGTCGCTCAATATGGCCGTGCGCAAAGTATATGGCGCCACCACTCGTGAAGTGATGGCCTACTACCTGAAGACCAGGTTGTGGATGTATGTGCTGCCCATACTTTTGGGAACCATCCTCTCGTTCTATTACTCAATGCGATGGCTGCAGAACTTCGCCTATCATATTTCCTTCCCCGTCGTGCTGGCGGTGGCGCTGTTGTCGTTCTTCGGCGCGTTCCTGCTCCCCTCGCTGATTATCTCTGGCGTGGTGGAATCCATCTGCAACAAAAGGAGTACGAAGGTGTTGCAGAATGGGTGATGAGCAAATTATGTTTTTTCGGTAATTTTTTTTCGGTAATTTGTGCAAAAGCATTATCTTTGCCTCCGAAATCAAGGTACTATGGTTAAGAATATCAATCCGTTTATAGTTTCAGGCAAGATTGCTCCAGAGTATTTCTGCGACCGAGTTGATGAAGCATTGCAATTGGAGAAAGCAATTCATAATCAGATGAATGTGGTGCTGACTTCGTCACGCCGAATGGGAAAGACTTCGTTGGTTGACTTTGTTTTCGACAAGCCGGAAATCAAGGATGATTATGTCGCCATTTCGGTTGACATTCTCCATACCACGACATTCCGAGAGTTTATCCTTGCCTTTGGAACGGCAGTTTTCGACAGTGTGGCCACGCGAAGTGTGAAGCTGCGCAAGCAGTTTGTCACTTTTCTGAGGTCGCTCAGCGCGAGTTTCGGCTACGACACCATCCAAAACATGCCCACTTTCGATGTCAAGCTGGGCGATGTGCAGAACCCCGAATACACTTTGGCGGAGATTTTTGGTTATCTTGAAAAAGTGGATAAGCGTTGCATCGTTGTCATAGACGAGTTCCAGCAAATCACACGCTATCCAGAAAAGAATATCGAAGCTTTGTTAAGAACGCACATTCAGAAACTTACCAATGCCAATTTCATTTTTTCGGGTAGCCAACGACGGCTTATGGAGGAGATGTTTTTCTCGTCCAAAAGGCCGTTTTTCCAAAGCGCGAAATCACTTCGATTGGAACCGATTGCATACGATGTATATTTGGATTTCGCAACGCGCCATTTTCAGGAAGCGGGGAAAGACCTTGCAAAAGAGGCCTTCGCCCATGTTTACGAGATCTTCATGGGTGTTACATTCTATGTGCAGCGCATTATGAAAGATGCATTTGCCGAAACGCCCAAAGGACAAACCTGCGATGTAGAGGCTGTAAATCAACTGGTTGAGGCTTATATCGACGAGAACGATTCACGGTTGCGCGAACAACTTGCCTATATTACCGAGGCGCAAAAGGAGTTGCTTTATGCCATCCATGCAGAAAAACAGGTGCAAGGTATTACTTCCATTGCGTTCAACAAGAAATATCGTCTGCGCTCACCGAGTTCAACACAATCTGCGGCACTGAAACTGCTTGAATATGACCTTGTTACACGAAAAGAAAAGGTTTATTTTATTTCTGACCCACTGATGAAACTTTGGTTGGATAGAAAAAAAGTCTGAATTACGGTGACTCGGGGTCACGCGTCTCGCGTCCCGAAGTCTCGCGTCAAAAAATTGAAAACCAATGTCAAAACTCAAATCAAAAATCCTAGTCGTCGACGACAACGCGGGCATCCGCTCGGCGCTGAAACTGCTGCTGCCGATGCGCTTTGCCGAGGTGGAACTCATCGCCTCGCCCAAGGAACTGATGGACACGATGCGCCGCTTCAAGCCCGACGCGGTGCTGCTCGATATGAACTTCGAGGCGGACATCAACACGGGCAACGAAGGCCTCTTTTGGCTCTCGGAACTGAAACGCGACTTCCCCGAGGTGGAGGTCGTGCTCTTCACGGCCTACGCCGACATCGCCCTTGCGGTGGAGGGGATGAAACGCGGCGCCTTCGACTTCGTGGTGAAGCCTTGGGACAATGCCAAACTGCTCAGCATCCTCGAAGAAGCCTGCAAGAAACACCAAGTAGGGACGCATCGAATGCGTCCGCCCTACACCAGTGCCGCACCGCTGATGCAATGGGGCGAGAGCGAGGCGATGAAGCAACTGCGCCGCGAAATGGAACGCATCGCCCCGACCGATGTCACAGTGCTGATAACGGGCGAGAACGGAACGGGTAAGGATGTGTTGGCCAGCGAGATACACCGTCTCTCGATGCGTTCGCGCAAGCCGATGGTGAGCGTGGATATGGGCGCTATCACAGAGACGCTGTTCGAGAGCGAGATGTTTGGCCACGTCAGAGGGGCCTTCACCGATGCCCACGCCGACCATATCGGCAAGTTCGAGCAGGCCGACGGCACCACACTCTTCCTCGACGAAATCGGCAACATCCCGTTGAGCCAGCAAGCCAAACTGTTGCGCGTCATCCAAAACCGCAGCATCACCAAGGTGGGCGACATGAAGTCCGTGCCCGTCGACATCCGCCTGATTTGCGCCACCAATATGGATTTGGCCACGATGGTCGCCGAAAGGCGTTTCCGCGAGGATTTGTACTACCGCATCAACACGATGCCGCTGCACCTGCCGCCTTTGCGTGAGCGGAAGGACGAAATCGTCTCATTGTCAGAGCTTTTTGTGAAGCAATATGCGGAGAAATACCACCGTCAGGCGAAGGGACTTTCCACCGAGGCGAAACGCCTCCTGAAACGCTGTCGTTGGAGCGGCAACATCCGCGAGTTGCAGGGCTGCATCGAGAAGGCGGTCATCTATTCCGAGACGGAACTCATCCGGGCCGAGGACATCCAAATTCGCGCCTCCGAGCTGATGGAGGAGAAGCCCGTCAAGTCCGCCGAGTCTTTGGAGAAAGCCGAGGAAGAGGTCATCCGCGCCGCGCTCAAGAAGCACAACGGCAACCTTTCCCTCGTGGCCAAAGCCTTGGGAATCAGCCGCCCGACCTTGTACAAACGCCTCAAAGAATACGGGATATGAGCACTTGGGCTTGGATTGGGATTCTGCTGGCTGCCATCATTTTGGCTGTCGTGCTGACCGCCTTTTTGGTGCGGCGGCACGATGCGCACAACGTCTCTTTCATGATGGACGCCTTGGAGGACGGCGAGCTGAACTTCCGTTTCAAGGAGAATTCGGCCCTCAACCGAGCCCTCAACCGCATCCGTGGCATTTTCGAGCGGCGCACGGCGGTGGATGAGGCCACCTCGTGGAGCAAGCTCTTCCGTGTGATGACGCACGAAATCATGAACACCATTGCGCCTATCGCTTCGCTGAGCGACGCGCTCTCCAAGTCGGACGACCTCGATGTGAAGGCGGGCTTGGAGACCATCGCGGCTTCGTCCAACGACTTGATTCGCTTCGTGGACTCATACCGCACTTTCATCCAAGTGGCGCCGCCCGTGCGTAAGGCCGTGATGGTCGATGACTTGATAGGGCGAGTGCTGAGCCTCAACAAGGCCAAGGTGGCAGAGCAGGGCGTCACCTTGACTTACAAAGCCAACACGCCCGACTTGCTGATTTATGCCGACGAGGGCCAAATTATGCAAGTGTTCAACAACCTGATTAAGAACGCCGTGCAAGCTGGAGCCAACTCCATTCGCATCGCCTCCGAACTCAATGCGGAGGATCAGACCATCATCCGCGTGACCAACAACGGCAAGGCCATTCCCTTGCGCCAAATCGACGAGATTTTCGTGCCGTTCTACACCACCAAACCCAACGGCACGGGCATCGGCTTGAGCCTCTCGCGCCAAATCATGCTCAAGCACAACGGCAACCTGAGCCTTGTCCAAAGCGACAACAACGTCACGATTTTCGCTTTGATTTTCAAATGATTCTGTCGATTGCATGGGGATAATTCGCGCACCAGCGTTATTTTCTCCTTGTTTCCTGCACCAAAACAAATAGATTATCATCTGACAAAACAGAATTAATTTCCTATGAGAAAACCATTGTTACTTTTTGCACTCGCCGTGGTGCTCGTAACGGCAGTGCAAGCGCAACAGCGTGCAGTATTTGTGCCCTCGGCATCGCGACCTCATCGGACGGAGGAACAACGTGGAACCAGGCTTGGTCGCAAAACTATTCCCAAACATCGGCCTATCAGGTGCGGGAAGAAATCCAAATACCCGACATGGGAAAGCCCAATGTGCTGTTCTGCGTGTTTTTTAGCGGGAACTCGTACGATATTAACAATTGGTATTTTGATGATATCGAGGCGTATACCATGGAAAACTTCGACCTTGGCATCAGCACCATCAATCTCCCTTCGGTGATTCCTTTCTCTGGCTTAAATGTCAGTATGCAAGTGTTCAACTACGGTGTTACGCCGATAACCTCTGTCGAGGCTGAATATGAGATTGCGGGGCAGGCTCCTGTAGTGGAAATGTTTTCGGTCGACCTTCCTTCCTTGGAGAAGGAGGACCTGCAATTCACCACGCCCGTCAATGTCATGCCTGGCAATTATGACGTGACGGTCAGGGTCCGTTTGGTGAACGGCACCGAGGACGACAATCCCGATAACGATGTCGTCACGAAAAACATCACCGTGGCTGTCGGTTCGGCCGACCGTTTTGTGATGATTGAAAACTTCTCGTCTTCGACCTGTGGCCCATGCGTTCAGAGCAACGCCATCTTGCAGGAGTTGTGCACTGCCAACCCTGGCGTGTGGACCTTCGCAAAGTTTTCGACCACTGGCGATGCCTATTGCACATCGGAGTGCCAAACGCGTTCTTCGTATTATAATGTGTTGGGCGTCCCGCAGGATTATCTCGATGGCGAGAACCAGGGCTTCGACCCAGTGACGGCGGCATCTTTTGCCGAACATCATGGAAGGCCTGCTTTCATGGACATCAGGGGCTCGTTTGCGTTGAACGGTTCGCAAATCAGCGTGAAGGCAGACATTATGCCGTATATCGACGAGGAGGCCACGGTGTTCATTTCGGTGAACGAGAAAGTCACGGAAGGTAACGTGGGGTTCAACGGTGAGACGCAGTTCTTCCATGTCATGATGAAGATGCTCCCCAATGCCAATGGCATTCCGACCTCTTTTGTGGCTGGAGAGGCTCAATATTTTGAGTATGAGTATGATATGTCGAGCACTCATATCGAGGAAATGACCGACCTTGAAGTCGCCATCTGGGTGCAAAAGGACACAAGGGAAGTGCTGAATAGCCGTTTCGCTTACGAATATACAGACCTTCATCCTTATCCGGTTGAGAACCTCACTTTGACGGATGAAGTCAATAGAGGCAACCTGTTGGCTGCTTGGGACGCTCCCGCGCAAGGCTCTCCTTTGGGCTATAATGTATTCGTCAATGGAGCGTTGGCCGTGGAAAACACGACGGAATCGACTTATGCTTTCCCCGCTGTGGCCGACAAATACAATGTCGTTGAGGTGCAAGCCGTCTATCCCGATGGCCTGACTTCGGTGAAACAGGTTGCAGGACTGATGAACTACGATGCTGTGACGGAGCAAGAGGCCTATTCGTGCAGGGTTTTTCCCAATCCGGCCAACACCCAAGTGTGCATCGAAGCCGAAAGCGACATCAATGTCGTGAAGGTTTACGATGTGTTGGGCAACCTTGTGCAGACCTTCTCTGCCAACGGCAATGCGCTGAATGTGAGCCTTTCGCGCTTCAGCAATGGCGTTTATCTCTTCAACGTTGTGGAAAGCAACGGCAAGGTAAGCTGCCAGCGCGTCGTGGTGACGCATTGAGAGTGACTGTGAGAGTCATCGAAAACAATTCTCCATTTTTCATAAATTGGATTGTCTGATTTTGGAAAATGGAGAATTTTTATATTGTTGAAATACAGTTTTTTATCGTGTTTTTGCCATTTGGATAATGGGCTAAAACTTCATTTTTTTACGGTTTTAGCCCGCTATCCGAATCTTTTTCTTATCTTTGTGCCGAAAAAAAACAGAAGTATGGAAACGATTATTGGCAGAACGAAGGAAATCGGCCAGATGACCAAATGCCTGCGATCGGGCAAGGCGGAGTTTATCGCTTTGTACGGCCGCCGTAAAGTGGGGAAGACTTTTTTGGTGACCTCTTATTTCAAGAATAGGTTTGATTTCGACGTGACGGGTATCATCGGAGGCCGGAAAGACGAGGAACTTTCGGCTTTTCACACGGCTCTGCAACATTATGGTTATCAAGGAAAAAGCCCAAGACGTTGATTAGTTGTTTTTCTCCGAAGATGCCGAGTTGAAGAAAGAGCACGGCTGACTTTACAAGTCGCTTTTCGCCCATCCCGAGCGGTATATGGATGTGATTAAAGTGCTGTCAAACAATAAAAAAGGGCTTACACGAAAGGAAATTGCCGAGAAGTTGCACATTGCCAACAACGGGCATCTGAGCAGTTTGTTGGACGACTTGATCAATTGCGACTTCATCAGGCGTTATGATGTGGCGGGTGTACGGGTCAAATCGAATGGCTCGATTTATCAACTTATGGATTTTTTCACGTCGTTCTACCTCCATTTCGTTGATGGCAAACGGCGGAAGGACCCACATTATTGGTCGAAAACCCTGAACACACCGTTGCAGAACACGTGGTATGGCTTGGCATACGAGCGGGTCTGTTTGTCACATATACCACAGATTCTGAATGCTTTGCATTTGGATAGTGTGCTGACCGAGTGCTATTCTTGGCGCTCTTATAAGTCGGATGATGGTGCACAAATCGACCTCATCATCGACCGCGCCGACGATATGCTGAACATTTGCGAGGTGAAATACTCCCGTAATGAATATACGCTGTCGAAGGCCGAATACAAGAAGATAGGGAATCGAGTGGAGACTTTCTGCCAAGAGACAGCGACAAGAAAGGGGATTCATGTGGTTATGATTACCACTTTTGGATTGTCTGAAAATGAATATTCTGATATTGCTCAAAATGTTGTTAATCTTAATGATATGTATAAATAGATGTTCGTATAACGGGCTAAAACCGCAAAAAAAACACACTTTTAGCCCGCTATCCGAACATTTGTCTTCTTTGAAAATCACAAAAACGAATAAAAATGAAGCACGTTTTACCATGGATTGTTCTCGCGTTTTGCCTCGGCATGATTTCTTGCGGCAATAGCGAAAAACCTGAGGCTGTTACGGAACCCGCAGCCGACACCCTCATCACGCGTACGGTGCTCTATCGCCCGGGCGACTACAACTCGACGAACTACCGCATTCCGGCCATCATCATGGCCAAGGACGGTTCGCTGGTGGTGGCCACCGACAAGCGGAAATACAACGACTCCGACCTGCCTGAGGACATCGACATCCTTATCAATAGAAGCACCGACGGCGGTCGCACTTGGAGCGAACCCTACACGCTGGCCGAAGGCCAAGGGGTGGGGCAGGGCTTCGGCGACTGCGCCTTGGTGCGCACCCACGACGAAGGCGGCCTCTTGGCGGCTTTCGTGGGCGGCTGCGGCTTTTGGCAAGGCCGACGAGAGAACCCGTTGCGCACCTACATCGCGCGGAGCTTCGATAACGGTCAGACTTGGACGGAGCCGAAAGACATCACCGATGAACTTTATGGCGCCAATTGCAAAAACGAGGTGAGCCGCACATGGTGGTCGGCCTTTTTCGCCTCGGGCAACGGCCTGCTGACCTCGACGGGTCGCATTATGTTTGTGCTCGCCGTGCGCGACACGGAGGAATGGGCGGCCTGCAACTATGTGGTCTATTCCGACGACAATGGCGAGACTTGGCAGATTTCAGGGCGCGCCTCGCAACGTGGCGACGAGGCCAAGGTGGTGGAGTTGGCCGACGGCCGCATCCTGATGAGCATCCGCCACGAAGGCGAGCGGTGGTACAACATTTCCGAAGACGGTGGCATCATTTGGCGGCCCGAAACCTCCGCTTGGCCCGACCTCGTAGCCACGGCCTGCAATGGCGATATTATCCGTTATTCCACTGAAAACGAAGGTGGAAAGAACGTTTTACTCCATTCCTTGCCTTGCGCCGAAGGCCGCAAAAACGTGACGGTTTATGTCAGTTACGACGAAGGCCAGACTTGGCCTGTGAGCAACTGCATTGTGCCTTATGATGGCGCCTATTCTTCGCTCTGCATCCTGCCCGACCGCAGCATCGGCTTCTATGTGGAGGAATCCGACGGCGACACATTGGGCTATTCGATGGTGTTTTATAATTTCGGTTTGGGATGGTTGGAGAAATAAAGTTTCTGCGTGAGATATTTCCGTACCTTTGCAGCCAAATTGAATCATCATCGCTATGCATACCTACAAACACGAAGTGAAGTATTACGAATGCGACCGCATGGGCATCACGCACCATTCCAATTATGTCCGTTTCATGGAGGAGGCTCGCGTCGACTACCTCGACCAGCTGGGCTATGGCTTCGACAGGATTGAGGCCGAAGGCGTGGTTTCGCCCGTGGTGGCCATCCAATGCAATTACAAGAGCCCGACAACGTTTAAGGATGTTGTTGACATTGAAGTCGTTATCAGCAAACTCAGTGAACTGAAATTCGAGTTTTCCTACACGATGCGCGTGGGCGAAAGGTTGGTCTGCGTTGGACAAAGCACGCATTGCTTCACCGAGAATGGTCGCCCCGTGGCCATCTCAAAACGCCTTCCTGGGCTGTATAAGGCAATCAAGGAAAGAGAATAAAGGTCGAAAAAGATGGCAGAAAACATTGAAAAATTCCTGAACCGAGTGGGCGAGGCCGCTGAGCAGAGCACTCTTGTGAAGGTGACGCTGAGCAAGCCTGCCAGCAAACACGACGACTTGCGCAACATCTATGTGAAGCCCGTATTAATTAAGGAGAAGCTTCTCTTCGCCTTCACTTACCATTACGAGCGTCGCGACGAGGTGAAGAACTACGATGCTGCGCAAATGCTTGAAACACTGCGAGAAATGCT
Source organism: Bacteroidales bacterium (assembly GCA_017460915.1). GTDB lineage: Bacteria > Bacteroidota > Bacteroidia > Bacteroidales > F082 > Limimorpha. The sequence goes on along the minus strand of JAFUAA010000030.1, from coordinate 3,332 downwards.
TCCCGAGCGTTTCTTCAATGCCGTGCTTTTCACGGTCAGCGAGGATATCACTTTGTTGGTTTCCAGCAAGGGCAAGGCCACCATCCAAACCAAGAAAGTGCAGGAAAGCCGTGAGCAGAACCTCGACCACGACAAGCAGAAAAACCGCCTCCTCAATCCAGCCAACCCGTGGTGGTACCAGCTCGGCCTCACCACGCGCGAGGGGAAAATCACGGCGGACATGCAGCATAAGTTCAAGCAGATTTACAAGTACGCCGAAATTGTGGAAAGCCTCGTCAAGCCGATGAAGTTTGATGATACGGTGCACATTGCTGATATGGGGGCAGGGAAGGGGTATCTCACCTTCGCCCTCCACGAGTTGTTGACACAACGCCTCAACCTTGATGTCGATATCAAAGGCGTGGAAATCCGTCCCGACTTGGTGCTGAAAATCAACGAGATCATCCAATCCGACCATTTGAAAGGTCTGGAGTTTGTGGAGAGCAGCATCGAAGCCTATCGTCCCGAAAAACTGGACGTGCTGATTGCCCTTCACGCCTGCAACACCGCCACCGACGACCGGGCATCAAGGCGGGTGCCGACCTGATTGTGTGCGCCCCGTGCTGCCACAAGCAAATCAGGCAGGAGATGGAACGTTCGGGCCGCTTCGACGCCATCACGCGCTACGGTATTTTCCTCGAGCGCCAGGCCGTGATGATTACAGACACCATTCGCGCCTTGATCTTAGAATATTTCGGCTACAAGACCCAAGTGATGGAGTTCATTGAGATGGAACACACGCCGAAAAACGTGCTCCTTGTAGGTAGGAAGACATCGAAAGAACCGAAAAAAACGGAAATTGCGCAGCAAATCGCTGAGTTGAAAGCGCAGTATGGCATTGAGAAGCATTATCTTGAGACTATGCTGGACTTGAAAAGTGAATGATTTATTTGTATTGGATTGGGACATGGTTTGTTAGATAGTTTATAAAAAAAATCCCGTTTTTTTTGTGTAAAACAATGATAAAATTGTTGTAATTTTGGTGCCGAAATATGCAAACCAAATCAAATTAATTATGTTCAACAAAAACAAAAGTAAATTCATTCAAAAGTTGCCGCTGGTTTTTGTAGCTATGGTGATATTGGTATCAATATCATTGGGCTCCTGCAAGAAAGAGAATTTGCAGGAACGAACGTCTTCGCAAGAAGTAGTTTACAGATCAGATGAAATAGAAGGTGGTGATTTCAGTAGCGATACTCTTTCTGCTGAGATTATGCCGCCTTTTCTATCTACTGAGTTGCCCTACATTTCCTTTGGAGGCACTTTATGTTGTAACCAAGGAATATGAGTCAGTTGAGGATGGAACAAGCCAAAAAACGACTTATAGAGGTAGGCATGTTACGTCGTATTCAAAGGCTGAATACATGGAGTCACGATTGATTGATTTGTATCCAAATGATGCTTATTTAGGCATGGTGGATGCTACTCAAAGTTTTTATGATTCTGCAGTAGCAATATACAATTCATATCCTTATGGATGGGGCTTTTCTGTTGACACATTAGGTAGTAAAAGTAGTTTTTCTTATGCAGAAGGTAAAGATGAGGAATTGGAATACGTATCTGACGAGAATGAGATTGAGATTCTTGAAATGACAAGTGAAGAAATAGTAAAGTTCAAAGCTATGAACGAACTTGCGCGTATGGAAGATTTTGAAACTTTAGATGATATCCTTAAAATTGGATATTCAAAAAACTATCAGGAAGCCAATTTTAATTGGGTTCAGTTTGCTCTAATTGCATATAAAGTGGCTTCGTATATTTATAATAGAGCTTTGCTGTGTGCACAAAGGGCTATTGCGAAAACTGAAGTTTACTATCCTAGTAATCATAATTCTGGCCAAAAAGGAGATGCTTATAGGCACGCATTTGTAAATGTAATGTTACGATATGATTTGTCGCGTACATGGGCTTGACTGATTATGGATGTTTATTATGAAACGAGCAATCCCAATGCTCCATGCGATAAATACATGGATTGGCACAATAACTATGTGGGAAGAGTAACAAAGTATGATGATTTTAGGATTTCCACAAATTGGGAGACTTGGGGAGTGAAAGTTAAGAATTTCATTGATAATAGCAATAATGGAATCAAGATGAATTGGAACACATCAACACCTAAGGCTACGGTGAAAAAACAAGAAAAGAAAGCGAGTGATACAAAATACATCTATTGGAAAAACTAAAATAGAATAAGACATGAAAGCACGAATTAAATTATCCCTGGCTTTAATTGCTATGTCAATTGCGTTTGTGAGTTGCGATGACGAAGAAAAAGTGGATTATTTTTGGAGTGGTAAGTTTGTAAGCGAAGTGTGTATCAATAATTATACAGATGGTGAAATAATTGCCACTTTTGAATCCTATGATGCCGTTGATACGATATCCCTCTATGCTGATAGCATTTGGTATTTCAACATCGGTGAATATCAAGGCTCACAAACCGATCAATGGCCAGCCGAGGAGTTTGTCACCGAAAGAATGAATCATTTAAGAATTTATCGAAAAATAGGCGACAGCATTCAATACCTACCTAAGAAATACTACGACGCATCCGAAGATTTTGATTGTTCTGTCGATTGGGAGTTTGACACTCATTTCGTGACTTACAATTTGCTGGTCACGGAGGAGCTGTTTGGACAGTAATCCTTATTCCTTTTAGAATAAGAAAAAGTCTGCCAGAATTCCACATTTTGGCAGACTTTTTTTGTTGGAAGCCTAGTGCTTGAAAGCAAAATGGAATAAAAGAATGTTTTTCGAAGAAAAACTGTTCAGCATTCAAAAATTCTTCGTATCTTCGTGGACTTTTTGAAAACAACAGAATTTAATCATCTAAAAAATAAGAATTATGCAAAACATCGATTGGGCCAACTTGTCATTTGGTTATTATCCAACGAATTACAATGTCCGCTGCTACTATCGTAACGGCGAATGGGGCGAACTCGAAGTAAGCTCCGAAACCACCATCAACATCCACATGGCCGCCACCTGCCTGCACTATGGTCAGGAGGCTTTCGAAGGCCTGAAGGCCTTCCGTGGCAAAGACGGCAAGGTGCGCATCTTCCGCCTCGACGAGAACGGCAAGCGCCTGCAAAGCTCCTGCGACGGCATCATGATGGCCAAGTTCCCCATGGAAAAGTTCGAGGAAGCCATCATCAAGGTGGTGAAACTCAACTCCGAATTCATTCCTCCGTATGAGACGGGCGCTTCGCTCTACATCCGTCCGCTGCTCATCGGCATGGGCGCCCAAGTGGGTGTGAAGCCTGCCACTGAGTATCTTTTCATCGTCTTCG
>JAFUAA010000029.1 GCA_017460915.1 Bacteroidales bacterium | reverse complement strand
TCCCTTTTTTCATCCTGTATTGCGATTTCCCAAACGCACTCCCGGTTCAAAACCTTAGGGAAAAGGGCTTGCTGCTCTGCATCGCCACTTAGATAACCGACCGAACACCTGTTTTTCGCTCTTCTATCTTGAACTTAGGAACCTAATACTCCGCAATATCATAATGAAAGAGACATAAATAGAATGTCTTCTTTATATGCTAAACAAGTCAATTATTATCAATCAACATATACTAGAGCACAAATTAGGTCGTCCAAAATAAAACTGTTGAACAAATATCCAGAATTCAGACAAGAAATCAGCAATGTTTTGGTCGAAAAAATATCTGATTATTATAGAATCTCCTTTGACAAAAAGGTGTGGACTGATTCAAACAAAGCCCCTAAAACCTACCCTTCATATCTAGATGTTAAGATGGTTGGAAGATCCTGGGTTATCATAACCGAAGGTGATAAAGTAACCGATGAAAATCTTCGTAAAAAGAAAAACTAAAACGGGAATGCCAATAGCTATGTCGTTATAGACGGAACCGATCTCCGCTTAAGACTTGGCCCTTCTACAAATGCTGACACTTTCAAATGGGGCGATGGCTCTAATCGGCATCCCAATGTTGGTGAAAAATTCAAGTATTTAGGCGAGTCAGGAGACTTTTACAAAATAGACTTCAAGGGTCATGAACTTTGGGTGTCAAAACTATATACTCATCTGGAATAACTGTATAGATGATTTCTGAATAAGCCGGCAGCAATGTCGGCTTTTCTTCATGCCATTTTTGACAATGCGCAGGTATAATATGGTTTTATATAATCAGCCATAATTCGAAAAAAAGCGACTTATGGCTGATTATAGCGTATTTTTTTGTTTCTTTGCAGCCAGTTATCCCTTGAAAAGGTGTATGGAACAGCATTTCTTATCCCTTGAAAAAGTGTATAAAATGGCTGGTCTTATCCCTTGAAAAGGTGCAAATCGCTGAAAATCATGAGAAGAAAAATCTATCAGGAATTGATGAAATGGAAAAACGAGAAGCAAGGCAAGACAGCCTTGTTGCTCGAAGGTGCACGGCGCATTGGCAAAAGCTATATCGTTGAAGACTTTGGCAAAAACGAATACAAGTCATATATCCTTGTGGATTTCAATGATATGGAAGAGGAATTACTGAACATTTTCGAACATTACCTGTCGAACCGAGACGAACTTTTCCTTCGCCTTTCCTTGCATTTCGGCGTGAAACTTTACCCTCGGGAATCGCTCATCATTTTCGACGAGGTGCAGCAATATCCCAAGGCAAGGGCGGCCATCAAATACCTTGTGCAAGACGGCCGATTTGATTATATCGAGACTGGGTCGCTGATTTCCATCAAGAAGAATGTGACCGATATTGTGATTCCTTCCGAGGAACAGCGGATTGAAATGTTCCCCATGGACTTTGAGGAGTTCCTGTGGGCGTTAGGCGACGACATGACGATGGACTTCGTCAGGCGACAATTCGAACGGCTTGAGCCGTTGGGCCCTCTGCACCGCAAAGTGATGGATTATCTTCGTCAATATATGATTGTGGGAGGAATGCCCCAAGCCGTGCAGACCTACATCGATACCAAGGACTTTGATGCCGTGGATGAAACCAAACGAGGCATTTTGAGGCTCTATCGTAATGACATCGGAAAATACGCCACCAAAGCGGAAACAAGAGTGACAAGCATTTTTGATGAAATCCCAGCCCAGTTGCAACAACACGAGAAGAAATTCCGGCTTTCGGCCTTGAGGTCGGGGGCGAGGATGCGGGATTATGAGGAAGCTTTCTTCTGGCTTGATGATGCTTGCGTGGTCAATTTGTGCTACAATACCACTGCCCCTAATATTGGGTTGAGGCTCAACCGTCAACGCACCACCTTGAAATGCTATTTCGGTGATACAGGCTTGCTCATCTCACATGCTTTTGATGAGCGGATTATCGCCAAGGAGCAACTGTATAGAAAATTGATGCTCAATAAGTTGGAAATCAACAAGGGAATGTTGGTGGAGAATTTGGTGGCGCAAATGTTAAGGGTTTCAGGGCACAAGTTGTATTTCTATTCCAATCCTGACCGAAAAGTGGCCGAAAACCGCATGGAAATAGACTTCTTGATTCCCAAGCCACAACTCACCAACCGACACAACATCAGCCCGATAGAAGTAAAATCGACCAACCGTTACACTATCACTTCTTTGGAGAAGTTCCGTGTCAAATTCGCCGAACAATCAACAACGCCGTATGTACTTCACACTTCTGATGTTAAGATGGAAAACGGCATCGTTTTTCTTCCGCTTTATATGACGCCGTTGTTGTAATGAGCAGACGAGTGAGCGAACGGCTTATAGATTCTCACAATTCCGCATTTCCCGCGCAAGCCATTTCCCGCAGCAAATCCAGCGCTTGCGTCACCGTGCTGACCTCCTTCACGACCAACTGTAGTTTGTCGTTCGTCTCTTTCACCGCCGTGCGTTTCGGGTGGGTGATGATGTACTGCATCACGTTTTTGTAGGCCCCGCTCTCGTAGTATTTCGATTGCTGGTTGCTGACGAAATAGGCCGTCATGTTGTGGTGGCGCAACACGATTTTCTCGAAGCCCAAATCCTTGGCGATCCAGCGCAAGCGGACGGTGTTCAGCAAGTCGTTGACCTGCTTGGGGATTGGTCCGAAACGGTCGATGAGATGGTCGGTGAACTTCATCAGGGCCTCCTCGGTCTTGGTGTGGTCGAGTTCGCTGTAGAGGCTCACGCGCTCCTGCGTCGAGTTGATGTAATCCGAGGGGAAACGCACTTCCATGTCGGTCTCGATGGTGCAGTCCGCGACGTAGGATTTCTCTTCTTCCTTGTCGAAAATATCCTGAAATTCAGTCTCTTTCAGTTCGAGGATGGCCTCGTCCAAAATCTTGTGGTAGGTCTCGAAGCCGATGTCGTTGATAAAACCGCTCTGTTCGGCGCCAAGCAGGTTGCCCGCGCCACGGATGTCGAGGTCACGCATGGCGATGTTGATGCCTTCGCCGAGGTCGGAGAACTCCTCCAAGGCACGAAGACGTTTCTGGGCTTCTTGGGTGAGCGTGTTCAACGGCGGCGTCAGGAGGTAACAGAAAGCCTTCTTGTTGGAACGGCCTACGCGACCGCGCAACTGGTGCAAGTCGGAGAGACCGTAACGATGCGCGTCGTTGACGATGATGGTGTTGGCGTTGGGGATGTCGAGGCCCGACTCGACGATGGTGGTGCAAAGCAGCACATCATAATCGCCGTTGATGAAGCCGAGCATGATGTCCTCAAGTTTCGAGCCTTCCATCTGCCCGTGGGCGACGGCGATGCGCACGCCCGGCACGTATTTCAGGATGAAATCGTGCACATCCATGATGTTCTGGATGCGGTTGTGAATGAAAAAGACCTGACCGTTGCGAGCAATCTCAAACTGGATGGCATCGCGGATGAGTTCGCCGTCGAAGCCGCGCAGTTCGGTCTGCACGGGGTAGCGGTTGGGCGGCGGCGTGGTGATGACGCTGAGGTCGCGGGCGCCCATCATCGAGAATTGCAGGGTTCTGGGAATGGGTGTGGCGGTCAAAGTCAAGGTATCGACGTTGGCCTTCATCTCTTTCAGTTTTTCCTTCACGGCCACGCCGAATTTCTGTTCCTCGTCGATGACGAGCAATCCCAAATCCTTGAATTTCACGTCTTTTCCTGTGAGGCGGTGCGTCCCGATAATGATGTCGATTTCGCCTTTTTCGAGGCGTTTCAGGATTTCGGTCTGTTGTTTCGCCGTCTTGAAGCGGTTGAGGTATTCGATGGTGACGGGGAAGCCGTCGAAGCGCTCGCTGAAGGTGTGGTAATGTTGCAGGGCGAGCACCGTAGTGGGCACAAGCACAGCCACTTGCTTCGAGTCGCAGCAGGCCTTGAAAGCGGCGCGCATGGCGACCTCGGTCTTGCCGAAGCCCACGTCGCCGCACACGAGACGGTCCATCGGGTTCTCGCTTTCCATGTCGCGCTTCACGTCGTTGGTGGCCTTCAGTTGGTCGGGCGTGTCCTCGTAGATGAACGAGGCCTCGAGTTCGTTTTGCAGGTAATTGTCGGGCGAGAACTTGAATCCCGGCGTGCGTTTGCGCTCGGCGTAGAGCTTGATGAGCTCGCGAGCGATGTCCTTGACCTTGCTCTTTGTCTTGGTTTTCAGTCGGTTCCAAGCGTTGGAGCCGAGGGTGCTGAGGTGCGGCTCCGTGCCGTCCTTGCTGCTGTATTTCGCGATGCGGTGTAGCGAGTGGATGCTCACATAGAGTATGTCGCCGTTGTTGTAAATCAAGCGGATATCCTCTTGTGGCTTGCCGTTGTTCTCGATGGTCTCCAAGCCGTCGAAGCGCCCGATACCGTGGTCGATGTGGGTGACATAGTCGCCGGGCTTCAGCTCGTAGAGGTCCTTCAGCGTGATGGCTTGCTTGGTCGAGAAGTTGTCGCGCAGGTGGAAGCGGTGGTAACGCTCGAAGATCTGGTGGTCGGTGTAGCAGCACACCTTCAAGTCCTCGTCGATGAAGCCTCCGTGGATGGCGATGGTCTCGGTCTCGAAGTCGCGGTGCGTCTCGTCCTTGTGGTTGATGTCGTTCAGAATCGCCTGAATGCGTGAAAGTTGCTTGCTGCTTTCGGAAAACACGATGACGCGGTAGCCGTCTTCTTTGTGTGCGTTGATGTCGTCGATGAGCAGGTTGAAGTTCTTGCTGAAGATGGGCTGGGGCTTGGCGTGGAAGTTGAGAGGTAGGAGGTTAGAGGTAGGAGGTGTGAGATGACTTGAAGTACCAAATTCAACGGTGGGATGTTTTATCAAGCTTGCCAATAGTTCTTGTGATTTGCTGAACAGCAAAGCGGGCTTTGGCGCTTTGACTTCCTCCTCTTGCTCCTGTATCTTCTCGAAATTCTCCACGGCGCGGTCGTATTCCTTGTCGACTTGCGTGGCGAAGAGGGCCATATCGGTTAGCCAGACGGTGGTTGTGTCGGGCAGGTATTGCAGGATGGCTTCGCGTTCCTCGATGAAGGCGCGCTCCTGCATGTTGGGCAGCAGCACAATCTGTTTCAGCTTCTCGATGGAGAGCTGGTCGGCGATGTTGAAGCTGCGGATGCTATCGACTTCGTCGCCGAAAAACTCGATGCGGTAGGGATAGTCGTTGGCGAACGAGAACACATCCACCAATCCGCCACGGATGGCAAACTGCCCTGGCTCGACCACGAAATCCACGTTCTCAAACTCGTATTCGTAGAGCAAATCGGTGAGGAAATCGAGGTTGACTTTGTCGCCCACCTTGATTTTGAAGGTGTTTTTAGCCAACAGCTTTCGGGTGAAGACTTTCTCGCTCAATGCCTCAGGATAGCTCACTATCAAGGTCTTGCGCTCGGAGGTGGAAACGCGTTGCAGCACTTCGGTCCGCGAAAGGATATAGGTGTTGTCAGGCTTCTCAGGCTCGTAAGGACGTTTGTAGGAAGTGGGGTAGAAGAGCACCTGCTTTTTGCTGTAGTCCATGCCACGCTCGCCGAGGAGGCTTTCGAGGTCGTTGTAAAAATAGGCCGCGTCTTCCTTATCGGCGCAAATGATGAGGTGCTGCCCGCCAAAGCGGCGGAAGGTCTCTTCCACGACAAAGGCCTTCGACGAAGCCGTCAGGTTGGTGCACAGCAAATGCCCGCCGTCGCGCAGAGCCTTGCTCAGCGCGTCGATGCGGGCATCATTCTTATAGATTGGGTTTGAAATGCTTGCCACGATGTTTGAAATTGTGGCGCAAAGATACGAATTTATTCTTCTTCTACCTTCGCCCGCTTCGAGTCCCAAATCATGTAGACGATGATGACGATATACATCACCAAGGCGATGAGGCCGGCCACGGGCAGCTCGGCAAACGGCGTTCCGTCGGCGGTCTTGGCTACGGCATCAACGTTGGCGAACTTGAGGATGGCACTCACCACACCCATCAGGGCGCCACCGGCAATGAAACCAGAGGCGATTAAAGTGCCACGGTTGTAGCGGGCGTCATTGAGTTTCTGGTTCTTGCCGCGCGAGCTCACGAACCACGACACGGCACCACCGATGAGCAACGGCGCGTTGAGGTCAATCGGGATGAACATGCCCAAGGCGAACGGAAGGGCCGGCACCTTGCAGAAATTGAGGATCAAGGCGATGGCGGCACCGATGCCGTAGAGCAGCCACGGCGCGTGACCGCCCGACATCATCGGCTCGATGACGGCCGACATGGCGTTGGCTTGCGGAGCCACTAGAGCGTCGTCGCCCACAAAACCGTAGGTCTTGTTCAGCACCATAATCACACCAGCGACGGTGGCAGCGGCCACGGCCACGCCGACGAACTTCCAAATCTCTTGCTTCTTGGGCGTCGTGCCAATCCAATAACCGACTTTCAGGTCGGTGATGAAGGCGCCTGCCACGGCCAAAGCCGTGCAGACCACGCCACCTATAATTAATGTGGCAGTCATACCTTTGGGACCACTCAGTCCGGCGGCGACCATCACCAAGGAGGCCAAAATCAAGGTCATCAGCGTCATACCGCTCACGGGGTTGCTGCCCACGATGGCGATGGCGTTGGCGGCCACCGTCGTAAACAGGAAGGCGATGACGGCCACCACCAGAATGCCAATCAAGGCGTGACCGAAGTTGTGCACCACGCCGAACCAGAAGAACAGGAAGGTGATGAGCAAAACGACCACGATGCCGATGACGACGGTCTTCATCGAGAGGTCTTGCTGCGTGCGGTCGACGGGCTCGCCGCTGGCTTTCTTGCCTTTGAACTCGTTGGCGGCAAGGCCCACCGACGACTTAATCACGCCCCACGATTTGATGATTGAGATGACACCCGACATGGCGATGCCGCCGATGCCGATGTGGCGCGCATAGTCCTTGAAAATCTGTTCGGGCGACATCTCGCCAATGGTTTGCAGCACGCCCGTGTTCATCAGGTCGATGACTTGGTTGCCCCAGATGAGGTTCATGCCTGGAATGATGATGAACCAAACCAGCATCGAGCCGCAGCAGATGATGAAGGCGTATTTCAGTCCGATGATGTAACCCAAGCCGAGCACAGCCGCGCCCGTGTTCACCTTGAACATCAGTTTGGCTTTGTCGGCAACCATGGCGCCCCAACCCATCATGCGTGTGGTGATGGTCTCCGACCACCATCCGGAGGTGGAGACGATGAAGTCATACAAACCGCCAATCAAGCCACTGATAACCAGTAGCAAAGAATCCTTGCCTTTCTTCTGTCCGCTCACCAAGACTTGAGTCGTGGCCGTGGCTTCGGGGAAGGGGAACTTGCCGTGTTGTTCCTTGACGAAATATTTGCGGAAGGGGATGAGGAACAGGATGCCCAAGATGCCGCCGAGCAAGGAGGCAATGAACACCTGCCAGAAGTTGATTTCGATGTGGTAGCCTTTGCCTTGCAAGATGTAGAGCGCTGGCAGGGTGAAGATGGCGCCGGCCACCACGCCGCCCGAGCAGCCGCCGATGCTTTGGATGATGACGTTTTGCGAGAGGGCGTCGTTCTTGCGCGCCAGTCCCGTCAGGCCGATGGCGATGATGGCAATCGGGATGGCGGCCTCAAACACCTGCCCGACCTTCAAGCCGAGGTAGGCGGCGGCAGCCGAAAACAGAATGGTCATCAGTAGGCCGATGCAAACCGACCAAACCGTAACTTCTTGATACTTCTTGTTTTTCGAGAGTATAGGCTCATACTCTTCGCCCTGTTTCAGTTCGCGGTGCGCGTTCTCGGGCAGTTTGAATTGTTCGTTTTCCATATCGTGAATGTTTGAAATATCAACGGAAATGATTTGCAATAATAGGAAAATAGTTGATTGAGTGGAATAAGATTGTTGGAAAAACTCACTTTAATCCTTCAGGCAACCGATGGGGACGACAAAAATTCCGTCTTTGCGCTGGTAGGCATATGGCCCCACGGCGGTCAGAACCATCATAAACGCAGGCTTGTGCATTCGATCTGTGTCGATGGTGTTGGCAAGGCTGTTTAGCGAAGCCACACCTTCCTCAATGAGTTTTTCACCGCCAAGTTTTACCTCAATCAGTGCGTAGGAACCGTTGCGACGGTGCAAGATAGTGTCACATTCCAATCCCGAGCTGTCGCGATAATGGTACAATTTGCCATCGAGCGCTTCGGCAAACACACGCAAGTCGCGCACAGCAAGGTCTTCAAACAGTAGCCCAAAAGCATTCAGGTCGTTGATTAAGTCGTTGGGGCCCAAACCTAATGCGGCCGTGCCGATGCTTGGATCGACAAAGTGCCGAGTGTCGCTGGTTCGGATGGCTGATTTGCTGCGAATGTTGGGATTCCAAGCCGCAAGGTCTTCTATGACAAAGAGTTGCTTTAGTGCTTTGATATAGTCAGCCACGGTGTCTTCATCGAGCGTTTTTGGGTCGTTCGATAGCATATCGGCCTTGATGGTGCCGTAGGAAACCTGTTGTGAGACGTTTCGGGCGTAGGAGCGCAACAGCAACTTGGTTCGTTCGGGGCTGCGTTTCACTCCATCTACGCGCTGGATGTCGCGTTCGGTCACCGCATCGAGGTAATCAAAGGCTTGGTCCAAAGCGATGTCGCCATCTATCAGCGTGGCTTGTGGCCAACCGCCTCGGCAAGTCAGGTAGGCTATATTTTGGAGGTCGAGTTCGCAAGGTTGTGGCTCAAAGGTGTTGCCGTCGAACAAAGCGTCAAGGCTTACGCTTCCCGTAGATTCGCCCGACTCGAACAGGCTCATTGGCCGCATTTTGATGTGGGCAAAACGTCCTGTCCCGCTATGGGTGGTTTCATTGGCTTGGGGGGGCACCGACGAGCCTGTCAGGATGAATTGGGCAAACTCGCCGCGTTGGACCACTTCGCTGCGTATGCTGTCCCAAAGCGGGGAATGGTCTGCCATTCGTCGATCAGGCGTGGTGTTTCGCCCTGCAATAGCGTTTTTGGACTGATTTCCATCATCCGAAGGCTTTGGTTCAGGACCTCGCTATCGCCAAGATTGAGCAAACTCTTGGCTTGTTGTTGCGCAGTCGTGGTCTTGCCGCACCATTTTGGCCCTTCCACCAAAACGGCTCCTTTGCCTGCCAATTTTCTGGCAAGTAGCCTGTCAGCGATTCTCGGTTTGTATTTTGCCTTCATCGTTTGGAAGTTTTCAAAAACGCTGCAAAAATATTGGTTTTGTTTTTTATTATGCAAGTATTTTGATAAAATTTCGGTCGTTTGTGATGATTTTGTTCGGTTATTTGTGGTCAATTTGTTCGGTCGTTTGTGGAAATTTTGGTTTTGTCTGAAAAAAACGACAAATTAATTTGTCTAATTGGAAAGTTTGCTTTACTTTTGCAGCGTCAAACTTAAAAATCTAAACATCATAAACAAAAACTATCTCTTTCCCCATCGCTTCCAAATGGCGGGATGGGTGCTGGCCATTGTAGCGGTGGCAGTGTTTGTAGTGCAACAACTTTGGTTCCCGAATTTCTATTTCAAAATGCCTTCGTTGTATTTTGATGTCCTTTTCGACGACGACAACGAAAGCGGATTCTTTCGCATGGCAAGAACAAACACATATTCTTTGGCTATGCCAGTATTGACAATCGGATTGTTGTTTATCGGTTTTTCAAAAGAAAAAGTCGAGGACGAGTTTGTGCAACATCTCCGTTCCCAAAGCCTGATTTGGGCGACCTACATTACAGCGATACTGTTTATCGTAAGTACATTGCTCATCTATGGAATCTCTTATTTTTATGTGCATTTCTTGGTGTTTTTCGTCTTCCTCATCTTGTTCATTATCAAGTATAGGATTGAGTTGTATCGTTTCAAAAAAGGAGTTGAGCAATGAAGAACCGTTTGAAAGTGGCGCGGGCCGAAATGAACCTCACGCAAGAGGATTTGGCCAAACGGGTCGGGGTGAGCCGACAGTCGGTAAATGCCATTGAATCAGGGAGGTATGTGCCGTCTACGGTGCTGGCCTTGAAGATGGCGCAGGTGTTCGGGAAACCAGTGGAGGAGATTTTCTCTTTGGAGGAAGACGATTGACCTTGTAGAGACGGTGTGTACACCGTCTCTACCGCAGTAAAACATTCCCCCATCGACATTCGAGGCAGCGTTTCCGTTTGCAGTATATATTATATAGGTGTAGCAGCGCCTGCGTCTGCATCGCGTTTTGCGCCGCAATGCCGCATTGGGCGAAATGCCTGATGATGGCATTGTCCTCAGCCTCGGTCTCTTCCAGGAATTGTATCGTCGTCTCGCAAAACGATTCGTCCTTATGCAGTTTGCCGTAGCAGAATAGCAAAGGTACCACGGCGTTGATAATCAAAATATTGGCGGTGGCGTCGCCCAAATGTTTGGGCTTCGATTCGGTCGGGATGTCAAACCGGTAATGCGTTTCCCAATACCCCGATGCCTCCACGTCAAACAGGGCCTTGACCACTGCCGTGCTTCCCGCCTCCTTGATTTTGGAGAACATACAGCCGTGCCGATGAATCATCTGCGCCATCTGCGCTAATCGGATGGTGGGGAAATTTGAGGGTCGCATCCGCATGAATTTCCATCGCTCGGCGGGCAGCGACAGCAGGTTGAATTTGGCTTTCATCACCGCAAATTCGCGCTTCAAGAGGTTGGGGTAGGCGTCGGTGAAGTCCGCTTCAAGGAAACCGGCGCAACCGAAGAGCATGGCTTCCACTTGCAGCAGGTTGTCGGCGTGTTTGAGCAAGGTCTTGTAAGGCAGGAGGTTGGCCAAGGTTTCAAACGCCTCGTTGTTGACTTTCAGGCCAAAGTAGCGCATCAGCAGTTTGTAGAGTGCATCTTCCCAGTCGAATTGGTTGGCGTTCAGGATTTTGTTGACGCTTTCCGACTTGCTTTCGAGGCGTTCCACGGTCATTCGGTCGAGCCACGAAAGGCGCGTGAAGGGCGGCACTTGCGCGATGGAACTGGCGCACGGAATCCAACTCTTTGAGGAGACAAACCGCTGGTAATGAGCAAAAAGTGTTTCTTCGAAACGGCCTTTGAGTTCCAAAGTCGGAATCTCGTTCACCTTGGCGTCGTTTTCGTACACCACGTGGAGCACGACGTTCTGGTAGGCTTTGTCCATTTGGTGGCCGTGGCGGTTCCAGTCGCTGCTTTTGACGTGGATTTCAACGTGTCCTGCCCAGAGTTTATCGCCGATTTGGATTTTGGCTTCCAAGAAGTCGGGGCCCGAGTCGGTGTTGCGGTAGCCTGTGGCCACGATTTCTACTTGTTCACCATCACTGGTTTGCAAGTCGCTGCTGATGAGGCGATTCTCCCAAATGTAATATAGAAACTCTTCTTTCATCGTTTCCTTTTTTGTCACAAAACCTTCAAAACGCCCCAAACCTTAGGAAAACAAGTGGCGGCTCGCAACCGCGTCGCCGCCGGGAAGCCGCCGGTTGGCGAGCTTCCCCAAACCCGAAAAGAGTTTTGCTGGTTTTGTGGGTTTTGTGATTATTTGATGGTCCAGCAATTGAGCGGTTCAGTATCCAAAACTCCTTTCTTCGCGGCCCAGTCGATGAAGAGCGAACGTAGGTCGCGGTCGCTTTGCCAAACCACATGGTCCTTGATTTCTTCTTGCGCCCAGCCGATGCCGTTGATGAGGTGGTTGCCGCCACCCATCGAGCGGTAGGAGTTCATCACCACGTTGTAGGTCTTGTCCATATCGAAGGGTGTGCCATCGGCCATGCCGACGATGTGGATGCGTTCGCCCATCGGTTTTTTGTTGGTCACCTCATAAATCAGCCCGGCGCCCGAGTCGAAATTGTAAATCGGGTTCTTCATCTCGTAGGCGTATTCGAGGAAATTCTTCACTTCCTTGCCCGTCAAGGCCATCACGGCCAATGAGTTCTCAAAAGGATACCAGGTGAAGAAGTCACTGACTTTCAGTATGCCCGCTTCGATGGTCTTGCCGCTGTTGAGCGGCGCTGCCATCGAGATGTCGGCGTGGATACCTTCGGCTTCGACGGTCTCAAACTGGCAGCGATGGATCTCGTCGACCCAGAGGCAAGGACCGCCGAAAGCCTCGTCGGTGCTGATGTTGACGGGCAACTCGGCCACCTCGCGTTGTTGGTATTCGTCGGCGCGGTCGAGGTAAGGCTGGACCATCGCTATGAAGTCGGCATCTTTCTCTTCGCCATCAGTGGGGACGAGTTCGATGCTGATTTGCGGTTTTTGCCCTTTTTTGAGCGTCACGTCGGCCTTGGCCAGACCTTGGGCGCGGTTGCCCGAGTTGAGCACATAGACGGGCTCGCCGTTGGGATTGGTCAGCTTTTCGGCGCGGGCACGATGGTCGTGGCCATAGAAGATGATGTCGAAGCCTGCAATGTTCTCGGCCACCCATTTCGTGGCGTTTTCGCGACCTAGCGGATGGTCTTCGGGCAGGTTCTGCACCTGCGGCTCAAAGCCAGAGTGGAACAGGCCCACGAGCAGGTCGGGATGCTCTTTCTCCTGGATGATTTTCACCCATTTTTCGGCTGCAGTTTCCAGTTGGTCGAAACGCAAACCCGGACGCAGACGGTCGGGCACCCAAGTGACGACATAGGGCGTGAGCATGCCCAAAACCGCGATGCGGAAACCGTTGCGTTCAATAATAGTATAAGGTGTAAAATAGGGCTCGCCCATGGCCTCGTCGATGACATTGGCGCAAACGACGGGCACCTTCACCTCGGAATACAGTCGGTCGAACACCTTGCGACCCGCCTCAATGTCGTGATTTCCAACGCCCGCCACATCGTAAGGGAAGTAGTTGAGTACTTCCGAAACCAGGTTGGGGTGCTCGGCGTCTTGGTTGGAACAGTATTGAAACGCCGTGCCTTGCAGGTCGTCGCCGTTGTCGAGCAAAATCAGTTTGTCGCCCAGTTCATCCTTCATCTGCTTGATGAGGTAGGCATCGTTGTCAAACTCGTCGTAACGACCGTGAGTATCAGTCGTTTCGATAAAGGTCAGGGTGGTTTCTTTTGGTGCGCAGGAAGCCATAAGCGCGGTCAATGCGATCATAAATGCGTGCTTGAGATTCATAATGATGAGGTTTTTAAAGCGCTAAAAGTAGGGCTTTTTTCGTCATGTTCAACATTTTTGGGATTTTTTTTGGAGAAAAAGGGCGGGGTAAAACATAAATCCGTATTTTTGCAGAACAATTCCGTAACCCGATTGTGCCATGGCTGACTTGAGCATCATAGTATCCGAAATCGAAGTGAAATTGAGGAAAATGCTTGATGAAAAAGCCAAGTTGGCAGTGGAAAACAAGCGGCTCGCCGAGCAGAATGCGGTGTTGGACGAGGAAAATCTGGCGTTGCGTCGTTCGGTGACGGAGTTGCAGGACAAAATAAATAAATCTACAATTGTTAACGCACTCGACAACGAGGGAGAAGTAGAAGAAGGAAGAAAGCTCATCCGTGAGTTGGTGAGAGAAATTGACAGGTGCGTTTCGATTTTGAACAGTAAGGAATAACTCAGATAAATGACTGTCAGCGAGATGGATGAGATTACAATCAATATCACCCTGTTGGATAGGCCCTACCGCCTTTCGGTGGCTCGCGCTGACGAAGAAAAGGTCCGCAAGGCGGGCAACCTCATCAACGAGCGGGTGAAATACTACTCGAAGCACTATGCCTACAAGGACGTGCAGGACTTGCTTTCGATGACGGCTTTGCAGTTTGCCACTTCGGTGGTGAAGATGGATGCTGAGTTGAACTTCCGCAATCAGGAATTGGAACGCAAACTGCAAGGAATCAACGACTTGATGGGCGGAATAGCATAAGTCTGTGCTTCGGCACCGACCGTTCTTTGAAGATTTGGAACTGCCTGTTCAGCGCATTGGTAAACTCAACAGAATCAAACACATCAACCGGTCTACTCGTGCTCTGCAAAAACGGGCCTCATTCCCTTCTGGGAAGCACTTAGGTGCCAGTGGAAGTTTGCGCAACGCGGTGGCCATAAGCGTATTACATTGGGGTTTACACACATCCCACGAATGGGCAGTTTCTTTTTGTTTCTCCTCTTTTTTCGAGTAAAAACAGAGTTTAAAATGTTATTACTCATCACAAACACAACTTGGATTATCATCGCCGCAGCGGCTTTGGTCGTGGGCCTCGCGGTTGGCTATCTCGTCACGTCCACCCTCCTCAAGAAAGCCGTCACCAAAGAAGAACAAGCCTTGCTCGAAGAAGCCAAGGAAAAGGCCGAAGTCATCAAGAAGGAACGCATCCTGCAAGCCAAGGAAAAGTTTCTCCAGATGAAGGACGAACACGAAAAGGCCTGCAACGACCGCAAACGCGAGTTGGCCAGCGCCGAAAACCGTATCAACCAGCTGAAGCAGGACGCCAACAAGAAGATGGAGGAAGCCCAGCGCAAGGCCAAGGAAGTGCAGGTTTCGCAGCAGAAACTGGAAGGCCAAATCGAGACTTTCGAAAAGAAAAAAGCCGACCTTGATCGCATCTACACTGAGGAAACCAAGAAATTGGAAACCATCTCTGGACTTTCGGCAAAAGAAGCTAAGGCTCAACTCGTTGAACTCATCAAGGAGGAAGCCCAAGCCGATGCTATGGTCTATGTGAAGGACATCACAGAGGAAGCCAAGATGAGCGCCAACCAGACGGCCAAGAAGATTGTCATCGAGACCATCCAACGCACGGCTTCGGAAACGGCTATCGAGAACACCGTCAGTGTGTTTAACATCGAGAACGACGAAATCAAGGGTCGCATCATCGGTCGCGAAGGCCGCAACATCCGCACCCTTGAGTCAATGACGGGCGTCGAAATCATCATCGACGACAGCCCCGATGCCATCCTTATCTCCGGCTTCGACCCCATCCGCCGAGAAATCGCACGTCTTTCGTTGCAGAAACTCGTCACCGACGGTCGCATTCACCCGGCGCGTATTGAAGAAGTGGTGCATAAGGTGGAGAAACAAGTGGATCAAGAGATTGTGGAAATCGGTAAACGCACCTGCATCGATCTCGGTATCCACAACCTCAGTCCTGAACTCATTAAGATGGTGGGTCGCATGAAATACCGTACCTCCTATGGCCAAAACCTGTTGCAGCACTCCATCGAGACAGCTAAGCTCTGCGCCACGATGGCTGCCGAGTTGGGTCTCAACGTGAAAGCCGCCAAGCGTGCCGGTCTGTTGCACGACATTGGTAAGGTGGCTGAGAATGAGGAAGAGTTGCCACATGCCATCCTTGGCATGAAGGTGGCCGAGCGCCTCAAGGAAAAGCCCGACATCTGCAACGCCATCGGTGCCCACCACGACGAAATCGAGATGGACAACCTGATTTCGCCCATCGTGCAGGTGTGCGATGCCATCTCGGGAGCCCGTCCTGGTGCCCGCCGCGAAGTGGTGGAAGCCTATATCCAGCGTTTGAACAAGTTGGAGGAAATGGCCATGTCGTATCCAGGCGTGATGAAGACTTACGCCATCCAAGCCGGCCGTGAGCTGCGCGTCATTGTGGGTGCCGACAAGGTGACCGATCAAGATGCCGACCGCATCGCCTACGACCTCTCGAAGAAGATCCAGACCGAAATGACCTATCCAGGCCAAATCAAGATTACGGTCATCCGCGAAACGAGAGCCGTACAATATGCCAAGTAAAAACTACGACCATGATTAGAGAAGAGGTCGTTTTCGGACCGATAAGGAGCCGCCGCCTTGGCAGCTCCTTAGGCATTAATTTGCTCCCCGAAAAAGGGAAGATTTGTAATTTCGATTGCATCTATTGCGAATGTGGTTGGAACAAAGACGGTCGCGACGACACAAAACTGCCTACGGCGGAAGACGTGCGCGAAGCACTTGAGGCCAAACTGAAACAATGCAAGGCTGACCGTGTTTCCATTGATTCCATCACCTTCTCGGGCGATGGCGAGCCGACCATCAATCCCGAGTTTCCGCAAATCATTGACGACACAATTCGTTTGCGCGACCATTATTATCCTGCCTCGAAGATCACTGTGCTCTCGAATGCTACTCGGGTGCATCGGCCCGAAATCTTTGCTGCTTTGCGCAAAGTGGACAACCCGACCATGAAAATCGATGCCCCAACGAATGCTTTGGTGGAAAAGATCAACCATCCGACGTCTGGATACGACGTCAATAGGGTAGTGGAGGCTTTGAAGCAATTTGATGGCGATTTTGTCCTGCAAACGATGTTCTTGAAAGGCAGGGATTTCGATTCGTCGAAACCGGAGGTCTTAGAAGGTTGGATGGACATCGTACGCTTGTTGCACCCGCGCGAAATCATGGTCTACACCATCGACCGACCCACGCCCGAAGAAGGCTTGCAGAAATTCACCGTTGAGGAAATGCGCCGTTTGGTGCAGCCGCTGGCGGATGAAGGATTTGTGATTCAGATAAAAGGGTGATCATTCCACTCCGACATTCATGCGTCCCATCAGCCGTTGCCAAGGCGCCAGGAAGGCAAACAACAGATCGTAAATGAGTAACCCAGGGAGCAGTCCCTTTTCGCCCAAGCGTTTTGAGGCTTTGTAGTAAATGATGAACTGTGAGCCAAAACGCAAGAGGAAAAAGAAGGCCAAGATGGGGATGTAGAAGGCTTCGCCGCCTGTGATGATGAAGGCAGGCTTCAAACACAACAGGGCGATGAACGACGCATAAAACAAGAACTGGGAAATGTAAAACAGGCTCAGGTAAGACCTCGCTCCCGCACTGTATTTTGGGATGGTGGAATAACGGCTGCTCTTTTGGTGCATCCAGAGGCGGAAGTTGCTCGTAGGTGTGGTGAGGATGGCATTTTCGGCATCAATCAAGACTTCGGTGTTCTTTTTTGTGGCCACTTGGCTAATGAAAAGGTCGTCGTCGCCAACGGAGGTGGTGTAGTGCGAAATGAATCCTTTGTTTCTGTAAAACAGCTCTTTACGATAGGATAGGTTCTTCCCAATGCCCATATAGGGACGGTGTTTCAAGGCCGCCGAAAGGTAGAGCAACGCGTTTTGGAGAGTGTCGAAGCGCATCAGGCGGTTCAGCGAACTTTTCTTGTGCGCAATGGGGCAGTAGCCGATGACGATTTCAGTGCGGTTGTTGTAGCGGTTCACCACGCTGCGCAACCATTGGTCGTTGACGGGCATGCAGTTGCATTCGGTGAGGACAAGGAGGTCGTTTTGTGCCGACTTGATGCCCATTGAGAGCGGGAACTTCTTGCCATTGAAGAAGTTGAGGTGCTGCTTAAGCTGCACGGGCTTGATTTTCGGTTCTTTGCGTTCCAAGTCTTTCAGGTATTCCTCGGTCTCGTCTTCGGAACAGTCATTCACTACAACGATTTCATAATTGGGATAATCTTGATTGAGCAAGGCGGGAATTAGTTCGCTCAGATATTCGTAAGCGTCTCTGGCACAGATGACTACAGAGACGGGTTCCAACTCTTCGTCGAGTTTCGGACGTGCGTTCCTTTTGTAAAAGGCCACTTTCGAGAAGATGCCCCAATGATAGAGCAATTGGAGGAGCAGGCTGACGAGAAAGACAACCAAAATAATGAAACTAAGGCTGTTATATGAAAAACTGAATTGCACGGTGTGGGATTTTTAAGTGATTGCAAAGATAGGAAAAAGGTTGAGAAAAAAGTCGTACTTTTGCACAAAAATCAGCGATGAATTTCAACATAGTTTCCAACGATGCGAAAAGCCAAGCGCGTGCAGGAGTTCTCCATACGGGTCATGGCCCGATTGAGACCCCGATTTTCATGCCAGTGGGTACTGCGGGAACGGTGAAGGCCTGCCATATCCGTGACGTGCGCGATGAGGTGAAGGCGCAAATCATCTTGGGCAACACCTATCATCTATATCTTCGGCCTGGCCTTGAGGTGCTTGAAGCCGCAGGCGGCTTGCATAAGTTCAACGGCTGGGAGCGGCCTGTTCTTACCGATAGTGGTGGTTTTCAGGTGTTTTCGTTGACGGGCATCCGGAAGATGAAGGAAGAGGGAGTGACGTTTCAGTCGCACATCGATGGCTCACGCCATCTGTTCACGCCCGAAAACGTGGTGGACATCCAGCGCTGTATCGGGGCGGACATTATGATGGCTTTCGACGAATGCACGCCAGGCACCGCCGATTACCATTACGCCAAGCAGTCGATGGAGCGCACCCACCGTTGGCTCGACCGTTGCCTTGGGCGCTTCAATGCCTCCGAGCCGAAATATGGCTATGAACAGGCATTGTTCCCCATCGTTCAGGGTTGCATTTACCGTGATTTGCGCGAGCAGTCGGCAGAGTACATCGCATCGAAAAACGCCGTGGGCAACGCCATCGGCGGTTTGGCCGTGGGCGAGCCTACCGAGAAAATGTATGAGATGATAGAATTGGTCAACGCTATCCTACCCAAGGACCGTCCGCGTTATCTGATGGGTGTGGGTACGCCAGCCAACATCTTGGAAGGCATTTCGCGGGGCGTGGATATGTTCGACTGCGTGATGCCTACTCGAAACGGCCGTAATGGCATGATTTTCACTTCGGAAGGCATCGTCAACCTAAGGAACGAAAAATGGAAGTTTGACTTCTCGCCCGTCGACCCCAACGGCGAAACTTTTGTCGACACACAATATACGAGAGCTTATCTGCGTCATCTCTTCGTCGCGGGTGAACTGCTTGGCCCCATGATTGCCAGCCTGCATAACATCGGTTTCTACCTGTGGTTGATGCGTGAGGCTCGCAAGCACATCATCGGCGGCGACTTTGCCGAATGGCGCGACGCGATGCTTCCAAAAGTGACAAGAAGGTTGTGAGTCCTGCGTCTCGCAGTCTCGCGTCAAAAAAACGAACAAAATGAGGAAAATAGATGCATATATTTTCAAGAAGTACATCGGGACTTTTTTCTTTGCCATTTCCATGCTGATTTTGGTGGTCATCATTTTCGACCTTTCGGAGAACATCGACAGCTTCTTGAAACACAACGCGCCTTGGCAACGTGTGGTGGTGGATTACTACGTCATGTCCATACCTTATTATATTAACCTCTTCATTCATCTGTTCGCTTTCATCGCCGTGGTGTTTTTCACTTCCAAGATGGCGGCGCGTACTGAAATCATTGCCATCCTCAGCAGTGGCATCAGTTTTTGGCGATTTCTCGTGCCCTACATGATGGCGGCCGTAACCATTGCCATCATGTCGCTTTATTTTGGTAACTTTTTGATACCCAAGACGAACGAGGTCCGACGACAATTCAAGGACGAGTATGTTGAAAAGCTGAGCCAAAGCGCTGGCCGCAATGTGCACGTGCAGACGGGCAAGGATGAGTTCGTGTATGTGGAGAGCTTTAATATCGGGAAGCAGTATGGCTACAAATTCTCGTGGGAAAAATACGATGGCAGCGAACTGAAGTTCAAGGCGATGGGTGACGTGCTCTACCACGACACTCTTGGGCCTAACAGTTGGTATTTTGACCCCTACGCTGTTCGCTATATCGACGAAGACGGCGAAGTCCTGCTGAAAGGACGCAACTTAGATACCGTAATGAATTTGGTCCCAACGGATTTATACAAGATGAAGGAGGACTTCGAGGAGATGGATTTCTTCGAGTTGCGCGACCACATCCGAAGCATGAAGGAACGTGGCTCGGAGGGCGTCAAAGCCTACGAGGTGGAAATGCACCAACGCATGTCGGCGCCGGCGGCAGTCATCATCCTAACGCTCATCGGTGCAGCCTTGTCGAGCCGAAAGGTGAGAGGCGGCATCGGCATGCATCTCGGCATCGGCATCACCATCGCTTTTGCCTACATCCTCTTCATGCAGATTTCCAAGTCGTTTGCCATCTCAGGCGGCCTGTCGCCGATGCTGGCCGCATGGATTCCCAACCTCATTTTCTGCCTTGTCGGCATTTATCTGCTGAAGATGGCTCCGAAATAGTTTGATATTCAACGGCTTGAGTTTTTTATGCAAAAAAATGACCTCCCTTTGCTGACTTTTCCTTAATTTAGCCACTTCAATTATCAATCTAAAACACTACGCATCATGCACATTGCAGTAGCCGGCAATATTGGCTCAGGCAAAACCACGCTTACGGGTCTTTTGGCCAAACATTTCAACTGGAAGCCTCATTATGAGGAAGTTGAGCATAATCCCTATCTCGACAGCTTTTACGAGGATATGCAACGCTGGTCGTTCAACATCCAGATTTTTTTCCTCAACAGCCGTTTCCGTCAGGTGATGGACATTCGCAAGAGTGGCGACGATGTCATCCAAGACCGTACCATCTATGAAGATGCCCATATCTTTGCGGCCAACCTCTATTCGATGGGACTGATGGAAAATCGTGATTTTGAGAATTATAAGTCGCTGTTCGAACTGATGACGAAGTTCCTCCAACCGCCCGACCTGCTGATTTATCTCCGCGCCTCAGTGCCGACCTTGATTCGCCACATCGCCAAGCGCAACCGCGAGTTTGAGCAAAGCATCAGCATCAGTTACTTGACTAACCTCAACGAACGCTACGAGGAGTGGGTCAATGGCTATAAGGAGGGCAAACTGCTCATCATCGATACTGACAACATCGAGCTTGAAAACCCTGAAGATTTGGGCACTGTCATCGACCGTATCGAAGGCTCGCTTAATGGATTGTTTTGAAAATGAAAGTCGTAGGAATCATACCAGCCCGTTACGCTTCGACGCGCTTCCCTGGCAAGCCTCTGGCTTTGATTAAAGGGAAACCGATGATTCAGTGCGTGTGCGAACAAGCATGGAAGTCGAAGCTGGATGCCGTAGTGGTGGCTACCGACGATGTGCGCATCGCCGATGCGGTGATGGCGTTTGGCGGACAGTATGTGATGACGAGTCCCAACCATCGCAGCGGCACCGACCGCTGCCGTGAAGCCTTGGATTTGCTTGACGAGAAGTATGATGCCGTAGTGAACATCCAAGGCGACGAGCCTTTTATTGACCCAAGACAGATTAATTTGTTGATTGACTTGGTTTTACGTGAAGATACGATGCTGGCCTCTTTGGCAAAAAAGATGGATGACGAAGACGAGCTTTTCAACCCGAATGCCGTGAAAGTGGTCATGGATCGGGAGGGCAAAGCCTTGTATTTCAGTCGGAACCCCATTCCGTTCATGCAGAACGTGGATAAGGACCAATGGCTGGGGACAGGCTCCTATTACAAACATATTGGTGCCTACGCCTATAAGGCGCAGACATTGAGACAGATAGCAGGTCTTGAACCGACCAGTTTGGAGATTTCGGAATCGTTGGAGCAGCTGCGTTGGCTCGAAAACGGACTCTCGATTCGCATGGCAGTCGCCGATTCGGAGAATGTCTCCATCGATACGCCTTCAGACCTTGAAAAAGCAGAGCGATATGCTCAGAACCAAACCTTTATCGAACAATGATTTCCATTGCTGAAGCCATATCTGACCTTTTGTTTGTTCGTGATGTCGTGGTGGTGTCTGGCTTGGGTGCCTTCATGAAAAAAGCGACGTCCGCCAAGGTGAATCCCGTGGCTAACTATTTTGCCATGCCTTCGAGCGAACTTAGTTTTGATGCCAATCTTCGAGAGGATAACGATTTGGTTGTCAGTTACATATCTGAAAAGAACGAAGTCCCCGAAGACGAGGCCAGACGGCTTTTGGTGATGTTTGTCTCCGACTGCTTCAACAGCATGAAGGCAGGGAAGAAGGTGGTGCTGAAGGATGTGGGGACGTTGTATTACGATTGGGCTGACGACTTGGTTTTCGAGCAGGAAAAAAGCGTCAACTACAACAGCGACGCCTTCGGGTTGTGCGATTTCACGCCGCAACCTGTGCTGCGTTCCAAGACGAAGGAGGAAATCAAGGAGGAGATTGAACAGCAGCAAAGGGACAAAAATACGCCAGTCACCGTCGACGAAAAGGCTGTCCATGAGGAAGATAAGGGGGATAATGGCTGTCCTCGTCATCTTGGATGGCTGTGGATTCTGTTGGCTGTGTTGGCCTTGGCTGTTGTCGGTTTTGGTTTGCATTACTTCAAAGTCATCGACTTTGGGCAATGGAAGAAAAAACCTGTCAGAGGCGTCTATCAACCAAGGACTTACACGTTGCCAAGCTATATTATGGATTGGGACGAGGTGGTGGAGAATGCGGTGGAAACCATCGAGGCGCGACAGCCAGTGCAAGAGGGCAATATCCTCATTATTGCGGGTTGTTTTGGTCAGGAAGAGAATGCTGCTCGATTGGTCAATTCGCTGAAAAACAAGGGTTACACGGGCGCTTTTTATGAGTTGCAAGGCAAGCAGTGGTACGTTTCCTTTGGGCGTTATGTCACAGAGGAGCAGGCTTCGGCTGTGCTTCGCGAGATTAGAGCTAATACCGAATACAAGGCTTGGATTAAGAAGTAGAGTTTAGCCCCGTAGGGGCGACAGACCAATAAGCAGGCGACGTCAGTCCCTGCCAGCCCCGTAGGGGCGAAAACAAAATAGGCAGGCGGTGTCAACCTCTGCCGAAAAAACAGAAAACATGTCAAAAAAGAACAAATTAGAGCGTTTCGCCGAAAACAAGACCTTCCCCAACCTGTTCGAATACAGCTTCGAACGTATCATGAGCGAAGGTTTCCCGCTGCAAGGCAAGTGGCATGAGGAGTTTTTCCACAACGACAACCCCATCGTGCTGGAACTGGGTTGCGGCAAGGGCGAATACACCGTGGGCTTGGCGTGTGTCCATCCCGAAATCAATTATATCGGCATCGATATCAAAGGCGCCCGCATCTGGCGCGGCCTGAAGCAGAGCAACGAGGAAGGCCTGAAGAACGTGGCTTTCCTGCGCGCCCGCATCGACCAAATCGAGCATTTCTTCGCCAAGGACGAAGTGGCCGAGATCTGGGTCACCTTCCCCGACCCGCATCCCGGCGAGGGCGTACGCAATGCGCGACATCGTCTCACCTCACCCGAGTTTTTGGAGCGTTACCGCAAAATAGTCCGACCCGACGGCATCCTCAACCTCAAAACCGATAGTCCCATCATGTATGAGTTTACGCTTCACGATGTCGTTGAAAAACAGAGTCTTCCGTTGCTCTATGCCACGGACGACCTCTACGCCAACGACGACAACCTCGAAGTGAAAACCATCCGCACCTTCTACGAACAGATGTGGCTCGACCAGGGCCTCACCATCAAGTATATCCGATTCAGAATCAACAAATAAACGAAATATCATGTACACAGAAGACAACCAACTCTACATCGCGCATTGCGACAACGGTAACATCAATATGATTGGCAAGATGGCCAACCGTCACGGCCTGATTGCGGGTGCCACGGGTACTGGCAAGACCGTCACCCTGCAAGTGATTGCCGAAACCTTCAGCCAGGCGGGCATGCCCTGCTTCATGGCCGACATGAAGGGCGACCTCTCGGGTATTAGCCAGGCGGGACAGATGAACAGTTTCATTGAGAAACGCTGCCCAGAGTTTGGCATCGAGAACCCGAACTTCCACGGTTGCCCGACGCGCTTCTTCGACGTATATGGCGAGCAAGGCCATCCGCTGCGCGCCACCGTCTCGGATATGGGACCGCAACTGCTGTCGCGCCTCCTTGGCCTCAACGAGACCCAAACGGGCATCATGAACATCGTCTTCAAGATTGCCGACGACCGCGGCTTGCTCCTCATCGATATGAAGGACCTACGCATGATGCTCGACTATGTGGCCAAAAACTCCAAGGAGTTCACCACGACCTACGGCACCATCACTTCGGTGAGCGTGGGTGCCATCCAGCGCGCTTTATTGGCTTTGGAAGCCGAGGGCGCCGACATGTTCTTTGGCGAGCCATCGTTCAATGTGTTCGACTTCCTGCAAACCGAAGGCGGCAAAGGCGTGATGAACGTTTTGGCTGCCGACAAGCTGATGCTCAATCCGAAACTCTATTCCACCTTCTTACTTTGGCTGTTGAGCGAACTCTACACCCAATTGCCCGAGGTCGGCGACCTGCCCTTGCCGAAGCTGATTTTCTTCTTCGACGAGGCGCACATGCTCTTCAAGGACACCTCCAAAGCCTTGATTGACAAGATTGAGCAGGTCATCCGTTTGGTTCGTTCGAAGGGCGTGGGCGTGTATTTTGTCACCCAAAGTCCTGACGATATCCCGGAAGCCATCGCCGGTCAGTTGGGCAACCGCATCCTCCACGGATTGCGGGCCTATACCCCCAAGGAGCAAAAGGCCGTGAAAGCCGCCGCCCAGACCTTCCGCGCCAACCCGAACTTCAACACCGAAGCCGCCATCCTCGAACTCGGCACGGGCGAGGCCTTGGTGTCGTTGCTTGACGAGAAGGGCGCGCCTTGCATTGTGGAGCGGGCCAAGATCTTGTTCCCGTTGAGCCAAATCGGGGCCATCACCGACGACCAACGCCAAAAATTGATTCGCAACTCGCGGCTCTATGGCGTTTACGACAAGAGCTTCGACCGCGAGAGCGCCTACGAAGTTCTCGTCGACCAGCAGAAGCAGGAGGAGAAACGCCTCCAAAAGGAAGCCGAGGAGGAAGAGAAACGCAAGGCCAAGGAAGCCAAGGAAAAGGAAAAGGCCAAAGCAACGAAGACCACTTCCAGAAAGACCACTACCAAGAAGAAATCGACGGCTGGCAAGGCGTTGGAAAAGACCCTCAACACCACCGCCACGACCATCGGCCGCAACCTCGGCAACCAGATTGTCCGTTCCATCTTGGGCGGGATTTTCAAGAAAAAATAAGCAATTGGTTTTACATCGTTTTTCACAATTTGGGCTGGCAAGGTTTTGCTGGCCCAATTTTTTTGCATTAATGAAGCCATATATGCAAAAAGTTGTATCTTTGCAAACGCTAATATTTGAACATTTAATGAATAATTATGGATATAATTGATAATATATTATCATTTGATACTGTATCACCAGAAGGCAAGGCGAAAGCATTGGCTGAACGGGCAAAGGCGCGTCGATTGGAGATGAACTTGACGCAGGAAGGGATGTCGGCGCGTTCGGGAGTGCCTTTGGCGACCTACCGCCGCTTCGAGCGGACGGGCAAGATTTCCTTGGACGGATTGCTTCATATCGCCTATGCCTTGGATGCGCTGAACGACTTCGACCAGGTGTTTGCCGCACACAAGTACGCCACCTTGGATGAGGCACTGGCATCTAACCAAAAAAACAGAAAGCGAGGGAAACGCAATGAATGAAAAGATTGTTGAAGTGACTTTAGGCTCGCGCAAAGTCGGGAGATTGGCTTTGAACAGCGAAAGCCGTTTGATGTTCGAATACGATGCGGACTGGATTCGGAACGACTTTTCCATCTCGCCGTTTCACTTGCCTTTGGAGTCAAGGCTGTTCACCGCCGACGCGAAACCTTTTGACGGCAACTTCGGCGTGTTCGACGATAGCCTTCCCGATGGCTGGAGTGCTTTGGTGCTCGACCGTTACTTGAGGTCGCAGGGCAAGTCGCTGGCTTCCTTGAATTTATTGGAACAGTTGGTGTTTGTCGGGAGTCGTGGGCGTGGTGCTTTGGAGTACCATCCCGATTTGAGTACCGTCGATGAGCAAGACATTATCGACCTCGACCGTATGGCGGAAGAATCGCAACGGGTGCTGAACACGGATTACTCCGACAACTTGGACAAGGCTTGGCGGCGCGGAGGTTCCTCGGGCGGCACAAGGCCAAAAGTCTTCGTGCATTACGATGGTGCTGAATGGTTAGTGAAATTCCGCGACCGCACCGACCCTCCCAATGTGGGCAAAATCGAATACGAGACCTCATTGCTTGCTCGCGCATGTGGCATTGAGATGGCCGAAACGCGGCTTTTCGAGGGAAAATACTTTGGCACCAAGCGTTTCGATCGTACAGATGACGGTGGCAAACTGCATGTTATCAGCCTCTCCGCGCTGATGAACCTCGATTATCGTCTGCCCACCGCCGACTACGCCCATCTGTTTTGGGCTTGCAGCCAACTGACGCATTCCGTCAAGGAACTGTGGAAAGTGTTTCGTCTGATGGCATTCAATCTCATTATCGGCAACTGCGACGACCATGTGAAGAACTTCGCTTTCATCCGCTGCAACGATGTGTGGCAACAGGCTCCCGCCTACGATGTGCTACCCTGCGAAGGCTTGGGCGGCTACCACAGCCTTTCCGTGAACGGCAACTACAAAGACCCTGGAAAGAAAGATGCCATTCAACTTGCCGCTAAGTTCGGGCTGCAAAAGGATGAAGCCGAGGCGGTGTTTGAGGAAATACAAAGCATTTGTAACACATAGACCCTATTCGAGGCATGATTTTTGTGGTGATTTTCAACGATTTCACTCCGAAAAATGCCGCTTATGAAAAATACGCTTACCCTCTGCTTTTTTCTTTTCATTTCAACCCTACTCATTGCCCAAACCAAAACCATGGTTTACGGCAACCTCGGCGTGGAGAACGTGAACATCAGCATCGTGAATACGCCTTACGGCACCAGCACCGACGCCAAAGGCCATTATTGGCTGCCGATTTACGACCGCTCGAATCAAATCAACCTGTATTATTCTTGCATCGGTTATAACGATACCGTAGTGAGTCTTTCGACAAAGCAATTGCAGCGCGATTCCATCAATATCAGTTTCCGAATGCGGAAGATGAGTTACGACCTTCAGGAAGTGGGCGTTTCGGCTTATCAGGATTTCTATAGGTCGGGAACCAACCGTAACATTGCCGACATTGCGTTTATGGACAACAAAATCTACCTGCTGGGAAACCGTCCCAAAGCCTCGTCGATGGTTGTTTTAGACACCGATGGTATAGAGTTGGCACGCAAGGATTTCGACCAACTCTTTGAGAAACTGCACATTGACGCTTTCAACGACCTGATTCTTGTCGGGCAGGATAGTTGCTTGCAGGTGTATCTTGATGAAAAACAAGGCATTCTGTCCGTTTCCACTTTCTCACGGGAGGATTTCCGCAATAAATTGCTCAAAATCGTGTGCGAGTTCAATGGGGCATACATTGTCAAGACAATAGTACACGACAGAGGTCTCTACTGGCTTAAATTCAATCACGGAAAAAGTCAGGATTACCTTTACATGATGAAAGACGGCTCCATGGAAAAACCGCAATATCTATGCAGTTTCATTGACACCCTAGGCTACCGCGTCTGCCAGTCGGCATGGATGAACATCCAAAACGAATACCATCAAGCGGTGACAGAGGAAAACGGAATTGACCTCATCAACGAAGGAATATGGGACGGGAATCTGGTGCGATTGGCCGAAACCCCGACTTTGCTTGGAATGATACAAAGGTATTGCTCCATGCTGGCAAAAAAGGAATACCAAATTGTTCCTTTAATAATCAATGACCGGCTTCAATTCGTTGGTCTTGACAACCGTGAAATCGTGGAAATCGGTCAGGACTTCAAGGTTACAGAAAGACGGCCTCTTTTGGTCACTTCGGGCGAGAAGTTTTTCAGAAATGAGTTCCTCATCGACAAGACCACGGGTAAGGTATACGGATTGTTCGTGGACAATGGGGTATATCATGTTGGCCTGTACGATCCTGAGACAGGCTCTGTCGGCATAGGACAAAAAGCCAGCAAGAAAATCTACCCCAAAGTGTTCATGGTGCACGGCGGCTATGCCTACAGCGTGTTTTTCGATGCAGGAAAGAACCAAGGGGTGCTGAATAGGGTGAGGATTGAATGATTTCAAGATCAGTCTTTTAAGCAGCCAATCGGAATGATTTTCACGCCGTCGGGTCGAGTGTAGGCCAACTGTCCGCCCGTCAGAATGATGAGCAAGTCGGGCTCGCGAAGTTGCGTGAGCGTGTTTTCCTTGTTGAATTTCCTGATAAGGTCCTTTAATTGTATTAGGTGTTGTGCTCCTTCCTCAATGTCTCGACTGCCTAACTTGCATTCGATGAGCGCGTAACGACCATCGTCAAGATGCAAGACGAAATCGGCCTCCAAATTATAGCGGTCGTGGTAATAACTGACATGGCTACCCAATCCTTGGGAATAGACTCTCAAATCCCTAACACATAGGCACTCAAAGAAAAATCCGAAAGTCTTCATGTCAGTCATTAGAACCTCTGGCGACAGCCCCAAGGCGGCAACAGCCATGGATGGGTCGGCCAATTCGCGTTTCAAGCCGCTTCGGATGGCGCTTTTTGAGCGTATAGCCGGGCTCCAAGCCTCAATGTCTTGAATGAGAAACAACTTTTGCAAGGCTTGTTGATAGTCGTCGAAAGTGGGCAACGATAAGGTCTCGGTGGTCGCGTTGACATCAGCCACAATGCTCGCCTTCTTTGCAAGTGTAGATAGGTTGCGGGCGTAGGAACGCAAAATGGCGCGCGCAAGGTTGGCGTTGCGGTTCACTCCGTCAATGTTTTGGATGTCTACCTCGCAAACCGTCGTGATGTAGTTTTTGGCAATCAGCAACTGGGCTTTTTCCGTTTTTCGGCTCAATGAAGCAGGCCATCCGCCTCGGCAAGCGGCAAACACAAGCTGTTCAATGCTCAAATCGGAACGAATGCCATCAATGTCCAAGTCGGGGTCGTTGAAAAGCTGGGTTAGCGAAATGCTTCCATTGGACTCCTTTGACTCGAACAAACTCATGGGCAGCATTTCCAGCCGTGCGATTCGTCCCGTTCCGCTGTGCCTGATTTTTGAGCGGTCAACAGCGTTTGAACCTGTTAGGATGAACTGCCCAGGCTCGGAACGCTCGTCCACCATGGTGCGCACGGCATCCCAAAGCACAGGTGCAACTTGCCATTCGTCAATGAGCCTTGGCGTGTCGCCCTTCAGCAAAATAGAGGGTTTGGTTTGTGCGGTGGACAGATTGGCCTCTATGTTGTCAGGCTCTTGCATTTTCAAGATGCTTTTTGCTTGTTGCATGGCTGTGGTGGTCTTTCCGCACCATTTTGGGCCCTCAATGAGAACGGCTCCAAAAGCATCCAAATACTCTGATAATTGGGTGTCAAACACGCGATGTAAGTAATCCATTGTCAAAATCAATCTAAATATCTGGCGCAAAGATAGTAAAATATTCGTTATCTCACGTTGATTTTATGTTTTTGTGGTATTTTACTTTATATTTTTGCGGTATTTTGCTTTATGTTTTTGCTGCGTTTTGGTTTGTGTTTTTGTGATATTCGTATATGGCTATTCGGGTTATAGCAAGGTCGATTGCATAAATTCTTTCTAAAATGTTTTTTTTTGTTTTTAAAATATCTATTTTTGTAGCCGAAATAAAATACTTTGGCTATGAAAAAGACTTTACTCCTCTTGTTTCTTTCACTCAATCTGGCCTTTCAGATGAAGGCGCAGGAGCCTGCTTTCCTGCAAGGCGTTTGCAGCGACGAAAACGGAAAACCCATTGAGAATGTGAGCGTTTACATTCGCGATTCACTCCTCGTTTCGGTCACCGACGATAAAGGCCGCTTCGCTTTTGGACATGTCAAAGCGGGCGAACAACTTCGGTTTGCGCACATGGTCTTCGAACCGACTTATTACACCGTCAAGGAGAAGGATTTGAATGGCAAGAACTTGAAAATCAGTATGAAGACAAAGAGCCATGAGTTGCTTGAAGTGGAAATCACGGCCAATGCGCCGCACGTTGTTTTCGACAACCCCGTGATGAGCGTCATCGACTACACCATCCGCGAGGACGGCATCTATATGATTGTCTATCGGCGTTGGAATTCCGCTTTGCTGCACCTTTCCTTTGACATGGACACGCTGCACGAAATGCCGATTTCGTCGCGCTACAAATACCTCAACCAAGACGCTTTCGGCGAAATCCACGCGCTCAACGACTACCAAGCCAGTCAGGTATTGAGTACGGCAATGGAAAGAAAGGCCAGATGAACTTCTATCATTCCATGTCGCGGAAGTCTTTCCAGGACAAGTTTTCCACCATTTTGGCCGCTGCCGACAGCGTTTATATCACAGGCCGCTACTTCTATTACAACAAAGAAATGGGCTATTATCGCCATCGGTTGGGCAGCGATGAAGAGCCCGAACAGTTCCATTACATCGTGGACGAGGAAGCCCGCGACGATATTTGGTTTTTGCTCCACACGGGCGGTATAGGCACCAATTTTTGGGGTCGCCGATCCTATCAACAACCCCATCTTTGAAATCGACAAGAAGTTCTACATTTTGGCTTTCACCGACCGCGAAACCCTCGTTTTTGATGCTGATGGCAATGAGTTGGAACATTATCCGCTCACTTTCCACGAATACCGCAACTGGAATGGGAAAATCCTGCCCGACCACCGCTGGAAGCATCAGGTTTTGGTGGACAAAGGCGCCAAGCAGTTCTACACTTTCTTTGTCAACGACGGCATCTATACCCTGAAACGAATTGATTTGCAGACGGGAACGGCCAATTCCGTGAAGGACCTGAGCGGATATCCTTTCGCGCAAAAGATGCGAATCCACAACGGCGTGTTGTATTTCATCTATCCCACGGGCATCAACAAGCGCAAGGCTTTGTATCAGGTGAGGATTGGGGAATAAGGATTATTCCTCCAAGAATTTCATCAGCCAGCACGCCATAGGCGAGGGGATACTCAACAAATTATCGTTCTGCTGGAGGTTGTTGGCGGAAAACCGCACCCTGTGTTTGGGCTGGTAGCGGTTGTTATAGACGGTCAGGCTTTTGCCGCACACATTACCCTCGGCCTTCACTTCGATGGGGATGATTTCCGATTGGTGTTGGATGACAAACTCCACTTCCGCGGTGTTGCCCGAAGTCCAATAATACGGTACTTCGGCATCCTTGTTGCTCACCAAGGATTGAAGCACCACATTCTCCGCCAATGCGCCCTTAAATTCCGTGAAACCCGCATTGTAGTTGATGATGGTGTCGGCAGTCACATGGGCCAATCGGCGCAGCAAGCCGCAATCGCAGGCATAGACCTTGAAGGCATCTGGCTCGGCATAGCCGCTCAAGGGAATGCCGGGTTTGGAGATGTTGAAAATCTGGTAAATCAGGCCGGCATCCTTGAGCCATAGCAAGGCATCCTCGTAGTCCTTCGACCGTGCCCCTGAGCGAATCACCTTATAGATGAACTTTCGGTTTCCCTTCGACAGTTGCGAAGATAGCGAATGCCAAATGGTGCGGATTCTCGGTATTTCCACGGGATTGGCGTATTTCGCAAAATCCAATTCGTACAAGTCCAAAATGCCCTGCAACGCTTCTTCAACGGCCTCCATGCCTTGGTTGTCGAGCATGGCCACGACCGCTTCTGGCATTCCGCCGCAGACCTGATACCGCTTGTATTCCAGCAGTAGTTTGTTCAAAACCATCGTGGGAAGGTGTTCAGCGGTTTGGATGGCGTCAATGTATTCAAAGGTCTTCGGGTCTGATGCGCGTAGGAACTCGCGGAAAGTGAGCGGATACATTCGCATCATCTTCACCTTGCCGACGGGAACGCTCATGCTTCGCTTTTTTACGGCCACGCCAAGCAGCGAACCTGCCGCTATGATGTGGTATTGCGGGGCATCCTCGTAGAAATATTTCAGGCTGTTCAGAGCCTCCTCGCATTCTTGGATTTCGTCGAAGATGATGAGCGTCTTTTCGGGGAGCAACGGCACATTGCTATAAATGGCTAATTCCTTCAGCACTCTTTCTGGATCTTTGGAGGTCAGGAATGCATCTTTGTATTCGGGATGGCGGTCGAAGTCGAACTTCACGCAATAGTCGTAATAGGCCTTCCCGAAAGCCTCCATCATCCAAGTTTTTCCAATCTGACGCGCTCCTTGCAATAATAACGGTTTCCTGTTTTTGGACTGCTTCCAAGCCAATAATTGGTCTTCTATCTCTCTCTTTATTCTCATAAAATGCACTTTTTCGTATGGATTTGTGTGATGATGCTACACTTTTCCGTATGAAATAATGATTTTGCAAAAATAAGAAGAATTTTTGTTTTATCGTGGTTTCTCGGGAAAAACCTCGATAAAGATAGTCTAATCGTTCCCAATCTCCTTCAGCATGGGCACGAACTTGAAGTCGCCGAATTCCTCTTTTTTCAGTGAGCCGTCTTCCATTTTGGTGATTTTCAGCATGGTTTGGCCTTCGCCTTCGGCGTTGTCCATTGGGATGACCATGATGCCGTTGGGCTTCATCTGTTCGATAAGTTTTTCAGGGACACCCGGTGCGCCTGCCGTGATGATGACGCGGTCGAAAGGCTGGTAGGTGGGCAGACCTTCAAAGCCGTCGCCGAGGAAGGTCTTCACGCGGAAGGGAAGTTGCTCCAAGATTTCTTTGGTCTTGAAAAACAGGTTGCGCTGCCGCTCGATGCTGAACACCTTGGCGCCCATCGCGGCGAGCACACAAGCCTGGTAGCCCGAACCCGTGCCAATTTCGAGC
The DNA here is from genome assembly GCA_017460915.1 of Bacteroidales bacterium. Classification (GTDB taxonomy): domain Bacteria; phylum Bacteroidota; class Bacteroidia; order Bacteroidales; family F082; genus Limimorpha. Next base: position 56,336 of record JAFUAA010000029.1, on the reverse strand, counting down.
ACCTTTATGCCTTTCTGCACTTGCAAAAGTTGGGTTTGGAAAGCCACCGTCGAAGGCTGCGAAATGGTCTGCCCCGAGCCGATGGGAAAGGCCATGTCCTGATAGGCGAGTTCGACGAAAGAAGAGTCGAGGAACACATGGCGCGGCACCTCGCTGAGGGCCGAAAGTACGGTCTCGTCGGTGATGCCTTTGGCTTTCAGTTGGTCGACGAGTTGCTTGCGGAGGCCTTTGTGGCGGTAAGTGTCTTCTAAGTTGGAGTTCATGCCGCGAAATTACGGGAAAATCGGCTTCGCGAAACGATAAAAAGACTATTTTTGCGCAAAATTATCGTCTATGCTGAAAATCGGTGTTTTAGGTGCAGGACATTTGGGCAAGATTCATCTCGACTGCATCAAACAAATCGAAGAATATGATCTGGTTGGCTTTTTTGACCCTGTTGAAGAAACTGCGCGACAGGTGGAAGCGGAAACGGGAGCAAGATGCTTCGATTCCGTTGATTCACTGATAGATGCGGTGGATGTGGTGGACATCGTCACGCCCACCATCCGCCATTTTGAGTGCGCCTCAAAAGCCTTACAGAAACGCAAGCACGTCTTTATCGAGAAGCCCATCGTGGCCACGCCCGACGAGGCCAACGCCTTGAAGAGACTCGCTGACGAGGCGGGCGTGAAGGTGCAAGTTGGGCATGTGGAGCGTTTCAATCCGGCTTTCATCGCCGCTGAGCCTTTCATCGGCGAACCGCTGTTCATCGAGGCGCATCGCTTGGCGCAGTTCAACCCGCGTGGAACGGATGTGCCCGTCGTCCTTGATTTGATGGTGCACGACCTTGATATTCTGCTCACTATCGTCAAGTCGCCAATCGCCCACATCAGCGCGAGCGGCGTGAGCATCGTCAGCCCCACGCCCGACATCACCAATGTGCGCATCGAGTTCGAGAACGGCGCGGTGGCCAACCTGACGGCTTCGCGCCTGTCGATGAAATACATGCGCAAGACCCGCATCTTCCAAAAAGACGCCTACATCACCGTGGATTTCCTCGACAAGAAAGCAGAAGTCTTCCGCATCAGCGACACCGTGGACGAAACCAATCCGCTTTCGACCACCATCACTTTGGCCGATGGCCGCGAAAAGCAAATCACTTTCAAAATGCCTGAAATCCATCCGATTAACGCGATAAAAACCGAGCTTGAGAGCTTTTATGGAGCCATCGTCCACAATACCACGCCAACGGTAAGTATCAATGATGGCATCAACGTGCTGAAATTGGCCTATCGTATCCTTGATGCGGTCAGCGAGTCGAGTGCCAAGGTGAAGAAATAAACGGCAGTTGCTACAATAATCCCCAATGGCTGTCGTTTCCTTAGTAAAATAATACAATCATGATTCGAAAATCTACCCTTTTTGCGGTTGTAGGAGTTGTCCTATTCATGTTGGGAGCTCTTTCGTGCAGGAAGTTTGAAGGCGGGCAGACTGTGCCTTCTTACATTCATATCGACTCCATCACTGTTGACCCGAATACGGATTATTATGCCTTCGGAGCCCCTACCTCAAAGCTGACGGACGCATGGGTCTATGTCGACGACCAACTGATTGGTGCTTTTGAGTTGCCTGCCACGTTCCCCGTCCTGAAAAAGGGGGCGCACAAAGTGATTGTTTATGGCGGCATCAAGGTGGATGGCCGATCGGATGCTCGCGACAGGTATCCGTTCTACCAACGCAGGGTGTATGAAAGCCTGAATCTCGTGGAAGACAGCATCGTCACCATACAGCCCGTGTTGAGCTATTATCCCATCGGTGATGGCACCAACTTGGCCTGGACTGAGGATTTTGAAAACACGAGCAGCTTGTTGCCCGAGCCCGAAAGCGATGCGAACATCGTTCGCGTGACGGGTAGCGAGGCTTGGCTTTCCGCCAACTCGTTTTTCTCGGGCAAGGTGGAATTGCCGCCCGATTCCTTGGATTTTGTTTTGGCCACGGCGGATGAATTTGATTTCTATAAGGATTTCTCTTCAGGCGTTTATTGCCTGCTCGAGATGGATTACTGCTGCAACGACACGTTTTGCGTTGGCGTCCAGTATTATGAAAGCTATCAATTGAAAACGCTGAAACTGGTCAAGGTGACGCCGACCGACAAGACGCACGACAAACCCGAGAGATGGAACAAGATTTACATCAACATCGGGCCTTTGATGAACGATTACCACTCAGCCTCTTATTTCAAGCTGTATTTCACTTCCGACTTGACGACTCAGGAAGATCTGGATTATAATGTTGTGTATCATCCGATTAACGAACGTCGTTATTATTATTTGGACAATCTGAAACTGCTGTATCGAGATTTACAAGATTTATGAACAAGAAGAGATTGGCATCGGTCTATTTCATCGTCGATTGGATTGCCTCCATCCTGGCGTGGACATTGTTTTACTTTTTCCGCAAGGCGCACGAAGACCTTTACATCAATTATTGGGACCGCATCACGCATTCGTTCGCCACGCCAAGTTTCTGGCTCGGTGTGGCCATCATCCCCATTTGCTGGCAGCTGTTCCATGCCGTGACGGGAGCCTACGAAAAGGTCTACATGAAGTCGCGCCTCAAGGAATTGGGCCAGACTTTCTTCATCACCTTGCTTGGTGTGGTGGTGTTGTTTTTTGTGGTCATTCTTGACGATGATGTGGCGAGTTATAAATCTTATTATCAATCGTTTATCGCGTTGTTCACTTTCCAGTTCCTGATGACTTACATTCCGCGTCTCATCATCACCACGACGGTGATTTCAAGGATTAGGAACAAGAAGATAGGCTTCAACACGCTCATCGTGGGCAGCAACGACAACGCTTGCGCCATCTTCAGGGAAATCGAAGAGGAGGTGAAGCCATCGGGGCGGCGCGTCATAGGCTTTCTCAATGTTTACGATAAGAAGGAATATAAACTGGGCGAGTTCCTCCCGCGTTTGGGATCATATCACGACATTGAGCGCATCGTTAAGGAAAACAACGTCGAGGAAGTTGTCATTGCCATTGAACGTTCCGAGGTGGAGACGATGAAGGTGTTGCTTACCGTGGTCGACACGACGGATGCCAACGTGAAAATCATTCCGGCCATGCAGGATTTGGTGTTTGGCTCGGTCAAGCAGTCGGCCATCTGGCAGGCTCCTTTGGTGCAGGTCACGCCCGAGCTGATGCCCATCTGGCAACGGGTGGTGAAGCGGGCTTTTGATATTGTTGCTTCCGCTTTGGCGCTTGTCATTCTCTCACCTGTGTTTTTGGCTTGTGCCCTCATCGTGAAAGCCACCTCGAAAGGTCCGATTTTCTACGTGCAAGAACGCATCGGCAAGGGCGGCAAGCCTTTCAAGATGGCCAAGTTCCGCAGCATGAGGGTTGATGCCGAATCGAGCGGCACGCCCATGCTTTCGAGTGACGATGACCCACGCATCACCAAGTTCGGAAAATTCATGCGCAAGGTGCGTTTGGACGAAATCCCGCAGTTTTGGACCGTGCTGAAAGGCGATATGTCGCTTGTTGGCTATCGTCCTGAACGTCAATATTTTATTGATAAAATCATGGAGACGGCACCTTATTATCGTTTGCTTCTGAAAGTGAAGCCGGGCATCACCAGTTGGGGCGAAGTGAAATACGGCTACGCCGAAAACGTGGAGGAAATGATTGAACGGCTGAAATACGACGTGCTCTATATCGAAAACGTCAGCCTAAGTTTAGATATTAAGATCTTGATTTACACCGTCTTGATTGTTGTCCAAGGCCGAGGAAAATAATTTCTCTTCGCGAGCCTTCAAGTAGCAGGCGCGGCATAGGGGCTCGTAACTTTCCGTCTCACCTAGTAGTACCAATTTTTCGCCCGCGATGATGCGGTGCGAGAATTGTGCTTGGCTGCCACATCGTACGCAGATGGCATGCACTTTGGTTACGTCCTCGGCGATGGCCATCAGCTTGGGCATAGGGCCGAAGGGATGGCCCAAGAAGTCCATGTCCAAACCCGCAATGATGACGCGCACGCCTTGATTGGCCAGTTGGGAGCAAACGTTAGGAAGTTCATCGTCAAGGAATTGTGCCTCGTCGATGCCAATCACGTCAACGTCGGTGGCATAAAAAAGAATCTCATTGGCGCTTTCCACGGGGATGGAGTGCAAAGCCGTCGCGTTGTGCGAAACCACGTCTTCGTCGCTGTAGCGCGTGTCGACGCCTGGCTTGAAAATCTCCACCTTCAGTTTGGCAATTTTGGCGCGCTTCAAACGGCGAATCAATTCCTCCGTCTTGCCCGAAAACATGGAGCCGCAAATCACTTCAATCCATCCTTGTGACCTATTGTGAGAATCTTTTTCGATAAACATGTCGTTAGTATTTAGAATATTTGTACTTTAGCAAATTCTTTTCAGCATGGTTGCTGAACACGTCGAAGCAAAAATAAAGATAAATCCTATATGAACGACAAATTTGAGAACCAAAAAGAAAAACTGGTTTCTATCAAGCAGGAAATCAGTTTGTTATACCAACAGGTCAACTATCTTCTCAGAAACGAAAAGCCGCTTGGGTTGCTTGATTTGGATGTGCTGATGAACCGCACTCACACCATTTACGACCAACTTTGCAGCATCAATTTGGGCGACGAACCTCTTGACGAGGACCTTCCTTTTGATGCCGAGGCCTTTTCAGGTCTCTTTGGTGGCATGATGCAGGAAGAAACGCCCACCGAGCCTGAAGCGGAAGTGGAGCAAGAGCAGGAAGTGGCTGAGCCAGAGGAAGTAACACCTGATGCACCAGCAGAAGAAATGCCAATCATAAGGGTTGAAGAGCCAGTCGTAGAAAGGTTCACTGAGCCTCAGACCACCCAGCAGCCCGCCGGGACAGAGGCTCCTGTCGAGGAAGCGCCCGTGGAGGAAAAGCCTTTGGGCGACGAGTTCGGTTTCTTCTTCCGTTTCGAGGATATGCCCGAAGAGGAGCAAGAGAAAGGGTTGGAACCAGAGCCAGTGGCGATCCAAACCGAAGGGAAGGTCGTGCATGTGATGGAAGCCATCCCCGAAGATGAAATTCCCGAGCGTGACCGCGTGCACGGCGAGGATTTGGAGAAGGACAACCCCTTGGAGATGCCCCAAGTTGAGGATGAAATTCCTTATAATGAACCTGTTGACTTTGGTCGGAGTGAAACCAATAGCGTTTCCGACTTCTTCGATAACGACGATGCAGGGTTTGAGCTTTCCACTTCTGAAACCTTGGGCGACAAGATGATGCAGGAAGACCATTCCCTTGCGGCCAAGTTGCAGCAGAATCCAGTCCATGACCTAAGATCGGCCATCGGAATCAATGATAAGTTTTTGTTTGTCAATGAGTTGTTTGGCGGAAGTATGGAAAAATACAACAAGTCCATCGAAAACCTCAACGACTTGAAGACTTTGAACGGTGCGATGATTTATCTCAACGAGCTGAAGATTGAGCTGCAGTGGAACAGCAGCAATGAGGCCTATCAGAAACTCAGGGATTTGGTCACGCGTAAGTTTGATTGAACCGGGCCATGTCGAAACTCTATCTTGTTCCAACACCCATAGGTAATCTTGAGGATATCACCTTGCGGGCCATCCGTGTACTGAAAGAGGTGGACGGCATTCTTGCCGAGGACACCCGCACTTCGGGGAACCTGCTGAGGCATCTGGACATCAGCAAGCCGATGACGGCATTCCATATCCGCAACGAACATCAAGTGGTGGTACACATCGCCGACCGTCTTCAAGCGGGGGAGACCTTGGCTTTGGTCACAGACGCAGGCACGCCAGCCATCTCCGACCCAGGGTTCTTGTTGGTGCGCGAATGCGTGAAACGTGGCATCGAGGTGGAATGCCTGCCTGGCCCGACGGCTTTCGTGCCGGCTTTGGTCAACTCGGGCCTGCCGGCCGAAAAGTTTATCTTTGAGGGATTTCTGCCGCACAAGAAAGGCCGTCAGACCAAATTGAAGGAAGTGGCGGACCATTGGTATACCACGATTTTGTATGAATCGCCGTTCCGTTTGTTGAAGACCTTGCAGCAATTGGCCGAGGTTTGTGGCGCAGAAAGAAAGGTCAGCGTTTCGCGCGAGTTGACCAAAGTCCATGAAGAAAATGCCCGAGGCACCTTGGCAGAGGTCATCGAGCATTTTTCGAAGAAGGAGATAAAAGGCGAAATCGTCATTGTTCTTGAAGGGAGAGACGGCGTGTTGTCAGAACGCGAATGACAGCCGCACGTAATAGTCCGTAATCACATCCACGCGGCCACCGTTGAAGCCCAAGGCCTTGTCGACCACATCAATGACGGAGACGCCGCAACTGAGGTTGGTTCGATAGATCTTGAGCCCAATGCCACCTCCCGTGTACAATCCTGTGGAAATGTATTGGTACACTCCATTCATGTTGAGGCAGGTCACTTCGCCTGCAGGAAGCGAATAGCCAATGCGACCTTCGATGAAGGGGCTGATGGGAGCGTCGGGCAGCGTGAATTTCAGGTTGGCATAGACGGGCACCGTATGGATATAGGTTTCCTGCATGTTCTCAAACAAACGGCAATGTTTGCCGTAGCTGGAATAATACTCTGCACCGAGGCCTATGCTGGTCATATGCCCGATTTGGTATTCGGCCATGCCGCCCACGCTGAAGTGGAAAGGAATTTCGTGCATGAAGACGGCGCCGAAATCGCCTACACCCAAATCGGCCAACACATGGAAACGGAACTCACCCATGGGGCTATAGGGTGGCCTTGGGGTTCTGGGCGGCGCGGGCTTGACCACAGTCCGCTTGGGGTGATGAGGATAATGCGGTCTTGGAGGTCGCATTTGTGCCTCGGCGGTGAAGGTCACTGCCAGCAGGAGGCAAAGTGACAACAAGTGTTTTTTCATAAGGCAGTCAATTTTAGATATTAATAATGCCTCGGAAAAACACAAAAATCGTACCAAGGATTCTTGTTTACTTCTTGAGCTGCCTTTCGTAGGCTTTCAGCCGGACGGCCAGACTTTGTTTCACACCGTTGGAGGTGTAGGTGGCACCACTCACGGCATCCGCTTCCTTGTTCAAGGCTTCGGCGGGAGTGAGGCCGTTCCAACTTTCATAGAGTCCGCCTTCAACGACGCGTTGGGCGAAACGGGGTGTCTCCTGGTTTTCCAGAAGTGCAACTTCCTTGATGCGGCTTTCAGCATCCAAGGCTATTAATAGAGGTGTAGGCCCGTTGAAGCCTTTCACGCCGTCGGAATAAGGTGCGGAGAACAGCACCGTGCCGATTTTTTCGCCTTGGGCGTTTTGGATTTCGTAATAAGCTGTGTCGATGGTTTTGGTTTTGGCGGCATCGCTGTAGTAGGACGAGATTTCCTCGACGGGAAGAGCAGGCCATTTCACTTTTTGGCCGCATCCCGAGATGCCCAACACTCCAGCGAGCAACACACCGCCTGCGATTCTTTGGATTGTGTTCATAATTCTTGCTTTTTAAAAGTCGTGCAAAAATACTAAAAAACTTGCATCAATTAAACGATTAAACACCCAACAATTCAACAAATTCCTTACTTTTGTGCCATCAAAACCTCTCAATCATGTTAGTCATTGGAATTGCAGGCGGTTCAGGTTCGGGCAAGACCACCGTCGTGAAGGAATTAGTCAGCCAATTGCCAGGAAACTCAGTATCAGTCATTTCGCAAGACGCCTATTATTATGACAACGGCGACAAGACACCCGAGGAGAAGAAGCAAATCAACTTCGACCACCCTGATGCCATTGAGTGGGACTTGCTTATCGACCACCTTGACCGCCTGAAAAAAGGCGAGACCATCCCCATGCCGATTTATACCTACGTCACCTGTGCGCGTTCGCAAGAGGTGATTTATGTGCATCCCACGGAGGTCATCATCGTGGAAGGCATCATGGTGCTGGTCAACGAGGAGCTGCGCAAACGTATGGATATCAAGGTGTTTGTGGATACCGATGGCGACGAGCGTCTGATGCGCATCATACGTCGCGACATTGCCGAACGCGGACGTACTTGGGAAGACGTGTTGCGCCATTACCAGACCTTCGTCAAACCCATGCACCAACAATTCATCGATCCCACCAAACGTACTGCCGACATCATTCTGCCGCGCGGCTCCAGCCCCGTGGTGGTCGACATTCTGGCTTCTCGAATCAGAATGCATTTGGGTAAGTAAAACATTGAATTCCAATAGGATTATCAAATTAGTTTTATTTGTCATGAAAACGGTTTCTTGTTTTATGCTCATGATGGCAGTCCTGACTGTCGTCAGCTGCAACAACACACCAAAACAAGCAATGGACAACGGCTCCCTTGCTCCAGACAACAATGTTACTGTAGAGGAGACAACTCCCGAAGTCGAGGAACAAGAGCTTGTCGACCTTTCGGGATGCGACATGGCCGTACTCGGCAGCGGTAAGTTGTTTTTCTACGACTCGAAGACTTCGACCGCAATTCCCTACATGGCAGAGACCGACAGCGTGGTGAACTGTGTCTTCACCCAAGACGACTACTTGTATTATTGTGTACCCGTCAAAGGTCGCATGATGCTGAGACGCATCAACTTGACGGAAACCAATCCGCAACCAGAGCAGATGGCAGACTGGGGCGTGGATTACGAGAAATGCGTCACCGAGACCTACGGCACTGTCTTTCCTTTGGAGTATTATGCAAGTCGCAACATGTTGGGTTTGTATCATGAGTTCAGCTGGGATTCCTATTCCTTGGATAAGGAAAGACTGTACAACATGGACAACGGCCAGGTCACCGATTGGGACTATGAGACTTGGCAGCAGGGCGAGCCCGTGCTGATCTCTGATGACGAGGAGCAGATAGGGGAGAACTACCAGTATGAGAGCGTCGGCGACGAGTTTAAAGAGTATTAAACGGGTCTATCCTGACGGCACCACGAAGATTATCTCCAATTGTGATGACCTCCAGGTGAAGCCTACCACAATCTTCTAGACAGTCAAACAAAAAGAGAGACTTTTTTAAGTCTCTCTTTTTGCTTGTTGCCCAACCAGGGTTCGAACCTGGACTTTACTGATCCAGAGTCAGTCGTGTTGCCAATTACACCATTGGGCACTGAAATCGGCTGCAAAAATAATGTTTTTTTGAATGCCGCAAGAAAAATCGAGGATTTTTTTTCGGATTTTTTTCTGGATGCTACGCCACAACACCTAAACCGTTTGTTTTCAGTACTTGTTGAATCGCGCCCCCCAATTGTACGACAGCATGAAAGTGAGGTAAAACATGCGGTTCCTTTCCGAATCCATGATGGAAACACCCAAAGGAAACAATTCCGCTTTCACGTCAACGTTGATGGCCTGCACGCGGGTGCGCGACTTGCCAATCTCGAAACTCAGTCCCGCCGAGGCATGCACACCAGGCGAAGGCCGAGTCTCCTCAATGCCTTTGATGAACGAGGCTCGACCCAAAATGTCGATGTCTTGCTCGAATTTTTGCTCTTCGATTCGTTCATAATAGCTTCCCGATCCGCTCGGTTGATAGGTGACCACATAGTAATAATACGGCTTGGCCAAAGCCAACGAGGCGCCAAACTCGTAGGTCCAGCGCGTTTCGATGCCGCCCCAATAGGGCTTGCCGAAGATGCGCCGTTCCTGACCGTAGCCGAATCGCAACACAAACACGTTGTTGAGCTTGCCGTAGACGAACGGTCTGCTGTTGAACTGCGACAGGTTCATGGTCTTGATTTCTTTGAGCGAATGCAGCGAAACAGCCTCTGCCTCCCAGTTGTTGGTCACGTTGATGCTCTTGATGCGCCCGAGCTTGAAGCCCACCCCGAAACCTTGCGAATGTAGGGCAATGTTGTAGGTGTTTTGGTGGCTATAGATGATGCGTTCCTCCAAGGGTTTGTCGTCATCACTTTGTATGTCAATGTTTTGTGCCGACAATAAAAAAGGACACGCTCCGAAAAGCGTGAACAAAAGCAACCGCCGGAAAGGTCGTCTGAAGGCCGTCATGGCGTTACCTCCAACACCTTAATTAATAACGAGTCTCCTTGATGTACTTTTGCGATTCGCCGTAGGCAGGGCAACTCTTGTTGGAGCCGCACGAAGTCATGATAATGCCTGAAACAAAGGCGATTAGCAATACGATGGCCATTCTTCTCTTCATCTTGATGAAATTTGATTTGCAAAGAAACGCATTTTTCTCCAAAAAATTGCCATCTTTGCAGAAATTTTATCGATTGCATAAAAGCAGAGCCCTGAAGGGCGACCAGAATTCATCGGGGATTTCAGTCCCCGCAAACACACACAAACGTTATGGAAGCAAAGAAACCCGATATTGATGAAACTTGGTACCAAGTGCTGAAGCCGCAGTTTGAAACACCGTATTTTGCGGATTTGAAGTCGTTTCTGGTGAGCGAGAAGCGGCAATACGCCGTCTATCCTCCCGGACCGCTGATTTTCAACGCATTTAACCTCACTCCTTTCGATAAGGTGAAGGTCGTAATTTTGGGTCAAGACCCGTATCACGGACCAGGTCAGGCGCACGGACTTTCGTTCTCAGTGCCCGACGGCGTGCCTTTCCCGCCCAGTTTGCAGAACATCTTCAAGGAGTTGCACGACGACCTTGGCGTGCCGATGGCGCGTTCGGGCAACCTTGAGAAGTGGGCGAGGGAAGGGGTGCTGCTGCTCAATGCCTCGCTGACGGTGCGTGCCGGACAGGCCGCCTCGCACTCGCGCCACGGCTGGGAACAGTTCACCGATGCGGCCATTCGTGCCCTTTCCGAGCAACGCGATCACCTCGTTTTTATCCTTTGGGGCAACTATGCCATCGCGAAGCAAGCCTTGATTGACCCGTTCAAACACCTGATTCTGAAGTCAGTGCATCCATCGCCGCTCTCGGCCAGCCGAGGCTTCTTCGGGTGCCATCATTTTTCGCAGACGAACAATTATTTGATACAAAACGGAATAGAACCTATTGACTGGACATTATGAAACTACAGATTACACAGATGAAACAGATTTTGACAGAAAATTCGAAGGCCGCGAACGGCCTATTTGTACGGATTTCTGCTCGCGTCAGCCCATCTGTGAGAATGGGATGCTTGCATCCTTATAATTATCGGAATGAGTCAGTAAAATCCGTGAAATCTGTAGTTCTATAGAATCAATCTTGAAATCTTATGAAACAAATCGTATTTGCCACGAACAACATAAACAAGTTGCGCGAGATGCGCGAAATCATGGATGGCCTCTATGAGGTCTTGAGCCTCGACGACATCGGCTGCCATGAGGAAATCATCGAAGACGCCGACACCATCCAAGGCAACGCCAAGATTAAGGCGGACTTTGTGACGAACAAGTTCCATGTGGATTGCTTTGCCGACGACACGGGCCTCGAGGTGGAAACCTTGGGCGGCGCACCGGGCGTGTATTCGGCGCGTTATGCCGGCGAGCATTGCACCTATCAGGACAACGTGGACAAGATGTTGGCCGCGATGAAGGGTCAAACCAACCGCAAGGCGGCTTTCCGCACGGCGATTGCCTTGAACCTGAACGGCGAATCCTATTTCTTCGAAGGCCGCTGCGACGGACACATCACAGAAACGCAACGCGGCAGCGAGGGTTTTGGCTACGACCCGATTTTCCAGCCCGACGGTTACGACCAGACCTTCGCTGAGCTGGGCCACGAAGTGAAAAACGTCATCAGCCATCGTGGCCGCGCCACGCGGAAATTGATAGAGTTCCTAACCAAAGAGGCATGAATATAGGGCTGTCACATCGTGGCAGCCCTAATGTTTTATGAAAGATTGTTTCCTTAAATCCTTTCCTTCAGCAGCTGCATCGCCTTCGGCAGACCATCGGTGTTGCGGCCACCGGCCACACAGAGGGTCTTCTGTCCGCCGCCACCGCCTTGGATTTCCTTGGCTACCTCACGTATGAGTTTGGTGGCATCAAGGCCTTTGGTGTCGGCGAAGCTTTCGGGCAGCAGTAGGCAGAGTGCAGGCTTGCCCTCGCTAACGGAGCCCAAAATGGCGATGGTGCTCTCGTTCATCTGCTTGAGCATCAGGGCAATGTTTCGGAGTTGGTCGCCGGAGCAGGGCAGGTTGTCCATGATGAGTTTGTAGCCTTCGTGGTCAGTGGCCTTTTCGTGGAGGCGTTCGGCCATGGCTTGGGCTTTCTCTTGCATCAGGTGATTCACTTCTTTCTTCAAAGCAGAGTTCTGCTCGTTCAACGAGGTGACGGCTTTTACCAAGTCGGGCGACTTGACGCTTTCGCGCAGGCGACCGATAAGATCCAACTGTTCGTCAAGGTATTGCTCCACGACCTCGCCCGTGATGGCCTCGATGCGGCGAATGCCCGCAGCAATGGCTCCCTCGCTGACGATCTTGAACATGCCGATGTTGCCCGTGGCGGAAGTGTGGCAACCGCCGCAGAGTTCCATCGAATAGTCCTTGTCGAAGACGACCACGCGCACCTTGTCGCCGTATTTCTCGCCGAACAAAGCCGTGGCGCCCAGGGCCTTGGCCTCGTCAATCGGGATTTCGGCGTAGGTCACGTTGGGGATGTTCTCGCGGATTTTCTGGTTGACGAGTTTTTCCACATGGCGGATTTCCTCGGGCGTCATCTTGGCGAAGTGGCTGAAGTCGAAACGCAAACGCTGGTCATCGACCAATGAGCCCTTTTGTTCGACATGCGAACCCAAGACTTGTCGCAAAGCGGCGTGCATCAGGTGGGTCGCGCTGTGGTTGTTGGCGATGCGCCGACGGCGTTCCACGTCGATGGTGGCAGTGAAAACAGCCTCGGGCGTTTGCGGCAACTGCTCGGTGATGTGAATCACCAGATTGTTTTCCTTTACCGTGTTCAATATCTTAATCGTCTCGTTTTCAGAAGTCAAGGTGCCGGTATCGCCCACCTCGCCGCCCATTTCGGCGTAGAAAGGCGTCTTATCCAACACGATTTCGAAGTGGGTCTTTTTCTTGGCCGTAACTTCGCGATAGCGCAGAATGTGACTCTTGCAAGTCATGTCGGTATAACCCACAAATTCAGTCGGTTCCTCACCTTCGTTCACCACCACCCAGTCGCCGTTGGCTTTCTCGGCGGCCTTGCGCGAGCGGTTTTTCTGCTCTTCGAGGTTGGCCTTGAAGCCGTCCATGTCCACGTTGATGCCTTTCTCGTTGGCCATCAGTTGCGTAAGGTCGATGGGGAAACCGAAGGTGTCGAACAGCTCGAAGGCGAAGTTGCCGTCGATGTCTTGGCCTTGGTGTTGCTCCACATAGCCCTCAAAACGCTTGATGCCTTGGGCCAAAGTGCGCAGGAACGAGGCTTCCTCCTCACGGATGACCTTGCCGACCAACTCCTGTTGCAACTTGATTTCCGGATAGTTGTGCTCCATCTGGCCGACGAGAATCGGCAAGAGTTGGTAAACAAACGGCTCCTCGAAGCCGAGGAAGGTGAAGCCATAGCGCACGGCACGACGCAGCACGCGACGGATGACATAACCTGCGCCATTGTTGGAGGGCAGTTGTCCGTCGGCGATGGCGAAGCTGACGGCTCTCAAATGGTCGGCGACGACACGCATGGCAACGTCAGTCTTCTCAGCCTGGCCGTAGGCTATGCCCGACATCTTTGCAAGTTCCTGAATCAAGGGTTGGAAGACGTCGGTGTCGTAGTTGGAGGTCTTGCCTTGCAGCACGCGCACCAAGCGTTCGAAGCCCATGCCCGTGTCGACGTGCTTGGCGGGCAGTTCCACCAACTGGCCGTTGGCCATACGGTTGTATTGCATGAAGACGAGGTTCCAAATTTCAATCACTTGCGGGTCATCTTTGTTGACGAGCTCGCGGCCGGCGATTTGCTTTCTTGCCTCGTTGTCGCGCAAGTCGATGTGGATTTCGGAGCAGGGGCCGCAGGGACCCGTCTCGCCCATTTCCCAGAAATTGTCCTTCTTGTTGCCGTAGATGATGCGGTCTTCGCTGACATGCTCCTTCCAATAGTTATAAGCCTCCATGTCAGCGGCTTGGCCATCCTTCTCGTCGCCACCAAAAACGGTCACGTAGAGTCTGTCCTTGTCGATTTTCACCACTTCGGTGAGGTATTCCCAAGCGTAGGCGATAGCTTCCTTCTTGAAATAGTCGCCAAACGACCAGTTGCCCAGCATCTCGAACATGGTGTGGTGGTAGGTGTCGTGTCCGACTTCCTCCAAATCATTGTGTTTGCCCGAAACGCGCAGGCATTTCTGCGTGTCGGCGGCGCGGTTCCACTTGGCGGGTTGGTTACCGAGGAAGATGTCCTTGAACTGGTTCATGCCGGCGTTGGTGAACATCAGGGTTGGGTCGTTCTTGACGACGATGGGTGCCGAAGGCACAATCTCATGCCCTTTGGAGCGGAAGAAGTCCAAAAAGCTATTTCTAATCTCGTAAGCGTTCATTGATAAAGAGTTGTATTGTTTTACTTCAAAAAAAGCTTCAAAAAATCGTGCAAATTTACGCCAAAAATTCTATTTTTGCGCACTATAAATGAAATCAGCCCGTTATTTAGGCTAATTTGTTTGAAATCATGGCGAGACAGAAACACTACATATTCAACCAGTTGACGCAGAATTTCGAGGTTCTCGAGATGTCGAGGTCGAAGAAAGTCTTGCGTTTCATTCTCATTTTCCTCGCGGTGTTGGGCATTGCTTTTGTGTTCGCTGTCCTTCTTTTCACCTTCTTCAAGTCGCCGAAGGAGAAGAGCCAGACGCGCGAGCTCGAGTATATGAAGCTGCAATATGAGATTCTGGACGACCGGCTCAATCAAATGGAGTTGCTGGTCTCCGATTTGGAGCAACGTGACAACGACTTGTATCGCGTGATGTTTGAGGCCGACCCGATTCCAAGCTCGGTGCGCAAGTCGGGCTTCTCGGATGCCGACCGTTATGCCGACTTGTTTGGATACATGAACTCAGGTCAAGTGGTAAATGCAAGGCGTAAGTTGGATATCATAGCAAGTCAGCTCTATAACCAATCCATTTCTTACGATACCTTGTTCGCTTTGGCTCGCAACAAGTCGGACATGCTGGCGCACATTCCTGCCATTTTTCCTTTGAAGGAGACCGAAATCAAGTACATTTCCTCGTATTTCGGCCATCGCCCTGACCCGATTTACAAGATCGAGAAGTTCCATAGCGGAATGGATTTCTCGTCCACTTTGGGAACCGAAGCTTATGCCACGGGTGATGGTGTGGTGTTTGATGTGGAGAAGAATGCGTGGGGGTATGGCAACATGGTGATCATCGACCATGGCTATGGTTACAAGACGCGCTATGCTCATCTTCAGAAACCTGCGGTCAGGAAGGGGCAGAAGGTGAAACGCGGTCAGGTCATTGGGTACATCGGCAGTACAGGCAAGGCTACGGGTGTCCACCTGCATTACGAGGTGCTGAAAAACGATGTCCAGATAGATCCTATCAACTTCTTTTACAGCGATTTGACACCAGATGAATACGACCAAATCCTCAAACAATCAACCTTACCAACCCAAACAATGGATTAATCATGGAAGAAACCAAGACCACAGGAAAGTATTATTATTCAATCGGTGAGGTGGCTGGCATGTTCAATGTCAACACTTCGATGATTCGCTATTGGGAAAAGGAGTTTGATGTGCTGCGTCCTCGCAAAAACAAGAAAGGCAACCGCCTCTTCACCGAGCGGGATGTGCGTTACGTGCACGTCATCTATCAGTTGCTCAAGGTGAAAGGCTACACTCTGGCTGGTGCCAAACAAGCCCTTAAGGAGCGCTTCAGCGACTACGAGGAACGCATCATCCTTTTGGAGACGCTCGACAAGACCCGTCATTTTCTCCTTGATTTGGATAAGGCTCTGGCCGAAAGGCAGAAACGATAAATGGGTACCCCTGCGGGGAATGGAGTTGGTGTGTTGTTGTCAAGCGGCTGATACAGTTACAGGGTTTGGATCGTTGTTTGCCTCCGCAAAACGCCCTGACTATCGCTTGCCATTCCCCGAAGGGAATCTAAATTATTCCTCAAACAGATTTTTCGCCTTCAGATAGGTGCGCCATTTTTCCAGCACCTGCGTCATGTCAGCAGGCAGCTCGGAGGTGAACATCATCTGTTCGCCCGTGGTGGGATGCACAAAGCCCAGTTCCTTGGCATGCAAGGCATGGCGTGGCATGATTTTGAAGCAGTTGTCGATGAATTGCCTGTATTTCGTGAAAGTGGTGCCTTTCAGAATGACGTCGCCGCCATACATGGCGTCGTTGAACAATGGATGCCCGATGAATTGTGAGTGGACGCGGATTTGGTGGGTGCGACCCGTCTCCAATCGGTATTCGTTCAGCGTCACATAGCCAAATCGTTCCAAGACCTTCCAGTGTGTGATGGCCTCCTTGCCATGTTCGCCTAAAGGATAGACGGTCATTTTGCGGCGGTCGCCGTTGCTGCGTCCGATGTTGCCCACAATGGTGCCTTCGTTTTCGTCGAAATCGCCCCAAACCAGGGCGTTATAACGGCGGTGAATGGTATGTTCGAAAAACTGATGGGCCAGCACGGCTTGTGCCGTTTCGTTTTTGGCCACAATCATCAGGCCGGTGGTGTCTTTGTCGATGCGATGAACGAGGTAGCCAAACCTGTTCTCGATGTTTTGCTGGGTGTGTTCGAAATGATAGGCCAAACCATGCAACAACGTGCCTTCGAAGTTGCCGTGGCCAGGGTGAACCACCAATCCAGCCTGCTTGTTGATGACAATCACGTCTTTGTCTTCGTAGACGATGTCTAATGGGATGTACTGCGGCTTGATGTCGGTGTCGCGAGGCGGATAGGTGAATACGATGGAAATCACGTCGTTGGGCCTCACCTTGTAGTTTTGCTTCACCGGCTTGTCGTTGACCAGGATGTTGCCTGCCTTGGCCGCGTTTTGCACTCGGTTGCGCGAGATGTTGGAGATGTGGTTGGTCAGGAAGAGGTCGATGCGTTCCACCTGTTGCCCTTGGTCGACCACAAAACGGATGTGTTCGAAGAGTTCGTTGCCTTCTTCGGCCAGTTCAGTGTCTAAGGTTTCGTTGAGCTCGTCGTTCATTTCTCGATGATGAATTTCTGGTTGATAATCTGGCCTTCCGCGGTGGTGATGCTGAGGAAATACAATCCGTTGCCAAGGTGTGACAGCGCTATTTCGTTTTGGTATTCGCTCTGATACACTTTACGTCCGGTAAGGTCGTAGATGCTGATTAGGCTCTTGCCAAAGTCGCCTTCCAAGTGCAAGGAGGCCCTGACGGGATTGGGATAAAGCGTAAGGCTTTCGTGGGCTTGTTCCTCAACACCGATGTAATATGATGCACCCACGACGGGACGAATCATCAGTGTGCCTTTTTTGCTGCTGGGTTGCCACGAGCCGTTGGTGTTGATGAAGTTGTACTGGCGGTTGTCGTTGGAGGCATCGAAACCGATGTTGATGAGGTCGTCGCTGCGTTGCTCAATGCCCATGTAGAAGGTGTTGGCGGTCACCACGGTGCGGTCAAACTTATAATAGGTGAAGCGGAAAGGCTGCTTTTGCCATTGGGGGCGTTGGTTGGCAAGGCGGTAGATTTCCTCGCCTGGCTTGCCGTTTTCGTCTCTCCAGACCACGATGTCAAAATACTTGTTGTTGGCGTCGTTGAGCGTGTGGTTGAAGAGCAGTTGCACGCCTTGGATGGTGTCGTAGTCGGCCACGTCGAAACGGACGGCGAACTTGCCACCGGCAGGCCGCACGCCGAAACCGAGTTCAGGGATGCCGTCGTCATAAGCGTAATAATTGTACATGCCCATGCGGTAAACCATCGAATCCATCAGAGGCGGAATGCAGGCCGAATCGTAGATGTAGTGGCTGACTTGGTAGGACACGGAGTCGCGCCACATATCGAGGCCGAATAGCTCGCCTACATATGGGCAGGCTGGCGACTCGCCGTAATCGGGGCATTGCAGGTAGCCCGACAGCTTGTAGGGATGGATAATCTCGGCCTCTAAACGACGCTCGTAGTGCTGATTGCCGCCAATTTGTTGCACCTTATAATAATAGTGCGCCTCGTGGTCGACGCCATCGAGGTTGGCGATGTCGAGTTCCAGATTCTCGCGCAAGGCGGAATTGGGATTGACGCGATATTGGCGGTAGGGGATGGCTTGGTAACGGTTGAAGAACGAAGGCCGTTGTCCCGAGAAAGTCAGCATGGGATAGTCGGTGTCGTGGATGGTGCGGTTGATGTTCAGGTAAACGAAGTCGATGTTCCAGTTGTCCTCGTTGCTCCGGTTGCTGGGCAGCGACGAGCCGACGATGCTGGCGTAGTTGTAGAAGCGGAAATAAAAATCGTCGCGGAAGAACTTCAAGTCGCGGATGGGAATCATCACCTGCTTGAAATACTGGCCGTCGTTTTCGTTCATGAAGGCTTCCAAAGTTTGGCCAGACACGCTCCAAATGTGGTACCAGGTGGTGTCGGCCACAGTGGTGAAGACCGAGTCGCAGGGCACGGCCATCTGGCCTTGGGTCATCTGGGTCAACGTGTCGGTGATAAGGGCGAAAAGACCCGGCGTGCAGCCTTCGAAGGCCCACACCGTGTCGCCTGGAAACAGCGTGTCGACCTGCATGTGTGCAAAGATTTCGGCAATGCTATAATTTTGGTAATCAAGATAAAGGAATTCCTGATGTTCGGTGGTGGTGCCGAATTGCAGCACCAACGAGTCCTGCGGTTCGGGCGCGTTGCCATTGCCTTGGGGTTGGTAATAGAAGCTCAAATACACCGAATCGGCAGGGGTGAGGGCTCGAGGCTCGGGTTCCATGATGGAGTCGAGACGGATGCGTACCGAAGTCAGGTATTCCGCGATAAAGGCATTGCTGATGGCGTAGTCGTAAACACGGCCGTTGGCGTCAAGCACGTCGAGAGTGACGCCGTTGCGGTTGGGCGGACACAGCGGAAAACCGTCATTCACCATGGCATTGTTGTCGGTCCATTTCGTCGAATCGGGATAAAGCGAGCTGTGGCTGAAGTCGTCGAAGAAAGGCAGGAAGCGAGCTTCGGCGGCGCGGCTTCTCGTGGGTGCTTTTTCGGTGCCTGTGCTGAATGGGGTCAATATTTCTTGTGCCGTGGCTTGGCTGGCGATGAGGCCAAGAGCCAAAACCAAGGCTAAAGCCTTAAAATTCATCTTCATATTCATAGTCAGTGGTTTCTACGGATTCTTTGATTGTATCTATTTCAATTTCAATTTTTTGCGGAACGTTGACCAACGAGTCTTCATGTATGAGCTCGTTCATGTCTTTTTTGAAGTCCATGGTTTTGCTGGAATGGTAGACCACGTCGATGAACGTGCCGGCATTGACCGAACCAGAGCTAGGTCCAGGGCTCATGCGCCTGATGCACATGTATTGCAAGCTGTCGGAGTCCTCAAATTCTTCTTTGCCGAGATTGAGCCCGGCGAGGTTGAGCAGGTGTTTCACGTCTGTGGCAGGTTTCCCGATGAGGTTGGGCACTTTGACCCTCGATTTGTCTTGCCCAATACCCACCTTGAGAACAATCTGGCTGCCTTTGACGAGTTCGGTGCCTTGCGCGATGGGTTGCCCCTGATAGTATTGCTCAATGATGTTGTTCTTGTAGGTATAATCCACATAATCAAGGTGATCCACTTCTAAACCGCTGGATTCGAGGCGACCGATGGCCTCACGCAACGAAATGCCTTTCAGGTTGGGCATGAGGGTTTTTTCGGGGGTTACGGCCACGATGATGGCGTAAACATTGCGCCCTTTCTTGATTTTCGAACCAGGCAAGGGGTCCTGCTGATAGATGCTTCCAGGCTGTTGTCCCTTGGGATAAACGCTGTCAATCAAGATGAAATGGAAGTCTTT
The DNA here is from genome assembly GCA_017460915.1 of Bacteroidales bacterium. Taxonomy (GTDB): domain Bacteria; phylum Bacteroidota; class Bacteroidia; order Bacteroidales; family F082; genus Limimorpha. Next base: position 36,506 of record JAFUAA010000029.1, on the reverse strand, counting down.
CGAGTGTTGGCGTTTCACCTCGCGGTAGTCTTGCCCTATGAAATCAGGCATGGTGTAAACTTTGTCATGTCGCGTATATCTGTCTAACAATCTGAATGTTAGCCAAATCAAAACGATGCATAACACCAATATGATGACCAGGTTGAGATAAAATTTCTTTTCCTTGAGAAACTGAAAACGTCCCATATTTCTATTTTTACTATTTTAGCCGTGTTTTTTACAACTCACTTTTGAGTGAATTTATTGTTATGAAGTTTAAACCGACAAAATTACAAAAAATATGAAAAACGTGGCAATTATTTGTGGCGGTGATACAGGAGAATTCGAGATTTCCGTCAAAAGTGCCCATGTGGTGAAAAAGAATTTGGATTCGCAACTTTATGATTCTCATATTGTTGTAGTATCGAAGAAAGGCTGGTACGGCCTTTTGGACGATGGCAGCCATGTGGAGGTCGACAAGAACGATTTTTCCATCCAAGTCGATGGACGCAAAATCAAGTTCGACGTGGCTTTCAATGCCGTGCATGGCGAACCGGGCGAAAACGGGCCGCTTTCGGGCTATCTGGAGCTGATGGGTATCCCGTGCACTTCGTCGGGCCTGACCACTTGCGCGCTCACCTTCCATAAGGATTTCTGCAAGCGCGTGGTGGCTTCCTATGGGATTAACGTGTCGCCATCGGTGTTGATTAATGAAGGTGACGCTTTCGATGAAGCCGAAATCATCAAGCAGTTGGGACTGCCGCTGTTTGTCAAGCCGACGTGCAATGGCTCCAGCGTGGGCGTGACCAAGGTGAAGACCGATGAGCAATTGGCTCCTGCCATCGAGACGGCCATGGCCGCGGGCGGACAGGTAATGTGCGAGAAGTTCGTCGACGGTCGCGAATTTGGCTGTGGCGCCATGAATTACCGAGGCAAAATGATGGTCTTTCCGCTCACCGAGATTTGCAGCAAAAACGAGTTTTTCGACTATGAGGCGAAATACACCGCCGGCAAATGCGATGAGGTGACGCCTGCCCAAGTGGACGAAGACATCGAGCTGGAAATCAAGGCGACGACGGCGATGCTGTATGAGAAATTAGAGTGCAAGGGTTTTGTCCGTATGGACTACATCGTCAGCGAGGAGGGCGTGTTCTTCATCGAGGCGAACATCGTCCCTGGCATGTCGGAGGCGAGCATCATTCCTGCGCAGGCGCGTTGCTTCGGCCTGACCTTGGAACGGTTGTTTGGAATGGCGATTGAAAACGTGTTGTAAAACAAATGTAGAGACGTAGCGCGCTACGTCTCTACAAATTGTTTCGTTTTTAAATCCTGATTACACGGTAAGAATATCTTTCGACTTCAGCTCGGTGAGGTCGTCGATTTTCTTGATGTATTTGTCGGTGAGTTTCTGAATCTCTTCTTGCAGGAGCTTCGACTCGTCTTCCGAAATGGTGTCTTTTTCGAGTTTCTTGGCTTCGTCGTTGGCGTTGCGGCGGATGCCACGGATGCCGACTTTGGCTTCCTCGGCGGCGTTCTTGGTGCGCTTCACGAGGTCGCGGCGGCGTTCCTCGGTCAAAGCGGGCACGCTGATGCGCAAAATCTCGCCGTTGTTGATGGGATTGAAGCCCAAGTTAGCGTTCATGATGGCCTTGGCGATGTTGTTGAGCGCGCTCTTGTCGAAGGGTTGCACCACAATCATGCGGGCGTCGGTGCAGCCAATGTTGGCGGTCTGCTCGATGGGCACAGTTGTGCCATAATATTCAACCATAACGCCGTTCAGCATGGCCGGATTGGCTTTTCCTGCCCTGATGCCTTGGAATTCGTGCTCCAAGTGCTTGATGGTGTTGTCCATGCTTTCAGTGGCTTCGTCTAATACAAATTGGGAATCTTCTGTCATAGCTTTAAAAATTTGAGGGCAAAAATAGGCTTTTTTTCGTTTCAGAAACGGTTCTGCGTCTTTTTTTTGTGCTTTACCATTCCAGACTAAAGACCAACGAGACGTTTGAGATGTTGTCTTGCCTGTCTTCGTAGTAACTGGGATACATACTCATAAAACTCGAGTGATAATGTGTGACGGTGACATCATGGTAATAAGTGTACGTCGTCATCAAATTGAAGGCGATGCGACTTTTGGTGGCGAAGCGCACGCCAACACCTACGTCACCGTAGGGGCCGAAGTTCTTCATGGAATAGTAGGCACCGGCACGGACCCTAACCACAGGACTTGCCTTTTTTGTAGGCATGAACACATAGCGGAACGAACCGTAAAACGGGATGAGTTTGGGTGAGCTGAAGATTCCAACGCCATAACCGACGCCAAGACCAGCGAAAACCTAGTCATTGAATTGATAGCCGTGCGTTGTTGATATCTTGTATAGATAGCCGTCTACGCTGTACTGATTCCAAACGCAGCCAAGGCCTGTTTCCAAGAAACCTTTGTAGCCGCGTTGAATTTGGAATGGTTTTTCATTGTTTTCTTGTGCAAATGACGTAATCGTCATCAACACGATGGCAAGAGCCAGAATTGTCTTTTTCATAACTGTTTGATTTAAAGTTATGAATAGAAAAACTGGCAAATACTGTGCCATCTGGCAATCCTTAGTTCAAAGGCTCATACAACCCTTTCAGGATGAGTGATTTGCGCGTGGTGTAGTAGCTTACCTTGTCGACAATCATCTGGTTGTGGCCTTGGTTCCAAAGGTAGGTCTTGACGGTCGTGCCTCGCTTGCTCACTTTCTCGTCGGCGAAATTGATGGCATCCACAAGGGCGTTTTCGCCCATTGCGTAAGCGTTTTCGCCTGGGTTAAGGCTGTGCCAAAACAGCAATGAGTCGGTGGCGGTGTCGTGCACTTCGATGACGACGTTGCAATCGCGGATGCTGTCGTTCGCCCTAACATTGAAAATGATACCCAGGGCTTCCACATCGTCGGCCAGCGAGTCGCAGCAGAGGAAATACGGCTTGCCCCATTCTTCGCCGTAGCATGTGTAGGATTCTTCGGAAAGTGTGGTGAGCGCATATTGGCTGCCTTCGATGGGCGTCTTGCTCAAGGTGAGATAACGCGAAGTGAACCAGTCTTTCTTCTTGACGAGATAGGGGTAGTGGGCCACCGCTTCGGTTTCCCATGCGGGACTGGCATAATCGGTCCAGCCAAAGCCCAGCATTGGAGCTTCTTTGTGCTGCCCATTGAGCCAATGGTCGAGGTCGCCCATCAGGGTGTAGCGGTTGAGGACGACACGATTCCCAATGCCCGTCGGGACTTGGTAAAACTCAGCCGCTTCGCCAATCTCAGCGCGGGTCGCAAAGTGTATTTGATCGCCGTATTTTTCTTTGTCGGCCTGCATCTCCACGGCAATCTGGTCGAAGCCTTGATGATACATCAGGTCGTAATGCTGGCGGGTCAGAATCAAGGATGTGGTGCCAACAAAAAGGATGACGGCCACGGTCAATGCGGTTTGCCAAGGCGACAAAGTGCGGTTCTTGAACAACGAAAACGCCACTATGATGACGAATGGATAACTGAAAATCAGCGTACTATGTTGCAAAATAGGCTCTCTGAACAAGGAGTAAACAAAGGCGATGGCAAAAATGATGACAAACCAGCCCAGGCCTGCCCAACGCAAGGGATTGTTGCTTTTGTCGCGCTTGCCGAGGATGATGGGCAATAGGACGATGATGCCCACGGCAAACATGAACAGCTGCGAATAGTTCATCGTATGCTCGATGAAATTGATGAGGAAAGCACCTGTTGGTGCACTCAGCCAGCCCCCGATGCTGCCGCTGACGAGGAGCTGCTGGTAGAAAATGGGCAGGGTAGGGGCAAACAAAGCCACAGCACCTATGCCGCTGAGCCAATAGGCTTTGCGACGTTCTTTCGGCAGGAAAAACAATCCCGTCAGGAAAATCAGCCCCGCTTGGGCGATGGAGAAATATTGGATGAGAGAGCATGCCCAAGCCGATAGGGCAAAGCCAACGTAATCCTTTGTCGTCGTTTTCGTCTCGAAAACAACACGATACCAGAACCAAGCCATCAGCAGGACGAAAAACATGCCTGGTGAGTAGGGCCGCGCCAACTGGCTGTAAAACACCATAAATTGGCTGACGGCGAAGAAGGCAGCGGAGAACAATCCCACTTTGCGGTTGAACCACTGTCGTCCTATTAAATAAATAAGGTATATGGAACCGATGCCCATCAGCACGAAGGGCAGCTTGATCCAGAACTCGCTCCAGCCGAAGAGTTTCACCCAACCCCAAAGGAACAGCTGCACCCCGATGGGATGACTGTCGGGCATCACGCCTTGCTGGATGAAGTCGTTGAAGTTGTCGAAGCGAGTGCGCAGCAGGGCGCTGAACTCGTCGTGCATGAAAGGCACTTGTCCGAGTTTCCACAAGCGTAACACGGCCGCCACCAGCATGATGACGCCGAGAAGGATGTAATCCATCTTTCGGCTCGACGCATTGTGGGTTTTGCGCAGATGGTTTTTGCGGGTTCTCATAAACCGTTTTGTTTTGTAGAGACGCAAAATTTTGCGTCTCTACATATGAATTATTTCGTCACCAATGTTCCGATATTCTCGCCACGCAAAACCTTCATCAGGTTGCCGCGCGTGTTCATGTCGAAGACATACATCGGCATGTCGTTTTCCTTGCACATGGTGAAGGCGGTCATGTCCATCACCTTCAGGTTGCGCTGGTAGGCCTCATCGTAAGTGATGTGCTCGAACTTGGTGGCGGTGGGGTCTTTCTCGGGGTCGGCGGTGTAGATGCCGTCAACGCGGGTGCCTTTCAGGATGATGTCGGCCTTGATTTCGACGGCGCGGAGGGCTGAGCTGGTGTCGGTGGTGAAGAAGGGATTGCCTGTGCCAGCACCCATCACCACGATGTGGCCCTCCTCAAGCAGACGGATGGCCTTGGCGCTGCTCATCGTGTCGGCGATGCGGTCGATGTAGAGGCCCGACAGCAAGGTGGCTTTCTGACCTTTGCCTTGTAGGGTGGATTGCATGGCCATCGAGTTGATGACGGTGGCGAGCATGCCCATGTAGTCGCCTTGGATGCGGTCCATGCCTTTCGAGGCACCTTGCAGGCCACGGTAGATGTTGCCGCCGCCGATGACGATGCCGATTTGCACGCCTGCCTGGGCGGCTTCGATGATTTCGTCGGCATAGTCGGCCAGGCGTTGCGGGTCGATGCCGTATGGCTGGCTGCCCATCAGGGCCTCGCCGCTGAGTTTCAGCAATACTCTTTTGTATTTCATAGTCATAATTTTAAGATGCGGTAATTCAGTATTTCCGTTGGCAAAATTGTTTAGAACAACCCTTCCAGGATCTCGTCATTAACGAGATTGGGTAAAGTGACTTTCAGTTTCGGCTCTGCCTCCATCGCGCGTTTGATGGCGAAGGTAGCGCCTTCGTTGCGGGCCCAGTTGCGGCGGGCAATGCCGTTGTTCACATCCCAGTGGAGCATGCTGTGGAGTCTGCGGTCGGCATCGGTGCTGCCGTCAAGGACCATACCGAAGCCTCCGTTGATGACTTCACCCCAGCCTACGCCGCCACCGTTGTGGATGCTCACCCAAGTGGCACCACGGAAACCGTCGCCGATGACGTTCTGTACGGCCATGTCGGCGGTGAACGACGAGCCGTCGTAGATGTTGGAAGTCTCGCGGAACGGGCTGTCGGTACCGCTCACATCATGGTGGTCGCGACCGAGGACGACGGGACCGCTCAGGCGGCCGTCAGCGATGGCCTTGTTGAACTCGGCGGCAATCTTGGTGCGGCCTTCGCAGTCGGCATAGAGGATACGGGCTTGCGAGCCGACCACGAGATGGTTGGCCTGCGCGCCACGGATCCATTGGATGTTGTCGCGCATCTGTTGCTGAATCTCGGCAGGTGCGGTGCTGGCAATGGTCTCCAGCACATGGCAGGCAATGTCGTCGGTGACGGCGAGGTCTTCAGGCTTGCCCGAAGCACACACCCAGCGGAAGGGACCGAAGCCGTAGTCGAAGCACATCGGGCCCATGATGTCCTGCACGTAGGAAGGATAGCGGAAGGTGCCGTCGGCCTTCAGGATGTCGGCGCCGGAGCGGCTGCTTTGCAGCAGGAAGGCGTTGCCGTAGTCGAAGAAGTACATGCCCTTGGCAGTCAGTTTGTTGATGGCGGCCACATGGCGGCGTAACGAAGCCTGCACCTTTTCCTTGAAAAGCTCAGGATTCTCGGCCATCATCGTCTTGGATTCTTCAAACGACTGCCCGACAGGATAATAACCACCAGCCCACGGATTGTGCAACGAGGTCTGGTCGGAGCCGAGGTCGACATGGATGTTATGCTCGGCGGCATATTCCCAAAGGTCCACCACATTGCCTTGGTAGGCATAGCTGCGGGCTTCCGTCTTGGCGATGCTCTCGTTGACGTGCTTGAAAAGTTCCTCGATGTTGTCGTGGACCTCGTCCACCCAGCCTTGCTGATAGCGTTTCTGCGTGGCAGCTGGGTTGATTTCGGCGGTGATACTCACCACGCCGGCGATGTTGCCGGCCTTGGGTTGGGCACCGCTCATGCCACCCAAACCCGCGGTGATGAAGAGTTTGCCCGCGGTGCCGCCGCCTTGCTTGCGTGCTGCATTCAAAACGGTGATGGTCGTGCCATGGACGATGCCTTGGGGGCCGATATACATATATGAGCCGGCGGTCATTTGGCCGTATTGCGTCACGCCGAGGGCGTTGTAGCGCTCCCAGTCGTCGGGTTTGCTGTAGTTCGGAATCATCATGCCATTGGTGACCACCACGCGCGGAGCGTCCTTGTGCGACGGGAACAAACCCATCGGGTGACCGCTGTACATGGCGAGGGTTTGGTCTTCCTCCATGTTGGCGAGGTACTGCATCACGAGGCGGTATTGCGCCCAGTTTTGGAAGATGGCGCCGTTGCCACCGTAGATGATGAGTTCGTGCGGATGTTGCGCCACGGCGGGGTCGAGGTTGTTCTGGATCATCAGCATGATGGCCGCGGCCTGCTTGCATTTGGCAGGGTATTCCTCAATCGGGCGGGCGTACATCTTGTATGATGGACGGAAACGGTACATGTAGATGCGGCCGTATTTCTCCAGTTCCTCGGCAAATTCGGGCGCCAGCGTCTTGTGGAACTTGGCCGGGAAGTAACGCAAAGCGTTGCGGATGGCCAGTTTCTTCTCCTCCTTGGAGAGGATGTCCTTGCGCTTGGGCGCGTGGTTGATGTTCAGGTCATATTCTTTTACTTCCGGCAGTTCGTCGGAGATGCCGGCAAGAATCTCTTTTTGGAAATCGTTCAGTGTGTTCATTTTATGTTGATTTTGTTTGTTGGCTTGTTTTCGCCGCAAAATTAGGGAAAAAATCATCATTTTTCACGTTTTAGCCATTGCAGCTATAAATTTCTTACTTTTGCAACCCCATTTAGACAATTCATAGGAAAAACAAATCAACAATTCGACATATCATGAAGGACATCGTATTGAGCGGCATCCGCCCCACCGGAAACCTCCACCTTGGCAACTATTACGGCGCCGTGCGCAGCTTCGTGAAAATGCAGGAAGACTATAACTGCTACTTCTTCATCGCCGACTGGCATTCGCTGACCACGCACCCCAAACCGGAAAACATACAACGTTCGGCACGCACCATCTTGGCCGAATACCTGGCCTGCGGAATCGACCCCGAAAAGGCAACGATTTATATCCAAAGTGACGTGCCCGAGACCATTGAACTGTATCTTTATTTCAATATGAACGCCTACATCGGCGAACTCGGTCGCGTGACCACCTTCAAGGAAAAGGCTCGCCAACAGCCTGACAACGTGAACGCTGGCTTGTTCACCTATCCCACCTTGATGGCTGCCGACATTTTGCAACATCGTGCCAAATGGGTGCCTGTGGGCAAGGACCAGGAGCAGAACATGGAAATGGCTCGCAAGTGCGCCCGCCGTTTCAACAATATCTATGGCATCGAGTTCTTCCCCGAGCCACAAAACTACTACTTTGGCGGCGATGCCATCAAAGTGCCTGGCCTCGACGGCAGCGGCAAGATGGGCAAGAGCGACGGCAACTGCATCTACCTCTTCGAGGACGAGAAAACGATGCGCAAGAAGGTGATGCGCGCCGTCACCGACAGCGGCCCGACTGAGCCCAACAGCCCCAAACCCGAGGTGATCCAGAACCTCTTCACGATGATGAGCATCGTGAGCGAGCCCGAGACGGTGAAGTTCTTCGACGAAAAATGGAACGACTGCTCCATCCGCTATGGCGACATGAAGAAGCAGTTGGCCGAAGACTTGGAGAAAACCGTTGCTCCGATTCGTGAGCGCATCATCGAGTTCTCATCCGATACGGAGCGCCTCGACCGCATCGCCCGCATGGGTGCCGAAAAGGCCCGCGAGAGCGCCGCGAAGACGCTGAACGAGGTGAGGAAGATTATTGGATTTAGACCCTATTAATGCTTGTAGAGACGCAAAATTTTGCATCTCTACAAATCCTAACGACAATGGGCAACATTGCAGCGGAACTGGCCAAATTGCATATCCTGAAAGGTGCCGACATCTCCCGACAAGTGGAACGGATCGCCCGAATGGATGTCTTTCATCCTATTGAGAATGAAATAAATATCTTCTCAGCAAGGTGGTGAAGCAAGCAATGACTATGATAATCTGTTCAATGCGGCTCGAAAAGCAGTGACGCATGGATACAAGGTGTTTATTCTTCCCAATTACAGGCCAAGTTCATTAGCACGTAGTATCAAACACCATTTTGAACATAACGATGGCGCGATTGAGGTGCTTGTGTTCAAAGGCGGGAAGAGTATTTCTGTTTCAAGGGAGATGTCGCAAAGCAGGTCTTTCTACAGTTTGTTTATGAAGAAGTATTCCAAATAAAAAGAGCCGTTGTTGGGCGGCTCTCTTTAAACATTGGGCAGTGTCGGTGAGGGCTTACCCCTCGCGGGAAACTTACCCGGATAGCCATTCCTTTTAGATTGACACCGAAAAATTACAACTTTTTCCGTTCCCCGCAAGGGCTTTGATGTTTTTTTCCTGTTTTTGCCGCAACAATTCACAAAACAAACCCTATCGAATGACAGAATAAACACATTTTCAACATATTGGCATAAAAGCGTTTTCGCTTTTCTTTGATGATTCGAAACCTAGACAATTTCAACCAATACAAAAGAAGCGAGAATGTTCGTGGATATTCCGCGGACTTCTTGTTTGTATTGGTGGGTAGTCTAGGACCTCGGGTCTCGGCAAGAGTTCGCGGTTCTTTTTTTTATGTCCTTTTGAAATGCAGAAATTCAAATCAAACAATAACTCATTAAATCATCAAAATCATGAAGAAACTATCTTTAATCATCATGTTGCTGTTGGCCTTCGCGATGGCGGCCACAGCGCAAAACAAGAAAATGAAAATCGCCGTGATGGACTTCAAGGCCGGCGTGGGCGTGAACGCCAATGAGGTGGAAGGTCTCAGCGACATGCTCATCAACACGCTTTTCGAGACGAAGAAGTTCGACATCGTGGAGCGGACACAACTGTACGAGGTGCTCAAAGAACAGAAACTTTAGGGAGAACTTACCGTCCAACAATGTGTCCAAGTGGGTCGCATCTTGGGCGTGGAATCCGTTTTAATTGGCACAGTGAACTTATTGACGGACGAATACAATGTGGACATTCGTGCCGTGGATGTGGAAACGGGCCAAATCAAGACCACGGCTGGAGCTGCCAAGTCTTCTGGCTCGACCTATCGCGCGTTGATGGAAAGAATTGCCCGTCAGTTGGCCGAGAACCTAATGGATGAAAAGCCAGAGGTGGTCGGGTTGGGAAAAGAATTTCTTACCAAGGAAAAGAATTTCTATGGTGAAATTCTATGCTTTGGGAGGACGGAGATTGACTAACGAAGAGTATCTGGAAATCATAAGGAATTGTCCAAAAGCAAGATATTCCTATGAGAAAGGCTCAAGGCAAATCAAAACAGGAAATATTCTCGTAATAACAGGTGTTGGATTAGGCGTAACTTTAACACTAACAGGTTTAATTGCGAGTGGTTATCTAAAAGGAGGTGGTCTAGCTATTGGAGCTCCAGTTGCCTTGGCATCAATCCCATTTTACATTGCTGGCAGTAAAAAGAAAAACAACGCCTACCAAGTCTATAACCAGTACTGCGCCCAACCACCAGCAGATTCCCTCAGCTTCGGCCCGGCCACCAAGGGCATTGGAATGGGCGTTTATCTGAATTTTTAATCCAACGGAAAAGGTGGTAGGGACACACCGCGTGTGTCCGCCCAGCGGTTCGTTTCACCGTTCAGAGGCGGACGCACGCGGTACGTCCCTACAGGGAAGGAATTGTAGGGCTGTCGTATCACGGCAGCCGCACAAGACCGACAGAAAATTGTTGCGGTGTGGGCGAAAATGATTATTTTTGCGGCATAAATCAAAAAAGGAAAAATGACCGCAGTACAACTAAACGCCTTAAACGCCCAGATATGGCGCGACATGGGCATCATTGCCGAAGACGAGACCATGATGAGGCGGGTGGCCAAATACATCCGCAAGGTCGCCAAAGAAATGACGGAAGACCCAACGGCAATGAGCAAGGAAGAGTTTTATGCTATGATTGAGCGAGCCGAAGCCGCCCATGAGCGGGGCGAATGCGAGGCAATGTTGCCCAACGAGGACTTGACAACATTCTTAAGACGCTTAGGCCATGACATATAAACTTGAATTCGACATACAAGCACGATATGGCTTGGAGAAGTGGGCCAAAAGCGAACCGAAAGCCTTCAAGAAAGCCCAGCGTTTCATAGAAGAACTTCGCGAACATCCCAAAACAGGTCTCGGCCACCCCGTGCCGTCGAAGGGCAAGCCCGAAGGACGATGGAGTCGCGAAATCACAAAGAAACACCGCATGGTTTATCGTATTTACGAAACCGAAGTGGTAGTTCTCGTGATTTCTGCTTACGGACATTACGACGATAAATGAGGTTTTGCATTAACTAGGAAAAACATGGGCGACTTCATAACCTACGAAAAAATACCAGAGCGTGCCGTCCTCGTCGCCGTGGCCTCGAAGCAACAGGGCCGCGAGCGCACTGAGGAATATTTGGACGAATTGGCTTTTCTCTTGGAAACCGCTGGCGGTGTGCCCGTAGCGCGTTTCGTGCAGGTCATGGACCATCCGAGCAGCGTGACTTATTTGGGCTCGGGCAAATTGGAGGAGATTCACCGGTACATCAAGGCGGAGAACATAGAGATTGCCGTCGTCGACGATGAGCTGAGCGCCACCCAAGCCCGCAATATGGAGCAGACTTTGGAGTGCCGCGTCATCGACCGCACTAGCTTGATTTTGGACATCTTCGCTTCCAATGCGCATACAGCGCATGCCAAGGCGCAGGTGGAACTGGCGCAATACCAATACCTTCTGCCGCGATTGACCCGCATGTGGACCCACTTGGAGCGTCAACGGGGCGGTATCGGTATGCGCGGCCCAGGTGAGACCCAAATTGAGACCGACCGCCGTTTGATTACTGAGCGCATCGCCTTACTGAAGGAAAAGCTGAAGGACATTGATATGCAAAAAACCGTGCAGCGCAAAAACCGTGGCAAACTTGTCCGTGTGGCTTTGGTGGGCTATACCAATGTGGGCAAATCCACGATCATGAACCTGCTGAGCAAGTCGGAGGTCTATACCGAAAACAAGCTTTTCGCCACTTTGGACACCACCGTGCGCAAGGTGGTGGTGGAGAATTTGCCTTTCCTCTTGTCTGATACGGTTGGGTTTATCCGCAAGTTGCCGCACCATCTCGTGGAGTCGTTCAAATCCACGTTGGACGAAGTGCGCGAGTCGGACATCTTGTTGCATGTAGTCGACATCTCGCATCCCGACTTCGAGGCGCAGATGGAAGTGGTGAACCAGACTTTGGCCGAACTGGGCTGCGCCGACAAGAAGGCCATCGTCGTCTTCAACAAGACCGACGCTTACACTTGGGAAGAGAAAGACCCAGACGACCTGACGCCTGCCACCAAACGCAATATCTCTTACGACGAACTGAAACAGACTTGGATGGCCAAGATGAACGACAACTGCATCTTCATCTCTGCCAAGAATCGCGACAACTACCTGGAATTCAGGAATTTGCTATATAAGGAAATCCGTGATATGCACGCCATTCGGTATCCGTATGACAATTTCCTCTATTAACCCTAGTCTCCCAATTCTCAACACCAACCCGTTAATTCTCAATGTATCTCATCGACACTCACACCCACATCTACGACCAGCAATTCAGCCTTGACAGAAACGAAACGGTCCAAAGGGCATTGGCGGCTGGTGTCAAGATGATGCTCCTGCCCAATGTGGATGTCTTGACCATTGCGCCGATGCTCGAATTGCATGAGCAATACCCCGACTACACACGCATGATGATGGGCTTGCAACCTGAGGAAGTCAAGGAAGACTACAAAAAGATGCTGACCGTGATGGAGAAGGAATTGGAGCGCGGCATTTATGTCGGAGTGGGGGAGGTCGGCTTGGATTTTTATTGGGATTCAACCTTCGAGAAAGAGCAACTTGATGCTTTCGAGACGCAATTGGATTGGGCGACGCAACTCCATCTGCCGCTTTCCATCCATTGCCGCAACGCTTTTGACACAATGGTGCGCATCCTTGAAAAAAAACAAGACGGAGGCTTGCGAGGCATCATGCACTGCTTCACGGGCACTGCAGAAGAATCAAGAGTTTATCTTGAATTGGGCTTCCATCTCGGTCTCGGTGGCGTGACCACTTACAAGAACTGCGGTGTGAAGGATTTCCTGTCCCATCTCCCCTTGGATAGGATCGTTTTGGAAACAGACGCGCCCTATTTAGCCCCCGTGCCGTGCCGAGGCAAACGCAACGAACCGGCCTTTCTTGTCCATACGGCGCAAAAGATTGCAGAGTTTCTGCAAATTCCTGTTGAGGAATTGGTCACAACAACTACGGCTAATGCGAGAGACTTGTTTCAGCTTTGACGTCGCTTTGCGTCATTGACTCCGTCGAGTCTTCGATTTGCGAGGAACGAAGCAATCCGGGAAGTAAGTTTGTTCTCTGGCGTCGTGCCTCCTCGCAAATGACGTGAGGCGTGTCCCATAAAAATAGGTCGCCGACGCGAAAGCGTCGGCGACCTGCCATTATGAAGATAAAAAAACAACTGTTGTTTCTCGTTTTCGATTATCCGCATTTGGAATAACCACAATGCTTGCAATGCTTGCAGCCGTCCTCGAAGACAAGCTTTTCGCCGCAGTTGGGGCATTTCTCCTTTTCGTCGATCATGCCATTGGGCACGTATTTTTTCAGGGCACGTGCGATGCCGTTCTTCCATGTGTTGATGCTCTCTTCTTCCACGTTGAGGTTTTCCACCAGCTCAACCACATATTGAATGGGCATGCCGTGGCGCAAAATGCCAGAAATCAGTTTGGCGTAGTTCCAATATTCCTTGTCGAACGAGCGCGACAGGCCCTGCATCATCACTTCGTAGCCCCCCTTGTCGGTGTAGCGGAAGTCGTAACGCGAGGCCTCGCCCTTGGCTTTCTCCCTGATAATCACGCCTTTCTCGACGTAAGGCGGCAGGAAGAAGTCTTCGGCCTTGCCCAGGAAAATCTCGTATGGCTTGTCGTGCAGTTTGCCCACGAAGGCAATCCACTTCTCGTAGTTGTTTTGGAAACGCACCACGTCGCATGCCAGTTCCTTCGGGCGTTGCGGGGCGGCCGTCTCGCGAATGTCGTTGGGGCGGGCTCCCTCTTGTTTCGGGGTTTCCTTTTTCTCTTCCTTGGCCACCAGCACGCCGTCGCGCGAACCGTCGCGATAGATGGTCATACCCTTGCAGCCGCTCTCCCAAGCGGTCATGTAGATTTGGCTGACCAGCTCCTCCGTGGTTTCCTTTGGCACGTTGACGGTGACGCTAATCGAGTGGTCGACCCATTGTTGCATCGAGCCTTGCATGCGCACCTTGTTCACCCAGTCGATGTCGTTGGCCGTGGCCTTGTAGTAGGGCGATTGGGCGATGACGGCGTTCAGCTTCTCGTCGTCGTATTTCATCACTTCGTCCACGTTGTAGCCGTTCACTTCAAGCCAGATGATGAACTTGTGGTGGAACACGTTGTACTCCTCAAATGAGTTGCCCGTCGCGTCGGTGAAGGTCACGTTGACGTCCTTGTCGTTGGGGTTCACCTTGCGGCGACGCTTATAGGCCACCATAAAGACCGGCTCGATGCCCGAAGTGGTTTGGGTGCAAATGCTCACCGTACCCGTCGGGGCGATGGTCAGCATGGCAATGTTGCGGCGACCGACGCGCGTCATCCGTTGATAGAGGTCTTCGTCTAATTCACGCAAACGTTTGATGAAAGGATTGTTTTCCTCGCGTTTGGGGTCATACATCGGGAATTTGCCGCGTTCTTCGGCCAAATTGACCGAAGAACGGTAGGCGTTGTAAGCCAGCAGTTTCTGTATCTCGGTCGAGAAGGCGATGGCCTCGTCGGTGGCGTAGCGTTTGCCCAGGGCGGCCAGCATGTCGCCCTCGGCGGTAATGCCGATGCCCGTGCGACGGCCCAGCAAACATTTCTCGCGGATGTTCTTCCACAGGTTGACCTCAGTGCGTTTGATTTCGTCGTCCTCAGGGTCGGCGGCAATCTTGGCCAAAATGGCATCCACTTTCTCGATTTCGAGGTCGATGATGTCGTCCATCATGCGTTGCGCGATGGCCACATGCTTCGTGAAAAGTTGATGGTTGAAGCGTGCTTCGTCCGTAAACGGATGGTCGACGTAACTATAGAGGTTGATGGCGATGAGTCGGCAACTGTCGTAGGCGCAGAGCGGAATCTCACCGCAAGGGTTGGTGCTCAAGGTCTTGAAGCCCAAGTCGGCATAGCAGTCAGGGATGGACTCGCGGATGATGGTGTCCCAAAACATCACGCCAGGCTCAGCCGACTTCCACGCATTGTGGATGATTTTGTCCCACAGGGCGCGGGCGTCCACCACCTTGGTGTATTTCGGATTTGGGGAGTCAATCGGATATTGCTGCGTGAAGGGCTTGTTCTCCTTGACGCATTGCATGAACTCGTCGGTGAGGCGCACCGAGACGTTGGCGTTGGTGATGCGGCCCTCGGCCATCTTGGCGTCGATGAACGCCTCCGAGTCGGGATGCTTGATGCTGATGGTCATCATCAGGGCACCGCGACGTCCGTCTTGGGCCACTTCTTTGGTCGAGTTGGAGAAACGCTCCATGAAAGGCACCACGCCCGTCGAGGTGAGGGCGCAGTTTTTCACGGGGCTGCCTGTGGGACGGAGGTGCGACAGGTCGTGACCCACGCCGCCACGGCGTTTCATCAGCTGCACCTGCTCCTGGTCCGTCTTCATAATGCCGCCGTAGGAATCCGACTCGCCGTTGTTGCCGATGACGAAGCAGTTCGACAGCGACGAAATCTGGAAATCGTTGCCGATGCCCGTCATGGGGCTGCCTTGGGGCACGATGTAGCGGAAATCCTTCAACACCTCGAAAATCTCCTCTTCCGTCATCGGGTTGGGGTATTTCAGCTCGATGCGGGCAATCTCTCGGGCAATGCGGTGGTGCATGTCGTCGGGGCTCAGCTCGTAGATGTTGCCGTCGCTGTCCTTGAGGGCGTATTTGTTGGTCCACACGTCGCCAGCCAACGAATCACCGTGGAAATAGGCCTTGGCGGCTTCTTTCACTTGCTCCAAAGGGTAGGTGTGGTATTCGATTTTCGGCTGCCGAGGTTCTGGTTTTTCGTCCTTCTCAACCACCTGCACCTCGTCCTGACTTGCCAGTTGTTCGGCAGCGAAACTGGTGCTTTTTCGCGACTCGATGATTTTTTCATACGGAGTGGGAGAGGCTTGCTCTTCAAGGCCACTAAACAGGTCTCCCTCGATTTCCGTCTGAGTATGGTTTGGTTTCATTTTTCTGATCTTTAAGAAATTACAAAGTAAAACAGAATGAATCATTCCGCCCTTTTTCAGATTGCGAAATTAAGAAAGAGCAAAATACATCGCCTCGGAAAATGCAATTTCGAGGCATGTTTTTTTCAACAATTGTTGTTGATAAATTTTTGTGTTTTGAATGTCAAAAAAATAGGCTTTACAAGACTCGTTTTAGCCATAGCTTCAGCACTGGGTCACCGATGACGATGCCGTCGGCAGTAAATTCCAACAATTCTTTGTTGATAAGCGAATTCTTTAGCCTGACGATATTGGAGGGGCTGCCCAAGTTGAAGGTTTCGCGTACTTCCATTTTGCCAAAATCGGTGTGTATGCCTGCCATGACGGCCCGAAGGAAATTGAGTTGGTAGCTGGTCAGCGACTGGGTTTGTTCGATGAACACGATGGAATTTTGGTCAATCAGGTCGTTGAGTGCCTTCCTCAAGGTCAGCTCGTCGACTTCTTGCTTGGTCAAAAGCAAGGTGTTATAAGCCAATTGCTGAACGTATGATGACTGGTAATCAACACTTTCGCACAGTTTTTCAACCATGTTTTCCATGATCTTCTTCCCTTCCTGGGCAAATCCTTTGATAATATAAGGTGTCCACGTTTCCAACGGAATATTCTTGAGATATTGTATTTCGCCAAACTTGTAGAAAGGATAACTCTTTTTTTGGAAAAGGTTGGTCATCATGTGCATTTTGCTCCCATAAAGGCAATACGAAACGTTTTTCTGGTGTTGCCAAACGGTTCTCATGCGTTTTTGCATACGGAGCGACTCGGGAAACGCACCTACTTGTTGGAATTCGTCAATGCAAATGACAATGCGGCAGCCTTTGCGCTTGGCTATCAGTTCTGGTAGGTCGAGCACCTCTTCCGGCTGGTGGGTTTTTGAGGTGATGCCCAACGAAACGCCGTATTCGGTTTGCCCGTCGAGCGACATGGAAAACTTTGGGACAAGCCGCTCGATAAAGCCTTTGGCGAGGTCCTTCCATTCTTCAATCCTTGAGGCTGTTTGTCGCAGGATGGCCTCCGAAAAGACGTTGTAGAAATCATAATCGTTTCGGCAGGAAAAAATATCCATCCGCACCACAATGATTTCTTTTGACGACACTTCGGCCGCCACTTTGTTGACCAACGAGGTTTTGCCCCAACGGCGGGGCGAAAGCAAGATGGTATTGACGCCGTAACGGAAATTGGCCGACAGGCGATCCATCTCGACTTGCCGGCCAATGAAATGGGCATCCTCAACCGGCGTTCCAAACATGAAAGGCTTGTTGTCCATGACGTTCAGATTTTGCCGCAAAGATACACATTTTTCTCTTTCACAAGTCTGTGTAACACAAATTTGTGTTACACAGACTTGTGAAAGTTATAATTATTTTATAATCAAGTTATTATGATTTGTTTTTCAATTGTTCCATGGCGAAAGCATAAGCACCGATGGCCACGGCCGAGGTGGTGCCGAGTTTGGTGATGCCCACCCCGACGCGCTTGGTGGGGTCGTACCACACCGTCTGGTCGCTGAATGGCACCTTGACCATCTGCCCCGATTTCTCGGTGAAGCGAATCATGTCTTGGGTGTCCATCAGGTTGTAGGCTTCGGTCTCCATGCGGCTCAAAGGTTTCCCGTTGAGGCCGGTGAACGGCTCGTTCATCTTCTTGATGAGCATGGGCATGAAGACGGGCCAAGCCCCCGAGAGGCCACCGCCGATGGCGATGATGCCGTCGATGAGCGAGATGGCGTTGGCCAGCACATCGGCCAGGGCAGTGGCCAGCTCGTCCCAGGCCTTCAGCGCGGCTGCCTTGTCGCCAGGCAGCTGCCCCATGGCGATTCTGTAAATGTCGAAAGGTTGGGGCGTGTCGTCAAACTCGATGTGGGCTTCGCGACCGTACACGCGGCGCACGGCACGGATGCTGATGCTGTCTTCGGCACTGGTGTCGTGATAGAACGGGTTGCGGTGGCGGTTGATCTCGCCGCCGGCCGAGTTGTCGCCGTTGAGCAACACCTTATTAATAACTATGCCTCCGCCGAACCCAGTGCCAAGGGTTACGCCGAGCAGGTTCTTGTAGCGTTTCGGATTGCCTTGTTGCTCCAGCATGTGGTTCACCTCGGGCAGCAGGCCGTTCAAAGCCTCGCCGTAGGCAAACAGGTCGCCGTCGTTGTTGATGTAGACGGGGATGTGGAACTCGTTTTCGAGCATGGCTTTCAGCGGGACGCCGCCTCTGAAGGAAGGCAGGTTCTCCAAGTCGCCGATGATGCCGTTGGGATAGTCGGCGGGGCCAGGAAAGCAGAAGCTGATGGCCGAGGCCTTTGCACCGCAGCGTGTTTCGCATTCGTGGAAGCCCGCGATGAGTTTCTGCAGCACCTCATCAAGCGTAGGGGCAGCCGAAGGAATGGTGAAGGGCTCGATGATTTCGCGCGAGTCTTGCACGGCCGAGAACTTGAAGCCCGTGCCGCCAGCGTCGAGGATGAAGATGATAGGTTGTTCGTTCATGACGTTATGGTTTTGCTTTTGTTGGCTTGTTGTGGAATTTCTCCACCCAAAGCACCCACATCAGGAAGATGATGAGATAGAAGAACACCTTGAAGATGTAGTCGTGGGCGAGATGGAACGTGTTGATGTCCTGGCCGAAAAGATGGATGTGGATGTCGGGCCAAAGGAGTTGCATGATGAGGATGCCGCAGATGCGCACCACATTGGTCCACTCGATGACGACCAGCCCGGCAGGAACGAACCAGACTTTGTGCTTCCAAGGGCCAGGGAAGAGAATCATCAGGAAGAGCCAGTGCATCCACTGCTTCAGGCTGGCGCATTCGGGGGCGATGATGATGCGCGCCCAACCGCCATTCCTGTCGAGGGCGGCAATCAAGCGATGGACGCTGATGGTGGTCAGGTCGATGTGAAAAATGCGGTCGAGCACCCAGCACGACTGGCTGTAAACCATGCCAACCGACCAAACCATCAGGCTGTCGATCCATTTTCTTATGGGCCAATAGTCCAAGGCTTGCCAACCTAAATAGAGGTAATGGAAGCTGATTATCAATAGGATAAATAGGCCGACATTGATTGTGCTGCGGTTTTTCGGATCCTTGCAATATGCCTTGATGCCTTCTATGTTCATCGAAAAAGAAATTGAGCCGCTAAGATAAGAATAATAGAAATATGCGTACCTTTGCGCCTCAAATTTTTTGGTAAAACATGGAAAACGACACCCTCGTAAGTCAGATTGAAGAAGTCATTCAAGACAAGTCCTCTATCGAAAACATGGCCGATGCCATTCAAAAAGTCACCACAACGCCCGTCTCGGATTGGTTGCCCGAATTGTTGAAGACATACGTTATCCCCTTGGGAATCAAGATCGTTGTCTCCATTATTGTCCTAATCGTTGGCCGTTGGCTCATCAAGCAAATCAAGAAGGGCCTGACCAAGGTGTTGAATCGTCGCAACGCCGAGGCTTCGCTCAACTCTTTCCTGATGAGCTTGGTGTCGGTCCTGTTGACCTTTTTCCTCGTCATGGCCATCGTGGGCATTTTGGGCATCAATACCAGCTCGTTGGTGGCGTTGTTGGCTTCGGCGGGATTGGCTGTGGGCATGGCCTTGAGCGGCACCTTGCAGAACTTTGCCGGCGGCGTGATGATCATGCTGTTCAAGCCGTTCAGGGTGGGCGACTTCATTGCGGCGCAAGGTTATGAAGGCCGGGTGAGTGCCATTCAAATCTTCAATACGTTTATCCTGACCCCTGACAATAAGACGGTGATTCTGCCCAACGGCGCCCTCTCGACGGGACCGGTGACCAACTACAACAAGGAGACCGACCGCCGCGTGGACTGGACTTTCTCGATTTCCTACGGCGATGACTACGACAAGGCGAAGGCCGTGCTGCAACGCCTTTGCGACGCCGACCCGCGCATCCTGAAAGAACCCAAGGCCATGATTGAATTGCTGAAAATGAGCGACAGCTCGGTCGACATCACCGTGAGGGCGCGGGTGAAGCCCGAAGACTATTGGTCGGTTTATTTCAAGATGAACGAATTGGTCTACAAGATTTTCCCGCAAGAAGGCCTCAGCTTCCCCTTCCCGCAGATGGATGTGCACATGAAGTGATTTTTCTTGTTTTTCATTGCATGTCAGTGTTTTTGTGCGTTTTTGCGATATTGAACTGGATGAACCTTGCGTGACTACGCCCCCGTTACGTCACCCACTTCAGGTAAGGTGTTTGGCCGTCCCGACCTGCTTTATCGGTTTGCTCAAGCCCGAACTTGTTTCAACAGTTTCAGGATTGTAAGAATGGCCACTTGGCTCCGGAGCAGTCCGCTAAGCTTATGCCCTGTTGCGTGGACGCATAAGGCAATGCTCGACGATCGCCACCTCTTTTGTTTGAAGTGCCTTGGAGGCAAAATCAGTTTTTTTCTTGCATGTATTCTTACACAATTCCTTTTTTTCCTATCTTTGCAGCCCAAATCAAACAGATGTCTAACTAAACGAATTAAAAATGGAAAATCGCGCCTGAAGGCGCATCACAGAAAATCGGCATATTAAAACAAGAACATTGGTTTATAACTTGTGTACTGGAAACTTAGACAACTTCTGTACATCGCAAGCAATAAACAATGTTCATGTGTATTCCACATGAACTTTATTGTTGTGATGTAGGGCAGTCTAAGGCCTCCAGTACCAAATTAAAGTTCATGTTTTTTTATTGCTTCTTCGAAAGAACACAACAATTCAAAAAGTAATAAAAAATGGAAAACTCACAGATGAACAAATCGAGAACTCTCCGAAAGGGAAAATGGAAGGCGCTGCCGCTACCATTGTGCTTCAGTTGGGTAATTGCAGAACCCATTTGGGCGCAAGGACGAATCTTTACCGAAAACGGGACAGGTAATGCAGGTGCGCGAACAATTGCAACAAGCACGGATGTATGTCTTGCATGAGATGTAACACTTAATGAACGATTAGTGGTACTACCGAAAGCGGCAACTTAGCTATTTACTTAATTCTTGCCACGCCAAATTTTTGTTAGGCACGGGTGTGTGCCTTCGTTCTTTATTGTATTGATAATAGTGCATAGTTTTTAACGATTTAGAAAATGAACACAGTGCAAATGAACACAATTAGGAAACAAAAGAAACTAAAAAGCAGAAAACGCGGGAAGCTCCTTTGCCTTAGGGGATGGCTTCTGATGTTGCTGCTGGTAACTGGTATCGGCTACGCCAGTGCGGCAACGGTAACGCTGAAGACTCAAACCGGAGGAAAGTTTCGGTATCAAGTAGAAACAGGTGCCGGTACGGGTGCGTACGGAAATTGGTCAAGTTATCTTACTGCTAATTCCGCTACAGATTTGACCACCACGGGCGTTAAAGTGGGTGCAGGTGCCGTATGCGTTGTTTCGGGTAGCGCAAACAGAGACTCTGATTGCCAACTGATTGCCATAAAGAATGGCGATAACTATGTGTCGTATGGCAGCAGTTATTGTTACACTGTCTCGGCCGATGCCACGTTCGCTGCCGAATTGGCCAATGCGTGGAACGCCACCTTCTCTCAAGACACGGTAATCACTATTGCCACAGGTGATGTACAGTGGGGCACAGGTCATTATTTCAGCATAAATGCTGATTGGGCTCATCAATATGAATGTATTGGTAAGATTAATGTAACAAATGGTGCTAACGTGACAATTAAAGTTCAAGCTCATTTGCCCATATATATCGATGTCAATGGGATGTTCGTAGTCGAAAAAGGCAGTCTGAATATGAATCTTCAGCCACACTGGCATGTTGATACCATATATGGAGATGTCCCATATGCAGATGTCATATTGCAACGTTTTCCTAGCTCGAGCGATTATCCTTACGATGCTCCATTATTTAGGATGGATCCGGCAGTGGCAGGACTAACTAATGACAACGTTTTGGAAAACTGCAAGTTATCCATCTCTGGCTACTACGATACAGTGGCAGGTGAATACCACAACTTTGTGATTGACGGCAATTGCCACCCTCAAATGGTATATTCCCAGCCAGACGCAGATGGAAATTATCACGATATCCAAATGACGTGTGATGGTACAGAAGGTCGTTCAGCTTTGATGCAGATAAGAGGTGGCACTTTGGCTATGGATCACGTCACTTTACAAAACAATTTTAATGCCACAGATGGAGCAGGCGGTATATATGTAGGTGCCTATACTGGTGTACCTGTCAGGAAAATCAAAGCGTATATTGACAATTGCAAATTTGAAAACTTGCGTACTTTGAGTCACGGTGGTGCATTATGTTTTAACGCCGTTGACGGAGACCATGATACGGGTTGTTATGGCTCACATATGTGGATCAACAATACAGAGTTTTCTTATTGCTATGCCAAGAATAATGACATACCCACTTCTAGCTGTGGTGGCGGTGCCTTTAGGGGTATGGCCCACAATTATTGCGAATTGGATATGGAAGATTGTGAAATCCACCATTGCTACACCGATGATGACGGTGGCGGGTTCAGATGGAACTCTTGTCTTATTCCTCCTGCTCGGATAAAGAACACCAAGATCCATGACAATTGGTGTGCCGATTTGGGTGGTGGCGCGCGTATTGAAGGATTGGTTGAGATGGACGGATGCATCATTACCAACAACAGGTCGGAAAATGATGGTGGAGGCGTGTCGATGGGTAACTTCATTGAAGGAAAGATAGAGCACATAAATGCCTCTCAAAATGATTGGTGGGATCCTTCCGATGGCATCTTGAACTTGAGCGGCGATACCCGTATAGAGAATAACTGGGCGGGCAGAAACGGCGGCGGATTGCACTTCATGAACGATTTCATCAGGTTCATGAAGTCTAATGATGACAATACTGTCATTATGCGTTTCTTCCTCCACCCAGTAGTTGATGAAGATGGCAATCTGGTTACACCATATGGTTCTCCTTTCAAGGTCGCCATCGACTTGAATGGAGCCACCATCTCCAACAACCGTGCCGAGCAGGATGGCGGTGGCGTGTATATGGAGAGGTTGACAAACATCTATGGCCTTGAGGCCAACTTGAACTATGGCAATATCCACGACAACATAGCTGGCCGCAACGGCGGCGGCATCGCCATTGTTGACAACCTTAATCCTAATGATATTTATTCCACTTTTCAGCCAGGAGCTACTTATGTAGATCCATTTGGAGGAAACCACTCAGTAGATTACACCGAGTGTCTTAAACAAAACTTCCCTCCCGAAGGCCAGCCCATATACGTCCACGTCGGAACGGACTCGAATGAGATTCCCGACGATGCGTATATGTCGGTGTACGACAACATGGCCATTGAGGGCGGCGGTGTCTATATGTCATTCGGTAACGTCGGTGTCTATGGCAATGCAAAAATCGGTATAAAAGACCATCCGAACGAGGCCGACGGCAACGGCGGCGGCATCCACGTCACGGGCGATAGGAGCAGCCTCAATATGTATGACGGCATCATTGCCTACAACGAGGCGGACGTGAACGGCGGCGGCTTCTACGTCAATGGCGGTAAGGTTGAAGTCTCCGGCGGTATGATTACCGAGAACATCGCTGAAGGCGACGGTGGCGGCTTCTACGTGAGCGTCGCGGAAGCCACATCGGTGACCAAAGTCAACAGTTTCTATTCCGACGAAACCTTCACAACCATCAGCAACAACCATGCCGTTAACGGCGCTGGTTTCTATGTCGACAAAGGCACGGTGCAGATTGAAGGCCGTGGCTGTCAGGAAACCATGACGACCAACATCGTAGGCAACGAAGCCAGCGGCAATGGCGCCGGCTTGTATATGGCTAATGGCGATGTGTTTGTCACCAGTTCCATCTTCGACAGCAATGAGGCCGAAGGCAACGGCGGCGGTATCTATGTGGAAGACGGCGGCATTGTGGCAAGCGGTGCTGTTTTCTACAGCAACAAGGCCAATCTGGAGAACGGAAAAGGCGGTGGTATGTACGTCGGCAACGGCAACGTTGAAGTGAAAGCGGCTTCTCCTGCATGCAGCGAAGATCCGATTCCGTCACGGTTCGGTTCCGAGAACCCAGGTACAGGCAACCAAGCCTGCGAAGGCGGCGGCCTCTATGTGAACGATGGCAACGTGGTGCTCAGCGACGGAAAGTTCGAGGCCAACTACGCCTCACAGAAAGGCGGTGCCATTTACATCAAGGAAGGTGCTTCGCTTTACTTGCGCGAAAAGGCTGAGATCAATTACAACCATGTGCCCTCAACGGGACAAGGCGGAGGCATCTATATGAACGGCAAACTGTATGTGGGCGACAACTCAAGCCCGTCGACGCAGATGATGCAGTGTTCCCTCAACTATGCGGGAGAGAGTTATTCGCTGGAGACGCGCAACAACATCTACCTGCCGTCGTACTACAAAGTGGTCACCCTGATGTCCGACATCAGTACGACAACGACCAAGCTTGGCGTTTCTGTACACCAAGGTTACAAGCCGGTGATTGAGGTGCTGAACCCGTCGACAGAGGAGGAGTGGCTCTACCACCTGATGCCTTCGGCGACGAATTCCATGTATGACGGCAAGGTGTTTGACGATGCAAGGAAATACATAGCAATCCATACACGCACGGACGACAACCCGTTCCAGATGAATTACATCTACTTTTGGGGATGTTGGACGACAGAAGTGGTATCGAATCCTGGCGTGGACGCTATCGAATTGGTGGACGGAGTGTACCACATCAAGACGAACAGCGGCCTGGCGTGGTTCAGCTCGTTAGTCAATGGCTTGAACCATCGAGAGGGAGATGACAGCAGCAACCCGTTCACAGAGCCCCAGAGTGGCCTCGACGCAGTGCTTGACGCTGACGTCAATATGGATGGCTACCTGTGGGTTCCCATCGGAGCCATTACGGGCTACAATAACCAGAACAGCTCCTTCACTGAAACGGACAGCCAACAGTATCAGGGCCAATTCGACGGCCAAGGCCACATCATCCGAAACATCGAATGCGGCTTCCTGACGGGAGTGAAGCGTTACGGCGTGTTCGGCATAGTGGGCAATGACGGAGAGGTCAAGAATATGTTTGTGGACGACTACAAATTGCGCACGACAGACGCAGAGGTCACCTATAAGCTTGGTGGCATCGCTGGCGAGGTAGGCGGCACAGGCGTTGTCTTCAACAGTGAAGCACGTGGCGAGATGAATCTGGTCAAGTGTGACGGTGCTTCCTATTCCGGCGGCATTGCCGGCTATATGTCTGGTAGCTCGAGCGTTCACTCATGCATGGCGATGCCGTTGCTTAAGGCCAACAGCATGGCAGAGCATATTGGTGGCCTGGTGGGCGAACTGTCGAGCGGGGCTTCACTGAAGAACAGCTATGCCTATCCGAAGTTGAACCTTACGACCAACAACGTGGGAGGTCTGGTAGGTGTCAACAATGGCACGATAGAGAACTGCTACGTGCGTCTGCAGCAGGGCAGCGTGACGACTAAGCTTAAGTGGTTTGCAGCCACAAACGGTGGCACCATCGACTACTGCTATGCTCCCTCAGAGGCCACGTTGGAGGGCACATCGACCAATGGCAACTACGGCCTGACGGAGCTCGTCAACGGCAAATACGGCTTCGCCCATGAAGACCAGCAAATCGCTCCTGAAGACGCCAACGACTTCGTGGTGAACGGCCCGATTTCCGATAAGGGTGAATTGGGCGGCCTCCTTGCCACGCTCAACAAATGGGTGAAAGCCCAACCTGCAACAGACGGCTACTCCAACTGGACGCGCACTATGGGCAGTTCTATGAACGATGACTATCCGATCCTGGAGTTCAACGACTTCGTCACTGCAGGTTCCAAGGACGACATCTTCCTCATGTACAAAACCGACCTGAACGATATGATCGACTACGCCAACACTGACATCGTTTATTCCAATTTAATAATCAATGTTGATTTTGAGGACGATATGCTGCCCCCAGGATTGTTGACGGTCAACGGGAGTGCTAACGGCCAGTGGGTCATCAGCGAGGGTGGTAGTATCACTCCACAGTGGGCTAACCCCTTAGATTACATGGCAAGTGAAGGTAATTCTTTATTCTATGTGGCTGAAAATAATGATAATGAAATAGTTTATCTCATTTCCCAGCCTATTGATTTTGACGGTACGGTCGGTACCATGTCTTTCGATATTATGACGTTAGGATCAAACCAAAATAACGGTATGCTTGAAGTGGGATACAGTCGAACAGGAAACATTAATGATTTTCATCATTTCCCCAATGCATATTCTATTTCGAGCAGCAGTTGGTCTCGACAAAACCTCTCACTTTATGATTATAGCTCTAATTTGTTCGGTACCTACTATATCATATTTCGGTTTACGCGCTGGATTCCGGGAGTGTTCGGAATCGATAATATACATATTCAAATAGGTGAAGGTCAGACCATTTCCGGCGGTCGCATCTTCCAGTATCGTGCCAACCCCACTGCGATAAGCACGAACACAGCATCCAACGTTCGCGTCTACATCGACGAGAACGTGGGCCTGACGCAGGCCAACGGCAACACGCTCAATGCCCGCGTGGGCGTCACTCTCGACAACACCGACGGCAGCAACCTCGGCGGCCAGCCCTACGACTGGCACATGTTCAGCTCGGCACTCAATGAAGTGCCGATGGGCCTTGTCTACCACACCAATGAGGAAGGCTATGAAGGCGTAAGCGACTACAGCATCCTCAATCATTACTCGAACTTGGTGGCTAACGGCATCAGCCAGACGGATTACGAGAGCCGCATGTACATGGACCCGCCCAAGACCACATGGAACACCACCGAAGGCCAAAAGGGCTACTTCCCGACGGACACGCCCTACGGCACGTGGCGCAGTGAAGCCGCCACCACTGGCAGTTTCGACTTCTACACCTTCAGCGAGCCGTTCTACCACTGGATCAACTTCAAGCGCGAAGGCAAGGAAGGCCTCTACGACCACTGGCACAACGACGCCACCGACGAAGGCTACCACAACAACATAGCCTACGCCAACGAGAGCGAGATGCAGAACGGCAAGGGCTACCTCTTGGCCGTGAGTAAACCCTCCATGCTGATGGCCGACGGCGAGCTCAACAACGGCGAGATGTCCGTCAACGTCACCTGCAGCGCCCTTGAGGGTGCGCAAGCCTCGCTGAAGGGTGTCAACCTCATCGGCAACCCCTACCAGAGCTACCTCGATGCCGACCAATTCATGGACGCAAACGGCTTGAACGTCTACTATATCCTCGATGCCGACGCAAGAGGCTACATCGCACGCGTTAGGGGAGGTTCGGAACCTGCCGAGGGCGAGAACTACGTGAAGGCGTACAATGCGCCTGCCTATATGCACCCGCACCAAGGCTTCTTCGTCCGCGTGACGGCAGACAAGCAGCAGCTCACCTTTGCCAACGAGATGCGTCGGGCTGAGGGTGACGAGCACTCCAACTTCCGTGGCACCGAGGTGCCTCACTACCCGATGGTGACCATGATATGCAGCGACGGCAACGGCATGAACGACTTCGCCACTGTTGAGCTCGGCCGTCCCGAGATGGGTGGCGGCGAGAAGCTGAAAAGCATGCGCTCAGGCGACGCCTCCATCTGGTTCCACATGGAAGAAAAGGACTGGCACGTGGCCTTTGCACCCGAAGGCACGATGAGCGTGGCCATGCGTTTTGCCGCCTATGCCGACGGCGTGTACACGCTGCGCTGGCAGAAGGCCAATGCCGACTTCCACTATATGCACCTGATTGACAACGTGACGGGTGCCGACATCGACTGCCTGCGCGAGAGCGAGTATCGCTTCGAGGGCAAGACGACGGACTACGCGTCGCGCTTCCGCCTGGTGTTCGACTACACGGGCGTGGAGGAGAACGAAGGACTCGCGCAACCGCAGGACTTCGCCTTCATGATGGGCGACGAGCTGGTGGTGACGGGCGAGGGCCTGTTGCAGGTGTTCGACCTTACGGGTCGCTGCCTTGCCACTGAGGAGCTGCACGGCGCACAGAGCCGCGTTGCGATGCCGAAGGCCGCTACGGCGTTGTACGTGCTTCGCCTGACTAACACTGGCAGCGTGCGCACGCAGAAACTCGTGGTGAGATAAGATCTTTGAATTCCCCCTGCCTCGTCATTGCGAGCAAAGCGCTGCAATCAGAGGCAGGGGGATCAAGAAAAGACCCGAACGGAAAACAGAAGAACAAAACAGAAGAACAACAACAAACACACAACATACGATGAAAAAAGCTACTATACTGACCCTTTTGGTCCTGGCGGTGGGCATGGCTCCTCAGTCGGGCAAGGCACAGATTTTCCTCACCGACGAGGACATGATTAACAGCGTGCGCGTAGAGTCGCAGCAAGACGAGTTGCCTATCATCGCCCAGCTTGATGTCACCACCGACCAGTATGCCCCAATCGGTGGCGGCATTGTGGTGCTGGGAACCCTTGGCGGTGCCTACCTCGTTGGGAAAAAACGTAAAGAGAGATAAGGCATGTTCCTTTTCTATAGAAAACCCGCCTGAAAATGGCGAGTCATTTGATTCATTTGTATTTTTTAGGAATGGCCCGACCGTGACGGTTCGGCCATTCCGTTTTTAATTGCACAGGCATTAGTGATGGTGATGCTCATGATGACCATGCTCATGGTCATGGTGGAAATGCAGGCCGTTGGCGCGTCGGTATTCCACTTCGGCGTTCATCTCCTCGATGGTAGGGTCGCGCACCTCAAGCACTTCGCCTCGCACAAAGAGGGCATGTCCGGCCAAAGGATGCTGGTTCTGTGGACTGGGCACGCCGAAAGCCTCCTCGGGCGGAATGGTGAACACAAAGGATTCGCCAGCCTCCAAATCACGCAAGGCGTCGGAGAAACTTTTCATGATGCGACCCACGCCGAACATCATCACGCGGGGCTTTTCTGTGGTGGCTTGCTCCAAAATCGGGCCGTTGGGGCCGTCGGATTGTATGGTATAAGCAAGTCTTGCGACTTTCAAATCTTCGATTTTCATGGCTTTTCTCATTTGATTTCGGCCTGCAAAGATAAGGAATAAAGCACTTTGCGAATTTTTTTGAAGCATTTTTCGAAGAAATGGTGTGTGAAACGAAAAAATGTGTACTTTTGCAGTCCGTTAGAAAATAGACAAGTGTAAATAATAAAGGATAAAGAGTCATGTCAAAAGTTTGTCAAATTACAGGAAAAAAGGTCATGCACGGCAATAACGTTTCTCACTCCAACAAGAAGACGAAGAGAACGTTTGAACCGAATTTGAAAATCAAGAAGTTCTACGTTCCGGAATGGGATGAGTGGATTGTGCTGAAGGTTTCGGCTGCTGGCATTCGCACCATCAACAAGAAAGGCATTTATGCCGCCATTATGGAATCTGCCGAAAAGGGTAACCTTGAACGTTGGTAATCACCAATGCGACTGATATGTAAGCTGCTGTGCCTTGCGCGGCGGCTTTTTTTGTTTGGACAAGTCGCAAAATCGAGGTGCAACAATAATATTTCAGAAGAAATTCAGTTATTCCTTCATGCGTATCAGATTTCTCATAGCTTTGGTGTTCCTCTCGCTGACCGCCGTCGCACAACAGTTGCCTACGGGCTTGCTTTATGGAAAGGTGACCGACGAACAGGGCCATCCCATCGAGATGGCGAATGTGATTGTGCCCGAATTGCTGGTCGGTCAAACTACCAACACGCGAGGCTATTATGAACTTTCGGTACTGGCCGACACCAGTTTGACCGTCCATTTTTCCTTTGTCGGCTACGAACAAAAGAAAGTTGAAGTGCGCCTGAAGATAGGCGAGAAGAGGAAACTTGACGTGACCTTGGCTTCTACCGCCACCGTCTTGCCCGATGCCGTCATCAGCGACCGAGGCACCGATGCCTCGAGCCTTACGCGCCTCAACGCGAAGCAGGCCACCTTGCTGCCTTCGATGGGCGGGGGAGTGGAAACGCTCATCAAGACCCTGCCCGGCGTGGTCTCCAACAACGAGCTGAGCTCGCAATACCGCGTGCGTGGCGGCAACTTCGACGAGAATCTGATTTACGTCAACGGCATTGAGATCTATCGTCCGTTCCTCGTCGGGTCGGGACAGCAGGAGGGCTTGAGTTTCGTCAACTCGCAGCTGGTCAACAACATCGAGTTTTCGGCCGGAGGTTTTGCGGCGGAATATGGCGACAAGATGTCGTCAGTCTTGGATGTAACCTACAAAACCCCGAAAGAAGCGACTGGTTCGCTGACGCTCAGTCTTTTGGGTGCCGAAGCCCACGTGGAAGGCATCACGAAAAACGAGAAGTTTAGCTATCTCGTCGGCTTGCGCTACAAAAACACCGCCCTTGCCCTCGGCTTGATGGACACGAAAGGCGACTATCGCCCCAATTTCGCCGACGGACAAGCCCTGCTCAACTATCAACTCAACGAGAAATGGGGACTTTCGTTCTTGGGTTATTACTCCAAGAACCGCTATATGCTTATCCCTCAAAACGCCAAAATCAATACGGGTACCATCGACTTGCCTTTACAAATCAATGTCTATTTCGACGGACAAGAGGTGGACGACTACACGACAGGCTTGGGAGCATTGACGTTGGCCTACAAACCCAATAAGGATTTGAACCTGAGATGGATAGCTTCGGCTTATTCCACCTACGAAACGGAGACCTTCGACCTACAGGAACAGTATTTCTTCGGCATCCGCAATTCTTCGATTGGGAGTGAGGATTTTGGCGAAGTGATTGAAAACCATGAGGTCGGCACATTGATAAAACACGCCCGCAACGGTTTCTATGCCCAAGTCTATAACCTTGACCACAAGGGACTTTACGCAACGGACAACCAACTGCTGAAATGGGGCTTGCGTTTCCAGTATCAGGACGTCGACGATGTGGTCGACGAATGGCAGATGATGGACTCGGCAGGCTATGCCTTGCCTCATGTGCCCGACGTGATTGGCGGCTATCCAGACATCTTGCCCGAAATCGGAACCGATTTTTCTCATAAGACGCACAACATCTTGTCTGTCAACAATCTTGACGGCTATGTCCAAAATTCTTGGACGCTTCCCTATCGCGACAAGGGCGAGTTGGTCATCATGGGTGGCCTGCGTGCCAATTATTGGAGCTATAACAATAAGGTGTATGTCAGCCCGCGAGCTGGCATCGCCTACAAGCCAGAAGAAGACAAGCGGGAAATGGTGTACCGACTCTCTGGCGGTGTCTATAGTCAGACTCCGTTTTACCGCGAGATTCGCAACCGTGACGGCAGTCTGTTTAAGGAGGCCAAGGCGCAGCAATCCTATCAGATCGTGGCGGGCAACGACCTGAAGTTCCATGCTTGGAGCCGGCCTTTCATCTTGACTTCCGAACTCTATTTCAAGTGGTTCACCCACGTCATCCCATACGATGTCGACAACGTGCGCATCCGCTATTATGCCGACCAGTCGGCGCGGGCCTACACCACCGGCCTCGATTTCAAGGTGAATGGCGAGTTCGTGAAAGGCATCGACAGCTGGGCAAGCCTTTCATTCATGCGGGCGCGGGAAGACATTCGCGGCGACTATTACTTGATTGACACCGACGGCAACCGTTTGCCGTTCTACAATCATACCGACGACCAAGTGGCTGATACTGTGGCCTTGGGCTGGCATTTCCGCCCTTCCAACCAGTTGATTAACTTCTCGTTGTTTTTCCAAGATTATATTCCCAGTGCACCCACATGGCGTGTCAACATGACGTTGACCTTTGGCATGGGCTTGCCACAAAGCGACAACAATTCGGATTTCTATTCCAATTCGGGCCGTTATCCTGCCTATCGCCGCGTTGACATTGGATTTAGCAAGCAACTCATCAGCGAAGCCAGCAGTTTCAGCAAGGGCAACCCGTTGCGTTATGTCAAGAATATGTTCGTCAGCGTCGACGTGTTCAACCTGCTTGACATCCCCAATGTGATTTCCTACACTTGGGTGAAATACATCGACAACAGGTATTACGGTGCCCCGAATTACTTGACGCCGCGCTATGTCAACGTGAAGTTGGTGATGGAGTTCTAAATGAAAAAAGGGAGGCGTTTGCCCTCCCTTTTCTCAGTACATCAGTACAATCCTTCTTTCTTGATCCATTCTCGCCCTTGGGCGCACATGTCCTCGACCTCCGAGACGGTCTTGGGTATCGGGCGGCCCAGGATGCGGCAACCGTCGGCGGTGATGAGCAGGTCGTCCTCGATGCGAATGCCGCCGAAGTCCTTGTAGCTCTCCAGCTTGTCGTAGTTGATGAACTCCTTGAACTTGCCTTCGGCTTTCCACATGTCGATGAGGGTCGGAATGAAGTAGATGCCCGGCTCGTCGGTGACCACGAAGCCTGGCTTCAGGGTCTTGCCGCAACGTAGGCAACTGAAGCCTTGCTTGGTGGAGCGTGGCGTGATATCGTCATAGCCCACGTAGGTCTCGCCGAGGCCTTCCATGTCGTGCACGTCCATGCCGAGCATGTGGCCGAGGCCGTGAGGCATGAAGAGCCAGTGGGCACCGTTCATCAGGGCTTCTTCAGTGTCGCCTTTCATCAGGCCGACGCCTTTCAAGCCCTCAATCAAGGTGCGGCAGGCGAGGGTGTGCATCACCATGTAGGGTATGTAGGGACGGGTGTTGGCGGCCACTTCTTGGTTGGCTTTCAGCACGATTTCGTAAATCTCGCGTTGGCGTTGGTTGAACTTGCCGCCCACAGGAGTGGTGCGGGTGAAGTCGGAGGCGTAGTAGTTCTCTGTCTCGGCGCCGGCGTCGCACACCATCATACGGCCTTCCTTCAGCACGTTGTGGTGACCGTGGTTGTGCAAAGTCTGACCGTCGACGCTGAGGATGATGGGGAACGACACGGGACCGCCGCCCGACAGCGAGAGGCCTTCCACCACACCGGCAATCTCTTGCTCGACCATGCCAGGCTTGCAGAGTTTCATGGCGGTGGTGTGCATGTAATAAGCGGTGTTGGCGGCGCGCTCCATCTCGGCGATTTCGAGCTCGCTCTTGATTTCGCGCATGGCGATGACGGCCTTGATGAGCTTCACGCTCACATAGTCGCTGACCTTGTTCACATTGCAGCCAAGCCAGTTGGCGCATTGGATTTGCGTGTCGCCGCGATAGGTGGGCAACATGTGGATTTGGCGACCTTTGGCCATGGCTTGTTGCAGGTATTCTCCAAACTTGTTGAAGTCGCGGCAGTCGGTGATGCCGATACTGTCGCCCTGTTCCTTCAGCGAGGGCAGCGGACCGCACCAAATCACATCGTCGATGGTGACATCCACGCCGAAGAGGATTTCCTCGCCCGTCTCAAAATCGATGACGCCCACCATATCGGGGTGGTTGAGGCCAAAGAAATAGGAGAAGTTGCTGTCCTGACGGTAGATATAGGTGTTGTCAGGATAGTTGAAGGGCGCCTCGTTGTTGGCAGGGAAGAAGGCGATGCCCTTCGTGAGCATTTTTTTCAATGTGGCGCGACGGCCACTGTAAACGTCTTTATTGAACATATTGTTGTTGATTTTGTTGATTAACTGTGTTGAAGTACGAATGGGCGTATACCAATTTTGATTTGTTTAGTCGTTTAAAAGATTGCTGCACAAGATTTTCTGATATGTTCAAGCCGTGTCATGAACGATGATTGGTTCATGGCAACAGCCATATTATACCGTGCTTGCATATTGATGAGCAACTGCGGACTGATGCCAATGGCGGCTTCTACGATAAGCGCGAAATCGCTCGTCACGGGGCGTTTGCCGTTCAAGATTTCGTTGAGCATGGTGTAGGGAACTCCTGTCAAATCGGCGAACCGTTTTTGTGTGATGCCTCGGTATTCCAGCTCTTCTTTAA
Organism: Bacteroidales bacterium; assembly: GCA_017460915.1. Lineage (GTDB taxonomy): Bacteria > Bacteroidota > Bacteroidia > Bacteroidales > F082 > Limimorpha. Next base: position 2,715 of record JAFUAA010000029.1, on the reverse strand, counting down.
TGACATCCCCTGGATGAGTTGGTATTCGATTGGTATTCATTATTTTATCTCCTATTCGTAATGATTTGTAATGTCCATAATCAACCAAATGGTAATAATAGGTTCGGTGTCGGAGTTGCTGACTTGAAATTCAAGCCTGTAATGGTAATCGATGCGGATTGAATAGTTGCCAGAACTTTCCAATGCCTCGAAGTTGAGGGAGTTAAGTGTAAACAGTTCCTCAATTCGAGTAATGCCAGCCAACGTATCAATTCTTTTCTGATACTTTTTCACTACTTGTGGCTGAAACCGATATTTCTTGTTTTTTGTTCGGCCATCATTATACAGTTCCTTTAAATACTCCTTTTCGAATCTTATTTCCATAGTTATAACGATGCAAAAGTACAAAAATTATGCAAATCTTCACTAAAAAAGTGAATTATTTTCTCATTGCCGATTCGATTTCCTCGATTTCCGTCGGCAGACCTTCAAACAAATTGACAGGCTCGCCATCGGTGATGAGCAGGTCGTTCTCGATGCGGATGCCGATGCCTTCCTCGCGAATGTAAATGCCTGGCTCGCAGCTGAGAATCATCCTGGGCGCGAAGGGCTTGAACTTGTCGATGCTGTCGTGCACATCCAAGCCGATGTGGTGCGCCATGCCGTGCATCAGGTATTTGCGATACAGCGGCTTTTCAGGGTTTTGTTTTTTCACGTCTTCGGCGGTGAAAAGCCCCAGCCGAATCATCTCCTGTTCCATCAGGCGGTAGGTGGTCTCGTTGATCTCGTTGATGCAGCCGCCTGGACGGTAGAGTTGGGTGATTTCCTTCATCACGCGGAGGACGGCGTTGTAGCAATCCTTTTGCCGTGGCGTGAACTTTCCATTAATAGGTATGGTACGGCTCAGGTCGGAGGCATAGTTCTTCAACTCGCAGCCGATGTCGAAGAGGAGTAGGTCGCCGTCGTTGAGCAGGCTCTGGTTCTTGGAATAATGCAGGCAGCAGCCGTTCTTCCCGCCCGCGATGATGGGCGCATAGGCGTGCCCCGTGGCGTTGTTTTGCTTGAAGATGTACTCGATTTCTGCCTGCACTTGGTATTCGTACATGCCCGGTCTGACGGTGGCCAAGCAACGGTGGAAGGCTTTCGCGGTGATGTCACAGGCTTGCTGCATGACGTCGATTTCCTCCTGCGACTTCACCATGCGCAATGCGTTGAGCATCGGGGCGGTGCGACCATAGTTGTGCATCGGGTAGCGTTCCCTGACTTGTTTCACGAAACGCTGCTGGATGGTCTCGACGGCGCATTCGTATTTCGGGTATTCGTAACTGTTCAGGAAAATCGTGTCGCCGTAGCCCGAATAGGCAAAGTCGTTGAGCGTCATCCAGAAGGCGTCGCTGCCTTTCACGGTTTTGATGCCCGAAAGTTCGGCGGCTTGTTGGGCGTCGAGCATCTCGCCCTGCCAAGTGGCTTTCACCTCGTCGTAAGGCTCGATGAAGAGGACTTCGCGCATCGTCTCGTCGGGATAGTCGGGGGATAGGAGGAGGAACGCATTCTCTTCGTTGATGCCCGTAAGGTAAAAGAAATCAGATTGTTGTCGGAAGGGATAGAACTCGTCGCCGTTGCGCGGCATAGGTTCGTTGGCAGTGAAGACGGCCACCGATTTGGGCAGCAGTTGTGCCGCCAAGTTAGTGCGGTTGCGGATGAAAAGTTGGTTGGGAATGGGATTATTCATTGTGTTGAGTTTTTCAATTGTCGCACAAAGGTAGAAAAAATTCATGATTTTCCTTTGCTATCGAAAAAAAGAGTACTTTTGCCGCGTAATTCTAAAATCAATCTACTATGAAGAAGAGTTTATTATTCGTCGGCTTATTGCTGGCTATGTCGCTGACTGTTTCAGCGCAGAACAATGGCTTTGCCTTTGGTTTCAAATTGGGTCCTGGCTTTGACTGGACGGGTTCAACAACGGGCGCTGCCCAAAACGAAGGCCTGAGAACGGGCTTTGGCGTTGGTGTTGTTGCGGAGTATTATTTCGCTCCTAACTATGCCATTGTCACTGGCGTCAACGTGAGCATGAACCGTGGTCACTACAGCTTTGACAATGGCCGTATGGTCATGGGTGCAGATTCAGTGTCCGTCTTTGAGACCTACAAAGTTGACAGAATGTACAAGGCCACTGTCTACGAAATCCCGTTGATGCTGAAGATGATGACCAACGAACTTGGTAACCTTCCGCTTCGTGCTTATGCCCAAGTGGGTGCTGGCCTCGGTTACGCCCAGAGGGTGAAGGTCATGGATGACAATGCGGGTGAATATGCTGCCACCAACAAGGAATACAGCAACCTTCGCGCTTCCTTGAAGATTGGTGCTGGTGCCCAGTATGCCATTGATGAATCGACCCGCGTTTTCGCTGGTTTGTACTTCTCGCACGATTTCATCAACAACATCAACTCCATCGCTCCCAACCATTATGCTCACTACTTTGAGGATAATAATAAGATTGGAGACCGCGATCCCAAGTTAAACGTTCTTCAAAACCGTTTAGGCATCGAAGTGGGTATCCTCTTCTAAGTCGTAACACGCGCAAAAACAAAAGAGCGACCGCAAGGTGATGTGCCCCCCAGAAGTTGGACGGTTAAACATTAATTATCATGGTAAAGAGTTCGGAATTGCACCGGACTCTTTCCTTTTAGTCTTAACTTGATTCTGTCGTTGTTATAGTAATGTATGTATGCCATA
>JAFUAA010000063.1 GCA_017460915.1 Bacteroidales bacterium | reverse complement strand
GAGTGTCGTTGTTGATGACGACACACGCCTCCTTGTAGAAGGCCATCCTATCACCCAACCAGGCTACAAGCTCTTCCTTGGGAATCATAGGAACACCTCCTCTCCGTTGAATGCCGTGACGGTCTTGCGGTTCACCTTGCGGAACAGTCCGTTAGGCAGTTGTATGTTCATCGTCTTTCCCCCGCTGAAGAACGAGGTGCAGTGGCATTCGTCCACTGCCACCAGTTCGCCTTCGGCGGTCACAAACCGGAGCGAAAACGAAGGATGCGTCTGCACAAGTTCAAACAATTTGCTTTCGTGAATCATTGAATTGGATTTTGGTTTGGTGCAAAAATATCCAGCACGATACTAGCCCAAGTGACAAAAAATTCGCCGCCTGCCAGTCCAGCCGGACGCCGCAGGCGGCGAATTTTTCCGTATTATTCGAGTTCACAATTGAAAGTGGTCAAATCCCTATTCCTCAACCACCTAACGCGCCGATTTTGCAAAAATCGGCGCGTTTTGCGTCGTCAGACCCCGCGCCGCCCTCCCGAAACCATGGAAATTGCCTCATCGGTTTTGCGAAATATGCGGGGCAGGGTCGCCGCTGCGGTGGGTCGCCTTGGGTAAAAAGTGACGGCGGCGCGGGTGGTCGCCGTCACTTGGTCTGTCAACAATTCAAAAGGGGTTGCGTCTCCGTCTCAACGGCTGCCATCATATCAAAGAGGGCGGCATTGGTCGGGATAATACGCGGCATGTCGGCGGTGGTGGGCTTGTGTACCTCGGTCGCAAGATTGAGGAATTCCCATGCCGTGAGGCTGTCGGCCATCATTAGGCGCTCCGTCAAGTGTTCGGCGAAAATTGACAACTGCGCTTGATTGAGGGGCGCGACTTTCACGCGGTCGCGGATTGCCTTGTTGCGGCTGTCGGCGGCTACGCGCATACAATTCAGCAGCCCCAAATACATTAAAGCGGTCGGGCGGTCGAAGCGTTGCGCCTTTAGTCTTTCAATCCGTTGGCGGTCTGTGTCGGTGATGGCGGCGGCATTGTCAAGCCATCTTTCCACCGTGGCGAAAAGTTCATTAATGCTGCCTTGGTCGTTGCCCTTGCTTATCGCGGTATGTTCTGCGCCCAAAATGGTCTGGTTGCGGCAAATGGTCACGCGCTGACCAATTGCCACCTGCACCCCGTCTTGGTGGAATGTCAGGGCGATATTCGTGCATTTCTCGCCATCATCGTATTTCATAAGGTTAAGCGTACAAAACACACGGCGCAAAATGTGTGCTTCCACCGCGTGGGGCATGGTCACGGCTTCCACCTGGGGCAACAATACCACACCAGGCGCGGACTTGCTCGCGTTCTGTGCTGCCCATAGGTCGGACACAATCGGCATAAGTCCACGGCTTTCGGCTGCGTCCGCTATCCGTTCAATGGCTTCATAATGATAAAAGCCTTTCAGCGGTCGGCCAAAAATGTCGTTTTCCTTGTGTGTGCGCTTCAGCGTGTCAAGGGTTAATTCGATGTTCTTTTCTGCCTCAAAATCAAAAGTTTGGGTGTTCTCGATGTTGTTAAGTTGTTGTAAGTACATGATATTGGGCACGCAACTTGGCGGCGTGTCGGCCTCTAATTATTAAATGGTTGGATATAGTCTTTTAAGGTCTTTCCGTGTTTGGCTGTTGGTGGCGGCTGCGTATGCGAACACCACACCGCCACCAATGGCGCGGACTGCGGCGGCGGCAGTTGTGCCCGTGGCCACAACATTGTCAATTATAATAATGTGCTTCCCTTCGGGTTTTGGCTCGGTCGCATAAAAGCCCAACTTAGCGGGCGAAAAGTGGCGGCCTTGCTTCTTCAATGTGTAAAGCGTTTCGCGCTCGCGGCCTCTAAGGATGTCGCGGACTTCGGCGGCGGTCTCTCGTGCAATCCGTTTGCAAAGTTCAAGCGTATAAGTGGCGCGTCCCGTGTGGCTCGGCATGGGTACAAGTACGGCATTAGTCGGGATGTACTTGACCATTTCGGCGGCGGCCTTATAAATAGCCCAATTTGCGCCCTCTTTCATCGCGTGGGCGGTCTCACAGCGTCCGTCCTTGCGGTAGTTGCCAGTTGCAAAATATCTCGTTTCCATCGCCTTAAACAATTGAGTAGTACATTGTTTCAAGTTCTGCCATATCAAGGCCGGTTTCGGCTTGAATGGTGAAAAGGTCATCGAAGTCCTCAACCTGTGAGGCAATGAGCGCAAGGGCTGTTTCTCGTGTGTTCAGTGTGTTTTCCATCGCATTATTCTTTTGGGCTTGAGCCGGTAACTTTTTTTATTTAATTCGTTCACTTTCAGCATTTTTTTTGAATCATTCCCCCAGGAATCGCCGTATAACTTTTGCTGCTGAAAGAGAGTAGGCGGTGGCATTGCAATGGCGGCCTGAAAAATACTACCCGCAGGTGTGGAGATTTTTCAAAAGGCCGCTCTGTATCACCATTGCAATGCAGACACCGCCGAAACTATCTTTGCAGCGAAAAGTGGTACGGAATGATTTCTTGGGAGGAATACCGAAGTGAAAGTGCTGAAACCGTGAACACCGATTGAAAACCTTCGCGGAGCGTCAACTACCGCCGATTAGGCGTGAACAAAATCAGAAATCCCCGGCAGGAGGTTGGCACAACTTCCTGTCGGGGATTTCTACCGCTTTGGCCTGTACGCCGTCAAACTCTTGGCACAAGTGTTTGGCGGTGGCGGCAGGCTGGCCACCGTGTCGGCACGACTCTGTGGACAGACTGACGGGCTTTGAGAGTGTAAAGGACTGTGACCGTGTGCGTCCATCACCGTGCTTTAGTCGGTGTGGACTCAGACGGTTGCAGTGCTTGAAGCGTGCGTCATGCGGTAGAAGCGAGTATGAGACGCAGCCGCTTGCAAGTCGAATATGTCTGAGCGGATGGCGCGACCCGCTTAGGCGGGGGACGCCCTAAAAAATCAAATTATGTCACATATCAGTCAAATAAGAGGCAAATTAAGCAGACTTAAACAGGCTTAATTTGAAAAAGCAAAACAACCTGTTATCAATGAATTGATTGCATTTGGTTCAATGCCGAATAATGGCATTGGGTGAGGTCAGTGCATTGGGAAAGGTAGTCGGTGATGAGTTTGCGGGAACCGCAGCGTTTGAGGTTGGCTGGCGCGTTGGCCAACATTTCATCAAGACGGTCGAGTAAATCACTCGGCAAGATGTCGTACAAAGGCAGGAAAAGGATACCGTCGTCGCGGGTGATTTGGCAATAATACTCGTTGTTTCTCACCTTCCCTGCCATGCTATGATTGACATAGGTCGGCACCAACACTTCGCGGTCAAGGCTCGTATCGCCCACATTAAGGCAGATGGCCAACTCACGAATGAGATGGTCAAAGAAGATGCGGTTCTTTCGGCTACGGTTTGCCAGTCTAATAATCTTACCCATAAATGAAATCGTCGTCATAGGGATTTGTCAGGCATCCGAGATAGTTGGTGTCCCATGCGTCGGTGCCGTCGGTGCGGAGTTCCAAGGGCAGGTTGGTGTCGCTCTCGATGGTCTTCTCGCCGGATTTGTCCTTTCGCACCCCTTTGGAACCTATCACCACTTCGGCCAGCATCATAGCCTGGATCAGTTCCTCGTTGTTGTCGGCATTGAACATGGGCACCAACGCCTTTCGGCCTTCAAAGCCGTCGTTGATGATCTTGTGCTTCTTGTCGTGCGCCATAGGGTTGCCGAGCGGCTTATCCTTGACGTACCAACCGTACTTTTGCAATTCGTCGTGGACGATGTCGTAGGCTGCATGGCCGACTTCGACATAGCCGGTGGCCAAGGCGGTTGAGTCGAAGTAATAGAACACCCTTTTGCAGGGATGGGGTTCGTAGTACTCGCAGAAGAGTTGAATCACTTCACGAAGGCGTTGCTTGTGTTTCGTGAAGAAACTTTTCAAGGTCTTGTGAGTACCACCCTGCACCTGGGCGGCCACCAGCCAGTTAATCAACGCGCCATAGTCGAAGCTGATGGCGATGGGCTTGGTGCGCTCGATGTCGGTGTCCAACAGGCAGTCATATTTTTGTTCCTTATATTCATTCAAACGGCTGTTATCCGTGGCATGGTAGGTATGCACTTTCTTTTCGAAGCTCTCGTAGAACATGCCTTCGACCTTATCGATACGCTTGCATAGGATTGAGGTTCTGAAGGCAAGGGCTGGCATGGTGCGCTCGCAACGTTTTACGTAGTCAGGTCCAACCACGGCGATATTGTCGAAGATGGAACGCTCTTGATAATATAGTGTCTTGGAACGTAACAGGTTGGCAGCACGCGTCAGGTAGACTATTCGTTGCCTGGTATAGGTGTTTTGTGGCTCCGTCATCAGTCGGCGTTTTTGGAGTTCCATGCCAATGATGGTTTCATACAATTCGGGGTCACATTCGTTTTCGAACTTGTTAATCAGCCACAAGCCTTCCTTGCCGAACGGCATATCGGTCGTGTAGGTGGTCCCCCAAAGATGGGGATATTTCGCCGGGTCGTTGAAGTAGATGGAGCTACCACCAATGGCAGGTAGGATTTCGTTTGAAAGTTTGTCGTAGTCAAGTCCTTTGGCTTCGTCGGCCACGAGCCAGTGGATAGTGAGGGAGTTGGCGGACAGAACCACTTCCTGGCTCACGATCATCATAATCGTTCCGTTGGCAAACCATATCACATCCTTCAGGTCGCTTGGGCAGAAGATGGGTTCTTTGAAGCCTAATCGTGGGTCGGGTCGATGGCCAATCACATAATGGATATCGCGCTTCCATCCGAAGGCATCCATGGCCATGAGTGCCGAAGGCAGGGTTCGGGCGTGGGCCTGACGGAAGCTGCTGGCCACGAACACACCGAGGCTGCCCGGCATCTCCAGCACATTGCCCATGATACGCATGGCGATGATGAAGGACTTGCCCCATCGACGGCTACAGATGTTGACCGAATCGCGGGGGTCGACCAGTTTGTAGCGGAGTTGGCCAGGATGCAGGTAGAGGTTATTCATTCCTGTCCCTCCTCTGGTGGAATGATTTCGGCGTCTTCGATTTCGTATTTACGAAGCATCCGCTCTATCTCCTTTTGCTTTGCTTCGCTGGTCTTGATGCCGAGTGCCGTGGGATCGATGGTGATGTTCACCTGGTCGATTTCAAGGTACTTCTGCGCGTTGATGATTTCGCCTTCGTCGATGTTGGTTTGGAATGCCTTGGCCAACACACCGGCAATCTTGGTTAGGGTTTCGGCCTTTTTCAGGTTGCCTGCATCAGCGGCGGTGTAGGCTTGCTCGGAGAGGAACTCTATACGCTGCCTTACCCAGTTCTTATGCGAGGCCTGCACGTTGCCGAGCAGGACGGCGGAATAAATGATGATGTTGTAGGCCTGCACCTTCGAGACCTTGTATTTCTTCATCAGGTAATTGCGGAGATAGGTGCGGCTGGCCATGGGCTTCTGCAACTGAAGGTTGTAGCAGTCGGTCACTTGCTTCAGCAGTTGCTCCTGTTTCTCCGTCAAAGGCTTGCGTTGGTCTTCGGGCAGAAACATATTGGCCTCAATCAAGGCAAGATTCTCGTCACGCATTTTCGTCAATGTTTTGGTCGGATAGGTATTCTCTCATTTCCTGGAGTGCCTGCGGGCTGCCGTGCAGGGCGTAGTTGCGACTGTCGAAGCGTAGCAGTATCTTTGTCCTGAGTTTGCCACGGTAATAGGCTTGCGATATAGGGCTGTCCGTATCGCAAGTAATCTCCGTGCGAAGGTCTTCCTCGTCCATCCCGATGAAGAGTGCGATTTCGGCGATGGTGAAGAAGAGTGCGGCCAGTTCCTCTACCCTATCCTCAACCGACGATTCGGTCAGACGCCGCAAGAATTGTTCGGATGTCTCTTCTGATTTGTTCAAGTTCTGTTGGTCGGTCGGTTCCATAATAGCATTCGTTTCGGTAGTTATTGGTGGCGTTGGCTGAGGTGATCAGCGCGATGGATTTGGTTTCTCCTTGGCTGAGGTAGACCTTGGCGTGACTGTCGGTGAGGTAGCAGGCATCGGCAACGCGCTGGATCTGCATCAATTTTTCCCGGTGTCGTATCATCACGGCTCGATCGAGGACCAGAGTGATGTGCTGCACCAGATATTCCTGCCTTAGTTTCATCAGCTGCCGAAGCCATCCATCGGTCACCGAATAGGAAAAGACGACCAGACTGCTATGCAGGCCGGTCATCTGCACGATTTGTCGGAGCATCTGCATCGAGTTGGTCCGGCTGACGCGCACACCTGGTATGGTCAGCGGATCATCCAACAGTGATTCCTATGGCTTTAAGTTTCTCCAAGGTCTCCGGTTTCATTTCCACCTTGGCTTCCAGCATGGCATCCACGCGGTGCTGGAGTTCGGACAACTGTGCCGGTGTGAGTTGCTTCTTTCGGAGTGCCTTACTGATGTAGGAGCGGTAGGTCGACACATCAAAGGCAACTTGATCATTTTTATCGGCCTTTTCATTCGCCCTTTCCTTTTCGGCATTAAACCGTTCAATTTCAGCGTCTATCTGTTTCCAGTAGGCATCGTTTTCTGCATCAAGTCGAAGCACTTCGGCCCTCCATTTCGCCCTTTCTTCGTTGTGTTCCTCACCCTCGGGCACTGCCCTCATTTTCATGTGCGCCTGTTGCATTTCGCGGTGCACGTCTTGGCGTTTCAGCCAAAGGGTGCGGCACAGGTCGTTAGGCATGTCTTCGAGGCGGGTGTGCTTGTGGGAGTGCACGTCCTCTTTGGTCAGGATGATGTCTGTGGACGCGGGACGCGAGACTTCGGGACGCGGGACTTCGGGTCCTTCGGCTCCTTCGACAGGCTCAGGAACCAAAGGCTCAGGAACCCTTTGGGAGTCTGAGGCATCGTCGGTGGATTCCGGCTGGTCTGCCGTAGGCCGCTGCCCACGGCTACTGTCATCCGACCCCATTGGGGTTGGCTCTGGTTCCCTGTTTGGGAAATTTTGGGAAATTAGAGGGAAATTTCCCCTATTTTTTCTCAAAATCTCCTTGACACGCGGGAAGCGAAGCTGCTTGTGGATCTCGCTGTGCAGGTGGCTACGGTTGTGCGTGGCTTTCAAGTGATTGATGACGCCCACAGAGGCTTTCACCAAAACGAGGAAGGCTATACCCTCGTCGAAGGTATAGCCGTCCATTGAGTTGAATTTCTCTAACTTACTCATAAGCAAATCGTTTAGTCACCATTTCCCGAGGATGCAGTGAACGAGCCATCGGAGCAGTCCAATGTGCCGTCGGTCAGGACGATTTCGCCAACGTAGGTCGGCAGCGGAGTGGTGTCGGGGCATTCGATCTCAATCGTGATACCCTTGGCCGATCCGGCAGCGTCGCCCGAGTCGCCGTTGGGCGTGACGGTGGCGCGGTAGTCCTTGTTGCCGATGACGTAGAACTTTCCGTCATGTTTGACGATGAACACGAAGTCGCCGTTGGCAGCAAACTTGCAGAAGGCACGGATTTCGTTGGTGATCTTCGGATACGACAGCGTGGCATGGTTGACAGGCACTTTGCAGTCGGTTTCGCCCGTGTACTCGTGCGAAATCTTACCCTTGCCTTGCGTCGTGTAGAGGCGCGTCCATTTCTTTCCCGACTTCAGCACGAAGCTGAGGGCCGTTCCGGAGCCATACTGGACGTAGGCTTCGCCAGAGGCAGCCTCGTCGAAGTCGTCACTGATGGCGGGCCAACCTGCGATGTCCTGCTTCGGGATGAAATAGACCTCGTCGCTGATGCCCGACGGGTTGACACTACCAATCTTGAATCCGATGTCGGACAAGGCGACAGCGAGGATGATTGTTGCATTGAATTTCTTCATGGTTCAACCTCCTTTCTTACTCCACACCCTTACCCGAGAGCGGAATCACAATGTTGACGTTGTCGGTGGCGTTGGAGATGCGCAGCTGTGCGTTACGGTCGCCGGCGGTATTGGTAGGCGCGAAGGTGATGGTGATTTCCTCGCCTTCGTCGGCGTTGGCATCGTCGGCAGTCACCGCATCGGCTGACAGGGTGAACTCACTCTTGTTGGTGCCTTCAACGGTGATATCGCTGGTTGCGGTCAGGTTGAAGCCCAGGAGCTTGACGGTGGCCGTCTTGGACTGGCCAAGGGTGGTGTCGGCAAAGGTCACGGAGGTCTTGTCGGTGTCCATGTAGACGCTGTCGTCCTTGACGGTGCGGGCACCCACCATGAGGAATTCCTTGTCGATGTTGGCAAATTCCACACCCATGTAGATTTTGGCGTACATCTGGACCATGTGCGGGTTGTCGGGCACGCGAACGTTGAACTTGGTGGAGTTGGACAGCACGTCGAAACCCACCTTCATGTTTTCCTCGGTGGTGATGAAGCAGTGCTTCATGCCTTCCGTGCCGACCAAGGGCAGAATCTGCACCTTGTTGGCGGTGCCATCGAGGTAGGTTTGCTCAGGCGTGCCGGCGAAGTTGCCTGCGCCGAACTGCTGGGCATACCAGTTCTTGTACATGTCATACTCGGTGGGAGTGCAGACAATAACCAGTTTCTTGGCGTCGCCACCGCGAAGTTTCTCGTCCATCTTGCGGTACATGCGTTTCCACACGTCGCCGATGTTGGTGGAATTCACTTCGCCGAGGTTGGTGAAGTTGCCAGCGGAGAGGCCGATGTTGCCAGCGGCGATTTCGTTGGCGATGATGGTGTCGAATCCGTCGAAGCCATCGAGGGCACCAATGCCGTCGGCCACACGCACACCCTTGAAGATGAGGTCGCACAAGCCACGGCTGGCATTGTTCATTTCCTCGGTGAGGATGCGGCGGACGATGTCGAGATTGATCTTTTCGACATCGACTGGAACGCCGTAGATGGTGGTGTAGAGGTTTTCGGGGTCGAACTCCTCAAGGATTTCGAGCGGGAAGGTCTCGATGGTGCGGGCGGTGAGGCCGCCGGTACCGCTGACGATCTTCTCGGAGTGGTAAGGGCGGAACTTGGCCTGAGGCACGATGGTGGACTCGGTTTCCTTACCCTTCAGGTTGTTGATCACGCGCATGTGCTTCGTGACCTCTTCGACTGCGGCCATCACAATCAGCATGCACTCCTTGCGGAAGCGGTGATTGGAGTGGACTAAGGCGTCAGCCAAAGAAACGGTGTTAATAGGTTCTGGCATTTTGGTAATGGTTTTTGGTTTGAGGTTTGAAGTAGGAGGTTTGAGGAAGGAACTTGCTTCGCTTGTTGGGCTTAGTCCTTCAGTTCGCCTCTGACGATTTTGCGGGCATACTCCATGGCTTCCTCGTCAGTGAATTCCTTGAAGGAGTCTTCCTTGGCGGGATTGCCGTTGTGCATGGCGGGCAACGGTTTGTCGTCGTTGTCGTGGTCGTCATCGAGGGCGGTTTCAAGTTCCTTGATGCGGTCGTCCTTCTGCGCGTTCTCGTTGCGGAGGGTGTCGCGCTCGGTGGTCAGGTTGGCGACTTGCTGGCGTAAGGCCTCGTTTTCGGAGGCTTTGGTTTGCAGGTTGTCGCGCTCTTGGGTCAATTGGTTGATGGTGGCCGTCTGCTCGGCGATGATGGCGGCGTTGGTCTCGTTCAAGGCCTTTTCCGTCTTGGCTTCGCCGATGGCGGTGTCAATCTCGCCCAACTGTTCCCCATTCAGGCTCACATAGCCGTCAACCATTTGCAGGTCGCGGCAAGTGTCGAGCGATTGAAGGTTTTCGTGTCCTTTCATTGTGGTGATGTTTAGGTTGGTCATTTTCAGTGCTTTGTCGACAGCGGCGCCAAAGTCGCCCAAGCTGTCGATCAGTGTTCCTTGCACGTCCTGTGCGAAGTAGGTGCGGCCACGCAGTTGGTCGTCGGTGGCCTTGTCGCGGTTGGCTTTCACTGCACGGCGGAAGTCTTCGGCCAGCGGATTCAGCAGGTTCTCGCGGATAGGCTTGAAGTTGCCTTCGAGGGCGGCTTCATAGTCGGCGTTCTTTTCGTCGGACGGGTCGGCGTAGATGCGGAGGCGCATGTAGCCGTCCTCGTCCTTTGCCTTTGCGGGATAGTCGGCCAGCTGGATCATCGTGCCGATGCAGCCCACCATCGAGCGCGGGTCGTTGGCCATGATGTGGCCGCAATAGGAGGCGGCATAGTAGGCCGCGCTGCACATGTAGCCGTCGCAGTAGGCCAACACCGGCTTTTTGCATTCGCTGATGGCATCGGCCAATGGGCGCACACTGTCGGCGGCACCACCGCCCGAGTCGGTGAGGAGGATGGTGGCCAGCACACGCTGGTCGGCATCGCCTTTCTTGAGCCAGTCGGCGAGGCTTCGTGTGCCGGGCTGGCACCAGGCATCGTCGCGCGTCATCACGCCTTCGAGACGGACCACGCTCACATACTTGCCTTCGGGGATGGCCGCGTTGTCGCGGTGCGTGAGGTAGTAATGGTAGTAGTCGGTGGGGCGGCTGTCGTCGTCATCGCCTTCGTCGTATTCCATGACGCCATACTTCGCCTTCAGCCGTGCCGCGCCAACCATGTCGCGGAGCACGAGCGAGGCGGCATGAGCCGTCTGCGGGTCGAGCATCCATTGCGACATGAAGATCTTGTAAAGCAAGTTGGTGCGTTTGCTCATGGCAAAAAAATTTTGGTTTTTGGTTCGTGAGCAAAAATATCCTGCCCGGCATGGGGTTAAGTGACAAAAAGAAAGCCCGCACCGATTAGGGCGCGGGCTGTGGTGGCAGCATAGAATACTGTTTATGGCCTAAACCTTACATTAGGATCGGCGGCGCGAAGGAAGTTCTTGTATTTCTTGATCTCGGCGTTGTTCATCATGCGTGTAGTGGCTGTATGCCCATCAATGCCTCGTGTCTGCACATGCACAACGCCTTTTGGGAAAACACGTCCTGTAGTTTTATCCGTATGGTCATGTCCCCAATCGAAATCAACTTTCATCTTTCGGTTTTCATAGACCCGCATTTGGTCAACGTGGCCATCTTTGCCTATTTTGAAATAATAAGTTGAGGTATTTGAATAATTCGGCAGGTTGTTTGGCCCCGGTCCATTCTTCTCAATCACTTTCCCTGTCAAGCCGTCAGCCTCGATGATGTCACCAACGCTGTGGTAAAGGTAATCTGAAAAGCCGCCTTCAGGGTTGTAGTGTCTTTGGTTTCCCATGTTAATCCTCCAATTTATAGGAATAGTCGAAACCAATGGAATCAAGATAGCGTTCTATGGTATAGGGTTTCCCTTTTACGGTGATTTCATGTTCGCTGAAGGAGTAGGCCAAATCAAAGCAAGTCATGTCCCCGACCTCGCCACTGGGTATTTCCACATAAAGCAAGTCAAATTCCATCCACAAAAGAAGCTCTCTTTCGTCACTGGAATACAACACGATTACATGTGCCTCGTTGTTCCCTTTCCATAATTCCACATAATGATTGAGTATGGCTTTGAAATAGTTGAATTCCCTTTCCGTCTTTGCTTTCCGAGCACGTTCCATCAGGTAGTTGTAACTGTTTTCAAGACAAATGTGCTTAATCCATTGCCGATTCTCCTTGCCAGGGTCGCTGAAAATTTCCTTATAACAGTATTTCAAGTAATTAAGACGGTTTTCGTTTTCCATGTTGTTTAAGTTTTGATATACGGTCTTCTACAAATTTCACATTATGATAGTCTATTTCGAAGGGTTTTCCATAGACAACCAAAAGCGATGGTTTCTTCTGTTCTATCAGAGTATAAAGATGTTGTATGAATTGGTTGCGTTGCGATTTATTGCGACCGCACGCCGTGTGTCCTACAGCCATGATGCTGTCTTTAGGAAGGCCATCGAAGCAGAAAGCAAGCGTATCGGAATTACCCCAACTCACGCTTGGGATAACTTGCACTCCATTGTCTTGAAGCCAGCGGGCAATAACCCTATTACGATAGATATTCCAAATATTGACCGCCAAAGGCACATCGATGAACATTGAAAAGTCTGGAGCCACAACACATTGGAACCGCTTCAGTATAGGAAGATAGCGTTCCGGCAACCTCCACACTCGCTCGAACTGATAATCATCGATGAAGAAATGCACTCCACTATCAAAATCAGTCGTTGAAAGGGCCTGGTTGAAAGGCAAGAATCTATCAGGCAACGAGCAGTGGCAAGGATTCAGTTGGGGCATGTCATATCTACCTGCAAAATCCATACTGCCACATAGATGCAGGTTACAGAAGTCTCGTTTGCGTTTTGCGATGTTCGCTTCCATCGGTGTAGCCTTTTTGTTGACTTTGCAAATGTAGATATTTTATTCCAACACTCAATTCATCACGCCAGTTCTCGACTGGTATGTCGCTGAAATCTGTATCTCGCGGGTGTTCATCCCGTCGTAGCGGTTCTGCGTGGCCATGCGCACGGGGTATTGCTTCGTGCCGATGGAATAGGTTGTGCCATCCACGGCAACGGCCTTGATCACCAGCGGGCGGCGGGCGTATTTCTTGGCCAAGGCCATGTCGGCCTCGGTCCTTACCGTGAAGTCGAGGCGGGTGGTGTAGCGCAGGCCGCTTTCGTCGTCGTCGAGGCTTTCTTCGAGGGTGGCGGCGGCCTGGTCGATGCTCTTGAACCAGTGGGAGCCGTCGAGGTAGACTTCGGGCAGGCTCCTTTGGGCCGGTTGCTCTTGCTGTTGGACCCATTGGTCGTTGACTTCGTTTTGTTCGATGAAGCCGATGGTTTTTAGGGCTACTTTGTTCATCAGTTGTCAGTTTTTAGTTGTGCAGGGACTAACGTCGCCTGCTTATGGGTATGTCGCCCTTACAGGGCTGCTTTCGTTTTGGTTTTCGTGCCGAAAAACTACGACACGAGAATTGCCAATTTTTTTCTTTTCGGATTGGAAAAACTGTGACACGAGAATTGCGCAAATATCAGCAAACCAACGGCGAGCGCTTGTTTTCGTCCACCTTGTCGCGGTGGCGGTACCAGTCGCGGGCCATGGTG
>JAFUAA010000062.1 GCA_017460915.1 Bacteroidales bacterium | reverse complement strand
TTGATGTTCTTCATCACGTCGGCGAATTTCTTCGTCTCGCGGCGGGTGATTTCCATGTCTCGGGTCAGCTTTTGGGCCTTTGCATCTAATTCCTTGCCGAGTGCATCGTTGCCTGCTTTGCGGGCATCCAATGCCGCCTGTTTCAGGCGCTCGTATTCTTGCTCCATCTCCTTGATGGCGCGTTTAGCGGCTTGGCCGTTCAGTGTCACGATTACTTCAGCTTCCTGTGTATTCTTTGCCATTGGGTAAGGTTTTAGTTTTTGGTTGAGGCAATAATACCCCATCCCCACTGCCCACAAGTGACAAAAATCGCCGTCTGCAAGTCCACACTGGACGCCGCAGGCGGCGATTTTTGAAAAATGGGGAGTGACGGCCTTTCCTCCGTCACTCCCTCGCCGTGGCTAATTGCTCCATATCGGCACCAAACACCACTGCCAAATGAAATAATTGGCTTTGCGTCCGCTGTCCAAAATCTCGTGGACTGCCTTTCTCAGTTCCTTGCTTTTTTGGAAAGACTCACCGCGTTTGCAGTAGATGGAGACCTCTCCCTCCATGTTGATGTGGTACAAATAGCCGTTTGAGGTCTTGCCGCGATAGTCCACCGCCATACACTTCTTTTTCAGTTCCTTTCTCTCGCTTTTCATGCCTTAGCCCTCCAAAACTTGGTTTCTCGCCTTACGGCTGGTCAATACCTTAATCATCGCGGCTGCTTTCTCGGTCGTCGCAGTCAGTTCCGACATGTGCAAGCAATCGAACGCGCCAAAGCAGAAAGCCAGATAAATGGCGCAATGTTCGGGTTTTGTAAAGGCGAATTTCATGGGGATTTCGGCCTCGGTGTTCAAAACGTTCTCGGCATGGGTGGCGGCGGCCATTATGCCCTCAAAAGTGGGATGCTTGTGATTATTGCAGCTTTGATAATCCCATTTGTCGCACATATCGAAAAGGCAGGTTTCCACCTTTTCCACATACTCGCGGACTTGCTTTGCGTTCATCTTCACTTCGTGGAGTTTCGTTTCTCCGTTCTTCAATACTTCAATCTTCTTCATGGTGTGTAGGTTTTGAGATTTATTCTTTTGGGTTTGAGCTGGTAACTTTTTTTTATTTAATTCGTTCACTTCCAGCATTTTTTTTGATTCATTCCCCCAGGAATCACCGTATAACTTTTGCTGCTGAAAGAGAGTAGGCGGTGGCATTGCAATGGCGGCCTGAAAAATACTACCCGCAGGTGTGGAGATTTTTCAAAAGGCCGCTCTGTACCACCATTGCAATGCAGACATCCGCCGAAACTATCTTTGCAGCAACAAGTGGTACGAGAGATGCTGGAGAGGAATACCGATGGAAAGTGCTGGAACCGTGAACACCGATTGAAAAGGCTCGCGGAGCGTCAATTACCGCCGATTAGGCGTGAACAAAAACAGAAATCCCCGGCAGGAGGTTGGCACAACTTCCTGTCGGGGATTTCTACCGCTTCGGCCTGTACGCCGTCAAACTCTTGGCACAAGTGTTTGGCGGTGGCGGCAAGACGGACAATGTGCCTGGCACAGGCTCTTTGGCTGTCTTGACGGGCTTTGAAAGCGGAAAGGACTGTGACCGTGTGCGTCCATCACCGTGTTTTAGTCGGTGTGGACCCAGACGGTGGCAGTGCTTGCAGCGTGCGTCATGCGGTAGAAGCGAGTATGAGACGCAGCCGCTTGCAAGTCGAATATGTCTGAGCGGATGGCGCGACCCGTTTAGGCGGGGGACGCCCTAACTATCACCCAGCACCTCATGCGCCGTGGCCTTGGCCAAGGCTCTCCATTGTTGCATTGCCATAAATTCCTCGATGGCATCACCGCCGTCTTCCCTTGTGGCCATCAGGTAGTTGTTTTGGACGGCCTGCATACGGTCTGCAGGATATTCAGCAGTCACGATGGCATTCACTATGCCGTCATAGTTCCAATGCACCAAGGGAACCGACACTGAATAATAGGAATAGTTGTAGCCTTCCTCGCTACCAGAGACTGGCTCGACGCAGAAATTTATCGTCCGGGAAGGACTCCCTATGTCTTGGACGAAGGGAGTCGGTAATTCGACACTGTAGTTCTTGTTCATGGATGAGATAATTTGTCAGTTTGTATTGTTTCTTGATCACTACCACATTAAGGTTCCCTTTGGTGTAGCACACCTTCCAGAACCATTGCAAAGGTAGCAACATTTTCTTTTGCAGGTTGTACGACTTCCCATGAATTAAGAAACCGGAATATGAATTGAGTGACGAAACGCAGTGCTGCAGCAACGAGAGCCGTGTTTCGGTGGCTCCCTTCTCGACGATGACGCGACAAAGGGTATCGGTGTAGTTGACTCGCAGATACATGCCGGCCACCGTGCGGTTGATGACGTACATCCGACCAGGCAAGATCACACCACCGACGAACTTCACGCCGTGGAATTGCGGTTGGATATACACCTTGTCGGGATGCAACAAGAAGTGAAGGTTGGCCCATAGCCAATCCTTTGACTCCCGATAAAGCAGCATGATGTGTACGACCGGCATACTATGAAACGTGAAATCGTCAACGAATCGGATGTAGTGTTCCTCGGGATGCTCGTATCCCAATGTCGCGATGCGCCACAAGACCCATTCGTCGAAATAGGACAGCAGGAAATTGAGCAGGATTTGTGTGGTGATGTTGCCGATGGGAAGGCCGTTGCAATGGAAAAGGCTTTTGGCCTTGGGCAACCTTTCCCACAGGCTGAGGTCGCCACGACGTTCGCAATGGTCCTGGGGACGGTGGAACACGGTTATCTTCAACAGGTACATCAGGGTTTCAAGGTCGCCGCCTTTGTAATGGGCGGGGACGAACTCTTCGAGTTTTGCCCACATCACCTCCTTGTCTGTCGACATGAAGCATGAGAAAAGGTCGAACTTGCCGATAAACAGGTCAGGGGAAAACCCGTGCTTGTGCATGTCGTTGTACAGTCGGATCCTGGCGGCAAGCGTGCCGAATCCCTTGCGACAGTTGTAGGACACATTGCCCATCGAAACAAATCTTTCCTCGAACAAAGGGTTGATGCGTAGGTAAATCCAGTGTTGCACGATTCGGTCGAGGAAGAATGCGGCGAATATCTCGCGAAGCTTTGGCCGCTTCACTATGAAGGTCTTCGACAGGCCGGGCTCATAGCATCGCATCTTTATCCGAACGGCCAGCACAATGACCATTTCGGGGTGAAGCCGGAATTCGATGCAGTCGGGGCTGCCCATCTTGTTCCTGCAGCAGTCGTCGTAAGCTTCCATCACAGAGGCCTTCTCTTCGTCGTCAAGTGCCGCCACCGCCCTCACATAGTTGCTGTTGTTCTTGTTGTTGTTGTTGGAGTTCGTGCCGCCGAAGTTGACGTTCCAGGCGTTATTACCACTGTTCTCCGTGGAACTCCAGTAGTTGGACGAAGCTATTGCGTACGCTATCCGTTTATTAACAAGTGGCTTGATTCCCCTTGTGGTACGCCCATTTAACTTATCGAAAAGGATGCCTGTCATGACCTTGGTCATTTCAGGTTTTTGATGCCGTCTTTCTTTTCCAGCCTCCTATCTGACTTTTCAAGTCGCTTATCTTTTCGAGATAGTTGGCATACTGAGTCTGGCTGATGACGCGGACAGTCTGGTCTTTCCTTGACGAGAACCTGTAAAGGTTCCCGACCGCCGTATTGCACAGTGCCATGTGCCATATCAGCGTGTTGATCAATTCGAGTTTTGCTTCCGTGTCATTCGTTTCCCATGCTATCGCAAAGGTTGTCATTGCCTCCATCAGGTTGTCTTGGAAGAAATCGCCCAGGTTCTCGAGCGCACTCACCTTGGGCATTTTCACGCCTATCGGCAAGTACCAGTCCATCAAAAGCTCGAGGCCTCTGTATATGGAAGTTTGGTTGAGTTGCATTGTCCCGTTTTTGCAATAAAAAACGGCCTTGCGGCCGTTTTATTGTGTTTGCCTGTACGACAACGGCGCGGCGTCAAAGCCGCGCCTGCAAGGGTTAAAATGCCGCCACCGCCCTCACATAGTAGCTGTAGTTCTTGCTGCTGGTGCCGGAGTACGTGCCGCCGAAGTGGACGCTCCAGGCGTAAGTACCACTGCTCTCCGTGGAACTCCAGTAGTAGGACGAAGAAAGATTAACAAACAAGCCGTCTGCCAACGCTTTCTTAAATATATTTATCTCTGAACCAGCGCCTTTCTTCACGTACCAGTGTATCCTGTCGAGGACGCCTTCCGGAGGCAAGAACCAGTTGTGGGCCTTGAACTTGTCCGCAAGGACAAAGTTCGAAGGGATGGAAGGCTGGTAGGCGTAGGCTGCCGACGCGGCGGGGAAGTAGAGCTGCGTCCACTTGGCCACATTCGTTTCGGAGTAGTGGCTGGCCATGTATTGGCGCAGGTTGCCCATCAGGCTCGCCAGGTGCTGAAGCTCGGTCTGGCCCGACGAAGCGTGGGGCAGTTCAAGCGGCCCGAGGCGGTCTTCCTCGATTCCGTTTTCCGCGTCTGCGGGTATCATCACCACGCCGTTGTTCAGTATCTTGTTCCTGTGCTCGATGATCTTCAAGGTCTTGGCATAGCCGCTGTTGACGATGTCGCCTTCCGAATAGCCGTTGCCCGCCAAGGCCGCCAACGACGCGTTCAAGGTGCGCGCCCCGATGTTGCCGTCGAAGAACTCGCTTCCGGCCACGCTGCCGCCTCCCACACCGTCGCCGTAGTGGACGTTGTATGGGAAAGGCTTGAAGCCGTGGTTCTGCACGCCCAACGTGCTTACTTCGTCGCGCATGTTTTCGTCGGTGATGTAGAAGGTGCTGCCCGTTATATCGACAATGGTCGGGATGTTGTAGAATGTCGTTCCGTCCAGGTTGGCTTCGGGGCATTTCAGCGCATGGTAGAAATTGTTGCCCTCTTGCGGGACCAGGTCGTGGATGCAGTTGGCGGCAAAGGTGTCGGCGGCAAGGCCGGTGTTCCTGTACGCCCCCCACTGCCAGGTATTGTAGGTGAGCCCGCCGCTCTCCGTGCTTCCCGTGGCGGACACGTTCGCCCTTGCCACCATCAGGCGCTTTTGCTTGTCCTCTGGATGGAACAGCTCGGCCACGATGTCGCCGTTTTCGTCAACCGGCGCAAGGTAGCAGCAATGGCCGACCACGTACTTTTCACCCGTGTAGGTGTCAGGGGAAGAGTATGTGCCGTCGTGGTACACATAGTCGCCCAACTGGGCTTTCCTGTTGTAGATCTGCACGTCCTTCGACACCACAACTGCGCTTTCCACGCCCTCGTAATAGGTGGTTATCATCGCGGTTATGGTGGCCGTGTCGACGAGGCTCGACAGGCTTTCCACGGTCAACAGGCCGGTCTCGGGGTCGATGGTCGCTTCCGAGTATTGCAGTCCGCTCATCGACCACCGGATCTTGGTGAAGGCGTTGACGTATGAAGAGTTGGGCTCGATGGTGAAGGGGAACTGCATCCCGCTCTCGGTGTAGAAGTTGCCCTTTACGCTCGCCGATTCCAGACGGCGGGGCCTGTAGGCCAAAAGAAGCCCTTGGTGCTCGCTGCTCCCGGCATTGTCCACGTTGCCCCATTTGCGGTTGAACTTATCCTTCAGGTCGAATGTGACGGCATTGGTGGTCGGGTTGTCCTCGAATATCCCGATTGTGCCGTTGACGGTGACGTGTTGCAGGTCAGCCATCCACGACAGGATGCCGACAGGCAGATTGGACCATTGCAGGTCTCTCAGCGTCAATGTGGCCAGCACTTGGCTTTCGCGTTGCGCCTCGTGGATGGCCATCACGATGGGTTGTGTGGCCAACAACGGGCTGCCCGTCACAACCAGGCTTTCCAACGCGGCATAGCCTTCCATTGTGAAAGTCGAGAGGTTGGGCTGGGCTGTGAGGCTTACGGCGGTCATCGTTGCCGGAAGGCGAAGCGTCTCGACCAGCTGGCTGTCAGGCAGCACGACACTGGTGATGTTCGTCCCCCTCAGATCCATTTCCTCCACTCGGGTCAATGAGGAATAATCCTTGCTTCCCGCAATGGTTTGGCAGCCTTTGAGGGAAAGCCTTTTCAGGTTGGGCGTCGTCAAGGCGATGTTGCCTGGTGCGAACTGGCCAGAGTCGGGGTTGTCTGGCTCGGCAATGAACTCGGTCAGACGCTTGGCACTGACCGAAAGCGTGTTGTTGCCGACCACCATATTGCCTACATTGCCGATCTTGCGGTAATAGTTCAGTGCGGCAAGGCCGACGGACGAGTCGCCGCTGATTTCACCGGCTCTGGCTACGGTGAACTCGTATTCCTCACCTGGTGCCACGCGGACATGCGGGTCCACGGCGGTACGGTCCACCATCCCTGTGGGATAGAGCCACTGATGGGGCACCACCTTGAACTTGTATTCGCCTCCGATGTGGCCGCTGCCCGGGGAGATGGAAAGGCTGCTGCCACTGTCGGCCAGGCCGACCACGCCCGCGTTCACTCCGGACGAGAAGTCGCCCCAGCAGGCGTAGCTCGCTATGAGTGCCATACGGCGCCTCATGTACTGGCGTTCGCGCTCCAGCTGGCTGCCCACCTGCTGCGTGATGGGGTCAATGCCGCGTGCCTGGTTGCCGAAGGAGATGTAGCCGAACGACTTCGGCCACTCGTAACGGAGGCGGGCTTGCTCGGCGTATGCCACCTCGGGAAAATACTCCTGGATCGAGAAGAAGTATTTTTCGATGCAGCCCATGACGCTTTGGTCGTAGCCTTCGTTGGCGCCGACCAATCCCGCCATCGCGGTAAGCACACGGCGCATGTTCTGGCACAGGCCGTCGCTTGCATACTCGTATGCCTCCTCCATCATGTCGAAGAGTGCGCTGGCACGGCCTTCGTAGTCGATTTGCGGCTTGTAGCCCGCCTCGTAGTCGGCCACGTCGTGGATGCGGTCGAGGAAGTATTTCTTGGTCTGCCTGCCGTTGTTGTCGGTTGGCAAGATGCTGTCGAGGTCGTCTTGGTCGAGGAAGATCAATCCCGTGTCAGGGTCGTATTGGTAGTAGAGGTTCTTTGAGCAGTTGTCGGTACCGGCCATTGTGAAGTTGACCACATTATAGTGTGTCAGGTGGTTGCCCACCACCGCCACACTGCCGAAGTGGTCGATGACATGCATGGCGACGGCGGTCTTGAAGGCTTTGTTCAAGGCCGCCCAATCGCCGAAGTCTGTGCCAACCTGCCATGCGGTGTAGGCCGCTGCCGTCATCGTGTCGGTGGCCAGATTGCGCACACCCGCGTTGTAGGCAAGATGCTCCTGGTCCCATGTGCCGGCATCCACCCACGTCTCGGTGGTGTAGTCGAAGCGCACGAGGTGGAAGGCGTCATTGCCTTGCGTGGCCCACCATTGCCATTTCTGCATCTCGGCCAATTCCACTGCGGCGGCATCGCTCGTCTGTGCCGCGCTCACAAGAGCTTCATATGACGCGAGGAAGGATTCAAGGGTGCCGTTGTGGTATTTCAATCTCGGCGTATGCGTGTAGATGAAGTTCACATAGCGGCGGAAGACGGTGTCGTTGTGCTCAATCGGGTACTCCTTGCCGTTGATGACCTGCGTCTTGCCCATTCCGTACTCGAAGGACTTGACGCCGTTGTAGCACCATGCCTCATCGTCGGGGCTATAGGTGACTTTCCCATCGGCTGGCACTCGGAAGTCGCACAAGGGCAGGTTGTTGTTCAAGCCCTCGAAGCCGAATGTCCGCTTGTCGGCATTGTAGCCGAAGACGGCTTTGTCGAACTTGCCGTCGCCGAAGGTGCACAGGCCACAGAACTCCACCTTGCCGTTGTCCTGCGGATGCTCGGTGAAGTATAGGTATCTTTCCTCACACACCGCAAAGCGGACGCTCGGGTTGTCCCTATGCAGATGGATTTCGTTGCCGCAAAGAGCCTTCATGATGTCGTTGTAGAGTCGGGTCGCGCCCATCTTGTGGCTCTGCATCGGCGAGGCGTAGTTGATCTTGTTGACCAATTTCGTGCATTTCGGGCCGCCTATGGTGGTGGTATAGAACTGCCCGTGGTACATGCCCATTTCGGCCACGTTCTCGCTCCAGCCGTTGCCGTCAAACCAGCCGTCCACCACGTCGATGGTGACGCGGCTCTTCTGCTCGTCCGTAAGGTCGGCGTAGCTCGTGCCCTCGATGCGCTCGCCGTCGAGATACATGGGGTTGGCGCAGCCTTCGCCGGTGCTCATGGCGGCTTTCCAGCCAAAGTCGGCGTGGACTTTCGAGAAGGGGATGTTGACGACATAGGTGATCTTGTCCACCTTGGTCTGCCCGTTGTTGGCAAAATAGGTGTTGGCCGTCGAGCCTTGCGGCGTGACCATCAGGCACTTCTTTCCGTTCAGCGCGTTGGCCATGTAGGCATGATAGGCGGCCTTGCCTATCGTGCCGCTCAATGCGGGGTTTTGGCGTTTGATACGCCAGTAGCAAGGATAGCCTGGGTCTTTGCTCTGGTTCAACTTGTACTGGTCCTGGCCTACGAGTTCCAGGCAGTCAAAGCCTGCGGCGACAGCCTTGTCGTAGTCGATGCGTCCGTTGGTGGTGATGGCGTTGCGGGTCTCAAACGCCAGCTTTTCCTCCGCCGTGGGCAACGCGGCCTTGCGGTTTTGCCGCACCTGTTCCGCCGACAGGGCGAAACGGTACAGCTTGATGCCGTAGATGTCGATGTCGGCGTTGGGGTTGCCAATCTTGATGGTGTGGCCGTTGCCGCTCACCCAGACGCCGGCGGATGGCGTGTAGTCCATCTCCCTTTGCGGGTCGCCGTTGACATAGACCTTGGCCAGCGACAAGGGAAGGCTGGGCGCTCCGTTCAAGGTCTGCTGCCAGGTCAGCTCGTCATCGGCCTTGGCGATGACGGCAGGGTCGACGGTTGTCACCATGTGGGTACGCTCGTCTTCGCCCCAGCCGAAGTCCTGGTCGTTGGTCTCCTGACGGCCCACACACTTCACCGTGCCTTCCAAGGGCAGCATCCGCAGCCCCAAGGTCTCGCCGCCCACTTCCTGTGTGATGTCGATTACGGGTTGGTCTTCGGCCGTGATGTTATGCACGGCATAGTCTAACTCTGCCGACATCGAGGAACGTGCATCGTTGGCGAAGTGTCCCCATGGGTCGATTTCTATTTCCAGCTCCTCCCCTGCCAGGACGCGCAACACCTTTTGGCCGTTCTCGTCTTCGGTCCAAAGGTCGTTGATGCCTCCGAAGCCCCTGAAGGTGGCCGGCACTGGCTGTCCCGTGACATGGTTGATGATGGTGAACTTGTTGGTCTCGCTGTTGTTTCGGGTACGAGGCGACAACGAGAACCAGGCACCGGCAACGGGTGAGAAGTCTTTCGTGTTGTCGACGGTGATGGTGATGAAGCGCATGGCCTGGACACTTTCACGCATGAAGTTGATGGCTTCATCGTTTGCCCCGTAACGGAAGAAACGCAGGTAGGCAAGGTATTCCAGAATCTGTTGGCTGCTGCCGTCGCTCTCAATCTCAACAGTTGTATCGAGGGCATAATCCACACCGCTCAAGACGGAAAGCTCATTTCGGACATATTCTGTCGTGTAGTCGGTGTCGTTCTCTGCCGAGTCGGTCAGACGGATGGAGATGGGCATTGGTTCGCTGCTGGCCGCCGTCGGATTCTCCGGATCGGGCACCCACACTGCGTAATGGGTCAGCACGGCGCGGACATAGTTCTGCACCGTGGTCAGTGTCTGCTGGAGCATCAGATAGGGCTTCGTGAGGTCGGTGCCTTGCGTTTCGGTGTTCACCACCATGAAGCGGTTCACCACCACTTCCGATGAAAGGCCATCGGGGTAGCCGTCGGTCCCGAGGTGGCCGCTGCCATCGTCGCAGGTCAGCCATGCCGTCACGGTGTGGATGCCGTGGGTCAGGATGCCGATGTTCTGCTTTTCCGTTTCGCTCCACGTCCTCGGGTTGGTGGCCGGATATTCCGTGGCCGCCGCAATCTCCTCCACATGGGTATAGGTGCCCAACGAGCCGCTGATGGTCACATGCAGCCACTTCCTGACCGTGCCCGTCGCGGCGAAACGGAGCGGGAATACTCCTTCAGAGGCTTGTATGGGGCGCGTCCAATCCTGCATGTTCCGCACGGCAAGTTGGGTGTAGGTCACATCCGAGATCACCTGCCATGCGCTTTGCGCCGTGGCTGTCTCGTTGCCGTCGTCGTCTCTTTTGGTGAAGGCCACACGCAGGCGGAACTGTTGCGGGTTGGTCGTGGTGAACCACTGGCCAAGGTCAAGGACGGTGTAGGCGTTCGAGTCCACATTGAGGGATATGAGCTGCATCGCGCCCACCGTAGTCCAGTTGGTGCCGTCCGTGCTCCTTTGCACGGTCAATGTGCCAGCCTCACCGGCATTGCTGGTCTCTCCGTTGTCGTTCTGGATGCCGCAGAAACGGACACCTATGTTATACGACCTTGTGACCGACACGATAGGGGCTGTCGGGTCAAGCGTGGCGGGCTCCTCGCCGCTGATGTCAAGCAAGGTCAGTCGTGCCGCGTAGGTCGTGCCCTGTTCCTCATTGATGGGGATGGCCTCGTCTGCCAAACGGCGTTCCGCGTTGGCGACAGGATCAACCAAGTAGGCATTGCGGTCGACTTCGGTGGCAAAGGCCCAAATATGATAAAAGTTGTCCTGTTGCTTTCGAGGCGTGACATAGAGGCAACCCACCTTCCTTTCGCCGAAGTGCAACTTGCAGAAGCGTTCCACCTCGCCACGGTTCATGCCCCATTCCGCGCCTGGCGGAACGACTGTTGTCGCCCCTCGTTCGGAATAGGGTGTAATGTTGTGGTCGGTATCGTTGAATCCGCCCCAAGGGTCGGTGACGCTTTGCAGCAGATTACTTCCTTTGATGATTATCTTCTTTGCCATATCGCTTTGATTATTCTATTCGTTACCATCCTTCGCTGTCAAACCATCCATCCGAACGGAACCAGGCATCAGTGCTCCATTCCACCTCCACGGCGGGCAGGTCGGGACCGACATAGACATAGGCTCTTTCCGCATTGGAGAACTCCATGCCGAAGTCATATTCAGTTTCAGCGGCTACGGACTCATCCACGATGTCGCCAACGATGAGGTGGACTTCGGATTCGTCGTCAAATTCGGCTTCAACCATGATGTCGAAGCCCGATTCAACCGTCATTTCCAAGTCGAAGCCGTCATCCAGTACGATTCCGGAATCTTCCCAATGGGTTCCTATCTCGATGGTGTCCGTCATTCAATGTCTAATTGATCATTCATGAAGCTGGGGATTACCTCCAGCATGATTGGCTCGCTGCAATGCTTCACGAAACTTGCATCGCGGCTGTAGATGACCATCTCCACGATGATGTTGCCTTTCAGGTTTTTCGACATCTCGTGGCTGATTTCCCAACGGTAGATGCCAGTGTCGGGATTGTCGATGTCGCCGTTTTGGTAGCTGAATGTCGTTACGGATGTGCTGCCTTCCTGATGCAGCCCAATCATGTAGTCGTAGCCCTCGGGCAGATCCGACAGTTCGCCATCCGGCTTGTGCTTATAGACGATGGGGAAAGTGTCGCCGGCTATCACTTGTTTCTTGATCATTTCGGTGGTTTTTGGTTTATGGCAAAAATAAACCGAGTCTATTACCAGCAAGTGACAAAAAAAGAACCCCGCAGCGTTGCGAGGTTCTTGTGAAGTTGTTACAAAGTAACTTCAAACTTCATATCCAGTCGCATTTACAGAAGTAATAGCGACCTGTAATGATGTCCAAGGCATAGGAGGTGCCATCGGAAAACATCAGTTTGTTGCCGTGTTCATCGGTCAGGGAAATGCCTACCGATTCCTTACGGCCAACAATCTCATCCTTGGTGTAGTAGCGTGTGTTAGTCATCGCCCGCGTCTTCCATTATTTCTTGCATTAGTTGCTCGGTTTGGCCGCGAGTAACGGCTATGGCTTCCTCGTGGGTCTTCATTTCCGATGCCAGTTCCGCGAGGCGTGAGACAATTTCAGTGCGTGTCATGCCACACCTCCTTCCTTGGCCAATGAGGTGATTGCAAGGTTGAAGGCACCGCCTAAGCGCGGACGCGGGCGTTGCTCAATGGCCGATGGCTTACTCCAGGTGTGAGCCGAACATGTACAGGTATTTGCATAAGTATTACCTAAGTTTTGCACAAGTCCACGAGGCTTGCGCACCGCCACGAGGTAGCCATCGCTAATGGCGCGAAGCCTGATTCTTTCTTCCTCTCGATCGCTGGTGGCGGTTACTATGAGGTTGTTTTTGGCGTGGCAATCGCGGAAAATTACCAGTGTTCTCATTGCGGTCTCTCCCGCCGTCTGTCTTGAATTTCGCATAACTCTTAAGCATTTAAGTTAAGGCAACAAAAAAAGCGGTCGCCATTTCGCTGCTTAAGAGATGACTTCCACCCGAAGGGGTTTTTTCTCACGAAAGGCGACCGCAACGGTCTTTTCTATTGGGGCATCAAAAAAGCCCTCGAATCATCTTGGGCCGTTACCGCTGCCCTATCGGGATAGGCTACTATCATCTCTTAAGCGTTGCAAATATACGACATTTTTCGATTATGCAACTCTTTTCAAGAAAAAAAAGATTCGGGTTGCAATTTTACAACCTCATTCGTAAGGGGTGAGTTTGATAACCACACCATTTGGGGTAATTTCCAACTTATCACGCTTCAATTTACATATACCAGTTACCTGCATTATCCCACCTACGATTGAAAACGCCAAGCCAGTATAGCCTACAATTTTCATATTCTTCACCTTGCGTTCAAGTTCAAGTCTGTCGTATGTGTTCAATGGGATTTCGGACTGCAATTGCGACGCTTTCATAAAGCCCAAAAACGATGTCCCAATGCCGACGGTGGTAAAAGCCAGTCCTCCAAGTTCAAGATTATGAAAACTACGGACTTGGTTGTTTAAGGTTGCATAATCGACCATCATTTGCTGAATGGTCAATGTATCACGGCTGTAAATGACACCGTTTTGTTGCGCCTTCGCGCTGATGAACGCCGACAAGACGGCGAGGATGAGTAATAATTTCTTCATGTTGATTTGGATTAGGCCGCAAAGATAGGGATTTCGTTTCGTTAAGTTACATTTTCGGCCGAAAAGTAACATAAGCATCCTGTCAAGTTACTTTTTTACTGAAAAAGTAACATAAGACCATTTTCGTGCCGCCACGAAAAAGAAAAAGCCCATGCCGTGGCATGGGCCATATTGCGCCGCAAGCCCTACGGCGGCTTCTGTCTTAATCAACGGCACACAACGGCCGTGGGCTTATTGAATGGTGTCGGCGGCACGACGGATGCGGTCTGCCAAGTCCACCAACGCACCTTTCAACTGGTAGCGTTCTTCCAAGGTGAAGTCGGTCGGTTTTTTATTACCGTCCACGCCGTCTAATTTGTGGTATAGCCACGAGCACGATTTCCCGAAATAGCGGGTTGAGAGTTCGCGCCATGATATGGCCAAAAGTATGTCTTCCATTTGTTTTTTCATCGTTCCCTGTTGGGTGTCTTTTATTGTCATTGTTGCCATGTTGATATTGTTTTTGAGAGGGTTCCACCGTGTGGTGGAACCCTTTGGTTAGTCATTCTTCGCCTGCCATCAGTTCCGCAAGGGTCGTTTCAATGAAGAGCTCAATCTGGCGGCTTGCGAAGATGTAACTCTTTCTGTAGTTTCTGATGGCTTGGATCAGGTCGTTTTCTTTTTCTGTCAGTTCTACTTTTACTTTTTTCATTGCTGTTGTGTTTGATTGATTAAGACGATGCAAAGATAGTACAAATATTCGTACTAACAACGCTTTTTTCTATTTTTTTTCAAAAAAAACGCATTTTTTCCGAAAAACCCGAAAATCTTTCCAAAACTTGCCGATTCTTTCCAGATTGGGAATAAAAAACCTCCGCAATTCAGGCGAATCACGGAGGAAAAAAAAAGTATGAAACACAACTTAATCTTGCGTATCGACGGGCGCCCATCCATTGAGGGCGGCCAGCTCGTCAAGCTGCTGCTCGGCGGCTTCGCGGGTGCAACTTTGCAGGCGATAAGACTTGGGCAGCGAGATTTGGAGCCGTGCGGCCACTTGCGGCGTAA
>JAFUAA010000006.1 GCA_017460915.1 Bacteroidales bacterium | reverse complement strand
GCTGAACATGCCGTCGTCGGGCGTGAAGTCGAGGACGGTCACGGTGTAGGTCGGACCTTCGCTGTACATGGTGAACTCGAAGGGCTCCATCCAGGCGCCCATCGGGCGCACGCCCAGGTTCAGGCTGTCGACGACCTCTTCGCCTTCGGCGTTCACGAACCTCACGTGGAGCTGGTCGCCGTCGCCGCCGCTGACGGACGTGCCCCGGAAGGTGATGTCGTCGACGAACCAGCTGTCCTCGCCGCCGTCGACGCTGCCGTCCTTGCGGTAGTACCAACGGAAGGTGTGCTCGCCGGCTGTGACCTCATAGGTGTGGACGCCCCACGCCACCGTGCCGCCTTCGCGGAACTGCTCGGCGCCGTCGATGTAGAAGGCGCCCCAGTCGTAGCTGACGCTCTCGGAGGAAACGCGGCTGTAGAAGCTCACCGAACCGTCAACCGCGAAGCTGACCGTGGCCTCCATGGTCGAAGTGCCGTTGCTGACGCCTTCGCAACCGCTCCTCATGCAGTAGTTGCCCGAGTGGGGGCTGCTGGTGCTGATCACCCATGGATGGCTGGCGTCGTTGCTGAAGTCGGCCTGGCTGAAATCGCCGGTCTCGAAGTCGACGACGGTGCTGCCAATGGCGCCGCCGCCCGAAGTGATGTCGAGCTGAGCATTGGCGAGGTACGAGCGCAGTGCTTTGCTGCCAGTGTACGAATCCAGAGCGTATGGATTCGGATCGTACGAGTCGCTGTACCACTGGATTGCGCAGTTGGTCACCGAGGTATAGGTGAAGTAACGGGTGCTGTAGCCTGAGGTGTACTCGTGCATAGCCACCATGAGGTTACTTGTACCGTCGTAGGCGAACGGGGTGTCGAGGTTAATGGTCACCCAGCCCGTGTAGTTGGCCGGAATGGTCCACATACCCGAATACACCATGTCACCAGCGGTGACGGTCTCGTAATCCGTCGTGCTCGAGAAGGTCGTTCTCGACACGTTCTTCATGTACAGAGCGGTACTGTTGACTTGAGCCTCAGTATAGCTCTGATTCAGGTAGAAACTGATGGAGGAAATGCTTCCAGCAGTTCCAATTTCACTGGCGGGATACACCTGCTCAGTGAAGGAGTAACCATACAGAGAGTTGAACGGGATGTAGTACGAAGCACTTGTTCCCGTGCCAATCTCGATGGTCTCTGCCTGCGCCACGCCCATGAAGGCCAGCACAAGCGTCATCATCAAAGAAAATACTTTCTTCTTCATAATGAATGAGTTAAGTTAATAATTAAGTGAATTAGTGGGATTTCTTTTTGAATATTCATTTGCATTATGAAACGCGTTTTATCTGTCAGACATCCATATGACACCTGAAAAGCGATATACCCTTAGTTATTTTTTTGATTTATGGGATACTATTTGTGGATTTAGATTCTAATATGATAAAAAAACGAAAAATAACAAAAAAATGGAAGACAACCCTTAATGCTTGCCTTCCATTTTTGGTAAATTATTGTTTAAGCGTTAGGAGACCCACCAGCCGCCCCATGAGGCTTATCGGATGACGGTCATGCGTTGTGAGGCCATGCCTCCATCGCGGCCGTACACCTTAATTATATATAGGCCCGAGGGCAGCATGGCGACACTGACCGTCTCGTTGAGGCTTTCCAGCAACTTTTGTCCGGCCAGGTTGTAGATTTCAGCCTTCGCGAAACCGTCAGCCTTGATGTTCACCTCGTTTTGTGCAGGCTGTGGATACACCAAAAGCAGCATGGCGGTGTTGTTTTCGTTGACTCCGGTCAGGTCGATGTATTTCACATCCACATTGACGCCGTAGTATTCGTTGCTCTTTTCTCCATTGGCAAAGGGCATCTCAATGTCGCCATTGTTTTCCCCCCAATCATCGCCGGCAAAACCGTAGCAATGGCCGTTCACGGCGTTGCCTTCGCCGTCATAAGCGTATTCAAACTTCACATCGTTTTCCCAAGCCGAGCCGTTCCATTGCTGGA
This sequence comes from Bacteroidales bacterium, assembly GCA_017460915.1. Taxonomy (GTDB): domain Bacteria; phylum Bacteroidota; class Bacteroidia; order Bacteroidales; family F082; genus Limimorpha. The sequence goes on along the minus strand of JAFUAA010000006.1, from coordinate 29,523 downwards.
CGGTCTTTATGGGGAACACGTTGCCTTCATAGTTGTAGGTCGTCAGTTCCTCGTTGACCCACGAGAGGTTCTCCCATTCCTGAACGAGGATTTCGGTGATGCGCTCGTCGAAGTTGAGCGTCATCAGGTGCTTTTCGTCGTTCTGCCAGGCGCCGCCCTGCATATACTGGATGAGCAGTTCGATGGAGCCATTGCCATGGGTGTAGGTGTAGAGCTCGTGCGACGACCAGTTGCTGCCGTTCCATTCCCAGTAGAGGACGGTGGTCACGTCGCCGTTATAATTGTACACTTGCTTTTCCTCATTCACCCAGTTGCCGTTTTCCCAGTACTGGATGACCACTTCGCTCAGCTCGTCGCCATCGTAGGTCAAGCTGGCCTTGGCTTCGTTTTGCATCACGCCCGACTCAATGGCCGACATGGACAGCATTTCGATGACGTTGCCGGCAAAGTCGTATTCGTAGGAGATTTGGTACACGTCATTCCAACCATAGCCTTCGTTGTATTCGGTGAACTCTTCGAGGAGGTAATAGTCGTACTCGTCGTAGGTGTAGTTGGTGTGATACTGTTCGCCCTCGAGGGTCTGCCATTCGGCGGTTTCGGGCACGATGGTTGATTCGTCGCGGAGGCCATAGTGCTTCAGCACGTTTTGGGTGGCATCCAGTTTCAGGTTGGCCTTGCGCTGGGCAAAGCTTACGTTTCCAAACGCCATCACGAAAATGGCCAGGGTAAAGATTGCTTTTTTCATTTTATTTAGTTTTTAATGACATCGAAATAATAGTTGTAGCAGTATTTCAAATACTTATGATTTTCTGTATCAATACCATAGATGATTTTTCGGGCGAATCCATGCAAACGGATATCGCCTTTGGCATTGTTGTAGACCGAAGCCGTCACCGTATATTCAGTGGTTGACCCGACTTGATTCGACATAGTGATAAGAAAATCGTTGTTGTTATGCGAAGGCGCGCCCGTGAAAATCTGGTCGTAGCCTGCATTTGCACTTTTCACATGAAATTCAACCGAGTTCGTCGCATAAGGAGCAATGGAGATCTCGGCGTCGCTGCAAAGGTGGCAATACTCGCCTTCCGTCAACGTTTCGAAAGCATCCGACACGTTGGAAAAATGGTAAGTGCCAATCACATCCTCATTGGAATAGCCATAGATGTAGCTCCATTCCGACTTCGGGGGCTTCTCGCACGAGACGAGCATCATAGCCAAGGCCACGAGCATAAGTTTTGCTGTTTTGTTCTTCATGACTGTCTTTATTTGATGATGAGTTTTTCGTTATCCAAAAGCGTGCCATCCTTGCTGCAGTGGCTGACGGTATACCAGCCTTTGGCCAGGTCGCCGATGGAGAGTTCGAGGCTGTCGCTGTGGTTCAAGGCGATGCGCCTCACCTCTTTGCCCTCGGCATTGAAAACGACGATGAGTCCATCGGAAGGCTCGTCCCAGGCGATGCGCACGTGTCCCGTGGCAGGATTGGGGAAGAGCTGCATCCGATTTCCGGGAGCGAACAGCTCTTTCTCGCCAAGAGCCTGCTTGTCCCACACGGCGATGGCATATTCGCCTGAAGGCAGGTCGTCGACGACAATGCGACCGTGGCGCCACGTGCTGCCTGGATAGAGCGAATGCACCATCTCGCGCCAAGCTTCGGAAGCATTGCGGCGGTAGAACAAGGTGGCCGAGTCGTTCTCGCTGTGGATGATGTCGTTTTCGGTCGAATTGGTGTAGTCGAACATGCCCGTCACCTCGGCTTCGCCAAAGTCGTAGCGGTTGACGCTCCAGAAATGCTTCGATGACATGGTCAGATTGGGGATGAGCGGGTCGTCATAAGGCCCCACCAGATGATGCTCCACGCCGATGAAAACGGAGTCGGTGAGTTTTTCGGCCTTGACCATAAACTTGTCAAAATTCTGTTGCGCCATCGTTTTCAGCATCATGTTCTTCTGCGACTTGCCGTCGAGCCAGCCGTTGCTGAAGTCGCCCACCACGCCCAAAGGCTCGAAATCGAGGGTGACAACCGCATCGGCATGCAGGCCATCCCAAGCCACGCGGCGCGTCTCCAATTGGAAATCAGAGCCAATGAAAGTGATGTCGTAAGCATTGTTTTGCCCGATGTGCGTGTCACCGATGTGCTGGTAGCGCAGATCAAGCGTCACCTCAAACTGGTTGCCGACAGGTTCCACTTTGCTGATGACGGCATACAAGTGCGGCATTCCCGAACTGAAAACGAAGGTATCGAAAAAGCCTGTCATATCGATGCCGGAATATTGGGTGAGCGCATCGCGCAAGAGTTCCGAAGTAGCGGTTTGGTAGGCATATTGCTCGAAATATTGGCGCAAGGCGGCAAGGAAGTTCTCGCGGCCCATGTAGTTCATCGTCGTGTTGACAATAACCGCGCCACGGTTGTAGATGGCATCGCTGTCGTAGGTCATGTTGAGCGGCATGTTGTTGAGCGGCATCCAATGTGCGGAGTTGTTGCACCAGCCGATGGCGCTGTTCACCATGCCCGACATCGTGTTGTGGAAATGCGCCTCGCCGTATACGCCCACTTCGTAGAACGCACCCCAAAACTGGGCGAAGCCTTCGTTGAGCCACATGTCGCCCGCCTCGGCGCAAGTCACTAGGTTGCCCGACCACATGTGCGACAGCTCGTGTGCCACATACTCCTCGCCCGTTGTGGTGCCATCGATGATGCTCGACGCGAAAGCGATGTTGTCGGTGTGTTCCATGCAGCCTTTCCCTGTACTGACATAGCCGATGCGGTTGAAAGGATAAGGTCCGAGGGCTTGCTCCAACGTGGAACAAATCTCCTGAATATGGACGAAGGTGCCTGGCACGTTGTTCATCTGCGAAGGCTTGGCATACACCTCTATCGGAATGTCGCGCTCCATGCCATGATACACATCCTGCCAAAGCCCATAATCGCCGATGGCAAACGAGATATGATAGGTGGCGATTTCCTGCGGCGTGTTCCAATGCCAAGTGGAAGTGCCGTCGCCGTTGTCGAAGGTGTCGATGTGGTTGCCACCGCAGATGGCTTTCTTGTCATTGGTCACGGTGACGTAAACGTCATAAGTGGCCTTGTCGGTGAAGTTGTCCACGCAAGGGAACCAAGCCTTGCCGAGGTTGTGCGGCTGGCTGTCGAAGCCCACGCCGAGGTTGTAGACGTAGTCGCCCCACCACTCGACACCGCCCCATGTCTCGCTGAAGGTGGAACCGCCGTAGCGCACGTCGAGGGTGACGTTTTCAGAAGCCAACAATGGTTCGTCGAGATTGACCGTCAGGAAGTCGCCGTCTTGGTTGAAACTTTCCACGCCGACGAAGTCGCAAGCCACATCGGTGACAATGAGGCTCTTCAGTTCCAGCACAATAGTGGAAACATTAGCCGTTGCCGTAAAGTCGATGAAAGTCTCCCCTTGCAGTGTGTGGTTGGCGAAGTCGAAATCCCAGACATGGATTCCATAATGCGTCACGTCAATGCCTTCACCCGCCGTCTGAGCGACGAGCGAAGACAGATTAAAAACCAGTGCAAGCACAAATATCAATGTCAGTTTTTTCATAGGATAAGATTTATTTTCGATTTGCATTAGATTTGTTTCCTTAGCATTGGATCCGTGTATATCGGTTCAGTTTGAATCACATTGCTCTCATGCAAGGCGCGGTCGAGGATATGGATCTCGAATTTGATGGTGTCGTCGGGCGAGAGCGGATTCTGCACCGTGAGTTTATATTCCATCGTGCCCGAGATGGCCTTGGGTTCGTCCGAGTCACGCAAGCGATGGAATCGGGCGCTGAACGACACCGTATCATAGGTTTGTGTTTGCACGTTCCAGCTCAGCAGCGGAGTCTTGACAAATTCACCATTTACCGATTTCATGTAGTCAATCACCATATTATAATAATGTGCGTCGTTGAGGCCGAAAGGCGGCAGAGTGTCGGCATCGTCGAGGCCCAGGTCTCCGTCGCCGTCGGTATAGGAAATGGTGATGACGCCCTCGCCGCTGAAAGTGCTGTCGGGATTCATCAGATAGGTGAAGCCTTCATAAGCGATATGGGGTTCAACGGGATACTCCACGGGCTTTTGGCAAGCGCACACCGCCAAGGCCACGAAGAATGATGCTATCAAATTGCGCGTTTTCATCTTGTTGTTTTCGGGCGGTAAAGGTACAACTTTTTGGGGAAACGAACTTGGTTTTCGCAAAAAGGAAGGTTTGCGGTTGCTGCTTTGAAAATCAAGCTATTAACACGAAACGCTCAAAAAAATATCGTGGAAAAGTGTGGAAAAGTGTTGACTTATTCACAATTATTGTATCTTTGCAGCCGATTCTGGCATGAAAATGGCGGAACCGAACGAGCAGAATTTCAGTTTTTGATGCCTAACCTATATATCATATCAGGCTGTAACGGAGCGGGAAAGACGACCGCCTCACTGACGGTGTTGCCCGAAACCCTGCAATGCAAGGAGTTCGTCAACTGCGACGAAATCGCCAAGGGCCTCTCTCCGCTCAACCCCGACGGCGCCAAGGTCGCTGCAGGCCGCCTGATGTTGTCGCGCATCAAGAAACTCATCTCCGACAAAGCGGATTTCGCCATCGAGACCACGTTGGCCGCCAAATCCTACCACTCCCTCATCATCAAGGCACGCGAGCAGGGCTACAAGGCCCACTTGGTCTATTTCTGGCTGCAAAGCCCCGAACTGGCCATCAAGCGCGTGGCGGAGCGCGTGAAGCACGGCGGTCATCACGTTGACGACGGCATCATTCGCAGGCGCTACAGGGCGGGCATCCGCAACCTGTTCAGCCTCTATTGCCCCGTGGTGGACAACTTCATCTTCATCGACAACAGCGTCATGCCGTCAGAAGTCATCGCCGAGGGCAACATCAAGTCCATCAAGTTTTACAACGAAGAAAAATTCAAAAAAATCAGACAATATGACAACAGTAAAAGTGAATGCCAAGAAGAATGAAGTCTCATCCTTCACCAAGAAACTGATGAGCGGCCTCGACCTTTCGATGCAAAGGCTGATTACCATGCGCTGCCGCCACAACGGTTCCTTCTACCTCTGCGATGCCGACGGCAACATCTACACCGTGAAGGCCAAGGAAGTCAGGGAAATGATGGAACAAGAATAAGGACTTTTTCGCTGAATAACGGAAATCCCCACAAATTGCAGCCATGCTGCGGTTTGTGGGGATTTTTGTGTTTAAGTATTTAGACAAAAAGGGGTTATTGTGCCAAATCGCTCACTTTGCCGACCACCCTATACTCCAAATCCTCAAACTGCTCGAAATGTGCTTTGCCACAACAGATTTTCTGCTTTTCGCTCGGATGCAGTTTGTCTAAATCAACAACCGGTGTACCCGTGTCCTTTGTCTCGGCGACAAAATACACTTTCTTGTCACCTTCAAAAACGACAGCCCAATCGGGATTATAACTTCCTATTGGCGTGGGTATCTTGAACCAATCTGGCAACTTGAAATAATACTTCACCTGCTCGCTTGTTTCGCAATCGCGGGCAAACCGATTTTCAACAGAAGAATCCAATGGCACGTATTCTTCATAAATGGTCTTGTCCGTTTTTGAGACTTTGAAGGTGAAATCGTTGAGATAAATCTCCAAATCCTGTTCGTTGAACAAGCGCATCTCGTATTCAGAACCTCCAATTTTCTGATATTCAATACCATCAATCATCATATCTTGTAAAACACGCTTGATTTTTTCCACCACCAAATCCATAAACAGTTGCGGATTGACCACCAAATCATCCAAACGCCCTGAGTTTTCCAAAATCTTCATGATGGTGGAACGAGTGAGTTCTGTTCGGTTCTGTACATATCCCAACACATCGGGAACAAAGTAATCTGAAGTATGCGTTGAAACTTTGTCGCCTTTGTATTCAGTAGTTACGCCTTCCTCCGTGATGACAACATCCGTTTTCGTGGAACGAATGGTAGGTGCCGTAATCCGAGGCATTTCCTTTACCTCTTTCGCCGCCTTTTCAATGAGTATGTCAGTATCAAAATTGACACGATAAGTAGTTTTTGCCTTCAGTTTTTCCCAAATGGAAAGGAACAACGGATCGGCCTCAAAACCTTTCTTGTATTTCACCATAACTCGATTGCGTTTGGGCTTGATACGATTGCCAAAATCCACGCCGCACTCTTCCTGCAACTCCGTTTGCAAGGCCTTGGCAAAATCATTATAGGACTCATTGGCCACGACCGTCAATCGGTTGATGTTTCTGTCATAGCAGCGCAATCCTTCCTGATTGACTGCCAAACGCAATCCTCGGCCAATTTCCTGCCGTTTCTTGATTTCCGATTTGGTTTCATTCAAAGTACAAATCTGAAAGACATTTGGGTTGTCCCAACCTTCGCGCAAAGCCGTATGCGAGAAAATGAAACGAAGTGGATTGTCCATATCCAAGAGCGTTTCCTTGTCTTTCATTATCAAATTGTAAGTATCGTCATCGGCTTGTGTATCGCCGGAGGTGTCTTTTACGCGGCCTTTCTTGTCTTGCGAAAAATAGCCGTTATGTATCTTTTCCAAAGGGAACCGATTCAACGACTGAAATTCGGGTCTCTTTATCAATTCCGAATAAATCTCTTCAAACCAAATCGCAAACTTCCCCTTCATTTCGTTGCCCCGCGCATCGTATGTGCGGTAATTTGCCACCCTATCGATGAAAAAGAGAGACAAGACTTTGATTCCTTGTTTGTTCAGTTTCAGTTCCTTCCGCAAATGCTCCTCTACCGTGCGGCGAATTTGGAACTTCATCACCTCGTCGTTCATATTGTCTTGGCGTTGCCCTCGGTATAGCACATCGCCATTCGAAAAGGCGATACAACCATTCGAGGCGTCAATTTCTTCAATGATGAAGCCGTTGCGATAGATTTCCCGACCTTCGCTCTTGGCGTACAAGTCATCACCCACCCTAACCGAAACCGACTTACGTTTCACTCCGCTTTTGTCATTTACATCAATTGTGACCTTTGCCGTGATTTTGGTTTTGGTCGCAGTTATGCCATCCAATGCCACAAAAGCACCATTCAACGAATTTTCTTCCAGCACCGAGTCAACCTCAATCTGTTTCACCAATCCCAAATCGTATGCCTTGACTGGGTTAAGGCTGTAAATCAGATTATAACGATTACGATGCGTAGCCGAATAGCGCAAAGTGCAAAGCGGTTTCAGATTGGCGATGGCTGCCGCACGCTTTTCCGATTCCATATTTTGCGGCTCATCGACAATGACAATCGGATTGACCTGCTGGATGAATTTGAGGGGTTCCTGCCCGTTGAGCTTATCGTTCGGCCTGTTGATGACATTTTCGTCTTTGGCAAAAGAATCAATGTTGATAACCAGCACCTCAATGTTATCGCCAGCAGCAAAACCCCTCAGTTGGGAAATCTTGTTGCGGTCGTAAACGTAAAAGCGAATCGGCGTGTTGTCGTAAAGCGTCTGGAAATGCTCGTGTGTGATTTGCAGGTTCTTCAAAACACCTTCGCGAATCGGCACTGACGGCACGACAATTACAAACTTCTTGAATCCATAATTCTTGTTCAACTCGTAGATGGTGCGCAGATAAACGTAGGTCTTGCCTGTTCCAGTTTCCATCTCGATGGAAAAGTGCATTCCATCAAGCCGCTCCGACTGGGCAATGTCATTCGCCTCCTGCACCTTCCGCAAATTAGCAAGAACCTGCTCGTCGGACAAAACCAACTTGTTCCCGATCCCATCAATCAGACTTGCCTGCTGCTCGTTCAGATTGTACTGAAACAAAGAATCTTCCTGCGCCTGTCCCTCAAAAAGGCCGACAACCGCTTGGATGGCTTCCTGCTGATACTGAAGATTGGATTCGAAGGAGAGTTTCATTGGATGTTAAGATCTTGGTATTGTTACTATAAACTGTTCTCCATCAACATCATTGAAAAACTCAATATTTGATTGCTCTTTCAAGGCTCTACGAATGCCAGTTCCTGTCCCTCTGTATTTCATTAATTTAGAAGCAAATGTGTTAATTAAATTGTTACGGACAACAACGTTTCCCAGCTTTATTGAATCAACTGTTTGGCTGTTTGGCAACGCACCTGGACTAATTATTTCTACTCTACTATCGAAGATAAAAATACGGATTGGCGCATTCTTCGAATAATCACGGTGAGTTAAAGCATTTTGCAGCAATTCTTCTAATGCAATTTGTGATATTTCTAATACTCCAATTGAATTATAGTTCCGCCCTTGTTGAGTGTGATGTAATGATGTGTTGAAGAATTTCATTCCATCTGTAAACATTTCGGGTATAGTTCCAACAATGTCAATGCTGTCACGATATTCTGTCCCTGCTGAGTCATTGCCAAAAAACGAAACTGCCTTAATACAAAATGCAGGCCTGTACTTCTGTGGATTATTGGAAAAAAACAGCAAGCCTCCCAATGACAAAGAGTCATTTTTTAATATGTTTAAATTTCTATATAAAGTTTCGGTTTGTTCAGCATCTTCATCGTTTATCTCCACAAGATAGTTTGAAACTTTCTCTTTGTCAATGTCATTAACTGAAGTGTTTGGGACAATTATTTCATCAATATAGACATTCCCATTTTGCTGAAACAGCCTAAACAACTCATTGTTATCAGTCAGTTTACGCTTATCGCAACCTTGTTTCAGCCAAATAGTTCCATTATTGTCTTTGTATGGTTTGGCAAAACCTTCCTCTATATGAACAATCAAGACATTTCGATGGCCGTCTTCAAAGTTAACGGAAAGAGACTCTGTCGTTACAAATATTTGAGGCTTAATAGAGTCTGTTGCTATTGTTGCGATTCTGTTGCCGATTTTTTGCAATTGCTCATAATCAAGGCCTGTTATTTCTCCAGTTTTGTCCTTGACGCCAAAAATGATGATTCCTCCTTTTGAGTTAGACATGGCTATCATTTCAGCCGCAATAGAAGTCTCGCTGTCTAACAATTCTTTGAATTGCACTTTACTGGTTTCACCAAGACTGACTAAATTAAGTAGTTCTAATGCGTTCATTGTTATTTCCAAATATTATAAATGTTTTTTCTTTTATCAAATGCATCTTTTCCGCCTTCCATAATATCAACTATCGACTTTTGGATGACGGGAGTATCAATTGTTCCTTCTTGTATTGTAATTGCCATAGCATCTTCAAAAGAACATGAGACAATGGTTTCACTATCACCAAGAACAGGAATATTTGCATTATGGGTAGCAAAAACAAACTGCATAATTCCTTTTAGTTTCAAGATTTCTTTTATTACTTCGTCATAGATGGTCTGATTGTCCAGATCATCTTCCGGTTGGTCAATGATGAGAATGTCATTGTCTTTTTGAGCAAGCAAGAACAATATTAGGGCAGACGCTCTTTGACCAAGTGAAAGTTTTGAAAGAGGCTTTCCTTTATACTTAATAGTTACTTTATCTTTCACTCTAAACGATAGTAATTCCGACAGATTAGCCAACATACGTTCGTAAAACACGTTATTTGATGAAGCTGCAACACGTGATAGTTTTTCCTTATCGCGATAAATCTCAATAAAATCTCTAAATTCTTCAACTATTGTACAATAGGTTGATTCCCTAATATTAGTTCCTTTGAATACACTCTTGATTTTTTCAAGCATGTGATTACGCTGCCCTTTAAACTCGATTAATATCTCCAAATTGCCGTTTGATTTATTAATCCTATCGGTTTCTTCTTTCATCACATTGTATTCTGACAACCATAATTCATTTAACTCTTGTAGCAAACGCTGCAATTTGCTTTCAAGTTCCTTCTGTTTGGCGATTTGCTTGTCAATCTCAAGTAATTTCAACTTAGATGTATTAAGGAATCGAGTTAATGTCAGGAATGTGTCAGGATTTAATGTGTCTGAGTTTATCTCCCTCTTCATCCTTGCAAATTCTTCTGCCATACCTTCACCCCTTTCTCGAAGGAGTACCATTGACTTGTTATAGGTGTCAAGGGCTTTGGAAGCATTCGACAGAACATTTTTTAAATCATCATACGACTTTTTTGCCTCTTGTAATGCTTCATTTGCCAATTTGAAAACATCTACATTTGTTTCCGAGCAAGTCAATGGGTTAACAAAAACCTGTTCATAGTTGGCAACGATGGAGGCAATGTCCTGAATATATGACTCTAAATTCTCTTTCGTTCTGTTCAATAAAGAACTATCTTGCTCAAATTGTGTTTGTTGTTTGAGTTTTTCTTCAATTCCTGCTTTCTTGAAATACTCGATTTTTTGTTCGGCATCCCGAATTGATTTTTCAGTTTCTTCCTTTAATGACTGATAGTCTTTAATCTTTTGAATTTCGGAAATTACATTTGAAATCTCAGTTTTTTTGTCATTTATCTCACGCACTTTCGTTTGCAAACGATTGCCAACTAACCTTTTTAGCAAATCTGATTCAAAATCATCTTTCTTGTTTGACAAGTCCTTCTGACCGAAATATATCGGAGTACCCAAAATGGCTTCAATTGAGCAATCTTTCAATTCATTAGTTTCATTATCAAAGATATTTTCCTTTTGACCATAAATCTTCTCGATGCGATACTCTCTTTTATCCTGTTTGTTGACTAATACAACCTCAACTTTCCCTCCACTACCCAACACATAAGAAATAAGATCGTTCTTATATCCCGAATCCGCTGAAGAACCTGATAAACCGATTCCTAAAGCATATCTTAAGATTTCAATTATCGATGATTTTCCACTACCTCTAATTCCAATAAAACAATTCAACTCTGAAGAAAAACATATGGTTTTTCCATCCAGTTTTCCACCAATAAAATGGATGGACTTTATATAAGAATTAGAAGGTTCTGCCAATGACTCAGACACTCTATGCTCTTTGTCAATCAACGCATACTTTAATGCCTCAAAATTAAAATCTCCTATTTTGATAAATGTCTTTTTCTCAATGCCATTTTGTACGGATGGCTTCCCAACTGCATCTATCGTTTTGCGATCTGACCCCTCGACAAAAGCAGGAAGGTCTCGACCAAACCATTGCTTGTACTTATCAAGTTCTCCATAAGTGCGAATTTTCTGCAAACCCAAAACAGAGCTCTTGAACAACTCGTTTCTTGCAAGCTGTTGTATTCTTCCTCCATCCAATTCATTAAAGAATCCACTATTTTGCTCAACATGAGCGAGCACAATGAATGAATCCCGACCTTGATTGCGATGCTCATCAAGTTTCTTTAAAAGTGTCTCAAAATTATAGTTGCAACGTGTATTCTCGTTTTCCCTATTGGCAATGCCTTCAAAAGCAGATGTGAGGAATTGGTCAATATAGTTTTCGTTGTCCCTCAACCATGTTTTGTCATCAAACGCAATAAGACAATGTATTCCATTCGCTCCGTCATTCACGGACAACTCGACTCCAGCAACAAGCCAAATGTTTCTTTTTCCTGCTGTTTTCTTTAATGCCTTGAACTCATTAATGTCAAACTTGTTATGGTTGGTGATTAGTCCAATCTGGATATTCTCATCAATTAATCGCTGAATATAATTCGAGTTGTAGAAGTCTTCTTTTTCTCGATACTCAAATTCTTTATCAGCATTAGTATGAAGATGAAAATCCACACGTAGCCAACGTGTACCATTTTGAAATACCTCCATTTCTTTTGTTTCTATTGCTTCTGTTTTTTCCATCTCTTATCCTTTCTCATACCGTCCTAAACTCCACTCCAGCGTCTCGCATCTGGAGCACAGTGTTTGTTTTCAGTTGGTCGTTGCCTCTGAAAAGGCTATCCAAGGCAATGACTTTTTGTGGGTGCTCGGCGCGAACTGCATCCACCACCTGCTGCGTGGCCGATTCGAGCATCAGTATCAGTTCCTTGCCGTTGATGGCGTAATAGCCGTTTTTGTGTTCGATGGTGCTGTTCAGGTTCTTGCCACTTTTCAGCAACAGTTCATACACCATATTGTCGGTCGTGGCGTTTTCGGCCACGGGATTGAGGAAATCCATCATCTGCTGTTTCCATTCCTCTTTGTCGGAGCCTTTTATTTCGTGCCATTGCTTGAAGTTGCTTTCCGAAAGTTTGAACACCTTGAATCCCAAATCTGGCATCTCGATGGTTGGCTCCTCGCCAAATGGAAGTTTCTCCTTCTGCTTGGCTTGTTCTGCCTCCACTTCAGCGCGAATTCTCACACCTGCACGGCGGATGCGCTCTTTCGAGATCTCCGCAATGGTTTTGTAGCCTGCCTTGTATGCTTCGCTTTTCTCGTCACAAAGTTCAGGCAGTTGCACACAGATGTATTTGCGATGGCCACCATCCTCCTTGTTGAGTTGCATTACGGCATGGGCTGTAGTGCAACTTCCCGCAAAAAAGTCAAGAACAACAGAATGTTTATCCGTCCCAATTTGCAACATTCGTTTTAGCAAACGTACAGGTTTTGGGGTATCAAACGGGGTCTTCGATTCAAATAAAGCCGCAACTTCTTTGTTTGCCTCGTCATTGTGCCCAACTTCATCAAAAGGCCACCATGTAATAGGAACCCTGCCTTGTTGTACTTCGTTAAGATATCTCTTCAACTGCGGTGCGCCTCTGCCATCCTTACCAAAGAAAATCCGATTTTCGGACAACCATTGTTTCATGGTTTCTTGACTGGCACGCCAACAACTTCCTTTCGGGGGATAATACTCTTTTCCTGTACTCGGATTTACAATCGGATAAACACCTGATTCCGAAAATGACTTCACCAAAAGATTATCGCTTCTCCATAATCCTTTTCCATCATTGTCATCATTTTTATAAGGTTGATTTTGCTCTTTTGTACGAGGAAGAAGATTCCTCGAAAATGATTCAGATTTTTGATAAACAATGACATAATCATGGGTAGTAGAGAACCCTTTCGAATCATTTGTCGCTGCATATTTTTTCTGCCAAACAACGCTTGCCACAAAATTCTCCTCCCCAAAAATCTCGTTCATCAACAAGCGAAGGTTATGCACTTCGTTGTCATCAATCGAAACGAAAATCACGCCGTCTTCGCGCAGCAGGCTCTTGGCCAAATAAAGACGCGGCATCATCATATTGAGCCAGTTGCTGTGGTATTGTCCGTTCTCCTTGCTGTTCTTGCGGAACATGCCCTCGCGAGCCATATAGCCTTCCTCGTCCTTGTCGCCCACCCGCTTCATGTATTCCTCTTTGGTCTCCGAAAACTTGTCGGAATAGATGAAAGAATCATTGCCTGTGTTGTAAGGCGGGTCGATGTAAATCATCTTCACCTTGCCGAAGTAACTCTTTTGCAGCACTTTCAGCACCTCCATATTCTCGCCTTCGATGAAGATGTTTTCGGTATGGTCGAAATCGACAGACTCCTCACGGCAAGGCACCAGCGTGGCCGTAGAAGGTTGCTGCATAACGCGGAACGCATCGCTCTTGCCTGCCCAGTTCAGCACATAGCGCTCGTTGGCGAAGTTCACCTCTTCGCCAAGCGTTGCTTTCAGCTTCTCCCAATCAATCTTGCCTTCATCAAACACTTCAGGCATAAGCGATTGAAGCATCTTTATCCGTTCCTCCTGTGGGGTCTGTGAATATCCGTTCATATTTCCATTGCAAATTATCTGGCAAAAATAGGGTAAATTTATTAGAAATAATAAATTTAAGGTGTAAATTTCCTATTTTTGCCCCACAAAATCCGATTTCCCATGAAAAAACACATTCTTTCAACGCTCTTATGTTTGTTTTGCATGATGGCCTTCGCCCAAACCAACGACCAACTCCCCGAAACCGACCCCGTCATCACCCACCGCATCAGCCAGTGGCAGGACTTGAAGTTCGGCTTCATGATGCACTGGGGCATCTATGCGCAATGGGGCGTGGTGGAGTCGTGGTCCATCTGCAACGAACCTTGGATTAACCGCGATGGTGCGGATTATTACCAATATAAAACTGATTACCAAAACCTAAACAAAACCTTCAACCCCAAAAACTTCCACCCCGAAAAATGGGCCGAGGCCGCCAAAAACGCGGGAATGAAATATGTGGTCTTCACCACGAAGCACCACGACGGCTTCTGCCTCTTCAATACCAAGGAGACCCCCTACTCCACCGTTGACCCGAGCTGCCCGTTCTCGAAGAATCCGAAGGCCGACATCACCGGCGCGGTGGTCGATGCCTTCCGCGAAAAGGGCCTTTGGACAGGACTCTACTTCTCCAAACCCGACTGGCACTGTGACGACTACTGGGCGCACGAATGGGCCACCCCCGACCGCAACGTGAACTACGACCCGACAACGATGCCTGAGCGCTTTGAAAAATACAAACAATTCACCCACAGACAGATCCGCGAACTCACCCACAACTATGGCGACATCGACATCCTGTGGCTCGACGGCGGCTGGGTGCGCCCCGAGTGGAGTGTGAACGACGAGACCCGCCCTTGGCTGGGTTGCCAAGGCTACATCCAGGACATCGACATGCCCACCGTGGCCGACATCGCCCGCGAGGACAATCCCGACTTGATTATCGTCGACCGCTCCGTTGGCGGCAAATACGAGAACTACCAAACGCCCGAGCAGCAGGTGCCCGACTCGCTCCTGCCCTATCCGTGGGAGACCTGCATGTCGATGGGCGACTCGTGGTCATACGTGGCCAACGACAACTACAAAAGCACCAACAAACTCATTCACCTACTGTGCGACATCGTCGCCAAAGGCGGTAATTTCCTCCTCAACGTGGGTCCCGATGCCGACGGCAACCTGCCCGACACGGCCCTGCTCCGCATGAAGGAAATCAGCGCGTGGATGCAGGTGAACGGCGAGGCCATCTATGGCACGAGGCCGATTTATCCCTACACCTACGGCAAGTTTCGCTTCACGCAGAAAGGCGACAAAGTCTATGGCATTTTCCTCTTGGACGAGCAGGAAAGCCCTGTGCCCGACACCTATTGGTTTGAAATGCCCGCCAACCTAAAAACTGGCAAAATCAAGGTCTTGGGAAGCAAAAAGAAAGCCTCCCTTTCCAAGGAGGCTGATGGTCGCTACCGCATAGATTTTCCCAGCTCATTTGAGATGCCGCACGCGGTGGTGTTTGAGATGAGGGAAAAGTAACTGCACAATCGCTTATTTGTCCACGAAAGCACTTTTACCCCGTTTCGAGGACAATCAGCATAGTACTTATTTATCCCTGAAATGGATTTTTCATCGTTCGGGGAAAAATAAACTGGTATTTATTTATCCGTGAACAGATATTTTTGTACCTTTGCGGCTAAATAAAACAACAAATTATGAGTGATATTATCGTCAGAAACACTGAAATTGAGGAACTTATGCAACTCTATCGCGGCAAAAAGCCTGAGTTTGTCGCCGTCTATGGCCGCAGAAGGGTGGGGAAAACCTACCTCATCAAGGAATTGTTCAAAGACAAAATGGCCTTTTACCACACGGGAATGTCGCCACTCGATGCCGACGACACGAACATCCTGCAAGACCAGTTGAAGAGTTTCTACAACTCGCTCATTCGTTATGGGCTGGAGCCTACAGAGCACCCAAAGAGCTGGATTGAGGCCTTCTTCCTGCTCGAAAAACTGCTGGAAAGTCAAGACCCGAAGCAACGCCAAGTGGTTTTCATCGACGAATTGCCTTGGATGGACACGCCACGGTCGCGGTTCCTCTCGGCTTTCGAGCATTTCTGGAACGGCTGGGGCTCGGGGCGCGACAACCTGATGCTCATCGTGTGCGGCTCGGCCACCTCGTGGATGGAAGACAACCTCATCAACAACCACGGCGGGCTTTACGGCAGGCTCACTTACGAAATCAAGCTCTCGCCGTTCACCTTGAGCGAATGTGAAGCCTACTTCAAGGCGATGGACCTGCGCCTGACACGCTACGACATCATTCAGGCATATATGGCCGTCGGCGGCATACCTTATTATCTGAGTTCCTTCCGCAAAGGATTGAGTCTCGGCCAAAACATCGACCGGCTGTTTTTCGCCCGCAACGCCAAGCTGAAAAACGAGTTCGACCGGCTGTTCTCCTCCTTGTTTCCCCGACCCGCCAACTACAAGAAAATCATCAATTTGCTGGCGACGAAACACAGCGGCTTCACGAGAGACGAGATTGCCGAACAAACGGGCATCCAGAAAGGCGGCGGCTTCTCCAAGATGCTTGCCGCGCTTGAGGCCAGTGACTTCATCACGCGCTATGTGCCCTTTGGCCGCTCAAAACGCGAGGAGCACTACAAATTGGTGGACAGTTTCTGCTTGTTCCACGCCAAATTCCTCGCTGACGGCGCCATCACCGACCCCGAATTTTGGGAGAAGAACCAAAACGCGCAACGGCTCTCCGCTTGGAAAGGCATCGCTTTCGAGGAAGTCTGCCTGAACCACATCCAACAGATTAAGAACGCCTTAGGCATCGGGGGCATCACCTCAATGGAGTCGGCGTGGAGTCTTCGCGGCGACGACGAAACCGAAGGCACGCAAATCGACCTCCTCATCGACCGCGCCGACCGCGTGGTGAACCTCTGTGAAATGAAATTCTACAAAGACGACTTCACCATTGATAAGGCTTACGACGCCAAATTGCGCCACCGAACGCAAACGCTCATCGACAACCTGCCCAAGAACCGCAACGTACACGTCACGTTGATAACGACCTACGGATTGACCTACAACGAATACTTTGGACGGTTTCAGAAAGTGGTCACGTTGGATGAGTTGTTCAAGGAAATATGATAACCTGCTGTTAAGTCCTTAAAAAATCAAATTAGCAGCAGATAATCGAATAGTTTTTATCCGATTACAATATTCACAATCTTCTTCGGCACATAAATGACCTTGCGGATTTCCTTGCCTTCAATCCACTTGGCAGACTCGGGGGCGGCGAGCACGGCGGCTTGCACCTCGTCGGCGTTCATCGTGACGGGCAGCTCCATGTTGAAGCGCATCTTGCCGTTGAAGCTGACGGGATAGTTGAAGCTGTTTTCCACGGTCTTGCTCTCATCGTAAACGGGGAAAGTGGCGTTCACCACCGAGGTGTCATGGCCAAGCAGATGCCAAAGCTCTTCGGCGATATGCGGCGCGTAGGGCGAAATCATCACGCAAAGCGGCTCAAGCACCTCGAGCTTGTTGCATTTCAGGTCGGCCAACTCGTTGACGCAAATCATGAAGGCTGAGACCACCGTGTTGAACGAAATGCTCTCAATGCCGTCCTCCTCCTTCTTGATGAGCTTGTGCAAGCTCTTCAACTCAGGCGCGGTGGCGGGTTCGTCGCTGACGCAGAACTCGTTGTTCTCGTTGTGGAACAAACGCCAGAACTTGCGCACGAAGCGAAACGTGCCCTCGATGCCTTGCGTGTCCCAGGGTTTGGATTGCTCCAAAGGTCCGAGGAACATCTCATAGAGGCGCAGCGTGTCGGCACCGTATTTCTCCACGAGGTCGTCGGGGTTCTGCACGTTGTATTTCGACTTCGACATCTTCTCGATTTCGTTGCCGCAGACGAAAATGTCATTGCCGTCCTTGTCCTTCTCGAAGATGAAACGGGCATCCTTCAGGTCGTCGCGCCACTGGCGGAAGGCTTCCACGTCGAGGATGTCGTTACGTACCATGTTGATGTCCACATGAATCGGGTCGCTGAACTGCTCACGACCTTCCAGATTCTTCGAGATGAAAAGCGGAGTGCCATCGTAAGCCTCGCCCTCGACGAAAGCGGGAACCTCCTTGCCAGCAATCAAGTCCTTGATGCGCTGTTCAACGAATTGAGTACCGTTCTTATAGTCGTTCACCACATCGATAATCGGGACAAGGAGCAGCTTGTAGCCCTTCGAGGCAGCGTATTCCTCCCAAGGCTCGGCCACCTTTTCGAGGTTGCCCATGCGGTTGATTTCGATGAGGATGCCTTTCTCGGGGCAGAAGAAGTCGAAACGACGACGACCGTCCTTGAAGTCCTTGACGAACTCCACGCCCAACTTCTTGTCCTTGATGATGTTCCAAACGCCATACTCGCACAACTTCTCCATATTGGCGCGATAGACAAAACTGGAACGGCCTTGGATCATGCCTTGGTTGATCATGCGTTGGAACGGCTCGTCCTTGCACGACAGACCGAGGTCGTACAGGAACTTGCACCAGAAACGGCTGTAAATCAGGTGGCCGGTGGCGTGCTCAGAGCCGCCGATATAGAGGTCCACGTTCTGCCAATAGTCGTTGGCTTCGCGGCTGAAGTATTCGTTTTCGTTGGTCGGGTCTTCGTAGCGCAGGTAATAGCCGCTCGAACCGGCAAAGCCCGGCATGGTGTTCGTCTCGATGGGATAGCCTTCCTCCGTGACCCAATTCTTGGCGCGGGCCAAAGGCGGCTCGCCTGTTTCGGTGGGCTTGTATTCGTCAATGCTGGGCAATTCCAGCGGCAGTTTCGACTCGTCCATGGCGTAAGGCATACCGTCCTTGTAGTAAATCGGGAACGGCTCGCCCCAGTAGCGCTGACGGCTGAATATGGCATCGCGCAGGCGGTAGTTGGTCTTGCCTGTGCCGACACCCTTCTTCTCCAATTCCTCAATCATACGCTCGATGGCCTTCTTGACGGTCAGGCCGTTCAAAAAGCCCGAGTTGACCAATTCACCGTCCTTGGCGTCGAAGCTCTCTTCCCAAGTGGCGGGGTCGGTCGGCTCGGTGCCGGGCTTCTTCACCACCTGAATGATGGGCAGGTTGAAATGACGCGCAAAGGCGAAGTCGCGGCTGTCGTGGGCTGGCACCGCCATAATGGCACCCGTGCCGTAGCCCATCAGGACGTAGTCGGCAATCCAAATCGGGAGCTTGGCGCCCGTGATGGGGTTGATGCCGTAAGCACCCGTGAAGGCACCGCTCACCTTACGCACCTCGGCCATACGCTCGCGTTCGCTGCGGCTCTTGGTGCGGGTGATGTAGTCCTCCACCTCGGCGCGTTGCGCCTCGGTGGTGATTTCGCTCACCAACTCGTGCTCGGGAGCCAGCACCATAAAGGTCGTGCCGAACAAAGTATCCGCACGGGTGGTAAACACCTCAAGGTCGATATTCTTACCATCCACTTTGAAGATGACGGAAGCACCCATCGACTTGCCGATCCAGTTGCGTTGTACATCCTTCACCGAATCGCTCCACTCCACCGTGTCGAGGCCCGTGAGCAGACGGTCGGCGTAGGCCGTGATGCGGAGCAACCACTGCTTCATCGACTTGCGGATGACGGGATAGCCGCCGCGCACGGAGAGGCCTTCGGCCACCTCGTCGTTGGCGAGTACCGTACCCAAGGCGGGGCACCAGTTGACCGGCGTCTCGGCTTGATAAGCCAAGCGGTAGTTCATCAGCACTTCCTGTTGCTCCTTCTCGCTCATCGCCTTCCACTCGGCAGCGGTGAACTGCAGGGGCTTGCTTTGCGCCACATCGAGACCTTCGGTACCCGTGGCGGCGAAGGCTTCGCACAGTTCCGCTATCGGGCGGGCTTGCTTGGCTTGGTTGCAATAATAGGAGTTAAACAGCTGAATGAAAGTCCATTGCGTCCACTTGTAGTAGTGCGGGTCGGAGGTGCGCAACTCGCGGTCCCAGTCGTAGCAGAAGCCGATTTTGTCCATCTGCTCGCGGTAGCGGTTGATGTTCTTCTCGGTCGTCACGGCGGGGTGCGTGCCCGTCTGGATGGCGTATTGCTCGGCGGGCAGGCCATAGGCGTCGTAGCCCATCGGGTGCAGCACGTTGAAGCCTTTCAGGCGCTTGTAACGCGCATAGATATCGGAGGCGATATAGCCCAGCGGGTGCCCGACATGCAGACCCGCGCCCGAGGGATACGGGAACATATCCAAGACATAGAACTTGGGCTTATTGTGGTCGATGTCAACCTTATACACCTTGTGGTCACGCCAATATTGCTGCCACTTTTTCTCGATTTCGGTAAAGTTATAGTCCATATAATGCGGTATTATTTTGCCTTGTTTTTGAAACAAACTGCAAAAATAGGGAAAAAATGTGTACTTTTGCAAAAAATGAAAATCTCCTATGGAAGTCATTCGATACATAAATTGCTGCATTGTAGAATTTGGCCGTCGATTAGGGCTTGAACCTAGATGGGCTTGCCGTTACCTATATCTTCATGGTGGGTTGGACTTGCTTGACAAAAACTACCAGGCGGAACACCTGCTTCCTTTGGATGATACCATCGATGACTTGATTTCCTACTGCAAACGCCACGGAGGAACTTTGGAATGATTCTTTATCATGGCACAAACATCCAATTCGACAAGATTGAATTGTCGAAATGCCGTCCTAACAAGGATTTTGGCAAGGGTTTTTATTTGACTTCCATCGAAAGCCAAGCCATCGATATGGCCCAACGCAGATGCAATTTTGACGAAACCGGATCGCCTATTGTCCAGAAATACGATTGGAACGAAAAAAAAGATGACATTCAAGTGCTGGTTTTTGAGGGCATTTCCGTCGAATGGGCCAAATTCATTGTCGAAAACCGAGACAGGAAGAACAAGGAATTTCATGGCTATGACCTTGTGATTGGTCCCATTGCGGATGACGGAGTGGTTTATCAAATCAACCGATACCTACAGAACATCATTACTATTAATGACTTGGTCAAAGAACTGAAACACAAAAAATTGAACAACCAGTACTGCTTTTGTACTGAGAAGGCAATCTTACATTTGAAGAGGCTATGAACGAGAACGAATTCCAATTTGTGATGGACTGCGACGTGGAATCCTTGGTGGCTTTCCTGCAAGAAGATTATGGCATGCCTATTTCGGAGGCTTTCGAAAAAGTCTACAGTTCAAAGGCTTTCGAGAAACTGAAAGACCGCAATACAGGTCTTTACCTCCAAAGTCCAGCGTATATTTATGGATTTTTGCGGGAGGAGATGAATATGAATTAATAAGCCCTTAATTTTCAATATGCTATAGAAAACTAAGGGTCTTGTATTTGAGTTAGAGTCCCACGTACTCTACTGGTGCAGTAGTATATCAGCAACATTCACCTGTTTGGCTTCTTTATTGGCTTCTATTTTGCCGCTTGAAGCATTTGTAGAAAGAAAGCCCACATCGTAGAAACCCACAGCATTAGACCCTGAATACTCATAGACCTTCACATCATACATGCTATAACCCGAAGTGCCATTATAGACTTCATAGGTCGTGGATTTTGTACAAGCAGTCATCAAAACTGTTGCGATACAGAGAAGAGAAAAAACATTTTCTTCATTTTGTCTTTTTTGTCTCCCAGTCCCCAAAAGCACAGTAGAACCCTTCATTCCCCGATTAGTTGAAACAAAAGAAGCGTGGAACTGGCTATGCCACGCTCTGAATCGTAGGTCGTAGGAAATACCCGAAGTAAAAAACACAGTATAGTAGCCCCACGCTATACGTGAGAACCACTATGCTTACTTCCTTACTCCATTCGTAAATTTCCTACGTTTACGATTCAAAAGACAAGCATAACGCTTCTATATGACGGACTTGGCATACCAGATCCGAGGGCAAAAATAGGAAAATTTGGAGAAATGCAAGAGCATTATGGCAAAAATTTTACAAAAACCCACAAACTCCCGAATGGAAAATCCATGAATTTTCATCAAACTCCCGAAAACTCGCCCCGAAAAGTGTAAAGAAAAGATGTAAGTACCTGTGTACGAGTAAAAATCAGAATACATAGCTCGGACGGGCAATGCCAAGTCGTTGCAGACGGCGTTGAAACATCCCGAGCACTATCATATCTTCCACGCCCTGAAATTAGGCAACTACAACGTTGGGCGCAACGAGCCGTTGCTCACGCTGCCTTTTTATATGGCGTTTTTGCTGAGGGAAATATAGACTTCCTGACTTCAATCAAACAAACTCATCTCCCCCGTCGGCTTAATCCGCGTCTTCCCCAAATGCTTGTAAGCCAAATCAGTGCATTCGCGGCCGCGGGGGGTGCGCATGATGAAGCCTTCCTGGATGAGGAACGGCTCACACACCTCTTCGATGGTGCCAGGGTCCTCGCCCACTGCCGTAGCGATGGTGTTCACGCCCACAGGACCGCCCTTGAACTTGTCGATGATGGTCGAAAGGATCTTGTTGTCCATATCATCGAGACCGTGCTCGTCCACATTGAGGGCTTTCAGGCCGATGCGCGCAATGTCGATGGTGATGGTGCCGTCGCCTTGGATTTGGGCGAAGTCGCGGACGCGACGCAACAGCAAGTTCGCAATACGCGGCGTGCCACGGCTGCGACGGGCAATCTCGAAAGCCGCCGTGTCGTCAATCGGGACGCGAAGGATACCCGCCGAACGCTTCACGATTTTAGCCAAGGTGTGCGCGTCGTAATACTCCAAACGCAAATTGATGCCAAAACGCGAGCGCAAAGGTGCCGTCAGCAGGCCACTGCGCGTGGTGGCGCCAATCAAGGTGAAAGGATTGAGCGTGATTTGGATGCTCCGTGCGCTCGGTCCCGTCTCAATCATGATGTCGATGCGGAAGTCCTCCATCGCGGAATAGAGATACTCCTCCACCACGGGGCTGAGGCGATGGATTTCGTCGATGAAAAGCACGTCGTTAGGCTCAAGGCTGGTGAGCAGGCCCGCGAGGTTGCCTGGCTTGTCGAGAACGGGGCCTGAGGTCATCTTCATGCCAACGCCAAGTTCGTGCGCGATGATATGCGAAAGGGTGGTCTTGCCCAAGCCCGGAGGGCCGTGCAAGAGGGTATGGTCGAGGGCTTCGCCGCGCTGGGCGGCGGCTTTCACGAAAACGCGCAGGTTGTCAACGACTTGCTTCTGTCCGGCAAAGCTGTCGAACAAGTCGGGACGCAGAGCGTTTTCGAGGTCTTTTTCGGCCTTGCTCAAGTGGGAAGCATTCGCGTCTAAATTACTGTTCATGGCCATAGCGTTGGAAATTACCCAAAATCTGCTCAATATGAATCACTTCCAGACAGGAATCCCAAGTAAAGCCACCACCTGTAAGATACCAATGGCTACGCTCACTGACAGGCACTTTCTTGATGCTCGGGAAAGCCGACAACGGCATAATAATCACGCGCCCATCCACCAAAGCAATCTGGATTTTACCACGCACGGGAAAAGTAATGTCCTTGATTTCAGGATCCACATCCCAAAAGCCTTCTATTTTCGGTTTGCTTTTCATTTTCTTATCGTTTTCATTCTCAATTTGCCATCCATATAGTCATTCCATTGCTTGATTAGCTCCTCTCAGTATTCCTCAGTAATTTCAAGCACTTCCTTCAACTCTGCATTAGTCAAGTCGCCGGATTTACATAATTCTACTTCTGGCTCCAACCAGATTTTGCAGTAATTCTTGGTCGCTTTCCGACCCACATGAACATAAATCCGATTCTCGTTGCTATCCGTACCGAAAATCAGGAAAATCCATGTCCATTTCACTGTAATGTAGAGCAATAATTTCGGCATAATGACCTTTTTTCTTGCCGCAAAAATAATAAAATTCGGCGAATGAAAAAGAAATGTGTAATTTTGCAGTCTAAACGCAATGAATATGAAACGGATTGTCCTATTATTAATATGTATGGTTTCGATGACAGGTGCCTTTGCACAAAATCATGGTTCTCTGAATGTTATCCAAGACGACCGCATCGAAAGCCTCATTTCGAAGCAACGGCAACTCTACAAATTGGACAGCTCGTTCAGCGGCTATCGCATCCATATTTTCATGGAAATCGGCAACGAAGCCCTGAAACACGCCGAGGAAGTGAAAAAGCAATTCGAGCGCGCCTTCCCCGACATCCCGATTTACCTCACCTACGCCGAACCCTATTTTCGCTTGCGCGTCGGCGACTTCCGCAACCGTGTGGAAGCCGAGAAATGCCTGCGGCGCATCAAGCCGAAATTCAAGGAGGCGTTTGTGACGGCGGATATGATTTATCGGCCGAAATTGGATTGATGTGTAGGAACACACCGCGTGTGTCCGCCACCTGTGTTCAACAACACAGCGGACGCATGCGATGCGTCCCTACAAGGTTAATTGAGGCATTGTTCCACATTCTTGACGACGATGCCCAGCCGAAGGATGAACGCCTCTTCGGTGGCGAAGCCGATGTGCGGCAACATGATGAGATTGGGCGCGCCAAACAGTGGATTTTCAGGTTTCAACGGCGGCTCCGTGCCATAGACATCAGTGGCGGCTGCGGCGATTTTGCCTTGTTTCAAGGCATCGGCCAAG
This sequence comes from Bacteroidales bacterium, assembly GCA_017460915.1. Classification (GTDB taxonomy): domain Bacteria; phylum Bacteroidota; class Bacteroidia; order Bacteroidales; family F082; genus Limimorpha. The sequence goes on along the minus strand of JAFUAA010000006.1, from coordinate 5,345 downwards.
GCCGGCTCGTTGACGACGGGACCACGCGCCGTATTAATTAATAAGGAAGTCGGCTTCATCAGGGCAAATTCCTTTTCGGTGATGAAATCGCGGGTGTCGGCATTCAGGGCGATGTGTAGCGTGACGATGTCGGCCTCCTTCAACAAGGTTTCCTTGTCAACGAAAGTCACGCCCCCGATGTGCTTCGGGGTGCGGTTCCAAGCCAGCACCTTGCAGCCGAAGGCCTGCGCCAACTGCGCCACGCGCTGACCGATGTTGCCCATGCCGAAGATGCCGATGGTCTTGCCACCGATTTCGCGCCCGGGCATGAGGCCCTTACGGTTGCATTGGCGCGTAATCATATCGTTTTCAACGATTTTGCGATAAAGGTCGATCATCAAGGCGATGGCCAATTCAGCCACGGCCTCGGTGCTGTAGCCCGCCGCGTTCTTCACCACAATGCCGCGACGTTGGCATTCCTCCATGTCGATATGATCCAAGCCGGTGAAAGCGATGGAGAGCATCTTCAGGTTGGGGCAAGCATCGAGGAAGTCCTTGCGCAGCGGAATGTTGCTCTCGACGACGACCTCCGCGCTTTCGGCACGGCGAATGAGTTCGTCAAGGTTTTCGTTGCGATCGGGATAGATAACCACCTCGTGACCAGCCTTTTTCAGGCTTTCGCAAGCGGCCTCGATTTGCTCCACCTTCAAGCCCAACGGCTCAAGAAAGACGATTTTCATTTTGCGGCAATTATTTCGATTTCGACCAAAGCCTTCTTGGGCAGTTCCTTCACGGCGAAGGCGGCGCGGGCCGGATAGTCGCCCTTGAAGTATTTGCCGTACACGGCGTTCATCTCGCCAAAGTAGCTCATATCAGCAAGATAGCAGACGGATTTCACCACGTTGTCGAAGGTGCAGCCCGCCTCGTTGAGGATGGCTTCGAGGTTTTTCATGCTTTGCTCGGTTTGCTCGGCGACGCTTTCCGGCATCGTTCCCGTCTCAGGATTAATGGGCAGTTGGCCCGAAATGAACACCATTCCGTTGGCTTCAATGGCCTGACTGTATGGCCCGATGGCTCCAGGAGCCTTTGTCGTTGCAATAACTTTTTTCATTGTTGATAAATTTGATGAAATAATGAAGTGCAAAAATAGGAAAAATGTTACTTTTGCAAGCTGAAAAAAACATCATTATGACATTCAAAGAAGTACTCCTCAAACTCCATAATCGCTACGTGTATGCCACGGTTGCTTTTTTGGTCATTATTCTTTTCGTCGACCCATTCAACCTGTTCGAGCAAATCAAGCTCCAAAATTCACTATACGACCAACAACAACAGATTGAATACTATGAAAAAGAACTTTCGGAGAGCAAGCAATATCTCGACAAACTGAAAAACGACACGGCCACAATGGAGAAGGTGGCCCGCGAGCAATACCTGATGAAACGCGACAACGAGGTCGTCTATCTAATTGAGACCCAAGAATGAACGCCTCTGTGGAAATGAGGATTCGCGTCTGCCTGTTCCTCTTCATCTCACTTCTTTCCACGGCGACGCTTTCCGCCCAACATACTTTGAGTGGCAAAATCAGCGACGCAAGCAATCGCCAGCCATTGGCGTTCGTCAACGTGGTGGTCAACGGCGGCCAGCAAGGCGTCATCAGCGACATCGACGGAAAATACGAAATCACCGCCAACGAGCCGATAGCAAAGGTGCTGTTTTCGTCCATCGGCTACGAGCCTAAGGAAATGAGCCTCCTGCCCAACCAAACGAAATGCGACGTCGCCTTGACACCCAAGACCTTCGAACTGGGCGAAGTCACCGTTGAAGCGGGCGAGAACCCCGCCCATCGTATCATCGACAGTTTGTTTTCCCATCGCAAGTCCAACAATCCCAACTCTTTAGACTCCTACCGCTATAAGATTTACGACCAGATGGTCTTCACCGTCGACAGCACGGAACTTGGCGCTGCCCTCACCGGTTCGAATGAAAGCGGAAGTTTACAGCGTTTCGACAGCATCCTGAAAAAGAGCGACTTGATGGTGATGGAGACCGCATCGGAAGTGGTTTTCAAGTCGCCCGACCGCAAATTGCAAAACGTGCTTGGCACTAAGGTGGCAGGAATGAAGGAACCGACATTCATTTACCTGGCCAACAGCATGCAAAGCGTCGGTTTCTACGACGAAACCGTCAGCATCACAGGCACCGACTACGTGAATCCCATCAGTCGCGACAGCAAAACACACTATTTCTTCACTTTAGAGTCAGTCAATCCCATCGGGCAAGGCGACTCGCTTTATGTGATTTCGTTCCACCCGATGCGCGGCAGCACCTTCAACGGCTTGTGCGGCACACTGACGGTCAACAGCGACGGCTGGGCGCTGCAAAGCGTAAAGGCTTCTCCCAACGAGCAAAACGCATTATTCGCTGCTACCATCCAGCATTTGTACCAAAAAGTTGACGGCCAATGGTTTCCGAAGCAGCTCAACACCATCTTCAAGTTTTCGGGCATTGCGCTTGGCGTAGATGATGCCACACTCTCGATGGTCGCCATCGGGAAGAGCTATCTCACTGACATTGAAATCCATACGGAAATCAGCAACCGACAATTCTCTGACATCGAAATCAAGGTGGACCCCGACGCTGGCTATCGCGACGAAACATTCTGGAACGCCCATCGCATCGACTCGCTCACCGAGCGCATTAAAGCCACCTACATCCTCGTCGACTCCATCACCGAAGGCACCGACATTTTCGACCGCGTGCTCGGCATGACCGACAAACTGATGGGCCAATCCGCCCTGCCCGTCGGTCCCATCGACCTCAATATTGGCGATCTTCTCAACATCTCGCGCTATCGGGGCGTTTATTTTGGCCTCGGTGCCACCACCAACGACCGCCTCTCGCGATGGTTCAACTTGAACGGGTTTTTCGGCTACTGGACCGGCTTGAAACGCTTGGATTATGGCGGAGGCCTCAACTTCAAGCTCAACCGTCAGCGGCAGATGGAACTCGGCCTGCGCTACACCCAAATGTCGGGGCCCATAGGCGAATTCAGTGGATTTCAGGAGAGTTATGCCTTGCTGGCCGAATCGGATTACAAGTACTCTTTCTACGAAAACATCCACGCCCGCCACGAACGTTTCGACCTCAACTTCTCCACCCGAATGGCGAGCCATTTCAAAGTTTTCGTCAACCTCAGCTCGAGCCACAAACATTACGACACTCTCTTCGTCCACGTCCCGTCCGACACGTTGACCGAAGGCCGATTCACGAATGCGGAAATCAAGGTGAGGTTTGCCTACAAGGAGAAGTTCCTTAGCACGCCTCAAGGCCTGCAATCATTGGGCACCACGTCCCCCATCGTTTGGTTCTCGTATTTGCATTCCTTCCCCAACCTGCTGGGCGGTCAGTTCGAATACGACCGATTCAAATTCGAGGTGTCGAAAAACTTCTACACGCCTTATTTAGGCGTGGCCAAAGTGGTGCTGCAAGCGGGCTATGCCACCGAAACCTGCCCCGTGATGGAGACTTTCGACATCTTGGGCACTTACGACCGCTTCGGGCTTTATGCGCCAGGCAGCTTCGGCACAATGCGCCTCGACGAATTCTTCTGCGACCGCTTTGTTGCCCTTTATCTCAGCCACAACTTCAGCGGCATGCTTTGGAAGACCAACTCACAGTGGTTCAAGCCCGAACTGACCTTGGTGACCAACATCGGCTGGGGCGACATGAAGCGCGCAGAGGGCCACGAAAAGAATCTCCAGACGATGGAAAAAGGCTATTTTGAGAGTGGTTTCGTCGTGAAAGGCTTGCTCAACCTGCCTTTGGTGAAGGTCGGATTGGGCGCGTTCTATCGCTATGGGCCGTACGGTTTGCCATCGGTTTGGGAAAATCTCGCTTGGAAATGGAGCGCGACGTTTAGTTTGTAAGTTGGAGGTAAGAGGTTATGAAGTTTGAGGTATTAATAAAGTATTAATCATGAGACATTTGAAAAATATGCTCGGAAAGGTTTACATTCCCTTGATTGCCAACTTGCTTTTGCTGGTTTCCTGCGACCCTAAGCCACAAAAAATCGTGCTACAAGGCTTGGCGCAAGGCTCATATTACGCCATCACCTATTTCGACGAAAAAGGCCGCAACTTCCAGCGCGAAATCGACTCGATTTTCCACGTGGTGGATTTGTCGGTCAACTTGTGGGTGGACAGTTCCGTTATCTGTAAAGTCAATCGGAATGAGGAAGTTACGCTCGACCCGATTTTCATCGACAACTTCAACATCGCGCAGGAAGCCGCACGATTGTCGGACGGCTATTTCGACCCCACCATCTCGCCCATCGTGGCCGCTTGGGGCTTCAGTAGCAAGACGGGCGACAGCATCACGCCACAACTCATCGACAGCCTGAAGCGACTGGTGGACTATCGCAAAATCCGCCTTGAAGACGGAAAAGTCGTCAAGGAAAATCCCGCCATGCAACTGGATTTCAACGCCATAGCGCAAGGCTACACTTCTGACTTAATTGCTTCATTTCTTGAAAGTCGCGGCATTGTCAATTATCTCGTCGACACAGGTGGCGAAATCATGGCCCGAGGCTGCAAGCCCAACGGCCAACCTTGGATTGTAGGCATCGAGAAACCCGCCGAAAACTGGGACTCGGAGCAAATCGTGCAAACCCGCATCGCCTTGCGCGACAAGGGCTTGGTCACCTCGGGCAGTACCCGAAAATACGTGGAACGCAACGGCCGTCGCTATTCGCACTGCATCGACCCCACAACGGGCTATCCTGTAGAACATAACGTCCTGAGCGTGACCGTCTTGGCCGAAAACTCCGTTTGGGCCGACGCCTTGGCCTCCATCTGCATGGTGATGGGCTTGAACCGCTCCCTCCCCATCATCGAAAGCATGGACGGTGTGGAAGCCTTTTACATTTTCGTCGGCGAACACAACGAGCTGACCACCTTCGCGACCGCGGGATTCGAGGCTTTGGTTGTGGACTAAAAAAGTCGGCGACTCAAAAGAGCCACCGACTTCCACGAAAAAGAATATCAATTAATTACTCATCACTTTTTCTTTTTCTCAGGCTCGCATAAGCCGCGCCGAGGCCAAGCAGCACGGCGATGCCGCTGCCGAGAGGCCCTGAGGCGTCTTCGTTCTTGATTGAGCCGTGGTTGGGCAGCATGGGCGTGTTGCCATCGCGATTGCCGTGGTACGCTTCATCGCTGACGGCGCCGCGCTGGAACAAGCCGCCACCCTGAATCGGGTCGGCGATGGTCGGCACGGACAGGCCGAGGACGATTGCGATTGTCAGTAGTTGCTTTTTCATTGTTGTATGTTGTTTATTTTGTTGATTACTGGTTTGTTGATGACGT
>JAFUAA010000028.1 GCA_017460915.1 Bacteroidales bacterium | reverse complement strand
TTCTACTATTGTAGATTCCATAGGATAGCCGTCCCTCAGCAACCTCTATGAGGCACATTTAATTTCTACTATTGTAGATAACCTGGCACCCGTTATTCTTCGGCTTCCTCTATGAGGCACATTTAATTTCTACTATTGTAGATGTAAAACGGTAAATCTTGTTTCAAAACTCTATGAGGCACATTAAATTTCTACTATTGTAGATTCTTACATTCTTCGTAAAGAGCCGTCCACTCTATGAGGCACATTTAATTTCTACTATTGTAGATTCCGCTTCATCGGCGTTGAATCGGTTCCTCTATGAGGCACATTTAATTTCTACTATTGTAGATAAGTGTTAAACATGGGTTAAGTTTTTCAACTCTATGAGGCACATTTAATTTCTACTATTGTAGATCCTCTGATTGCGGACGAGGTGCTTGACAACTCTATGAGGCACATTTAATTTCTACTATTGTAGATGCATAGGCAATGTTAGGGCGCATAAAGCTCTATGAGGCACATTTAATTTCTACTATTGTAGATAAGAAATTCAACGCCAACCTGCGTGTCTCTATGAGGCACATTTAATTTCTACTATTGTAGATTCTCATGCGAGTATGGAACCGATGACCTCTATGAGGCACATTTAATTTCTACTATTGTAGATGTGATTACTGTTATGAGCAGGATTGAACTCTATGAGGCACATTTAATTTCTACTATTGTAGATGACATCAACCGTAGACGTAGGGCGCGTCTCTATGAGGCACATTTAATTTCTACTATTGTAGATGGCGAAGGTTCTCGTATCGGCCATTCTCTCTATGAGGCACATTTAATTTCTACTATTGTAGATTGTCGGTATCTCTTTCATTGTGACGGAACTCTATGAGGCACATTTAATTTCTACTATTGTAGATTGCGGAATGACCGACATCCTCTTCCCATCTCTATGAGGCACATTTAATTTCTACTATTGTAGATCTTCGGCTGGAACAGCATAGGCTTCGGACTCTATGAGGCACATTTAATTTCTACTATTGTAGATTGAAAGTAGGCGGCTATGGTCTTGGTGAGCTCTATGAGGCACATTTAATTTCTACTATTGTAGATGATTAAACCCAAGATTCACCATATCCTCTCTATGAGGCACATTTAATTTCTACTATTGTAGATTTGATTGGTTCTACCCTGCCCAGTATGCTCTATGAGGCACATTTAATTTCTACTATTGTAGATTTCTTTTGGTTTGAGGCGGTATCCACTTCTATGAAAGCCTTGAAAGGGCGGCCCTACATCATCGGGCGATTTCAATCCCCGCCACCAAAAACTGCATTTCATTCAATTCACACAAAAATCTCTCCATTATCCAAGACAACTTCCTATCTTTGCCACCTAATTCTTTATAATAATATGAGAAAACCGTTTTTCCTCGTTTTATCGTTTTTCGCCTTTTTAGGCCAATCTTTTGCGCAACCGGCGCAACAAATCAGCGACAGCCAAGCCCGACAAGTGGCACTGGCTTTTGTCAATGCCAACCAGAAATTCCAAAACGCGGAATTGGAACTGGTTTCGGCCTCCAAGATTTTCATTTACAATGTTGACAAACAAGGCTTTGTCATCGTCTCGGGCAACACTGTCCTCCCTCCCATCTTGGCTTATTCCGACGAAGGAAATTTCGTCGCTTCCGAGGATATGCCTGAGCATATCGCCTCGTGGTTAGCCCATTATGACGAGATAATCGACTTTGCCGAAGCCAACCACATCCAGCCCGAGGCGAAAATCCAACGCGAATGGGACTTAGCCTCGAAAGGCGTTTTTGGCGCAAAGGATGCCCAAACGGTGGAGCCGTTGGTCAGCACGAAATGGAACCAAGACTGCTACTTCAATGAATATTGCCCTGAGGCTAGCGACCCCTGCGGACACACTTTTGCGGGCTGCGTGGCCACTGCCTTGGCCCAAGTCCTGAAATACTGGAGCTATCCCGAACAAGGCTGGGGCATGCATTCCTACTTCCACAGCGACTACGGAGAGCAAAGCGCCAACTTCGGCACCACCACCTACCGCTGGGACGAGATGCCCGACCAGCTCTATGACGCCAACGACGCTGTGGCCACCCTACTCTACCACTGCGCCGTGGCGGTCAATATGGACTTTGGTCCAAGCTCCAGCGGAGCCGCGGCCACCAGCGCCACCAACGCGATGCGGCGCTATTTCGGCTATTGCGACGCCACCTACAAAAACAAGGGCGACTTCTCCGACGACGAATGGATTGCCCTGCTGAAAGCGGAACTCGATCTCTCGCGCCCGCTGTATTACGCTGGCCGCGACGAGTATGGCAACGGCCACGTCTTCGTTTGCGACGGCTACGACAACAGCGACCGTTTCCACTTCAACTTCGGCTGGAGCGGCATCAGCAACGGGTACTACTCGATTTACGATGTGAACGGTTACGACCGCGTGCAAGGAACGATTGTCAACGCCTATCCGTATGACATTCAAGCGGATGGAAACGGCATCATTTATGTCACTCCCGATGGCGACGGTAACGGCTCTTCGTGGGAAAACGCCACCAACAAGCTCAACATCTCCTCGGGTGTTTCCAGCGGCAACAACATCCGCGTGTGGGTGAAAAAAGGCACCTATTATGGTGAGGATGATGCGTCAGAAAGTGCCTATTTCATCACCGAAAACAACCGCGTCTATGGCAGCTTCAACGGTGACGAAGGCCCCGACTACGACCTCTCGCAGCGCGATTTCGTCAACAACGCCTCCATCATCGACGGCCAAGGCCTTCGCCGGGCATTGTGCCAAGAGACGTCTTTCGAGGCCAATTTGGGTGCCATCTGGGACGGCTTTACCCTGCAAAACGGTGCGGCCGGGAGTGGCGCGGGCGCTTACCTCAACAACTGCGGGACTTTGGTCAACTGCCGCATCATCAACAATGCAGCTACGATGTATGGTGGCGGCGTTTACATCAACTCGGGCGGTTCAGCACCCCAATCCGACCTGATTCGTTGCACCATCACGGGCAACAGCGCAGCGATGGGCGGCGGCATCTGCGACCGCCTTGGTGCGACTTACGACGGCTGCATCATCAGCAACAACACGGGCACGGCCAAAGGCGGCGGACTATACCTTTATAATAATACGAGCGCATCGTTCGCCAACTGTGTCTTTGGCAACAACACCTGCAAGGAAGCCGCAGCCATTTACGCCCGAGGCAGCGTCACGGCCTACAACTGCGACTTCGTGATGAACCTCGCCACCGAATCGAGCGGTGCCATCTTCAACGAAGTGACGCACAACAAATACTACAACTGCATCCTTTGGGGAAACATCGCCAACGGTCAGCCCAACCAAAACAGCGGCTTGGCCGATTTTGAGTATTGCGCCGTGCAAGGCGACATCAACGGCACGGGCAACCTTTCGCTGCCTGCGGAAAACGATGGCGAAGAGCCAGGCGTATTCGTCCGTTTTGCCCAACTACCTGAGGGTGCGGGCGCCGTTTTCCAAAACGAAAGTTGGGCGTTGCAACCGAACAGCATCTGCCTCAATGCAGGCAAGCCCAACACCACTGGGGCGGGCGACACCGACATTGCAGGCAACCCGCGCGTCCAGAAAGGCCACATTGAAATCGGTGCTTACGAAAGTTGCGCCTCGCTTACCTCAATTGAGGACCAGCTTTATGAAAGCAGCCTCCCTTACTCGTTTTTCGACCGGGAACTCAACGAGCCTGGCTATTACACCGCCGTGCTCAATGGCTACGACTGCGACAGTGTCATCGGCTTGACCCTTGATGTCCTTTTGGGAACCGACGAAACTGCTGAACCATCCATCCAAGTGTGGCCCAACCCTACAAAAAATGTTTTGCACATTGACGCGGAAGGCGATTTCACATTCGAAATCCGCAACCTTTTGGGGCAATTGGTGATGAAAGACGAAAACACGCAAACCATTGATCTTAAAGACCTTGAAAGTGGCGTTTATTTCCTGATATTTGACAATAACAAAGACGAGAAGCGCGTTATCAAAGTCGTAAAAGACTAACAAACCATGAAAAGATTCGCTTTTGTTTTCGTTGTCCTTCTTCTGTCTTTTGCATTTTGCAAAAACACAGACAATTACATCATCCCCTTGGATTACGAGAAGTATTATAAAGACATTACTAGTCTCACTGAAAAGGAAGGTCAAGAGTTGCAGCAAAAAATCACAACGGAGTGGTACTACAACACGATGGAAAAAGAAATCCCCGACATCAAGGTGAAAGACCTTGACGGAAAGGCTATTAGGCTTAAGAAATGGCTCAAGAGGGAGACCATCCTAGTTTTCGCCGACACGCATTGCGGGTTTGGGAAGGAAGAAGTCGAAACGGAGTTCCACATCGCCATCAACAACATGAAGGAAGAGTTGGAAGATATTGACATTCTGTGCCTTATTGAAGATGCGGAAGATTCCGAACCTGGCGAGGTGCTGAACTATGCCAAGAGTCTTCAAGGCAATTACCCGAACATTTTCATTATCGACCAAGAGGATGCCTTACGGATGAATCTTGCGGGCAGTCCGACCAAGTTTTTCATCGACAAGAAGCAAATCGTCAGACAAATTCACATGTGCTTTTCTATGGAATCGGAACGACGCGAGGAAGCCCTTCGACAAGGAATAGAAATGATGAGAAAGGAGAAACCATGACAGCAAAAGCCTATTTTTCAGCAGGTTGCTTTTGGGGCGTGGAGTATTACTTCAAGCGGCTCAAAGGCGTGACGAAGACCTCCGTCGGATTCATGGGCGGAGAAATCGAGAACCCGAGCTACAAGCAAGTGAAAACTGGCACGACGGGGCATTTGGAAACCATCGAAGTGGCATACGACCCCGAACTGGTTTCCTATGAAGCTTTGGTACGCTATTTCTTTGAAATCCACGACTTTGAGCAAGTGGACGGCCAAGGCGTGGACATCGGGACGCAATACCCTTCCGCCATTTGGTTCAACGACACGGTGGAGCGCGACACGGCCATCAAGGTGTTTGGCGAACTGATGCAGATGGGCTACCATCCCGCCACGCAAATCCGCGAGGCCAAGCCGTTCTATCTCGCCGAGGATTACCATCAGGACTACCTCGACGAGCGGCAGGAAACGCCGGAATGTCACGTTTGGCGTAAGGTTTTCTGAAAACAGGAGCCGTGAATTTCAGCTCAACTTAGTACGCATCGCTCACAAGGCGCACCGAGAAGCCTATGAAGCGAAAATCGGTATGGTCGGCATCGAGTTCTTCGCCACGGAAAAAGAGATGACGAGCATGGCTACTGCTGAAATGGTCAGCTGACAATAACAACCATGGTCCATGTCCGAGGCCGTGGTCTCTACACGAAAACCTGCAGCTGGCAAAAAGACGCAACCCGCCATCTCCATAGCAGCCCAATCGCAGCCCGAGTAAACGTTGAGTCCGAAAAAGACCTCAGGGTCGTTGATATGCACCGGAAGGGCCGCCAAATCAGGATGAACATAGCTGTCGGGGAAAAGAATCACACCGTATACGCCATTCACCATCGCCTTGATGTATCGGGCGTCAGCCGTCTCATTGATGGTGGAAGCTGAGCGCACATTGAAAAGGTAGTTCCACTCGCCGTAATCTCGTCCGTGCAATGTTCGCCAACGGTTTTCCTCATCGCCGCCATTTGAGATGGCATTGTAGCCCCAATCGGCTATCAATATACTGTCATAGAGGTCATAGTTCGCCAAGCCATAAGCGTAATAATCACTGCCAATTGCGCTCGTCGACCAAGGCTGATAAGCCACCGAACCATGGTCGTAACCACTTGTGGCCCAACCAAAAAGGTCAATCCAATCTGAATTGCTGGGCGATATGGCTTCATTTTCCATCCCTACAACGGCCTCTTGGGAAAGTGCGAAACGCCAAGTGTCGGTAGAAGCCCGATACTGGAGATTGCCTTGCGAGAAATGCACCTGAAGCGTGTCGCTTACCGCAAACAGACCAGGCAACGTGCCATTCGGCCAATGCTCCAATGTCCTGAAACCAATTACCTTGCCAAACGCGATCCCAACACGATTCGTCGCATACGACTTGTGAAATAGGTTGTATCAGGAGCGAGGTTCGCTATTCCAACGAAATACTCGCCCAAACCCATTCCCGAAGCTATTTGGTTCTGCTCGGGAAACGCATTGGGATCCACGCTCCAGCAAACACCACGTTCCAAGACCGTTAATCCGCCTGATTCGACGACCTCGGCATACCCGCGTGCCGTGGTTTGCGTGATGTCGAGCACATCTATGGTATTGACCGTGGGGACATCCACAGCAAAATCCAATGTGATGGTTTCGTCAACATATTGCGTTTGCGTCACTTCTGCGCTGTACACCTTTGTCCCATAGTCCATTATTACGGCCTCATAACGCATCGTGTCCCCAGGCAAAAAATAGCCACGAACCACATCCCTTGTGGTCGGTGTGTCCTTTTGACCTTCCACGCGCTTCACCGACAACTTGTTGCCCTGTCCGAAACCCGTTTGAAGCACCTTGGCCACTTGCCGTCCACCAGGACTTTCGACGACCAACAATGCCATTTGCGGACGTTCCATCACAACAGAGACCTGATATTTTCCGGCCTCAACAAATCCTTGATACTCAGCCGCAAACATTCCATTGAGCAACCGCAATTGTATCCGCACCGTCCCACCCTCGTCAACTGAAAAATTCGCGGAAGCGCAATCATTATACGGATTGGGAAAGACCTCAAGAGCCATCGTTTGGGCTTGTTGCACTTCGATTCCATCGGTGCAAGCCAACACCAAAGTAGTGTCAGGATAGTGCAAAACCTCCGTCCAACCGCGGGAAAGATTTGTGACTTGCACATAGTCGAACGGACAATAAGCGTCGCTTTGCGAAACCGCCGTAAACTGGAGCGTAACCGCGTCTTGGGCCGACATAGAGGCCGTCATCGCAAACAACAAGCAGAACAAAATCAGTCTTTTCATATCATTAAATTCTAGAATTGTGTCAAATAACCATTGTATAGCAATGGGATTTGTGTTCCAAGTGCAAAAATATGAAATAATCGAAAGAATTGGGAAGATTTTCCCTTTTTTTTTTGAGCGAAAGAATTATTACCTATTTTTGCAGGAAATATCACTTCAAAAACAAAATCATGGCAAAAAACATCGAAGAAATTAGAGCCGCGTTGGCCGAATGTGGCATCACCGGCGCAAAGGAAATCTACTATAACCCGAGCTACGAGCAACTCTTCAAGGACGAGATGGATCCCGCCCTGACGGGCTACGACAAAGGCGTCTTGACCGAGCTCAACGCCGTCAACGTGATGACGGGCATCTACACTGGCCGCTCGCCCAAGGACAAATACATCGTCATGGACCAAAACTCGAAGGACACCGTTTGGTGGACCACCGAGGGCTACAAGAACGACAACCACCCGATGAGCGAAGAGGTGTGGGCACAGGTGAAAGGCCTCGCCAAGAAACAACTCTGCGACAAAAACCTTTATGTGGTCGACGCGTTCTGCGGCGCCAACAAGGACACGCGCATGGCCGTCCGCTTCATCATGGAAGTGGCTTGGCAGGCGCATTTCGTGCTCAACATGTTCATCAAGCCGACGGCTGAGGAACTGGCCGACTTCAAGCCGAACTTCACCGTCTACACCGCCTCGAAAGCCAAGGTCGACAACTACAAGGAACTCGGCCTGAACAGCGACACCTGCGTGGCCTTCAACGTGACCTCGCGCGAACAAGTGATTCTGAACACCTGGTACGGCGGCGAAATGAAGAAAGGCATGTTCTCGATGATGAACTACTACCTGCCGCTGCAAGGCATCGCCGCCATGCACTGCTCTGCCAACACCGACATGCAAGGCGAAAACACCGCCATCTTCTTCGGCTTGAGCGGCACGGGCAAGACCACCCTCAGCACCGACCCGAAGCGCCTGCTCATCGGCGACGACGAACACGGTTGGGACGATGAAGGCGTGTTCAACTTCGAAGGCGGCTGCTACGCCAAGGTCATCAACCTCGACAAGGAGAGCGAGCCCGACATCTACAACGCCATCAAACGCAACGCCCTGCTGGAGAACGTCACCGTCGACAAGGACGGCAAGATCGACTTCAAGGACAAGAGCGTGACTGAGAACACGCGCGTCAGCTACCCCATCGAGCACATCGAGAAGATCGTCAAGAACGTGCGTCCCGTCTCATCGGGTCCTGCCGCCAAGAACGTCATCTTCCTCAGCGCCGATGCTTTCGGCGTCCTGCCTCCCGTCAGCATCCTGACGCCCGAACAGTGCAAATACTACTTCCTAAGCGGCTTCACCGCCAAGCTGGCCGGCACCGAGCGCGGCATCACCGAACCCACGCCGACCTTCAGCGCCTGCTTCGGCCAAGCCTTCCTCGAACTGCACCCGACCAAGTATGCCGAGGAGCTGGTGAAGAAGATGGAAAAGAGCCATGCCAAGGCTTATCTCGTCAATACAGGCTGGAACGGCACGGGCAAGCGCATCTCGATTCGCGACACGCGCGGCATCATCGACGCCATCCTTGACGGCTCGATTGAGAAAGCTCCGACCAAGAAAATCCCGTATTTCGACTTCGAGGTGCCCACCGCACTGCCAGACGTCGACCCGAACATCCTCGACCCGCGCGACACCTACGCCGACAAGAGCGTTTGGGAAGAGAAGGCCAAAGACCTCAGCTCGCGCTTCATCAAGAACTTCGAGAAGTTCACGACCAACGAGGCGGGCAAGGCTTTGGTGGCCGCCGGTCCTAAACTGTAACTTTATTGACGCGCATCGCGTCATTGCGAGAAGGAACGACGAAGCGATTCAGGTACCGTCTTTATTCCTGGATTGACTTCGTCGAATCTTCGATTTGCTTCACTTCGTTCGCAATGACGCAAAGCGACAAGTACATAGTCCAATTCTGCCGTTCCGACATTTCGGAGCGGCTTTTCCATACATTAAATTTGGATTTCTTTTCCAATCTGAATTCTATTCCAGTTTTTTTTCTACTTTTGTCGCTGTCTTTTATAAGACATAAGAAATCAACATTTTAAATCTAAATCTATATGAAAAAGCTATTTTTACTTGCAGCAGTCCTGTTCGTTGGACTGGGACTCAAAGCTCAAAGCAACGCTTACGAAAACGTGGCCATCAGCCCTGACTCGTTGTATTACTCAGGAGGCGAATGCTGCCCTACCATCAACTTCATCCTCATTGAAAACATGAGTGACGAAATCATGGTCATCAACGGAATGCACTCAGACGCATTTTATGTTGAATGCTTCTACAAAGACATCAATGTTGCCGAAGACGGCTTGTTCATTGCTCCTGGCGAAAGCGTAGAAGTCTCCGTTAGCATTGGCCCAATGGATACTGGAGACAGCGAAGGCACCATGATCATCGACACGGATTTCGGTGAGTATGCGGTTTACCTCAATTACGAAGAAACCTATGGCTTGGAGGAAAGTCCTGCCCACGTCGAGATTTATCCCAATCCCGCCAAGGACTTCATCACCATCGCAAGCCAGGGCCAACAAAACATCAAGGTCTTCAACGCCTTGGGACAACATGTTGACGAATGGGTTGCCGAAGGCGACCTCGTCACGGTTTCGACTTCAAAATACGCCAATGGAGTCTACTTCGTACAAATTGGCGACAAGGAAGTTCGTCGCCTCGTCATCCTTCATTGAGGGTGAGCCAACACGAATCCAAAGGCCGTTCCGACAGTTCGGAACGGCCTTTTCCTTCATTTCAAAGAATATTTGCCATGTTCGTTATTTTTTGCATACTTTTGCACCTAATTTATCGAAATAATCGAACTGACAATACTAAACCGACTAAAACAAGCGACTATACCTATGAAAAAAACACTCACACTCATTGCTGTTATCGTTTTGTGTTTCAACCTAAGCGCGCAAAACTTCTTCGAAGACGAGCAAGTCGTCGTCACCCCCGACTCGTTGCATCTCTATTTCCACGGTTGTTCTCCCCATGGCGAAAGGGTGGTCATCGCCAACTACACTTCGGAAGACCTGGTCGTCAACGGTTGCTATGCCGAGAATTTCCATGTGGAATGTCTTTACGATGGTGAGAACATCGCTGAAACAGGCATGATCATTCCCATCGGAGAGACCGTGATACTCGACACTTATGCCACGCCATATGCCAAGGACATTTATGGCACCTTGTACATTGATACCGATTTTGACATTTTCACCATCACCATTTATTACGAATCCACGTATTCTGTGAATGAGACTGGCTCTACATTCAGCTTGTCCCCTAATCCCGCCAACGACTTTGTCAACATCGAAGGCGAAAATCTCGGCTCCATTAGCATCTTCAACATGTTGGGACAGAAAGTCGAAGACTTTTTCACGGAAAGCGAAAACTTGGCCATTTCTACAACCCACTACCCAAATGGCATATATTTTGCTAAGACAGCCAATGGCAAGACACGACGTTTCGTTATCGCACATTAATCAATTCAAAAATAACAACAAAATCATCTACAATGAAGAAAACCATCAGAAGAATCGCCCCTGTGGCAATTGTCCTCCTTGGACTGACAACCCTTTCGTTCACCGCAAAAGACGGCATCACACTGAAGCTGCAGCCGCAAAAGGGAAAACACTACACCATCAACGTGAAAAACACGTCCATGAATATCATGGAAGTGATGGGGCAAACCCAAAATCAATCGCAAACCATCGAGACCCGCCAAACCTTCACGGTGAAGGAAGTTGACGCGAGCCAATCCACCTTGGAGACCCAAATCGAGGCCATCAAGATGAACATTGGTGCAAGCGGAATGAAACTGGAATACGATTCCGAACATCCTGAAAAAACCAGCCCGATGCTGGCTTCGCAGACCTCCGAATTTGACAAGATCCTCAACAAACCCGCCACCGTCGTTTACAATGCCCAAGGCGAATTCGTGGGCGATGCCACCGACCTTGACATGAACCAACTCTCGACCGTCATCATCAAACTTCCGGCTGAGGAACTATCCGTTGGCAGCAAGTGGACCAACGAAAAGACACAAAACATGAGCGGCAGCGAATTCAAAGTTAGCGTGGAATACACGGTCACTTCCATCTCGAAGAAGAGTGTCGAGGTCTGCTATTCCGGCAAAATCGAAGCCGACGACGACACGACAGGCAATGTCACTGGCACAGCCAGCATCAATCCCCAGACGGGCCTTGTCACGACACGTTCCGAAAAGCAGAACATCTCAACGACCATCAGCCAACAAGGCCTGAGCATCCCCATGACAATGGCCGCCAACACAACGGTGACCGTCACCGAGAAATAAACTCTGGCACTTGCCCAACAAACAAAGCCCACCGAAGCAATTCGATGGGCTTTCTTTTTGGCTTGAATGCGTTCTTACGAGTTGAGCATCACCGGCATAAGCAACATGAGCAAATCCTCAGATTCGTTCTCGTTGTCGACGGGGGTGAGGATACCTGCACGGTTGGGGGCCGACATTTCCAGCTTCACCTCATTGCTATCGAAGTTGACCAGCATTTCCTGGAAGAAACGCGAATTGAACCCGATTTCCATGTCATCTCCGGTATAACTACAAGTCAGACGTTCCTTGGCTTCGTTATAGAAGTCAATGTCTTCCGCAGTCAGCATGATTTCCTGGCCCGTGATGCGGAAACGCACCTGGTGTGTGGCCTTGCTGGAGAAGACCGCCACACGGCGGATAGCCGAAAGGAAGGTCTGGCGGTCGATGGCCAACTGGTTGGGGTTGTTCTTCGGGATGACGGCTTCGTAGTTGGGATAGCGGCCTTCGATGAGGCGACAAATCAGCATATAGTCACCAAAGACAAAGCTGGCGTTGGTTTTGTTGAACTCGATGCGGACGGGCTCGTCGGCGAGGGAGCCCAGAATGCTCTTCAACTGATTGATAGGTTTCTTCGGCATGATGAAGGAGGCCGCCACGTCCGATTTAACATCCATCCTTCTGTAGCGCACCAATTTATGGGCATCGGTGGCGACGAAAGTGAGGAAATTCTCGGTCATCTCCATCAGCACGCCCGACATGATGGGACGAATTTCGTCCTGACCTGTGGCGAAAACGGTTTTCTCGAACCCCTTGGCCAACACGTCGGCTGGAATCTCCCAAACCGAAGTATCGGTCATCACGGGCAGCTGCGGGAACTCGTCGCTCTTGTGACCCGCCAACTTATAGCGACCTTCACCAGCAATCAGTTCGACGGCAAGGGTGTTGCTGTCGACTGCAATCGTAATCGGGACATCGGGGAAGTTCTTCATGATTTCGAGGAGCAAACGTGCCGGAATCGTCACCTCGCCCGTGCCGTCAACCATATCAGGCACCATGCTGACCGTCATGGTCACATCAAGGTCGGAAGTCGTGATTTTCAGTTCATGTTCGGTCAACTGAAACAAGAAGTCGTCCAAAATCGGCAACGTGTTTTTCGATCCGATGACGCCACTTAAGGCTTGCAGACTCTTCAAAAGCTTTAAACTTGATACAATGAATTTCATCGCGATATAGGTTTTTATTTCACTCAAATTTGAAGTCGTAAAATTACAAATAATTGGAATATGAAGTCCTATTTGGATAAAAATTTTCTCTTTTTTTTCGTTTCAGGCTCAGTTCAATCCAGCATAACGCAGGCGATTCAAGAAGTCGAGCATCGATTCATAGGGCACTGCCACGTATTGGAAACGCTTGTCGTCCTTGGTGCGCGTGCGGGCTTTCTCCTTGATGTCGGACAAACGCTGATTAATGTCGGAATAAGTGCAATGCACCTGCAACTGACCGTCGCCGCAGTTGTAGTTGATGTAGGTCTGGAACATGTCGTTCTCGAAGTAATACGTGATGTTGCCCAAACGACGGTCGAACACCACATAGCCGTCGACATACTTGTTCACCACATAGCTTCCGAAATTGCCCAGCCCGATTTTGCCCACCGAGACAAAGGCATGCATCTTGTCGTTCCACACCATCTTCAAGTCGGGAATGACGATGGTTTTGCAGAAGAAATCAGACGATTCCAACTGCGGATAGCCTTCAAGTTCAATGGCTTTTTGACGTTCTTCGGCTTTCTCGGCTGAGTTTTCCGACTGGAAATAATGCAGATACGGCGTCTGCGTCAGGTCAATGGACTCGCTTCCAGCATTGGCATAGACTTCGGCCATGGCCTCCATCGCCTTGTCGTCGAAGATGGGCACGTTGAGCACATTGAGGCCGCTCAGCGTGAGGCTGTCGTTGGGATATTGGTCATATTTGCCATGCATCACAAACTCAACCAATCCTTTGTCGAAAGCCATATCGGAACTGGCAAAGCCAGTGATGACGCCACGTTTGTCGAGGTCGAGATGGGTGTCGAACAGCGCGTCGTCGGTCACCACGAAACGCAAGCTGTCGGCATCAAACCACAAGGTTCCGTTGGAAGGCGCGGCCTCAACAATTTCGGCTCTCCCCTTCCTTGGCGAGAGGAACGAACCGAAATAGCCGCCATCGATGGCCAACTGATAATACAAACCGTTGCACATGTCGGGCTCGTCTTCCCTAATACGGTTGATGTCGACGGGAATGCGAATGTCGGCCGGATTGATGGATGTCGCCGAGGCAAACCAGTGGTTGAGGGCCGCTATGGTATCCATGGCCAAGGGCTCTATGGCAGGGTTGAAATCATCCATGATGACTGGCTGCTCCCCACCTGTAGAGTCGCTTAACATTTCGTCCATATCGACCATCAAAGAATCCTCAACGAGTTTAACGACAACGATTTGCGGCTCTTCAAACGCCAGCAAAGCAAACTTGCCATCGAAATAACCCAACTGGTCAGTGGCCGTCAAAACAAGGCGACCTTGGAAACCAAATTGTGTGCTCAGTTTAAACTCATCAGCATCCTCAATATGGGCATAACCACGGGTCACTCCCTCAACGGGTGTGATGGTGTCGAAATGAATCGGGGTGCTGGCTCCTCCGCCGTTGAGGTAATCCCAAACGCCTTGGGCATCATAGTGATTCCGGCTATGGATGTTGACAACGGCATCTTTATACAAATGCCAACCATTCAACGTGTCGGCCAGCAGCTCGCCGCTCACAGGTTCGAGCTTCGAATCCGCATCGATGTCGACATCATGCATGTAGGGGAACACGGCGGCATCGGCCACGCGGATGATTTTCACGTCGTGGGCGTGAATCACGTAATTGGTCATGTCGTATTCCGCACTCATGCTGTAGAACTGCAAGGAATCCTGCTCGGGCACCAATGAGATGAACTTGGAGGCGTTGCTATGGATGGCCAGCAACTCTTCGTGTGTGGTGGCCGTGGCATAAGCGCCAAAGCTTTCAATGGGATTGTAAAGGTGAAGGTTGTTGGAGGCCATATCCCATTCGGCTTCCTTCAACGAACATATGAAACGGTTCATTGGGAAGTCGAGGTTGCTGGTCTTGTCGAGATAGTCGTATTTCACCTTTTGTGCATCAAAGTCAACATTAGCGCGATAGTTGGTTGCGGAAAAAGCGACATTGGAGGTGTCGGCGGAATACAGCAGGAAGTTTGCCGAATCGGCAACGAAAGTCCTGGAATCCAAGGCGAAATGGTCGGAGTCGAACTCAGTCAGTCCAAAGCGCAACTTTCCGTCAGCCGAGTAGCCGTCGGGGGTTAGGGTGGTCTTTCCTGTAAAATAGGTGTCGCCATACATGCAAATGGGTTTGCCGATGGTCTCCGTAGTCAGTTCGGGAATGCCAATGTCCCATTTCAGCTTCAAGGCATCCGCCGAGGCCATGGGATAGCCTGTGCCATCTTCCTTTGGCACCATCTTGAATTGGCTCGTGATGCCCGCCACCGAATCGGGATAGAACATAAGCTGGTCCGACTGGAACGTAGAAGTCTGATAATCAAGCGTCCCCTCACCAAAGAATCCACTCTCGGAAAGGAACACCTTGTTGTGGAAACGACCCAAATCGGCATACATCGGATAGGAAGCCATTGGGTCGTCGCCAATCTGGTGGACGAAACCCAAGGAATAGTCGTCCATGACGACCAAAGGCTGAACGATGTTGGGAAGAATGCCCGCCGAGACTAGTTCGCCATCAAAGCTTACTTTTCTCATTGTCAGGTCGTTGAGACTGTCGACGACAAAAGGATAAAGGCTAAAGTAGAACTTGCCCTCCAAATCGTCGGCCGACTGCACCGAATCGAGGCTGCCCGGATTGAACACACCGCCATTGATCTTGCGATAGAACTTGAACCCCTCGGCATCGCTGTGGAAGATGGGATAATTGGGCGTTTCGTAGCGGCTCGACTTGTTGTCGCCGTGGTCGATTTCCAAGCGGCCTTTCAACCGCTCAAGCGTGCCTTGCACTGGAATGATGCGGTTCTCGTAACGCGCATAGAACCTCAGTGAGTCCACCTTGTTCATATTAATGGTGAAATCCTCATAGGAGAAGCGGCTGTCTTTGGTGAAAAACTCGAACATTCCTGCGAGGATACCGCCAGAGAATTCGAAATCCTTGTTTTGCTTGAAGACGAGCTTGCCGAAATCAGGGACGATGACCACACGTTTGCGGTCGCTCAACGAGATGGCCGAGCCATCGACTCCCTCAATCTGGCTGGTGATGCCATAAACCAGCAAATCGTTGGTATTCAAGTCGACACGCGCATTTGGCTCGCGCTTGGTCGTTAGTGTATGCAGTTTAATCACGTCATAATCAATTTCCTCGCGAAACGACTCGACCACATCAAAAAACCGAGGCAACGCCGTCACCCATTTGGTATCAGGGTCGTACTCCACAAAGCCTTCAGCTTGCAGCTTCAGCAACATCGAAACCACCTGTTCGATCGGGTATTGAAGAAACGAAGCCAAGTCACCGGAATAGAAACGCACCTGTCTGTCGACATTGTCAAAGCCTTTCAGGAACTTCTCGATGCGAATCATGGGATGTGTCCCGTCAAGGCCTTGCAGTTTCTTGAAATCCTCTATGCGGAAATAGTTCACCGAAACCACATCGCCTTCGCTGGTTGGGTTGACGCCCTCCATTCTCCTGAAATCTACGTGTGGCCCATCCACATTCCAATACAAAGCCTCGATGAAAAGGTCCAAGCCATGGTAATAATCGTGGAACGGCCCATCGCCATAGTCTTTTTCCGAACGGAAAGCCATCATCTTACGCGTCGCATTGTCATATCGGAAGCCTAAGTTGTTGTGATACAACGAATCTTGCACCACCCCTGTGAGCGTATCCATCAGATACAGCCTCAGAGCTACGTGATTCGAAACCATCACCTCGTCAGCCGAAAGCACGAACTGAGGTGCCTCCACCTTCATGATTTCACGCGCCCCTTGGCGGAAATGGAAAACGGCCTTGTTCTTCACGCCGCCGAAAACTTCCACTTGGTTGCCCATCATGCCAAATCCACCTTCGAAGTCGATGTTTTTCATCAAATTAGGGATTTCGTAATCAGCACGATAGGAACGGGCGGCGGGAAACATCGTCTTTTCGTTAGGCGCATTCACCAAGACTTTGTCCTCATAGCGGCAAAGGATATCCTGATGGAAATGCTGCCCCTCATGGAAGACCACCGAGTCGATGACATAATCAGAACGGTTCAAACTCAACGTGTAATAATCGGGCAAATTAACATAGACCATGTCGGCCGGAATACCGAACCGCGACCAATCGGCGCGTCCTCCCGAGCCTTCCCAGCGGTTGTCTTCCAAATAAAAGATGCCACGCGTGTCTTTCAGCACCGACTCGTCTTTTTGGGAAGCCAAAACGAGCTGGCCTTCTGCCCTCAGCTCGAAACGTTCCTTCGATGGAAAACCAATCAAGGCATCGCGAAGCAGCCACCTGGAATTGCCTTTGGCCGAGAGCACCTTGTCGACAAAAATGTCACGACACGAAGAAAGGTATTTGTCCATTCCGTTCATCGATTTTTGCACCTTCAAATCAGTGAAAGTCAGCCAATTGTTGACATCAGAATGCGAAAGGCCAGCCGTTGGGACACGCTGCACCACTTCCACGAAATTGAAAATGTTGGCATAGGCCTTGCCCCCGCCTTTGGCGTGAAACAATTCGCAGAGCCTCATCACCGTGCTGGCTTCGGCGTCGCTATAATAGCTCTCCCAAACGCCTTCGAAGCCTTTCAGGATGACAGCCGCCTCATCGCGGTCCTTCTTTGAAGTCGACGAATTCAGATAAGCCGACAACTCATTATAAAACGCCGTCTTCTCCGTCGAGAAAAACGCTTGGGCCCATGCCGAGCCTAAACTCGTCAGAACCAACCAAACGGCAATCAGTATTCCTTTCTTCATATCATTTAAAACATTAAAAATCTGTTATTTGACAAATTCAGCAGCCACCCAATTGTTGCGACTCAGATGGCGATGGTATTGCAAACCCAAGTGTTCGGCTTCAGCTTTTATGCTGTCCAAATCCTCAGTATAGAAGCCGCTGAAGAAAATGTGTGCGCCCGTGTTCATCGCGTCCACATAAAAGTGCATGTCACGTAGCAGGATATTGCGGTTGATGTTCGCCAAAACGACATCAAACAACATACTGGGGATGGAACCGGCATCTCCATGAATGATGTCGATTTCGTGGCAACCGTTGAGCTCCATATTAGTGGAGGCATTGTTGTAGGCCCACTCGTCATTGTCGATGGCCGTCACACATCTTGCCCCGAGCTTTTCCGCAAAAATGGCGAGTATCGCCGTTCCGCATCCCATGTCGAGGACATCCTTGTCTTTGAAGTCGGTATCCATCATGAGTTGCATGAGCTGTGCAGTCGTCTCGTGGTTGGCCGTGCCAAACGACATTTTCGGTTCTATGACCAAATCGAACTCGAAACTCGTGTCGGGCACATGGAAAGGCGCACGCACGCGGCACCGCTCGTTGACCACCACGGGCTGGTAGGAAGCCTCCCACAACTCGTTCCAGTCCTTGTCGGGCATCTCCTCCACTTTCAGCAAATGGAGGTCGAAAAAGGCAGGTTCGGCCAGAAGGTTTTCCACCGCCGTATCGTCACGGTTTTCTTCTGAGCAATAAGCTTTTAGACCTTGCTTGTCTTCCATGAACGAGTCGAAACCGATTTCAGCCAGCATCGTCGTCAGCATGTCGTGCTGGATGTCGGAAGTAGGAAGCGTGAATGTAAACTCTAATGTTTTCATTTTCTTATTGTTAGACACGAATTTCCATAAATTTGACACAAATTACCATTAATGAAAAGTTCGTGAATCATTCATGGCTATTCGTGTTGAAAATCAAACTATTCCTCGCCAATCTGTGAGGCCTGTAGGCAAATGGAGACAAAGTCGTCGGCCTTAAGCGAGGCGCCGCCAATCAGGCCGCCGTCCACGTCGGGCTGCGAGAAGAGCTCGGTGGCGTTTTTGGCATTGCAACTGCCGCCATAAAGGATGCGGATTTCGTCGGCGGTGGCTTCGTCGTAGTGTTCCTTCACCAGCGAACGGATGAAAGCATGCGTCTCCTGCGCCTGCTCGGGTGTGGCAGTCTTGCCCGTGCCGATGGCCCAAACGGGTTCGTAGGCGATGATGGCATCGTAGATGGCATCGCCATCGAGGTGGAACAGCCCTTTCTCAAGTTGTTCCTTCACCACTTCGAAATGACGGCCCGCTTCGCGTTCCTCCAGCACTTCGCCGACGCAATAAATTGGCGACATATTGTTCTCAATCAAGCGGTTGACCTTTTCGGCCAGCACTTCGTTGGTCTCGCCGAAGTATTTCCTGCGTTCGCTGTGGCCCACGATGCAGTAGTCCACATCGATGGATTTCAGCATTTTGGCCGACACTTCGCCCGTGTAGGCACCCTTGTCGTAGGCGCTGCAATTCTGTGCGCCCACGTTGAAACGCTGCTCGTCAAACTCATAGTCGGTGAGCATTTCCAGATAAGGGAACGGCGGACAAAGGATGACTTCGCAGTTCATCTCGTCCATTTCGTCAAAACGGTCAAGTAGATCATCGACCAAGGTTTCGGCCTCATCGAACGTGAGGTTCATTTTCCAGTTTCCTGCTACGATTTTGCTTCTCATTTTATTTTCGATTTAGAAGTTTAATACTCAAAGATTTAAAACTCAAGATTCAAGATTTTAAACAAAAGTCAGTATAAAAGAGCAAAAATACAAAATTTCTCAATCAGTCATCCAAATTCGCGCTATTTTCGAAATCCACTCACGGAATGCGAAAAATAGATATATTTGCAGCCTCTATGGATATAGGAAATGAAGTCGAAAATCTTTATGGCCCTGTTGCTTTGGACAGGGATTTGCTATGGGCAGGAAGAAGAATTGCCCACCATTCTCGCCGACCGGCCAGGATACACCTGGGGGACCGAAGTGCTCCAACACCATAAAATCGTATGGGAAAACGGTTTCCAATTTGAAAAATCCATTGAAGGAGCCAAGACGCTGAGTCTCAGCAGTTCCATTCTCAGATACGGTGTTTTCAAGAACACCGAAATCTATTTGGGCACTGGTGCTCAGGTGACCGATGAAGGTCAAGGTTGGGATTTCAATGCCATCGGCATCGCACCGATGCTCTTCGGAGTCAAAATCAAGTGCTACGAAGGTGATGGCTACCTCCCTTCGGTTGGTGTGTTGGCTGAGATTAGGTCGCCTCACATCGGTTCGAAGGATTTGCTGCCGTCCGACATTGCGCCTTGTCTTTACTTTCTGCTTGAACAGCCCATTTTTGAACGCCTCAGCCTTTGCTACAATGCAGGATTGGAATGGGACGGTGAATCGTCCACACCAACGACCTTCCTCGCCATCGGTGCATGGTTCAGCATCACCGATCGGCTTGGCGGCTATCTCGAAACCAACAACTATCTTCATCCCAAAGGCAACCAATATCTAACCGAATTCGGCCTCACTTGGCTGGCATCGAGCCGCGTTCAGCTCGACCTTGAAGCCAATCTGGATTTCAAGAACTTAGGCGGTTATTATGCCATCGGTTGCGGTGTGGCTTGGCTCCTCAACTGAAAACCAACTTACAACGACACACTTCCACCAGATTTTGGGTCCCGCTTTCCGTCTTGACCAAACGCACACAGCATTCATTTTCAGCGGTTTGCTCGCTATAAAAACTCAACGTATCGCCTTGGTGCGTTTCGGCGACATAGGCAATCTCAAACCGTTTGAGTCGATGCTCACGATACCAAGCCACATCCCAAAGATCCAGCACATGCTCGATGTATTTCACCGAGTTGACATGCCCGTTGATGTCGATGTCATTGTAATTAATATCGATACTACGCACAAAGCCAGCGTTTTCCGACATTTTCACCCGTCCACTTTTTTCAATCGGAGATGGCTTGTCGGCCACAATCCAATTGTTGATGGCACCGTTGTCGATGGCGTAAATATCCGTCGGTTGGCGCGTTTCGGTGTCAATCATCGCCCAAATGGAGCGACCATAACCGTAAACCTTACCGTTCGCATCCGACACACAAAAATTGCGGCTGGTGAAGAACTTCATCGCGCCTTCCACCCATGTCTCGATGTTATAATGCTCATATTGCGCGGGCATCTCCTCCATTTCGATGGCCAGTCGCGACAGCACCCACGAACGTTTGATGCTCATCAGGTATTTCATCCCGAAGCCTCGGTCGGTGGAATGGAAATCTGCCGCGTTAAGCATCTGGTTTCCAAGGTGGCCGAGGAACAAACGTCCCGAGAAGTCGCAATGGAACGGCTCGGCCATGAATTCGTATTTTCCTATTTTGTTCATTTCAAATCTCCAATTATTCAGTTGCCACGGTGTGACAGCCCTACAAACATCAACTAATCCTGACCCTTGGGTCAATAAAACCATAAATGATGTCAACCAAAATGTTGACAATGACCAACATCACCGCGATGAGCAGCACCGCGCCCATGATGACGGGAAAATCATATTTATCCAGTGCGTCGACCACCACTACGCCAATGCCTTTCCAGTCGAAGACATACTCCACGAAGACGGCACCCGCCAAAAGCGAGGCAAACCAACCCGAAACCGCCGTCACCACTGGGTTCAAGGCATTGCGCAAAGCATGAATGCAGATGACGCGCCATGGCTTCAAGCCTTTGGCGCGTGCCGTGCGCACATAATCCATCGACATAGCTTCGAGCAACGAGGTACGTGTCAGTTCCGTCACTACGGCCAGAGGCCTCATTCCCAGGGTTAAAGCGGGCAAGATGAGATTGCGCAAGCTGAGGAACTCTCCCCTGCCATATTCATCGACGGTGTAAAGGCTGCCCGTCATGCCCAATCTCGTCCAATGCTCAAGCAAAAACCCAAAAACCCAAGCCATCAAGATGGCCGCAAAAAACGAAGGCAACGACATGCCGATAGTGGTGACAAACAAGGTCAACTTGTTGAGGAACTTCGTGTTGAACACTGCCGTCAGGATGCCGATGAGCAAACCCAAAACCATCGCAATGGAAATGGAAACGAAAGCCAAAAGCAAGGTATTCGGAAAAGCCTCGCCCAAAATGTCGGAGACCTTGCGCTTGCTTTGGTACGACATCCGCAAATAAGGCGCTTTCAGCACGACAGCCGTTGTCCCAAGGGGGACAAGCTGGGCATAACGCCCGATTTTGTCCAGTTTTTGTGTGCCTTTCGAGACATCGTAAAACGAAATCGGGAGTAAGTCATTCAGGTAGTCAAGGTATTGTTTCCCAAGGCTTTGGTTCATTCCCAACTCTTCATGAATGGCTTCGACGGACTCTTGGTCGGCACGCTGGCCGAGCATCATCTGGGCCGGATCGCCAGGTAGGATGTTGAACAGGAAAAACACCAGCGTCGCGACACCCCAAAGCACCGCAATACCGTACAATAACTTTCTTATAATATACGCACCCATATTGTCACAAAACCTCCAAAACCCACAAAACCTTTTCCGTATGGCAGTGGCGGCTGCACAACCGTGCACCGCCGAAAAGCAGCCGGTTGGCATGCTTTCCATAATCTTGCCTTATGTGTTGAAAGTCTTGCATCATTTGGGATTATTCAAACACCTTATTCAGTTTCTCCCCTTGCGGGAAATCAATGGCGCTCCACTTGTCCTTCACCAAGCCGTTGTCAAGCCAAATCAAGCCTGGATTGGAGCGAACTATCGTCTTGATTTCCAGCTCATCGGCAAAATACGCCTCATAAAGGAAATCGTACTTCTCACGCAATTGTTCCACGTATTCAGGCTCGGCGGCAACCGTCCAAACCACATAATAACCATGCTGGTCGGCAGCCTCGGTGATGGCTTTCACCCTAGCCCAATCCCTTTCTGTCACTTTGGTCAAATCGCTCGAAGTGAACATCAAGAGATTCTCAGTATTCAGCAACATCTCGGTGACATCATTGCCATCCTCATCCATGGCGGTGAAGCCCAAATAATCGGTGCCGCCCTCCACACGTTGTTGCACGAACTCCCATTGCGACATCCAAACCGAGTCATTCCAAGGATAGTTTGGCGAAAGGAACTCTTGTTTCTCACCCGTTGTCTTATTCTTGTAAGTCACATAGATACGGCTAGGCTCGGCGGTCACGGCGTTCATTTGCTTGCCCACCTTCCAATTCATGAAATCGACGACAG
Source organism: Bacteroidales bacterium (assembly GCA_017460915.1). Classification (GTDB taxonomy): domain Bacteria; phylum Bacteroidota; class Bacteroidia; order Bacteroidales; family F082; genus Limimorpha. The sequence goes on along the minus strand of JAFUAA010000028.1, from coordinate 36,680 downwards.
GCAAATGGCGATAGTTGTAAATCTCGAAGCCCATAAAAGCGAGAGCCAAGGCAATGGCCACGACAAACTGCATTGGAATGCCAAACCATCGGTTTTCCAAGCGTTTGTTATTCAAAACCAACGGAATAAGCACCCCATTAATGACCAGATTCTTGTAGAAAGTCTGCCAATTGCTCATCTTGATGGCTGTCCCGAAGCAACCGCAATCGGGCACCAGGTCATACACGGCATCAAACAAGGTCGTGAAAGTGAAAAACAGCATCAGCAAACTGGCACCCAACACCGCCAACCGTGGCAAAACATTGGTAAACAAGCATATGCCAACGACAAACTCGGCCAAAATCAAGACAACGGCCAAAACCATCGCCATGCCGTTCAGCCAATCCATGTGATAGACAGCCAGATAATCCAAAATCTTGTATTTCGTCCCCAAGGGGTCGACTCCTTTAGTGAAGCTACTGAAAACAAACAATGCGCCCACCAAAAGGCGGCAAACCGTCAACGCCGCTTTACCATAACGTTTTGCGAAGACCAAGGAAACCAACATGTTGAGCAAAAGAATGGCAAGAAACCAAAACTTATAGTCGGTCAGGAAAAAAATGCCTGCCGCCGTGGCAATCGCCAGCAAAATGCTCAGCCAGTCGAAGCCCAAATTACTTTTCCGTCTCATTTTTCACCTCCTCGTTCATTAATATCAGTGCAAAAACAGCGTAATTGATCATATCGTAATAATTGGCGTCAAGTCCCTCAGACACAAGGGTCTTCCCGCCGTGGTCCTCGATGGACTTCGTGCGCAACACCTTGCTCATAATCAAATCCGTGATGGAACTCACGCGCATGTCGCGCCAAGCCTCGGAATAGTCGTGGTTCTTACGGGTCATCAACTCATAGGCTTCTGTGGTCACCTTATCGAACCATTCCGTGGCCGACTCGGCCGTCAGGTCAGGCTGGTCGACCACACCCAAACGAAGTTGTATGATTCCCATGGCCGCATAGTTGACGATGCCGACAAATTCTGGCTCAACACCTTCATCGACCAGCCGTTCTGCTGTTGTTTGTAAAGTCCTGATTCTCTTTACTTTAATGAAAATCTGGTCGGTTATGGATGGCGTACGGAGAATCCTCCAAGCCGGACCATAGTCTTTCATCTTGTCGACAAACATCCTACGACATCGCGCCAACACCGCTTTAAATTGCGTTTTTGTGTCTTTCGTTTGCATGAAAATTGTATTTTTGCAAAAATAAATCTTTTTTCAATGATGCAACTCTTTTTACAAGGAAAAAAGTACATTTTCGACCGCCCCGCCGTGATGGGAATCCTCAACGTGACCCCGGACTCGTTCTCCGATGGCGGTCGTTACAAATTGATTGACAACGCTTTACATCATTGCGAAGCCATGCTTTCCTTAGGTGCCGACTTCATCGACATTGGTGGTTGCTCCACGAGGCCCAACAATGCCATCGCAACGGAAAATGAAGAACTGTTGCGCGTTCTTCCCATACTGAGAGCGGTCAGGAAGACCTTTCCCGATGCTCTGGTTTCCATAGACACGTTTAGAAAAAGTGTGGCCGAAGCCTGCATCACCGAAGGCGCCGACCTCATCAACGACATCTCGGGCGGACTTTTCGATGCCGAAATGCTGCCTTACATCGGGCAAAACCACATCCCTTATGTGATGATGCATTGCGTAGGCACGCCTGAAACCATGCACCAATACGCCCTCAACGGCAACATCCACCAGACCGTGATGGACTTTTTCGAGAAGCAATGCCAGACCATTGAATCTTTTGGCGAACAGCAAATCATCCTTGACCCGGGCATCGGTTTCGGGAAAAGCCTTGAAGCCAACTACCAGTTGCTCAGCGATTTGGAGCGTTATCGTTATAACAATCTGCCTATCCTCATCGGCATTTCGAGGAAGTCATTAATTAATAAGGTATTAGGCACCACTCCCTTAGAAGCCGAAAATGGAACCACGGTGCTAAACACCATCGCCCTGCTTCATGGGGCAAACATTTTGCGTGTCCACGATGTGAAAAAAGCACGCGAAGCCATTGAGCTGGTTGGGACTTTTGGTAATTTTGCGCAAAATTTCACGCCATGATCGACCTTTTCATCCAAATCCGTGTCTTCGACATCATCGACATCTTTTTTGTGGCGTTAGTGTTTTTCGGTCTGTATCGCTTGCTGAAAGGCACATCGGCCATGAGCATCTTCATCGGCATCGTGGCCATCTTCGTCATCTGGCAGTTGGTCAAAGCCTTGCAGATGGAAATGCTGACCGCCATCCTAGGAGCTTTCGTCAGCGTGGGCTTCATCGCGCTCATCATCATCTTCCAGCCTGAGATTCGGCGTTTCCTGTTCACCATCGGGGCACAGGCGCAGGAAGGCAAGCTGGCGCAACGCTTCAAGTTTCTGAAAGTCAGAAGCAATGTCGACCTCAATATCGATGCCTTGACCAAGGCCTGCATCAATATGTCGGAGATCAAACAAGGTGCGCTCATCCTGCTCACCCGAAAAAATAACCTGGATGACATCGTCACGACCGGCGTAACGGTCAATGCCGACATCAGCAACCCGCTGATTGAGAACATCTTTTTCAAGAACAGCCCTTTGCACGACGGTGCCATGATCATCCGCCACAACCGCATCACAGCGGCGCGCTGCATCCTTCCAGTCACCCAAAAGACCAACATCCCCGGACATTACGGCCTGCGCCACCGTGCCGCCATCGGCGTGACCGAGGACAACGACTGCATCGCTTTGGTTGTTTCGGAAGAAACGGGCAGCATCAGCATGGTCACCGGCGGAGAAATCCAAACCGTGAAAGCCTCGGAATTGAAGGAAATGATCGAGAAGGAACTGAAGGTTTAGCTTCAAATAATCCGCAAGAAAGCCTCTGATAACAAAAACGGCATGAGCAAACAACTCGAAATAAGGAATAGCACTGCGGAGTTTCTGATTTTCCAAGCAGAAGGCAAAGAAGACGGCATCCAAGTGGTTTATAAGGACGAAACCATTTGGCGAACTCAAAAGGCAATGGCGGCATTGTTCGATGTGGGGGGGCCGCCATCAACAAACATCTAAACAACCTTTATCTTGAAGGAGAGATTTTGCGAGAAGCAACTGTTTCCCGAATTTGTTTAATGTTTTCATTGTTTTGGATATTTAGATGTTTATGGATTAAGTTGTTTGCAACGCATTTGCAAGCTCGTCAAATACCCAAATCCGAGCCGATTTTTATCAATTTCACTGACCCACACAAAAATCTAAGCATCCGCTCGTCCGTCTTGTTAGGTCGTAGGAAACCCTCATAAATAAACAAACAGAAAAGATACCCACGCAGGCGGTATAAACATTAAACCCGAAAAGTGTGCATGAGCTTTTTACGCTCTGCACACTAACGGGAAGTAATACACTTCACCGCGCGGCATCCACCTCTGACATGCTTTTGATTTATGAGTCTGAATTTCCTACGTTCAACAAAACCAAAAACAAGCGTTAGCAAACGCCTTCTTGTTATGTCATCCCTGCCTTTCGGACAAAGACGCGGCAAAAACAAACAAATTTCACGAAAGTGACGAGAAATGTGAGTTTTTTTCTCAGAAACACACAAAAAAACGAATCAGCAAGTCAAAGAGTACAACGTACTATAACTTACCCCAAGAAAAGTGTGGTTTTTAGATTTTTCTTCCCAAGAAAATGTGATCTTTATTTTCAAAGAAAAAAGACTTTTCTATTCCACTTCCACAAACCCATCCCCGTCCTCGGCGTAGCGCATTTGCTTCCTATACGGGTCGTAGCGCAGCAACACCTTATAATAATAGTTCATGTTTTGTATCTTTTTGCCTACATAACTGTTCATCATATAATCGTATGTGTAACCCGCGTAGAGTTTGCCGAGATAGACGGCATAATTGTACACATCCTTAAGTTCCAGTGTATCAATCGTGTAGTCGTAATCGATTTTGTTCGTCCAGAAGGAATAATCCGTCTTGGAATCGAAGCCGTCCATCAGGTTGTGCTCGCAAAACTGCACGGGCCGCCACTCGCCGTCGTTGATTTCGAACCACGAAGCCACATTGACCGTGTTCAAGGGATGCTTGTAGCTGTACTCGTCCGTGTCGCTGAAGAGATAGTCCTCGTACTCCGTGATACGCCCCGAAATCTCCATCCGCGAGAGCATCACCATCCAATGCGCGGAGTCAACGTGAACGTTGTCAATGTCTTCGGGAATGTAAACATCCAAGCCGTAGGTGCGCAACATATCCGCGTAGGCGCCATACATCACGTCCAAGAACAAATCCTGGCTGAAGCCTTGCAGCACATTCGTTTGCATTTGGTATTGCGTGTTGTATTCCACCTTCACCTCGGCCTGTTCGGGGAAATAGACCGCCACGCGCGTGTTGGATTGTTCCGCGACGAAATTCTTGGCCAACTTCAGTTCGGTTTGGCAACTGCTGAGCAAAAAAGACGCCAAGACAAACAAAAACAACCATTTGACACGGGACACAGGACTTTGTCCCAAACCGTCATTGCGGGCTCGACCCGCAATCTTCCAAGCACAAAGAGGAGACCTTCGCGCGTAGGAGATGGCGGATGTTCCTCCGCCAAGACTGTAAAAGGATTGAGGATTGTGGATCCCAGTTTCGTGTCTCGCATCCTTATTCATTACTATTCTCTCCATCCGTTAATTCATTAAACAAATCCATCTGAATACCGTCGCCTTTCGGCTCGACGATTTCCAACAGCACATCGGCGGGATTGGCGGGCACTTTCTCGTTATCTTCATCTGTCTCAGCTGATTTCGGCTCTTCGACTCCTTCGACAAGTTCAGGAATAGGCTCAGGAGCCTCAGACTCCTCCGTTTCTTCTTCGGTCGGCCCTTCGACAGGCTCAGGGGCCTTTGGTTCGAAAGGTTCCAAGAACTGCCAACTCTCTATCTCTCTCGTCGACAAGCGTTTGCCTTTCGCCTTGTAGCTCTTGATACCGATAAACTCCTCCACGTTGATTTCATCGTCGGGGAAGCTGTTGCCGGCATCGCTCACCTTGTAGCTCAGCAGCAGGCGCGGCAGGTCGTCGGTGCTCTTGCCCAAATATTTCGCCTCGGGATGCTCGCCGATGAACGAAATGCGGCTGTTCAACTTGGTCTCGGCCTCGATGCAGAACCGTTTCAGGTACATCTTTTGCGTCTCGCCTTCGATGTAGACGACGGAGAAAATCTCGTCCGCGTCGAACTTGCGAATTTCCACCATGTCGTCGTCGAAGTGGGTGTTGAGGTCGAAGCCCGAAATCTTGAACTCGCCGTTGGCGAAGATCTGCAAAATCTTGTCCTCGCCCTCAAACGCGCCGAGGTACTGGCCACGTTTGTCGGCATTCAGGCGGCGCACCGTGTCGTCGTAATAGATATCGCGGGCGTTGAGCGTCGATACGCCTTCCCCTCCCTTCTTAATCTCCTTGACCTCATACTTGGTGAGCAGGTTGCCGCGTGCGCCACGGCCTTTCACATCCAACTTGGCGAAGTCGTAATCCACGGTTTTTTGTTTCTTGTTGAACATCATCAAAGTCACCTTGATGATTTCGGCCTCGCCATTGGGGTTGGACGAGAAATAGCGCACCTTCGAGCTGGGTTTGCCTTGCGTGAGGTCGTATTCCTTGTCGCGCGTGATGCCCTTCACGGCGAAACGCTTCACATAGTGCGGCTGGCCGTTTCGGCCGTCGCGATAAACGACGTTGTAGGTCGTGCGCTCGTCATTCTTGTGGAACACATCGACGTGAATCACTTTTTGTCCCACAAAGAGTTTTGGCTGCAACTTCACCACGGAATACTTGCCGTCCTCGTGGAACACGATGATGTCGTCGAGGTCGGAGCAGTCGCACACATATTCGTAGGCTTCCTTGTTCTTCTCGCGTTTCAGGCCCTCGCCCGTGCAGACGAAGCCCTCTTCCCTATTCACATAGAGTTTTTCATTGTTGGCAGCCACGGCCGCAGCCGAGATGTTGTCGAAGTTGCGGATCTCGGTCTTGCGCTCGCGACCCTCGCCGTATTTTTCCTTGATGTGCAGGAAATAGTCGATGGTGTAGTCCACGATGTGGTCGAGGTTGTACTTGGCCTCTTCCATCCGTTTTTCAAGGTCGGCCAACTGTTCGTCGGCCTTCTTAATGTCGAACTTTGAAATCTTGCGGACGGGTTTCTCGCACAGTCTCTCCACATCCTCGCGCGTGATTTCGCGTTTCAGCAGTTTGCGATACGGGTCGAAGCGGCGCTCGATGCCCGTGAGTTGGTCGTCCCAAGTCTCGTAGTCCCTGTTTTCCAGTTCCTTATAGATGCCTTTCTCGAAGAAAATCTTCTCCAACGAAATCCAGTGCCAACTTTGCTCCAACTCGTCGATGAGGATGCGCAGTTCGAGGCTCAGCAGCTCCATCGTGCGGTCAGTGCTGAGTTTGAGGATTTCGCTCACGCCCATGAAGGCCGGATGCTGGTTGACGATGACGCAGGCGTTGGGCGAGATGGACACCTCGCAGTCGGTGAAGGCATAGAGCGCGTCGATGGTCTGGTCGGGCGAGACGCCGGGGTTCAGGTAGATGACGATTTCGCACTGCTCGGCGGTGTTGTCGTCAATCTTCTTGATCTTGATTTTGCCCTTGTCGTTGCACTTTACGATGCTGTCGATGACGCTGCCCGTCGTCGTTCCGTAAGGTATCTCGCTGATAACCAGCGTCTTCTTGTCCTGTTGGCTGATACGCGCGCGGATGCGGACTTTGCCGCCACGCAGACCGTCGTTATAGTTGGTCACGTCCATCAGGCCGCCCGTCGGGAAGTCGGGATAGAGCGTGAAAGGCTCGTCGCGCAGATAGGCCACCGAAGCGTCAATCAGTTCGTTGAAGTTGTGCGGCAGGAACTTGGAGGCCAAGCCTACGGCAATGCCTTCGGTGCCTTGCGCTAAAAGCAGCGGAAACTTCACTGGCAGCGACACCGGCTCGGCGTTACGGTTGTCGTAGGAGCGCGTCCAGTCGGTGGTCTTATGGTTGAAGACGACTTCCTTGGCGAACTTCGAGAGGCGCGCCTCAATGTAACGCGGCGCAGCGGCATCATCGCCCGTGAGGATGTTGCCGAAATTACCTTGCATGTCGATAAGCAGGTCTTTCTGGGCCAGTTGCACCAAGGCATCGCCGATGGATGCGTCGCCGTGCGGGTGGTATTTCATCGTGTTGCCCACGATGTTGGCCACCTTGTTGAAGCGTCCGTCGTCGAGTTCGTCCATCGAATGCAGGATGCGGCGTTGCACGGGCTTCAAGCCGTCCTCGATGGCCGGCACGGCGCGTTCGAGGATGACATACGAGGCATAGTCGAGAAACCAGTTCTCGAACATCCCCTTCAGCGGTATCACGTGATATTCATCCTCCTGAGCCTGAGCGTCTTCCACGCCTTCCAAGGTCTCGTCCAAAGGCTGTTCCTCGATGGGTTCGTTTTCCAATTCCGTCTTTTCTTCGTTATCCATAAGCGTTTTATGATGCGTGCAAAGATAGGGAAAAAAACGATTGTTTTCACCTATCACAAAAACATTGTCATATATGCGGGCACCAATAGGATGTCGGCATCTTTTCTAAGGTCTTTGGTGTAAACCAGATAGTTCTGCCCTATTCGGGAGGAGAATTTGGCCTTGAATGCATCAAGCGAGGCGTGGGTCTTGTATCCCGAAGATTTCACTTCAATGGGGCATATTTTGTTCCCTCGCGATAGGATAAAGTCAATCTCATAGTTGTGCTTCCCACTTTCCGTCGGCCAAGTATGATAGAACAAACGGTTGCCCGCTGCCGTCAACATCTGAGCCACAAGGTTTTCATAGACATAGCCAAGATCGGCCGAAAGCTTGTCGGTCAACAACTTTTGGTATATGACATTCTCAGTCACCGATTTGTCCCAAAAGGCCAAGGTGATGAACAAGCCCGTGTCGCCAACGAACAATTTATACTGATCGTAATTGGTGTGCATAGGCATCCCAACATTGGGGTCGTCGGCGTGATGGGAAAAGTTGACGGTCAAGCTGTCTTCCAGGTCTTTCAACAGTTCGTCCATTGTGTCTTTGTCCTCACTGCGTCCCAAAACGCTTGTCACCTGGAACCGAGAGGCGTTTTTCAAAAGCTGTGAGGGAATGGCGCTGAAAAGCCGTGCGACCTTCCCCGTTGGGTCTATTTTCTGGAAATCGTCGTTGTAAAGCTCAATGATTTCGCGTTTCTTCGCGTCCACCTCCGCCAAATTCGTTGTGCCAAGATAGGTATCCACCGACTGCGGCATCCCTCCCACAAGCATATACAGCCTTAGGTCGCGCATAAGTTTGCGGTTCAAGGCATCGCCGAGAGAGCGTTTGTCGTCAAACGTGGTTTGCAGCAAAGGCAATGTGGCTGAATCGCCTAACGCCCAACGGAACTCCTCATAATCCATCGGATACATCGTCAGCCGCGTCTCTTCGCTTGGAATCACAATATCCTTTGTGTTCTTTTTGATGGACAGCAGCGACCCTGTTTCGATGAAATCATAGCGATGGTCTTTCACCAAATATTTGATGGCTTGCCTCAAAGCGGGGCATTTCTGAATCTCGTCGAAGATGATGACCGAATGACGCTCGCGCAGTGTAACGCCATAAATAAACTGAAGCTGCATAAAGAAGTTGTTGCGGTCGGAGATGTTATCCACGGCTTTCCAAACCGCTTGTGGCGCATCGGCGAAATCCACCACGATATAGCTTTCGTATTCATTGCGGGCAAATTCCTCCACAATGGTTGACTTACCCACTCGCCTTGCCCCCTTGATGAGCAATGCCGTTGCGCCGTCTCTACTCCGCTTCCATTCGAGCATTTCATCGTAGATCTTGCGCCTAAAAACCCTATAATTCGGTTCCATTTTCCTCAGTTTTTTTGCCTTATTTCAAGCGCAAAAATACCATTTTTGTCGGAATCTCACATTTTTTTTGGCGAAATATGTATGGAATCTCACATTTTTTTTTGGCGAAATATGTATGGAATCTCAGAATTTTGGATCGCTAGGCCAACAAAATGCACCATTCCAAGATTTTTGTAGTGCCCAATTTTACACCATTCCAAGATTTTTTCCAAAACTCACTTCCAAAACCTAAGAACAGCTATCTCACCCAGCAAGGCCAAAAGTGCTATCAGCGCAAAGACTTTCCAAAGCGACGACTGGTGCGCCATGGCCTCCACGAGGTCGGCGGTGGCGAAATCGGTAGTGTCGAGGACGGCGGCCACATCGAAGCCGGCTTTCTTGAAGACAGGCTCGATTTCATCGCAAGAGGCGAAGTCCATCTTGGACTCCACACGGCTTTCGTTCCAGGCAGTGGTTCGGTTGAGCGTGTCGTTCACCAACAGGTCGTAGAAGCCTGCCGAGGGAAGGTTGTCGCTCAAATAAAGATAGACCTTGCCGTTGCGGACTTCCGAGGCAGGCATCAGCTCAAAGCTGCGGTCTTCGTTGGCGAAGAGCAACTGTCGGTCACCTTCGAGGTTCATGTCGCTCAGAACCAACATCTTGTCCGTTCCGATGGTATAGGAGACCCTGTCCATCTTGCCGCCCAAGAACGCCATCTTGACCAGCATCGGGACGAAAAGCGCGTTGTCGGCCACATCGCTCCATTTCGCATCGAGCGTGGTGGCCATCACAAAGGCCTGCCCCTTCCCCACTTGCTCCGAAAACAAGAGCGGGTCGCCGTTCTTCAAGGTCAGCAAGGGCGTGGGTACACCGTTGGATTTCAAGCGGATATGCTGCTTTACATTAGGCAGGTCGGGGTGCTGGGGCAAGTCCAGAATCATGTCGCTGAAGAAACTGTGCTGCAAGGCCAAATCCTCCACCGATGTGGTGTTGGTGTCGATTTCCATCAATCGAAGCCCCAGTCTTTCATAAAGGTAGGCATTGCCTTTAGGGTCGTTCACGGAAGGAAACACCATCAGGCTCGCGCCTTCGGCGACGGCATCCAGCAGACTTTGCTGCAAGGTCTCATTCAAGGTGGCCGTTTCGCCGACAATCAGCAGTTGGCCCTGAGCGATGGCGCCCAAATCGAAGCGCGAAGGCTCCATCAGCGTGTAACGGAACTGCTCGTCGTCCTCGAAAACGAGGGCACAATTTGAGGCTTCGGTGCCCAACTCCACTACGGAAAGGCTCGGCTTGACGCTCATAACGAAGTCGTAAGCATCGTCAAAAGTGATGGGATGGTCCATCAGGCTGACGGTGCAGCGTTGCTCGCCATCGCCGTCCACCACAAACTGCATCTCAATCTCGGTCTCGCCGTTTTTCTCCAAATCGACCGTTGTGGAGGCTGCCATCGTGCCGTTCATCGTGAAGTTGACGGGCAAGCCTTTCACTTCCTTGTCGCCTTGGTTCACAACACGAACCATCAAATCGTTGGTCAAGCTGGCTTGAACGATGGGCGAAGCCAACCACACCGAGTCGATGTAGATGTTCGACTTGAACTCCGGCAGCATCGGCACCACAACGACTTGCATCGAAGTGTCAGCTTGCGCCGCCGACAAATCGAATGTATTTGTCTGAAAATCAGAATAGACGAACAAAGTAGAGCTCGCAAAGCCATGTTGCTTGCGCAACATCTCGAAACGGTCCAGCACCTCTCCCATCGCGATGGGAGCACCGTCGGGGTTCATGCAATCGAGTTGGTCGAGCATCTCCTCTTGGTTCATCGGGTACTCGTTCTGAATCTCAAAGCTGTTGGTCATCAGCAAGTAACGACTCGACGGACTGAGTTTGTGCACCAAATCGCGCGCCGACTGCCGTGCATCCTCCAGCATCGTCGTCCGCGCCGACTGTCCCTTCATGCTCATCGAGTTGTCGATGTAGATGCCGACCAAATTGTCTGCCGCATCGGTAGTGATTTGTTTTTCAGGATGATACGGAAACGCAAATGCCAACACCAAAGCCGCGATGAACAAACAACGCAGCAAGAGCGTAATCCAATACTTCAGTTTTCGCGTCTTGGCGTTCTCCTGCTGAATGTTTCGCAACACAGTGGTATTGCTGAAATACACCAATTTATGCCGCCTGAAGTTGAACAGGTGGATGAGGATGGGAATCAGCAGGGCGAACAGGCCCCAAAGCATATTGGGATAAAGTAAACGCATAGGCTTTTCACGTCAGAATCCAAACAAGTGGCGTCCGCTGCCATGACGGCGAAAGCGGTCCTTGCCGAAAGAGGCACAGGCATCATCCTCGTGAGCTTTCAGCGGGATGCCGATGCACAGACAGGCCTCAAGACCTTGTGGCAGACGCCATCCTGTAATCTGGTAGGCGTTGACGTTCTGAGCCCCAATGGAGCCATCTTTCTCGCCAGAGGCATAACTGTCCAGCAAGCCCTGATGCGCTGTCACGCTGAGTTTGAGAAGAATTTCCTGTGCACCCAGGTTGATTTTGCTACACACACCCAAGCCTGCCAACGCGCCGGCATGAACCACGGCCAAGTTGGCATCGCCAACGTCAATGGTCACATCAAGGTCGATGGGAGCCGTGCGGTCCATGTGGATTTGGCCAAACAGCCGCATCCCCACCTCGGCACCTACCACCAAGTAAGGTTGGAAATAGGAGCTGATAGGCAACTTCAATTCAAAAGGCAGACGCACGTCGGCATAGGAAGCCGACATGGTATAGTGAACCGTCGAGCCCGAACGGTGTTCGTAAGTCATATCCGTGCCTCGCTGCACGTAGACAGCCTCGGGGGCAAAGACAATGATTCCGCCCAAAGGGATGTCGACAAACAAGCCGCCCATCGGAGTGATGGCAAGGGCTTGGTCCAACTCAATCAGCGACTCGTTTTGGTAATAGAGCATCCTTGGCAAATTAATGCCTCCTTTCAAGCCCAATGAAACGGTTTTTTCAGGACCTTTGCCCTTGTTCGATTGCCCAAATGACACCAGGCTGAAGCCCAGCAGAAATGCCATGATGACATGTATCTTTTTCATCGTTTCAAAAATTTTACCAGTCAAAATTCGCGGCCGTCCCATCGCCGTCCTTGTAAATGAAATAAGAGCCAGGAGCATATTGGCTCAGCATGCCATTCGAATTGTCCTCTGCTTTCATGATGATGGAAGCCAGTCTGAAATCAGCGATCCCGTCGGCGGTCACTTGGCCGCGCATGATGACGCCACGCTTCATCCACACTTGGAAAGTCTGACCATTGACAGGCATTTGATAGTTCTTGTCTTCTATGAAATACACCGTGAATTTGCTGCCGTTGCCCATCACAAAGACCGTGTCGGTGGTCTGTTCGGTGGCTTCGTTCAGGTCCAGCACCGCGATACCGTTGTGCTGCCGGTCGAAACGCAGATAGGTGTTTGGCTCGACAATTTGCAAAGGCCAATCCGAGACATTGGAAGCGGTGCGAGCCTTTGGGTCGACCACATAGCTGCCCTCAATCTTGGGTGGCACGGCACCACGGGGAATTTCGCCAAAACTGGCCATAAACTGGGTTTGCAAAGAATCGGGAATGACGGTGAGGATGTCGTCAATGTAATATTCCGTTCCGATGACGACAATGGTGCTTTCATCGTTTTTGGTACAGGAAGCCAACATCAACCCGCCAGTCGCAAGAAGCCAAAGGCTCAATATCATCCACTTGCTTTTCATAGTCTTATCCGTCTTTTATCGTTGAACGATCACTTTTTTCGCCACCGAACCTTCTTTTCCCGTCGCCACGAAGAAATAGATGCCATCGGCGCAATTCCTCATTTCGTAAGGCAAGGAATTCGAGTTCAAGCCGTTGAAGGTTTGTATGTGATCGAGGAGGTTGCCCGTCATGTCGTACACTTTGACGTCAATCTTCCCCGTAAGGTTTTCGAAAGCGAAGGTCATTCGACCCTTGTTCGGGTTGGGCAGGACGTTAAAACCGACAGTTCCTGAGCCTGACGAAGGGCCATATTCATCCACGCCATAGAACGAACTCAGCAACCAATATTTTTGCTCAACGCCGTCTTCTGAAGCACAACGGTTGAAGGCACGGGCCCGCAGCCAAACGGTGTCTGGCTCACGGTTGAGCACATACAACTTGCAATTCTCTCCAATCTCACCGAAGGGTTCAAGCACCCATTGCGGGGCATCGTCACAGCTCCACACCACGGTGTCCCAATGGCAGTCAGGATTGATGTCGGTCATGGTGAAATCATAGGAATTGATTTGGAACTCGGTAGCCGTGATGACCCAATGCGAAACCGTGTTGGTCGAATTTATCGCGGTGATTTCGGCAGGGTGAGGTTGGTAGTCGAAGTCAACCTGCATCGTCACAATGCTGTCGCAGCCCATCTGGTTCTGATAGGTTCGCTGATAGGTACCCGAAACCGTAAAAACATGGTTTTCGGGGTCATATTCATCCTCAGTGACATAGGCATGCCCCGCTGGATCCCAAAAATAGCTGTCGCATGTTTCCTCATAGGGGACAAACTCTTCGCTGGTCTCATAATTGGCGATGGTCAGATTGAGGACATAGGTGCTATCGCAAACCTGATCGCCAAAGGCATTGTGGAACGTGTGCGTCATGCCCTCCTGGCTCTCCATGTAAGTGACACCCGTAATGGGCCAATAGAACTCATTGCAAGCGGTTTTGCTCTCCTCGTGATAATACTCCTCATGGAACTTGAGGTCGAGCCGATGTAAGATGGGGCAACCGCCCTCGGGGTCGTCGAGCACGATTTCGTCATAGGTGTCCTCATGATAGGTCGTACCCGTCTTGTCCCAATACCACGATGGCATCGTTCCGTGGGCATAGCATTCAAACTGCATCACGACAGGCGGACGTTGGTACTCATCGATGGTGAGCACCAACTTTTCCACTTTCAGGCAACCATGATTGTCGATGGTGTCGAAATAGGCAATCTGACCGTCTTCGTCGTAATTCGCCCCGTGGAAATCGTAGGTTTGCCCGAAGCAGATGCTCGGGTCGACAAGCGTGGTGTCGTTGGGCGGGAAAACCAGAAGGGTCACATCAACATCCTTGTTGTCATAGCCATCGCTGACGTGGCACGTGTAGGTGGTATTGCCCACTGGAGGCGTGGCCACAGGATGGGCCGAAGTGGGGTCGTCGAGCGTGTTGGCAGGTGTCCAGCTATAGGTGTAATTGCCGTGACCGCCCGAAACCTCGGCATGCAATATGGTGGATTGGCCGTTGCAAAGCTCGGTTTCGTCGGCATAGGCCGAAGCGGTCAGTCCGTCGACGTGAACGGTGCATTGCGGTTCGCCGACCAGCACCAACTCGCTGAACGAGATGTCGTCGAGGCCGAAGTCGTTGCCATCGCCGCCCGTGTTCTGATTCAGGATGGTGATAGTAGCCGTCGTCCAGTTCTCGCTATACCACAACACATAGAATTGCTTCCATCCGTTGTAGGTTGGGGGTGCTGCAAAAACATCTCCAATTTGCGTCCCGTTGATGCTGAACTGGAGCAGTGCCACTTGGTCAGGGCTTCCGCCCACGGAGCACACCCATGTGGAGAAAGCATAGTAAGAACCAGGATTCACCGTGATTTGTTCCGTCCAGACATTGGTCCCAGGAATTGTAGCGCCGTTGACTATCATGAAATTGCCGCTGTCGCCGTGTCCCAAGCCTTGAAAATTCTCATGGTGCAAACTGGCGTCATAGTCCACATAATAGGTGCCCTCAGCCCAGAGGTTGGAATTGTACTCGTAATCCGAGGTAAACCCGACGTTGCCTTGGTCGAAGTTGCCATTGACCACACTTTCGGCTCCTGGCGCAAAGCCCGAGCAGGTGTAAGTGGTGGTCACTTCTGGCGAAGCCACTGTCACCGGGCCTTCGGTGGTCGAAAGCCACGCTGCCGGCGACCATCGGTAATACAAGGCTCCAGTGGCAGTCAGCTGAACCGATTCGCCTGGCTCGATGAAGGCCGCCGGTGGCGTAATCGTCACAGGTTGACTTATTGCGAACAATGCCATCGCAACAAGCATCATCACCAATATTAATCTTTTCAAGCTCATACAATTCATTATTAAGCCGCAAAGATATTAAAAATATCCTTTGCATAAGGCATCACAAAGCTGCTATTATTAATTGCAAAGCACCACCCGCTTTTTGGCCATGCCATTAACCGTCTCTATCTCAAACAAATATACAGAACGTCCAAAAGTGCTCAAATCCACCATGACATGGTCTTGGCTGCCAACTTCCAGCACTTCAAGCACTTGGCCCAACATATTGATGACACGCACCCTTCGGATGCCTTCGGCTTCAAGGGTCACCTGATCTTTCGTAGGATTGGGGTACAACTTGACATTCCGCAACGCGTTGTCATCGATGCCAAAGAATCCCGCGACGATGTCGAAACTGCGCTCCATCTCGCCGCATTCCTCAACAGAGAAAATGGCCTTCAGCGTGACTTCGCCTGGCGTGGCCGCCAAAATGCGGCAATAGGTGTCGCCCACCTCCACAATCTGCCAGTCAGGATTGGTCAAAGTCCAGGTCACATCACCGTTAAGATGTTCCACATCAAGGTCATAGCGATATATGCCATTGACGAGATTGGAAGCCACGAAAACCGCCGGACTGCCACTGATTGTCCCCAAAGATTCGGAATCGGTGATTTCCAGCCTAATGCGGGTAACCAAGCTGTCGCAACCATTTTCGGTAAACAGCGTGTCGAGATAAATATAGGTTATGCCTGGTTGATCATAAATCACACCTTCGAATTCATAATAGTCACAAGCTTGGACGAATTGCGTCGAGCTAACCGTCTCGTTCATAAAGACATGCATCTTCACCAAACTGTCGCATCCCATGGGCGTCTGGAACACATGCATGCAAAGCATATTGCTGTGCTCGCACTGATAGCCGTACCATTCGAAAGGCTCGCAAGCCAAGGTGTCGAACTCATATTCCAGTTGTTCGGAAAGGCTGAAATGCATGGTCACGATGCTGTCGCAGCCTTGAACGGATTCAAAGACATGCTGATAGTCGCCTTCTTCCTCGCAGAAATGCTCCTGCCACCAAATCGCATTGCACGAAACGATGGCCGTGTCCGTCTCGACGGGTGCAACAATAGTCAGTTGGTAAGAGACGATACTATCGCAATGGGTAACGGTTGTTTGCAGGGAATCGTACACGATGGCGTCGTCGAAATAAGGCACGCCATGCCAAACGAAGCCGCTGCATTCCGTCATCTGGCCTCCGTCAACCAAGGTGTCGTGCCCTATCGTCAGATTCAGGTAATACCATGTGTCGCATTCGGTATCGTCCACGGCGGGCACAAATACCGAGTCGCGGGCGCTTTCGGTGTAGGTTACCTCAGGCTTCATCTCCCAGACATAGGAGCCGCAGGCTATCCTGTTGTGTGTGAAAGAGGCATAGTTGCCGAAATCAAGGACCAAGCTCACCACACTATCACAATTGTGCTCATTTTGCAACGTGACGGAATAATACTGTGTTTCGTCAGAATGGCTGAAAGTCATCCCGTTCCAGACAAACTCTTCATGGCAGGTGGTGATGGAATCCACCACATGGTCGCTATAATTGATTACAATAGGCTGATGCACCAGATGGAAGCAGGGGGCGTATGATTCATAGTCAACCACCTGGCTTTCCGTGATCACCTCACCCGAAGGCAAGGTGTACGTGTCGCAAGCCGAAATGGTCTCAAGCCATTCCTCTGCCTCGGCCATCACCGAGATTTGGACGGGACCAACGATGAAGACACCGCAGGCATTGGAAGCCACAAAACGAAGCCAATAGCCATTATGGCTGTTTTGCATCGGCATCGTCGGGTCGATGGGGGCGTAAGTGCCGTTTTGGGTTGGCGACATCTGCCATTCGGCCACGCGGTCATTTTCGTCCAAGTTGTTCCATGTCACATTAATCTCTGGCAAGTCGAGGGCTTGGCCTTCGCAGACCTGCAAAGCCGTAAGCTGCATATTGGCCACAGGAGCGTCGTTGACATGGAAAGAGACCACGTTGCTGTAGGCTTCGTCACAGTCATTGACGACGGCAAAACGCAGATAATAAATGCCTTGGCCCAACTGGCTTGTCGTAGGATCAAATGCGGTGAAAGGCCCACTCGATGCGGTGGCATATTCCCAATGCGCATCTCCCCCATCCACGTGATGCATCGCATATTGCGGAGCAGCCATCGAAAAACCGTTGCCCGCACAAATGACCCCGGTAGGCGCAGCGATGCCACCCATGATTTCTGGAGCGTTATTGATGGTCACATTAAGGGTAAAGATACTGTCGCACACCAAGGGATTGCCGCTTTCGATGGTATAGGTGTCGGTGCCTGTCGAATAATACGTTTGTCCGTTGATTGGCCAGGTAAACGACTCGCAGCTCGTAAAGTTTTGCGTCTCCGTATAAGCGTCGCTCAAGGTGAAATGCAGATGGGCAGTGATGATGCATCCGTTTTCATTCTGCACTTGGGCGGTATAGTCGCCAGTGTGGTTGCACGTCACGCCATGCCAGACGTAGGTGTCGCAAGCCGTGATTTCTTCATAGGTGTCTTCGGTCGAATACACCGTGACTTGCACCACATTGCCCGAATAGGCTTCTCCGCAGCCGTTGACGGCCTTGTAGCGGAGGTAATATCCGTTGTATTCGAAAGGAATGTTATTGTTGGTCAGCAGAGTGAATTCGCCCGACGAAGTAGGCGCGATCTCCCAACCGCCAGAGCATGTGTTTTGGTTGTTGTGTCGCCAAGTCACGCTTGGGGTGGTCAGCGTGAAGGCGCCGCCGGCGCAAATGGCAGCGGGGGCCGTGATGTTGCTCACCAACGGGATGTCGTTCACCGTCACCTGAACCGCCGGGCTATAGGTCGTGCCACAATCGTTCACGGCGTAATAGCGAATCCAATAGCCGTTGTAGGTATATTGCACATTGTTGTTGTTGAACGCGCTATAGGAGCCACTCTGCTGCGCCGCAATCTGCCAGCCTTGGTCGGTGATCGTCGAACCGTTGTTTTGGATGGTAGGCGTAGTCAGGCCGAAGCTGCCACCGGCGCAGATGGCCTGCGGAGTGGCGGGCGTGGCGATGGTGGGCGCGTCGTTCACATGGATTTGCACCGCGTTGCTGACATCGCTGCCGCAGTCGTTGCTCACTTTGTAATGCACGTACCAATTGTTATACGTTGAAGGCACATTCGTAGGAGTGAAAGGCTGGAACGTCCCGTTCGAGGTTTGGCTGATCTCCCAGACGCCCGTTCCGTTGCCATCGTAAGTTGGCACGACAAGACTCAAGTCGTCGCCTGCGCAAATGGCATCCGGCGCTTGAAGCATTCCCGTAATGTCAGGAGACACGTTCACAATCAACTGACGGGCCGGCTCGCTATAGACGAAGCCACAGCTGCCTTCCACCATGTAGCGGATATACCAGCCGTTATAGGAGACGCTAACATTGTTAGGATTAAACGATGTATAGTTGCCGTTTTGTGTTGGCGACGCCACCCAGCCTTGGTCCAATATCTGAGAGCCATTGTTATTGATGGTTGGAATTGCCAGATTCAAGCTCTGTCCGGCACAAATCGGCTGTATTTGAGGTGTTTGCCCAACAGAAGGTCCCTCAGTCACCGTAATCTGCACCGCATTGCTATGGCCAGCGCCACAGTCGTTGGAGGCCGAGTAGCGTACGTATTTGCCATTCATGGAAAGCGGAACGTTGTTGGGGTCAAAAGTGGTGAATGTGCCCGTCGAAGAGCTGCCGTACTCCCACTGTCCCGTGGCTGCAGGATTCACCGTGGGTGTTGGGATGCCTAAGGCGCCTCCCGCGCATATCGCGCCCGGAGCCGTAATGTTGCCCACCGTGGGCGGATTGGCCGTGTTAATATACACCCAAGCATCATCCGTAACACCATGATTGGTCACGCGATACTTCAACTGATCCGTTGAATAGTTACCACCCGCAAAAACATATCTTATCTTTTTGTTTGTCAATACAGTAGCCGTGCCGTGCGATGGTTGAGTCACGATTGAAACCACCGCGTCATTTGCATTGGGCTGTACAACATCATTATCCAGCACATCAATGTCGACCGAAATGTTCTGACAAGCAGAAATATCTGAATCATCTATGGCATCAACACTATAAACCACATTAGGTACAAAAGAAAGGTCATCAAGGCAGAAGTCGTCGCCCATTCCTTCAAGCCCTGTATAATTATCGAAAATCTCTATCAACGCTTGCGTGGCAGTGCCGCTATTCCATGCAACGCCATTGTTATTCCAATTATGCCAATTATTGTTTGTGGGCAAACTATTCTCACCACCGAAATTCACTCCATTAATCTTCACTTGCAACTTCGAAGGATTAATTTGTCCATAAATGACTCTGTTCAAATTCACGTAACGATAAGAAAATGTGTAATTTGTCTGAGTCGTAACGGCAATCGTTTGTCGCCACACCACTTTAGTGGGGTTGGAATTCCCTCCAAATCCATTCACTATCATAAACTTCCCATGCGAATCTGAAGGCATAGGCCAGCCTTGTCCTCCGCCATGTCCACTAGTAGTAGAATTAATCACATAATGCCCCGCCTCAACGACATAATTTCCATTCACTCGAACATAATCAGTATACGATGGAGCGGTTATTTGCCCATATACATTGTATGATTCAAAATCGCCGTTCACGATGAGATTTTGAGCAGATGCCGACGACATTGATGCCAGCAAAAAGAAAAGCAAGGTCAAAAAACCTCCTGTTTTCTTGGGACCCATTGTTCTTGTCATTTTGTTTCGCTTTAACCGATTAACAAACGCAAAAATAAGCAAAAAACATACCAAACGAAGAAAAAAATTCATTTACAGCGGTTTTCCGTCCAAAACGGCCTCCTTCAACGTGTCATATTCGTAGGTGAGTTTCAGAGAGAAGAAAGGGCGTTCCTCGGCAATCAGCCCAAGGAAAATCTTGTCGCCTTCCCAAGCGGGAAGTTCGAGCAAGCGGCTTTTGTCGATCCATTCGAGGTCGCCCTCGTTGCATTCGATTTGCTCGCCCGTCCAGTCGGTGCAGACGAAAAGGTGCATGTGCTCGTCGTCATAGACGTTGTGCACGAAGGTGACGATGCCGCAATAGCGCCACTTGGTGATGGTGAAGCCGGTTTCCTCCCACACCTCGCGCAGCATGCAGTCCTCTGGGCTTTCTCCTTCCTCAAACTTGCCTCCCACGCCGAGCCATTTGTCGTGGTTGAGGTCATTTTCCTTTTTTGTCCGGTGCAGCATAAGGTATTGGCTGCCGCACTCCAGATAACATAATGTTGTTTGTTTCATAGCCTTGATAACCAAATTCCAAAAAACTTGTCATAAACCTCATATATGCCGAGATGACTCGTCACCAACTGCTTATCCATCAACGACCTGACGGTGGTTTGAACCGAACTGGCAGCCGTCAGATAGTGTTTCTTAATGAACTTCGAACCCGTGACGGCTTTCACTTTCCCTTCCTTGCTTATGGCAACCAAAAGCTCTTTCTGCTTGGCTGTCAGTTGGTAAAGCAGGTCGGCGTAAATTGTGCCGTTGTCTTTCACAATTTCATTCACAGCAACATCGATCATATCCATTTCGCATGTTTCGCCCGAGGCGGTATCGGCAAAAAGGTAATTCAGTACCTTTTGCATATACCAAGTGACACCCTCAAACCGATTGCAAATTGCCTCCACGACACCCTCTGCCAAATGCTTTCCCGCTTTCTCGAAATGCGCTCTTGCAAATTCATCGTACCTTAACGGGCTGATACTTCCCAAATTAAGTGTCGATGTGGAAGCATAAAAAGGTCGCGACGGCGATGAGAACATCTCTGCAAGCAGATGCCGTTCAGAGCCGGAAAACACAAAATTGGCATTGCAGCAATGCTGGATATAGGTCCTCAAAATGGCCTCGACATTCTTTTCCGGGTAATGTGCAATCTGCTGGAACTCATCGATGGCAACGAGGCAGGGTTGGTCGGATTGCTTGATGTAATCGAAAATCTGTTCCAAGGTATTATCTGCGTTCTGGATATTTCCGACTTCCACATTCCAAGTCGGGTTACCCCACGGGTCGAAACTCACGCCCGGACGCAGCGAGGTGGCCACCCTGACGAATTTGTCAAAGGCCTTCTTATTCCGCGACTGGAGCGTGTTCAGTATCTCCTTTCCCATCTCCGCAACCATATCATTCATGTTTTTGGTCGAATAGATGTCGATGATAAATGTATGGTATTCCATGCTGATCTCCTCTTGCTGGAAGGCATGATAGAGAAGTCCCGTCTTCCCCATGCGGCGCGGCGACATCAGCACCACATTGTTGCCGTTGGCCAACAGCCGAGTGAGTTTTTCGGTTTCCTCTTCCCTGTCGCAAAAATACTCTGGCCCTTCATAGCCGGATGTCACGAATGGATTTTTAGGCATACGACACAATAGTTTTGCAGTTTTATCGCCGCAAAAATACATATTATTTCAAAATATTACGTTTTTTGCGTTACGTTTTTTGCGTAATTTTAAAAAACTGGATTAATAAAAGCAAGGCGGCCTTTTGGAGCCGCCTTGCAAAACCTTTGAACTCTTGGATTAGATGATACCTTGAGCAAGCATGGCGTTGGCAACGCGCATGAAACCAGCGATGTTGGCACCCTTCACGTAGTTGATGGTACCATCGGCTTGCTTACCATATTGGACGCACATGTCATAGATGTTGTTCATGATGGTGTGGAGGTTCTTGTCGACCTCTTCGGCAGTCCAGTTGCGGTGCTCAGCGTTCTGGCAGATTTCGAGGCCAGAGGTGGCAACACCACCAGCGTTCACAGCCTTACCAGGACCGAACGGAATCTTGGCGGCTTGGAAAGCGGCGATAGCGGCGGGTTGGCAACCCATGTTGGAGACCTCAGCAACGTACTTCACGCCATTGGCAATCAGTTCCTTAGCGTCGGCTTCGGCCAACTCGTTCTGGAAAGCGCAGGGGCAAGCGATGTCGCACTTCACCATCCAAGCCTTCTTGCCAGGAGTGAAGACGGCCTTGCCGGGGAACTTGTCGGCCATGTCTTGAACCTTGTTACGGTTCGAGGCACGCATCTCCAGCATGTAGTCGATCATTTCCTTGTCGATACCGTTGGGCAGTTCGCAAACGCCGTCGGGACCTGACAGAGCAACAACCTTGGCACCGAGTTCGGTAGCCTTGATGGCAGCACCCCAAGCCACGTTACCGAAGCCAGAGAGGGCGATGCGCTTGCCTTCCATCTTGTCGCCAGTTTGCTTCACCATGCGCTCGACATAGTAGATGGCACCAAAACCAGTGGCTTCGGGACGGATCAGAGAACCACCCCAGCCGTAGCTCTTACCAGTCAGAGCGCCAGTACTGTGCTCGCGAGCGAGCTTCTTGTAGGCGCCATAGAGGTAACCGATTTCGCGGCCACCCACGCCGACGTCGCCAGCAGGGCTGTCTTGGTCGGGACCGATGTTTCTCCAAAGTTCATACATGAAAGCTTGGCAGAAACGCATGATTTCTTCGTCGGTCTTGCCAACCGGGTCGAAGTCGGAACCACCCTTACCACCGCCGAGAGGCAGCATGGTCAGGGAGTTCTTGAAGATTTGCTCGAAGCCCAAGAACTTCAGCATGGAGACGTTGACGGCCTTGTGGAAACGGAGACCACCTTTGTAGGCGCCGAGGGCGGCGTTGTACTGGACGCGGTAACCGAGGTTCGTCTGAACTTCGCCATTGCGGTCAACCCAAGTCACGCGGAACGTGAAGATACGATCGGGCTCAACGATTCTTTCGACGATCTTGGCCTTTTCGAACTCAGGATGCTGGTTGTAGACTTCTTCAATGCTTTCGAGCACTTCGCGCACTGCTTGCAGATACTCATTTTCGCCTGGATGCTTGGCTTCCAGAGCGGTCATAATTTCATTGACTTTCATTTTTTTTGACTTTATTAAAGGTTTATTGTTGTGTTTGAAAGTTTGCTTCCTTAGTAAAGCGGTGCAAAGGTAGGACTTTTATTTGAACAAATTCCAAATTATTGCAAATATTTTCTTTCCTCAACACCGTTATTCTTGATTTTGCGGATTGTTGTCTTCAGAGATTACCTTACCATCTTCATATTCAACGACTTTTGTCAACCTACCATCGGGATTGTAGTACATTTCCCTGCCGTGTTTCAGATTGTTGCGGTAGGGCACTTCAAGGCATTTGTAGCCCGATTCCTCATAGCAAATCTGCTTGCCCGTACCCATTTTGTAGTCGGCCTTGGCTGCCAAAGCGCCACTCGGATAATAAACGAACCACAGACCGTCCATCAGCCCGTCAACGTAGCTGCCCTCTTGAAACAGTTGCCCGTTCTCGAACCACTTCCTCATCTCGCCATTGATTTCGCCGTTTGCATACGTGGCTTCCGTCATTTTCTTGCCGTTGGCGTAATACCAAACGCATTCGCCATCGAGCTGCCCATTCTCATAGTGCAACTCCGACTTCACGTTGCCGTTCTCCCAATAAGCCCTTTCGCCATCGGATGGTTCCTGTGGCGTGTTGCTGCAGGAAGTCATGGCAAAAAGAGCCAGAAAAACAAGAGCCCGGTGCAGATTATTCATTGTCGTCAGTTTGCTTAAAAGGGTCGAGCGGAACCAATTCAACATTCTCATTGTCATATTGATAAATACTCCAATACAGGTTTTCTTTCCCGAAGTTTTTACCCTTTTTCAGGTAATTCCTATAGTAGAACTTGTACTGAGTACTCATCATGGGCGCTTGGTGACAATGCAGGCACCCCAACAGGTCGTCAGCACCATAATTCTGCAAAGCCGTAAGGAAATACATCGCCAAATCGTAGCCTTGGAAGGCATATTGCTGTGGCTCGCTTGAATACCTACTGCGGAAACGCGCCACGAAACGTTTCACCACTTCACTCTCATAATCAACGAAATAATCAGAGACATATATGGCATTCATCTTCAACAGATTGTCGACAAGCAGCTTCTCAAACTTGGCCCAATCGTGCACACAAACCAACGTAATCGGAAAACGGTCGGCTTCTTTCGACAAGGTGTTGAGCATTTGGGTGGCGAAGACATTTTCGTCGCCATAAGCAATAATCAGATTGTTGCGCACGCCCGAAAGCTGCGACTTCACCTGACGGATTTCGCTATAAGGATAGCGTTTCACCGAGTTGGAAATCACCACTTCATCCGTCACACCCGATTTAAAGTCATCGGTGGAATACACTTGACCTTCCACATCGAGGGTTGGCACCAGACGGCTGCCCATCTCAAGGCGTTCACTTTCGTTGCGCGCAAAGCGGAGGAAATCGTCGCCCTTGACCCTCACCTCGTCATTGACAGCCAGGTTCAGATGGTGCTCAAGTTGGGCAAGAAAAGCGGAATCGGCGGACTTTTCCCTGCTGACGATGAAGACGTTGGAATCGAAATAGAAATTACGGACCAGATTGGAAAGCGACAAAATCAAGCCCAAATCGCCAGGTTTCACTTTCACCACGTTCGGGTTGTCTTCAATGACCAGCTCACGATTCGACAGCGGATTGACCACCGTGATGCCATTCGCTTTGGCGTAGGTCTCTATCACGTTGAACGATTTGCCGAAAAACGGACCGACGATCAAGTCATAATCCCGTCCTTCGATCTGCTGCAAAGCCCGCTCAGCAGTCGACACATTATCGGTGACATCAAAAACGTTCAAATCCAATTTCAAGCCTTTGTCGGCCAACGACTCAGCTGCCATCATAAAACCTTCGTAGAACTGGATGAACGACAATGCCCGCGCCTTTTGGGTCTTGGCAGCCCCTTCCTTTGACAAGTTCAAATTATCAACGTCTTGCAAATAAAGAGGCACCATCAAAGCCACGTGATAACGTTTTCGGGCATTGGCAGGGTCGGCAACGCACTGGGGAATCTCGCCCAGCTCTTCCTCAAAATCGAAAGAGACATGAGGTTCTTCCATGATAGGCTCCTCCATTTCAGGCTCAACCGCTACAGGATCAACCATCTCCGAAGCCTTTGTCGTCCACACAAAATCTGCAATGGGTTGAATTGGAATCAGAACCACCTGATTGACAAAGACATGAGAGCCAACCGAAACATTCATTGCACGGAACTGGCCTTCGTCCACTTTCCAACGCTTGAGCAGTGACGAAACGCGTTCGTTGCGTTCGCAGGAATGCAAGATGTAATCATTTTCATTGGCTATCGCGGGAATACGGAGTTTAGTGCCATATTGAGGCTCTTCTGTCAGTCCAGGATTAATGTGCTTGAAATCAGCCAAGTCCATGCCGAATTTCTTGGCGATGTCATACAAATCCTCGTTCAACTGCACCGTGTAAGTCCCATCCGCATTGATATGAATCGGCTTTGGAGCAGGCTCTTCAATTACCATCGGTTCGGGCTCAACCGCAATCGGATCAGGTTCGGGCTCGACCACGACTGGTTCGGGCTCAACCGCAATCGGATCGGGTTCGGGCTCGACCACGACTGGTTCGGGATCAACCGCAATCGGATCGGGTTCGGGCTCGACCACGACTGGTTCGGGATCAACCGCTATTGGCTCGGGGTCGGGCTCGACCACGACTGGTTCGGGCTCAACCGCTATCGGTTCGGGTTCGGGTTCTTCGACCAAAGGCATAGGCTCGGCGACAGGCCGCACGGGGATGCCCAACACATGTCCCACCTTCAAACCATTTTTCACCTCTGGATTCAAAGTCTCTATTTCAGCAATCGTGACATTGTAAACCTCGGAAAGGCCATACAAGGTCTGCCCTGCTTTCACGCGGTGCAAATAATACTCCTTACCACCGATTTTTGTTATGTCAGTGGAACGTTCCACTGGGGCTTGGGCCTTCAAATCGTTTGAAAGGAACAAGCCCATCAAAAACGTTATAACAACAAGTATCTTTTTCATTATCACATTGATTTTCAACCTCATTCCCATTCAATGGTCGCTGGCGGCTTCGACGAAATGTCGTAGCACACGCGGTTGACACCTTTCACCTTATTAATAATGTCGTTCGAGACCTTAGCCATGAACTCGTAAGGCAGATGCACCCAGTCGGCGGTCATGCCATCGGTGGAGATGACCGCACGCAAGGCGATGGTGTATTCATAACTTCTTTCGTCGCCCATCACGCCAACCGACTTCACGGGCAACAATATCGTTCCTGCCTGCCAGATGCTGTCGTAGAGGTTGTCGGCCATCTCGTTAGGATAGGAAGCGCTCGGCAACTCGCAAGGCCAGTTGCGCAAGCCCTTGATGAAGATGTCGTCGGCATCGCGGAGGATGCGCAGTTTCTCTTCCGTGACTTCACCCAAGACGCGGATGCCCAGGCTTGGTCCTGGGAAAGGATGACGGCCAATCAGCTCGCGCTTGATGCCCAAGGCGCGACCCACGCGGCGCACCTCGTCCTTGAACAAGGAACGCAGCGGCTCCACGATTTTCAGGTTCATCTTTTCGGGCAAGCCGCCCACATTGTGGTGCGACTTGATTTTGCAACTCGGCCCATTGACGCTCACGCTTTCAATCACATCAGGATAAATCGTGCCTTGCGCCAACCAACGCGCGCCTTTAATCTTTTGTGCCTCGGCATCGAAAACATCGATGAAGGTCGAGCCAATGGCTTTGCGTTTGGCCTCGGGGTCGGTGACGCCTTGCAGCTTTTCGAGGAACAAAGATCCCGAATGAACGCCTATCACATTGAGGCCCATTTCCTTATAGGAATCGAGAACCTCTTCAAACTCGTTCTTGCGCAACAAGCCGTTATCGACAAAAATGCAGGTCAGGTTCTTGCCAATCGCCTTGTTGAGCAGTACGGCAGCCACGGTGCTGTCAACACCACCTGAAAGGCCGAGGATGACCCTATCGTCACCAAGTTGGCTTTTCAAACTGGCCACCGTATTGTCGATGAACGAGTCTGGTGTCCAATCGCCTTTGCAGCCACAAATGCCGAGAGCGAAGTTGGCCAGCATCTGCGGGCCTTCCTTGGTGTGGAACACCTCAGGATGGAACTGCACGGCGTAGGTTTCCTCGCCGTCAATCTTGTAGGCGGCGTTCTCCACATCGTCAGTCGAGGCAATGACACATGCTCCTGTGGGAAGTTTTGCAATCGTGTCGCCATGGCTCATCCACACTTGGCTGGTCTTGCTCACACCTTTGAACAAAGGCGATTGCTCATCGACGACCGTCAGCATGGCGCGGCCGTATTCGCGGGCAATGCTGCCGTTGACCTCGCCGCCAAAATGCTGCGAGATGAACTGCGCGCCATAGCAAATGCCCAAAAGCGGCAGTTTCCCCTTGATGTTTTCAAGTTGGGCGAAAGGAGCCTTTTCGTCACGCACCGAAAACGGGCTTCCGCTCAAAATTACGCCTTTGACGTTGTCGCCAATGGCAGGAATCCTATTAAAAGGATGGATTTCGCAATAGACATTGAGTTCGCGAAGGCGGCGCCCGATGAGCTGCGTCACTTGCGAGCCGAAGTCGAGGATGAGGATCATTTCTTGCATAAACGAAAAATTTCTGCAAAGATAGGCTTTTTTCATGGATGTTTTTCCTATTTTTGCACAAAAGAATTTCGAACACGAACAATTATGCTGATTACTACGCTGCTGTTAGTCCTTTCCGTGCTGCCCGTCGTCATCCTGATGATATACATCTACCGCCAGGACAAATACCAGAAAGAACCCATCAAGTCATTGATAAAAGCCTTCATCGGCGGCATGTTAGCCATCCCGATGGATTTGCTCATCGTGAGCCTCATCAACAAGCTTTGGGTGGGCAACACCGTGTTTTACATGGCTTTTTGGGAAGCCGGCATCCCCGAAGAGCTCTCCAAATTCATCATTTTCATGGCGCTCATCTGGTGGGACAAGAACTTCGACGAATACTTTGACGGCATTGTCTATGCCACATTCATCGGATTAGGCTTTGCCTGTGTCGAGAACGTGATGTACGTGTTCGATGCCGCCTCCGAATCGCTTGGCAGCGGCCTCAGCACGGGGGTGGTACGTGCCATTCTTTCCGTGCCGGGACACTTCCTCTTCGGCGTCGTGATGGGTTATTTCCTCTCGCTGGCCAAGTTCAAGAAGGAAAAACGCTTTGGCCATCTGATCAGTGGTTTGCTCTTGGCCATGCTCGCCCATAGCTTGTTCGACTGGATGCTGATGATTGCCAGCGTGTTGCCTATCATCGGATTCGTCATTTATTTCGTGTTCCTATGGGCCGACATCAAGTTGTGGAAATTGGGTTTGAAGTACATCAACAAGCAGCAGGAGAACTCGCGCCTGCAAGCGCAGGAAGCCGTGCTCAACGACTTGGACTACCAAATCGGCGAGGCCGACAAAAACTACGACTCGGAATACAAGCAAATCAACTGGAACGCGGGCGACAGACACTGACTTTCGCTTGGAATCCAAGAGAAAAAGTTTGTAACCGAAAAACATAACTTTCTCATTATCAACACATATTTTCCAAAAAAGTTTGTAATGCCTTGACAAAACGGATTTTTCATCGAAGAATGATGTAATTTTGCGGCAACAAACCAAACAATTTGTGTCATGCGAAAAAAGAATCTCTTTTGGTCGTGTCTGCTCCTGATGACGGGCACGGCGATGGCTCAAGAAGCAGAGTCGCAAAACCAATGGCGCCACAATGTTTACATTGAATTGGGGCCGAAATTCACGTCACACTACTCCCCCGACCTCAGCCATTTCAGGCCGACGGGCGGCTGGGGCAGTTACATCTATGTGGACAACGAACTGAAGACATGGCAGGCCTCGGCACGCTACGAACTCGTCAGTCCCAACCAGCATTGGGGCTTCCGTACCGGATTGCAGTACAGCCTCTGCAAAAAGCAGCTGGGCTATGACGCGCTCACCCCTGACGAAATCCACCTAACGAACCATGAACCAAAGTTTTACCTCTTTGAGGTTAACAACGGCGAGCAGTTGGAATACCTGCGTATCAGAGGCATCGAGCAAACCTCGCATTATCTTGGCGTGCCGCTCGAGCTGCGTTACTACTTCACCTACAGCGACTTGCCAGCATTCCGCTGGTACTTCGCCGCCGAAGCCGATTTGGACTTCCTAGTTGGCAACACCAACACCGTCAATTTCCTCAACAAAGAAATGGCGCCTCATGCCGGGCAGGTCATTTCCCATGACGGCAACCCCGACCCTTTCATCGCTTCCACCTATTGCGGCGTAGGTTTCCAAGTGGGCAAGACCAACCACATCGGCGTGGGATTCAACTATTTGCTCCACCTCGCCGACTTTGGCGGCACGACGGGTCTGTTGCAAGCCAAACCCAACTTCGCCGGAAGCAAACTTCAAATCGAATTAGTCATCCCCATAAAAATTAAGAAACCATGAAAAAACACCTCATCCTCGCAGCCGCATTGCTGATCATGGCGGCCTGCTCCAAATCCGATTTAAAGGAAACACAATACATAGAAGACCCTGATTATCCGGGACTTCCCATCTATTCCGACATGGGCTACAACACCTACGGCGCCTATATGAACGACCAGGTGTACCAAACTTCGACGAACTACGGCAGCAACCGAAAATTCTATTTGGTTGCCGACCGCGAAGGTCTCAGCATGACCTTTTACGGTTGGCTCGACGGCCACAATCTCAGCATGGTTTTCGACCTGCCGATTGACACCACATTCGCCATGGACGACTACCACGACCTGCTCAAGTTGGACGGAATGTCGTTTGCCATCGACACGACCGGCACTACTTGCCGCGTCAAGATGGAAGGAACAAACGCCCCTGAAATCGCGAGCATCTACAGCGGCAAAATCACCTTCGACCATGTGCGTCAAGTCGTTGTGGACAAGGAAGATAAGGAAATCATTGTCTCCGGAAAATTCCAATTCCGCGCTTTTACGACCGACGGCGCCCGACTGGATGTGACCGGTGGCCGCTTCGACCTCGGCGTAGACAACACCAATTTCGTGAATTTCAGAGATTAAGCCACGGAACCTTCTGTTTCTGAAGTTGTTCTTGAAATTGTTGCCAACAATTCAAGAACAACTTCTTTTTTGTATCTTTGCGCCATAATTAAAACAACAACATTATGTCACTCAATTGCGGAATCATCGGTCTTTCAAGCACAGGAAAGACCACTATATTCAATTGTATATCAAACACTAAGGCGGAAATTGGTTTTGCCTCGAAGTCGAACATCGGCATGTGCGAAGTGGTGGACGAGCGCCTCAAGCTCATCGACAACATCTCGCATTCCAAGCGCATCGTGCCCGCCACGGTGGAAATCGTCGACCTGCCCGGACTGAGCAAAGGCGGCCAGGGCGTGGGCAACAAACTCTTGGCCGAGGTGCAGACCATGGATGCCCTCATCCACGTGTTGCGTTGCTTCGACGACCCTAACATCCCCCACAGCGAAGGCAGCATCGACCCTGTGCGCGACATGGAACTCGTTGACTTCGAACTTCAAGTGCGCGACTTGGATTTGGTCACCCGAAAATTGGAGCGCGTGCAGAAACTGCTGAAAAACGGCGAGAAGGACAACAAGAAAGCCTTCGATGTGCTGAGTGTCTACAAAGAGACTTTGGAAAACTTCGGCAACGCCCGCGACGCGAAAGTGGCTGACGAGGACAAGAAGTTTGTGCAAGACATTCAATTGCTTACTGCAAAGCCCATCATCTACGTCTGCAATGTGGACGATACTTCCGCCACCACAGGCAACCATTATTCCGATGCGGTGAAAGCCGCTTTGAAGGAAGGTCAGGAGATGGTCATTGTTGCTGGCAAGCTGGAGGCCGAAATCGCCGATCTCGATGCCGACGACCGCCAACTCTTCATGGAAGACGCCGGCCTGACCGAGCCTGGTGTGAACAAGCTCGTCCGCACGGCCTATCACACCCTCAACCTGCACTCGTTCTTCACCACCGGTCCCGACGAAACGAGGGCTTGGACCATCCACGTGGGCGACACCGCCCCGATTGCTGCCGGCGCCATCCACAGCGACCTGCAACGCGGTTTCATCCGCGCCGAGGTGATGAGCACCGAGGACTTCTTGCATTATGGCAGCGAGGCCGCCGTGAAGGAAGCGGGCAAGTTCCGCGTGGAAGGCAAGACGTATGTGGTGCAAGATGGTGATATTCTGAACATTAGATTCAATGTTTAAACAAAGAAACTACGAATTACACGAATGGGACGAATTTTTTTGAATTTGAGGACGCAAACGTCCTGAATTGTTACGAATAGACTACTAAGGCTTGCAAGTTGATGGAAAAAGAAACAAACAAAATGATATTTCCTCACGAGGCATACGAGATTACCGGTGCGGCTATGGAGGTTCATAAAACGCTGGGACAAGGCTTTTTGGAGTCAGTGTATCAAGAGGCAATGGAGATCGAAATGAGCAAACGAAGTATTCCTTTTGTTCCACAAACCAAAATCCAGATTCACTACAAAGATGTTCCTATGGAGCATTGTTTTGTGGCAGACTTTGTGTGTTATGACAAAATCATTGTTGAATTGAAATCTGTTTCCTCAATCCTACCTGAACACGAAGCACAAATTATCAATTACCTTCGAGCAACAAATTTTAAATTAGGAATCTTGTTGAACTTCAACGAAGAGAGCCTCGTCTACAAACGTTATCCAAACATTACAGCGAAAGCCAAAATTCGTACAAATCTGCAACTTTAGTTGCCAAATTCATTGGCTCCGTCGAATGCGGAGCATTTCGTGTAATTCGTAGTTAAACAAAAAGAAAATGGAATTCGTAGTTCTCGTCGATGAAAACGACCGCCAAATCGGCCTAATGGAAAAACAAGCGGCGCACATCACGCCGCACCTGCATAGGGCCTTCTCTATTTTTCTGTTCAATTCGAAGGGCGAACTGCTCATGCAGCAACGCGCCCTCTCGAAATACCACTCCCACGGCCTGTGGACCAACACCTGCTGCAGCCATCCCCGCGACGGCGAGACTTTGGCCGAGGCCACCTCGCGCCGCCTCATGGAGGAAATGGGCATGACCTGCGAGATGCATGAGGTCTACACCTTTATATATAAGGCTCCCGTCGGGCAAGGTCTCATCGAACACGAATTCGACCACGTTTGGATTGGGCAAAGCGACGAGGAGCCACAAATCAACCGCGAGGAAGTGGAATCGTGGAAATACGTGAGCCTCAATGCCTTGAAAGACGACATCCGACTTCATCCAGAGCTTTACACCGAATGGTTCAAGATTACCTTTGAGGAAATGAGCCATCACGCGGAAGTGCTACGACTTGAAAAGTAACTACGAACTACATAATTTCACGAAACCTTGCAAGAATTTTGCTGCTTCGCCGAGAATTAAACGAATCAAATTCGTAGAAATCCGCAGCGCAAGCTGCAAAATTCATTCGTATAATTTGTGAAATTCGTAGTTTTTTGAATAGTAAGTATACTTACAATAAGTATTTTTACTATTTTTGCCGCGATTTTTGAATTGAAAACGTTTTAAATCTAACCACAATGAAACACAACTTTCGTATCCTCATCGGAATGCTGCTGTTTGCCATTCCGTTGTGCCTCAATGCACAAGTGAAACCTGTGAAGCCTGGACAAACCCCTGAAAAGGCCAAGGTGGAAAAAACCGAAAAGGAAAAAATCGAGAAAGAAAAGCGCGAAATGGAGAAACGCGAAAAGAGAGACCACAAAGGCGGTCCCGAAATGCCCAAGATCTCTGGTTTCGTGCAAGGCCTGTACCAAGCCAACCTGGACAACGAAGGCGAATTGACAAGCAACACGATCAGAATGCGCCGCGTGCGTCTGTCGGTGGACGGTACCTTGTATAAGGGCCTGAGCTACAAGATCCAGGGTGACTTCAGCCGCTCCCTCATGCTGGTTGACGCCTTCCTGAAGTACAAGGTGTGCAACGAGTTCGCCATCCAAGCCGGTCAGTTTAAGACCCCGTTCACGCTCGAAAGCCCCATCAACCCCGTCAATCTCGAAATCTTCGACTACGGCGAGGTCATCCAAAAACTGGGCGGCTACAGCGACGTTTGCGGCGTAGGCGGCATCGGTCGTGACATCGGTCTGATGGCCACGGGCAGCCTCTTCCCTGTGAAAGGTGAGGAAGGCATCAAATACCACGTCGTCGACTATGCCGTCGGCGTGTTCAACGGCAACGGCCCGACCACTACCGACAACAACAACCGCAAGGACCTCGTCGGTCGCCTCGAAGTGCATCCCGGCCTGAAGGCTCTGACGCTGAGCGGTTCTTACTACTACGGCAAGTACAAAAGCAGCAATGATGCTGCCAATGTCGCCACCGGTGAAACCAATCTCGGCCATGGTACACGCAACCGTTGGGCTGTTGGCGGGCAATTTAACGACGGTACTCTTCTTGTCCGCAGCGAATATGTGAGTGGACAGACAGGTTATCAAGCTGGTACCATCAACGACCTTGGGACTGCCATCACGGAAGACCGTTTCCTCAACAGCAATGGATTCTATGCCGTGGCTGGATACAACTTCAAGTTTGGCAAGGACAAGAGCCAAAAGCTGATGCCCGTGTTGCGTTACGAGCACTTCACTGCTGACCAAGCTATCGAAAAAGGCGGCACCAACTACTACACCGTTGGTCTCAACTACTGGCCGCTGAAGTCCGTCAACCTCAAGTGCGACTATTCGCTGATTCAAACCGAAGCTGGTACCAATTCGCACCGCATCGTCGGCATTTTGAGCTACAAATTCTAAAATCTGAGCATTATGGCTAACAACAACATCTCCAACCTCTGGAAAAAAGAAGACTGGCTCGCCGTGTGGATTGGCTTCATCGTCATCGCCATCGGCTGCATCGCTGTCCTCACCGGTTCTTTCGATTTCTCCGCCGCCAAGTTCGGCACTTGGCACTGGTGGGAAAACGTGGAAGAAAAGAAATCACTGGCCGCCCAATTCAACGGCGCCTTCTGGGGCAAGTTGCTCCGTACCTTCTTGGTGCTTGGCATCCTTTTCGGTATCGGCATCAAGCTGCAAGGTGAGAAAATCGGGAAGTTCATCCCAGCTTTCATCGTCCTGTTCATCATCTGCATCGTGGTGCGCTTGGTGAGCGCCGAGTTCACGCTGAACCGTTACCTCGAATGGGCCTTCTGGGCGTTGCTCATCGGCCTGCTCATCTCCAACACCGTCGGCACGCCCGAATGGCTGAAACCCGCCATCCACACGGAGTTCTACATCAAGACGGGTCTGGTCATCATGGGCTTCTCGGTGCTGTTCTCCAACATCGCCAAGTTCGGCCTCTACGGTCTCGGCATCGCTTGGATTGTGACGCCTATCGTCATCATCTTCATGTGGTGGTTTGGCACTAAGGTCCTGAAACTTGAAAACAAGCCGTTGGTCATCACCTTGGCTTCGGCCACTTCGGTGTGCGGTACGAGTGCCGCCATCGCCACGGGTGCTGCCGCCAAGGCCAAGAAGGAAGACCTCTCGCTGGCCATCAGCATCTCCATCATCTTCACCATCCTGATGATGGTGTTCGAGCCCATGATCATCCGCGCTTGCGGTATGAACCAACTGATGGGTGGCGCCCTCATCGGCGGCACCGTCGACTCGACGGGTGCTGTGGTGCTGGCCGGTAACGCCCTCGGCGAAGAAGCCGAGCAGGCTGCCGTCCTCGTGAAGAGCATCCAGAACATCCTCATCGGCTTCATCGCCTTCTTCGTGGCCATTTTCTTCGCCACCAAGGTCGACAAGACCGAAGGCCAGAAAGTCGGTGCTGGCGAAATCTGGACCCGCTTCCCGAAGTTCATCATCGGTTTCTTCGTGGCCTCGTTGGTCGCCTCCTTCATCGTGATGCCCCTCACCGACGGCGCTACCGTGAAGTCCATCAACGGCGTCCTCGACCAATACAAGAACTGGGCTTTCGTGCTGGCTTTCACCAGCATCGGCCTCGACACCAACTTCAAGAGCCTCTTCAAGCAGATGCAAGGCGGCAAGGTGCTCTGGCTCTACATCGTGGGTCAGCTGTTCAACATCGCCCTCACGCTGTTTGCCGTGTGGTTCCTGCTGTCGGGCGTGGTGTTCAAAGTCCCGGTGCTTGAAATGTTCAAATAATGGATAAAAACCACAAAATATTCAAAGTGATTACCATCGTCGTGGTGGTAATCACTTTGCTTTTGGCCCTCTGGATTATGGCCAACAAACTCGGCGTCGTCGATGGCTACGACTTCGGCGCGGGGGCCTATTACTACGCCGACATCCCCACCGAACAATACAGCGAAATCGACAAGGAAGGCGCCTACCAGACCTCCGTCCCGAAATGGATTTTCTATGTCCTATTCTTCGCCTGGGGCTATTTGATGTGGCGGCTTTGGATTTGGGTGGAAAACCGAGGGAAAAATCACTGATTGGCAGTGATTTCGTTGTACAATACGATGCCTTTCGCAGTCAGTAGGTATTTCTGCCGTGGATGGTGAGGTTTGTCGCGGTATAGCATACGGACAAACTTTTCTTTTAATGCGGGATTGAGATAAACATCCATGAAACTTTCCCTGTTCTTCAAGCCAAGCTGTCCAAGCATTTCCTTGATTGACATTTCCTTCAACCCGATAACCATAACTAAACCAATGATTTTCTGATTGTTATTATAGAACTTGTCGGGTAGGTTGTCGGGTAACTTGGGGGGTACTTGAGGGGTACTTGAGGGGTACTTGTCGGGAGCTTGCGGGGTACTTGCAAGGTCGTTTTCAGGCATTTCCCACTCCTCGGGCGGATTAATCATCATGTAGCGGTTTTTCAGCGCATTGTCCTCTCCAAGAAGTAAGTTGCGGAAGAAACGCTCTAAAAAGACAAACTCATAATCTATGCCTTTGGCCACATTACGATAGTTGGCGCGAACCAAGGCGTTACGGAAATACCACGAATGTTGCTCAAAAAGGTCGTTGTTCACATCAAAACCAAGCGAACGCAAGTATTTGATAGTGAAAATAGCCGTGGTGCGCGTGTTGCCCTCGCCAAAAGGATGAATCTGCCACAGACCCGAGACAAACTTGGAGATGTGTTCCATCAACTGGTTCTTGTCCAACGACTTGTAGTTGAATTGTCGTTCTTGTTCCAAGTCGTATTGCAGGGTCATATTCAAATCCTCCCAATGGGCATACAGCACCGTATCGCCGCGCAACACCCATTCTTTGTTTGTGATATCATAGTCCCTGAAACAGCCAGCCTGTTTGAAAACGCCCTCAAAAATGGCCCTGTGAATGGCTGCAAATCCAGCCACGCTATAGGTGAACGCATCGGTTTGCAGCAGTTTCGAGATGTTCGCCGAGACCTTGTCGGCCTCTTCCACATTGGCATCGCCCTCATCGTGGGTGGTCTTCTTGATATAATATTGGTTGACAAGTTCTTTGGCCTCGTCAATCGTAATGTCTCCCTCAATGTTCCGGCGGGCAGTCTCCTGAAGGTACGCCGAAGTCTTCAGTCCGTCCACAGCCTGCAAGCCAATAGCCACACGCCACGCATCGGCGCGCGCCTTCTTCTGCGGCTCTCCTTGGCGAATGTATTCGTCGAAGTTGATGTACTGGTCCTCGGACATATCTTCACAATTAAAATGCAAAGATCATTGCTGTCCACTAAAAAATCATAATAGTTCTTTGAAATTACTGTAAGTTAGAAAGTTACAAGGGTTTTTCGAGCGCGCCGATTTGAATTTATCTTTGCCGTCAAAACAAACGACGGCAATATGCACAAAGGTAAATAC
>JAFUAA010000027.1 GCA_017460915.1 Bacteroidales bacterium | reverse complement strand
TGCGCAAAAGTTGTACATGGGGCTTTCTTGTGGTTTACTTTTGATTTCAACCACAAAATTACTGAAAACCAATAATATGTACATCTTTTTATCCATTTATCCCATCGCCTTTTGACACTTTTTTAATTCCGCCAACGGGTTCTATGCTTTAATATACTTTTCGATAAAAGCAGGGGGACAGGTTTTTCTCCTGCCCCCCACTTAATCATTTTTCGTTAGGGAACGACTTAATGGGAGCCAAAAAGGCGATTCCGTGCATCAGCAAAAACACGTATGCAGAAAGGACAAACCATTCACCGTTCTCGCCAATCCTCGACCCGTTAAACGTAATATAACAGATGACGGCCGCAAGTACCCAACAGATAAGCGTAATGACATTGCGTTTTCGAACACATAATGCCTCTTCCTTTGACGGTTGTTCAACGGCGATCCTGCGAATTAATGCTATTGACAGAACGCCATACACTATCAAAGGAAGGTAAGACCAATAATTCCCGATGGAGAATATGGTAATTGTACCTAACAGTCCAATCACCACCTCCGTCAAACCTTGTGTTTTTCTCATGACACCACAGGAATTGAGTTTGACGAGTTTTTCCAAAACCCGAAAATTCCAGTTACTCCAGCTAGTCCAGCGGCCCCATTGATCTCTCCACAGACAGCGCACAACGCACAAACGCTGCAAACCGGACATCCATTGGATGACATTTCGGGAGAATACAGATTAACAGCCAGGTTTGGGTTAACCTCATCCAGCAATGCGGGCTCAATATCCAAAACCATGTTGGCATCATCCAACATCTTTTGCAGGGTCATTACTTTCCCCTTCACAGGATTCTTTTGAGCATCTAACAATACCTCAACAGCATTCTTAAAGAAGCTGTTGAAATCTTCCTTACTCAGGAAATTTACATTTTTTTCCATAATACATAGAATTTAATGATTGATAACACTTCTGTTGATTCTGAAGACCTCGCTCAAGAAGAAGCGTTTGTCTCGACAAGGTCGTTTTCTATTTCTTTTATCCTTTTGCGCAAACAACGTTTCTTTCGGATTAACGGTTGAGTGAAAACGGCAATCAACAAGATGGAAATCGAACCCATAACTACAACACCCAACTTTCTCCACTCCTCATTTTCGACAACGAACCAACTGCATACCGTTATCATAGGCAATAAAAACCAAACCCAAAGCATCCTTTCATAAACAAAAAACAACTGATTATATAATTCAATACGGACATATCGGAAAACAGACAAACCCAAATCTTTTTCCTTAAAGCTCAACACTATCGTAAACAACCCTCGCGTAAATGCATACATTGCAATGAGCATGGTTACGACCGAGACTACACCATCATTGACATTCCCACGACACCCATAAATCACCAATGAAACAAGCAAAACCAACGCAATGACAATACATATTGCCCCATTTACGCTATTCCTGTGCTTTTTCAACCACATTGTATATGGATTATAAGTTTTCATTGCTTATCTTCCTTAGTTTCGATTTTACTCGTTGCAACCTCGTACCAACATTGCTTACGGAAATGCCCAATATCTCAGAAATCTCTTTATACGATTTGCCATCTAAATAAAGAAAAATTAGAGATTGTTCCTCAACGTCAAGATTCTTGATAACTGAATACAGATACTCTATCCCCTCTTTATCAATTTCATCCTCACAAATCTCGCTTTCAACGGGAATCTCTTCAAGTGTTGAAAAAGTCGCCCTGTTCTCTTTCCGCATCAACGAAATAGAAACGTTAATCGCAACTCGATAGACCCAAGTTGATGTTTTACAGTCTTTCCGCTTTTCATATCTCTTGAAACCTTTCAACACATTATAAACAACTTCTTGAAACACATCCTCTTCCGACAAAACTGAACTCATTGACGCATAGAAATGGCAAATGGACTTAATCCCATTCTTGTTTTCCTCTAATATATCCATTACACCATTCATGTTTTGTATTTCAATTAATTAATCGCTGCAATAATAAAAAAAATCACAGCTATGTTGAAATTCTTTCTCGATAGAAGACTTATTCGGTTTCATATGATGATGATGCAAAATTATTCCTTACTTTTGCGGCAAATTCCATAGCGTATGAAAAAAGCGTTACTCATCACATTCTTAATCCTTTGCGTTTTTCTCCAGGCCTTTTCGCAAGACAAAAAGCCTTTTGTCACCCTCGACAACTTGCATCTGAACACCCGCGCCGACTTCACCGTCGACTACAATTTGGGGCACGACAGCATTGAGCCCAGTGCCGACCACGGCTTTGCAGGGAAATATCTGGTCGTCGCCTTGGACGGCACCATCGGCAACAAGTTCAGCTATCACCTGCGCCAGCGCATCAACTCGCCCAACATCGGCTTCGCCAACACCTTCTTCCAAGGCACCGACTGGGCCTACCTCAACTGGAACTTCACCGACAATTTATTCCTTTCCGCTGGTAAACAAGTGGTCGCCATCGGCGGTTGGGAATACGACACCAACCCCATCGACATCTACTACGGCACCGAGTTCTGGAACACGGTGTGCTGCTACGAAATGGGCGCATCGCTCAACTTCAAGGACAACACGGGCAAAAACCACCTGCTTTTCCAGGTGTGCAACTCGCCTTTCATCAACCAAGCCATGCAAAGCATCTACGCCTACAACTTGATGTGGTACGGCAACTTCGGTATTTTCAAGACCGCTTATTCCGTCAACATGATCGAAAGCCAACCAGGGCAGTTCATCAACTACATTTCGTTGGGCAACAAGCTGCAGTTCAACGGTGTGGAGATGTATCTCGACATCACCAACCGCGCTTCCTTCGAGCAAGAGCAGTTCTTCGGGCAGGACATCACCGCCATCTACGGTGTCGGCGTCGACATCGGCGAGAAATGGATTGTCTTCGCCAAAGCGGGCTACGACTTCAACAAAGCCCAACTGCCCAATGCCACCAATCCTTACGACACTTATGTGGAACCCGGCAAGAAAGTCGATTTCGAGAGCCTCGGCTTCGAGTATTATCCCATGGGCGACCGCAGTTTGCGTCTGCACCTTTGCGGCTCGCACACCAATGTGGACGGCGCCAGCAAGTTCCAAGCCAACTTGGGTCTCACCTGGAAAATCGACCTGCTTCATGCAATCAAAAAATAAACCGTTATGGCAAAAACCAAATACGACACCGAAAAACGCAGCACCCTATCCTATCACGGTAGGGTGGAAAAGATCTTCAAAAAGCTGGAAAAATCACTGAAACGACCGCTGAAGTTCACCACCAAGCGCAGCTTCGAGGCCATTGTGTTCCTCATCATCTTTTTCGCTTTCTTCGGGCTGCTGGCCTACAAGATGACCCTGCCGAAGATGCTGAACACCTTCATGCAGACAGCCTATCACCTGCTGTTGGAGACCGTATTCTACATCATGGCCATCTGCGTGCTGATGGGTGCCATCAGCAAGCTGCTCACCGAGTTTGGCGTGGTGCGCCTGTTGGAGAACCTGCTCCGTCCGCTGATGAAGCCGCTCTACAACCTGCCTGGCGTAGCTGCCTTGGGTGCCATCATGACCTTCCTCAGCGACAACCCAGCCATCATCACTTTGGCACACGACAAGAACTTCAACCGCTATTTCAAGAAGTACCAACTCGTTTCGCTCACCAACTTCGGCACGGCCTTCGGCATGGGTCTGGTGGTAGTCGCCTTTATGACGGGTCTGGGCTTCGGCAAAGGCGCCCTCATCGGTTTGGCCGGCGCGGTGGTCGGCAGCATTGTATCAACAAGGTTGATGCAACGCTCCACCTTGAAGACCTATCCCGAGTTGGACGCTCCCGTCGATGAGGAGTTTGGCGGCGACGAACAGCAAATCACTTTCAAGAGTGAGGGCGGCGTGTTCCTGCGTTTCCTCAACTCGTTGCTCGACGGCGGCAAGGATGGCGTAAGCATCGGCTTCGCCATCATTCCAGGCGTGCTGTGCATCTCCACCATTGTGATGATGCTCACCTTCGGCCCTTCGGGTGATAATGGTGCTTATCTCGGTGTGGCCTACGAAGGCGTGCCCGTCATCAGCTGGCTGGCCAACAAGGTCAACTTCATCTTCGACTGGCTCTTCGGCTTCAAGGACGGCGCCTTGATTTCGTTCCCCATGACCGCTCTCGGTGCCGTGGGTGCCGCCATCGGTCTGGTGCCACGCTTCATCACCGAAGGCATCATCGACAACAACGCCATCGCCGTGTTCACCGCCATCGGCATGTGCTGGAGTGGTTTCCTGAGCACCCACGCGGCTATGCTCGACAGCCTTGGCTACCGCAAACTCATCGGCAAGGCCATCGGGGCCCACACCATCGGCGGCTTTTGCGCCGGCATCGCGGCGCATTGGTTGTATGTGCTTCTGGCGTTGATTTTTTAGCATAAAAAAAGGCGGCTGTTAGCCGCCTTTTTTTATGCTAAAAGCATCAGCCCTTCTTGCCTCCCATGCTGTAAGTCAAGTTGAAGCGCAAGGTGTTTTCCAAAGGATTGCTGCCGACCACCGTTCCCACAGGGATAAGGTACGACACATCCAATCCAAACACATTGTACTTCAGAGCGGCACCGAGGGTGACATATTTACGGTTGCCCTTCATTGCAGTCTCGTTGAAGTAACCGGCACGCACGGCGAAGAGGTTGTTGTACCAATACTCGACGCCAACGCCAACATTGATCTCGCACAGTTCCTCATAGAAAGTGCCGATATGGTCATATTGCAATGTACTCTCGTTCCATGACCAACCTGGAGCATCGTAGAACGACTGGATCATGCCTTGCACCACAGCCACATCGTTGTCCTTGCCATAGAGGATGGAGTCGGTGATGAGGTCCTTGATGGGTGAAGTAGGCACCATCAGTTTGGTCAGGTCGAACATGAAGGAGAGTTGGTTATACTCATCGAGTTCGAGGTTCAAGCCAGCGCCCACACGCAACGTGGTGGGAATGAAATCACGGCGGTTATTGGAGGCACTGTAAGTAATCTTACTTCCAATATTGGTGATGGCAGCGCCCCACGAGAAATCGGCATCCATGCTGAACCACTCCACCGGACGCTTGTAGTAGAGAGCGATGTCGGCAGCCACCGAAACGCCAGCACGTGCATAATCGGTTGCGTTTTGAATCAGGTTGGAATAGATGAATCGACCCGCCACGGCGCCTGCAAGGTAATCGCCGAGCATACGCGAATAGGTGGCGTCGATGGCCCATTCATTGGGGTTGTATTGGCCCAATGAATTGTTGTTCTGATCCCTGAAATCGACCTCACCAGCATTGAAATAACGCAAAGTGGCGGCTACCGACGAGCGGTCATTAATCTTATAGGCACCCGCCAGATAAGCCAAACCCATATCAGGAACCAAATTGCGCAGCCAAGGGCTGTAGCCCAAGCCAACGCTCAACTTGTCCTCAAGATAGACATACTTGGCCGGATTGTAATGCATCGAATACACATCGGGCGAGGAAGCAACGCCGCAGTCGCCCAAACCACCGCCGCGCGAATCGGGATTGATAGCAAGGAAGGGGACACCTGTAGTAATCACATTGGGCTGATGGGCAGTTTGTTGTCCGAAAGAAACAGCCGCAGTCATAAGCAATGCGGCCACAAGGAATTTTCTAACTTTCATATCAGTTTCTTTATTTGAAATTGCAAAAATAACGATAATTCAATTCACTTATTGTATGCCGGTGATTTTTTTTGACGGCCCTTCGACCCCTTCGATGGGCCTCAAGGACCGAAAACCCAAGAATCACAAATCGTAATCACCTCGAAATCACCATGCGTTGGCTGACGGTGCGGAAGAATCCCGTCTCGTCCGTCAGCGTGAGACGATAGAGGTAGACGCCTGAGCGCAAAGACGCCCCATAGTCGTTGCAGCCGTTCCAACGGATGGGCTCGATGACGCCGTTGGTCGACGAGACTTTCCGTGAAAGTCGGGCTACAGGCCGTCCCATCAGGTCGAAAACCTCGATGTTGACATCGAGGTTGGCATCCTCGCCTACATGGGTCAGCGTGATGTAAGTCTCGTCGGCAAAAGGATTCGGGAAGTTGCGCACCTGCGAGAGGAAGAGGTCATCGTCGACCACGAACCACAGCGAAGCCTCGGAAGGGTTGTCCTGCGTATCCCAAGCCTTGAGGCTGAACTCATAGGTACCAGGATCAAGTTCGCTGAGCGGGATGGCAATGCGCCCCCGACGAAAGTCATTTATGGCAGGTTCGTAGCGGTCGTTCAGCACAATACGGTTGAATGCCGAGTGGTTGCTGCTCAGCATGATGTCGCGACCCAAGCTGTAGTCATAGTGGTAAATGCCTTGGGCATCGTAGAGGTCGGCATAAAGCACGCCGAAGCGTTCCACCGATTGACCGTTTTCAAACTCGGGTGTGTTCCAATAGAACTCAATCTTCGGGCCTTCGTCGTCGGCGATGGCGGCAGGGTCGGTTCCGCCCAAAGTCAAGTTGTCGAAGCAACCCATGGCATCGACACCGCGAATGGAGTCGTAGGCATAGAAGCTGAAACGCGCCCTGCCGTTCTCAGGCTTGATGTCTTTCGGCACCTGAAACGAGACACTGAACTTGCCATCGGTCACCGTGACCCATCCCTGATAAAGCACGTCCTTATGGTAATCAACCGTTTTCGATCCATTGCCGTAGCGATCCACCTTCACTTTGCTTTTCTTGTCGTAGAACCTCACCCACATCTTACCGTTAAAGTTGGCGTCGAAAGCGCCACTGACGCATTTGATGCCGCCTTCCACCCTAACCAAACTCATCGCATGAAGCGCATTATGGTCGCTCTCATCAACCGCAACGCCATTGATGGTCTCCACATCGATTTTCCCAATGGGTTCGGGAAAACGCAAGGCAGGGTCGCCAAGCAGCACGAAACGGATGTTGATATTGGACAAAGTAGAGATGCTTGTGTAATTGAGCGGGTCGTTCTTGGTGAGCCTCACGATGTCGCCAAAGCGCATGGGCTTGCCGTCTGCGCCTCGTTGGCAAACGGCCTTCACGAAAGCCTGACTATGCTTGTTGTTATTGGGACCATAGGTGGGACGACAAGTGGTGAACATGGCCACCGAGCCACCGTTGGGGTTGAGGAACATCAACTCGCCAGCCGAAACCAAAAGCGGATTGTCGTATTTCGAGAACTCGCAAGTGGCGGTATAGACGAAAGGCATACGGTCATAATTGGTGAGCGCGTTGATGTCGGAGTTGGTGAATACATAGTCGCCCGTCAAGCCGCGAACGCCGCCATGACCCACATAAAGCATTATCAGAGCTCCTTTGTCCAAGGCTTGCATCAGGTCGGCATTGGCTCCAGGGACGGTCACTCCACTCGATGTGTTCACCCTAGGATAAGCCCCCACATAAATCTTTTTCGTTGTCAAAGCATGGTTGATGGTGTCAAACATGTTGGCATACATTTCATTGTGATTGACGTAGTCGGCAGTTTCGTCGTCCGACACCAAAAGCAGGTCTGTCTTCCAGTCGCCGTGGGATTGGGCAAGGTCGTTGTAGTGACGAATCTTGCGCAACACGGTTTCGGCCTCCTCTACCGTCGCGACGGGCAATCGGCCAATGCCAATGTCAACGCGGCCATCACCATTGGGACCTTCGTTGTCGTCCATCAGGCCATAATAATCGTCGGTGCAGAACGACACTTCTTTGTGTGGGTCTTCTTTCGTCTCGTAGGTGGGCACAAAGTTTTGCCCATACCCCTTAATGTCGCGATAGTCGACCGAGGCGCGGCCAAACAAAGTCAAGTATTGAAGCCTTCCTCCGCTGCGGCGATACACCATGCGGACAAAGTCGCGGATGGCCGAAGGGTCGGGCGTGCCAGTGCCAAACTCGTTGAGGATTTCGCCGACCACCACCACCACCGACAGCATTCCGTCCAACTCAGCATGATAGTCGGCCAAGGCCTGGGCTTGTTCCTTGAACAAGGCCGGTGTGAGAATCAGCATGTCGGCATCGGCAACGGCATGTACGTTTTGGTTGGCGATGGACTTCCAATGCGTCACTGGAAACGCAGCATCGGGATTGAACATCAGATAGCGTTTCTCGGTTTGTTCGTCGGTGGCAAACACCAAGTTGCCAGCGCTCAAGACTCCGTTTTGCAGCACAGGGCGCAGAGGATTGGTGACCTCCCACAGCCAATGGTTGGCATCCGTGTCTTGCACCCAGATGGCACTCGTCTCGTTGCCAAACTGACTCGGCATCAAGCGGAAAGGGAACGTTTCCCCCACCCTTTTCAGCGTGCGCCACGCATAGATTTCC
Source organism: Bacteroidales bacterium (assembly GCA_017460915.1). Classification (GTDB taxonomy): domain Bacteria; phylum Bacteroidota; class Bacteroidia; order Bacteroidales; family F082; genus Limimorpha. The sequence goes on along the minus strand of JAFUAA010000027.1, from coordinate 67,184 downwards.
ACATAGTCGAGATAAAGCGAGGCCTTCTTGCTCGCCGAAAAACTCAGCTTGAACACAGCCGTGTCCGACTCCAAAGTGATTTGCTTGTTGAGTGATGCCATGTTGCCGAAGTAATTATCACCGTATTTGTTGATGGCGGTGTGGTTGGCCAGATGGTTGTCATTCACCCAGGCGTCATAAAACATCGAAACGTCCTTGATTCTCCCCAACACGCGTGACTTCATGTAGGCGGGCTTGCTCGTCACCAAGTTGGGGAAAACAAAGGGAATGCGAAGCAAGGAGTCGGGTTGGTCAAGGCATTCGCCAAGCCAATTTTGGCCTTGGAAATAAGGGCTCATCAACTCAGCCTCATGCCAAACAAAGTCAGGGAAATCGGCGATGACCGTCGTGGTGCCTTCCACGGGAAGCGTGGCCTTCTCTCCCACTCTCAATCCCTCAACGCCGCTGTCGACACAGAGATAATAATAGGTGGAATCGGAGAAATAATTGCGTTCCCTGCGATAGGTTTCAGAATCCGAGTCGACAAGCACCCAACGTGTCGGTTCTTGTCCGTAGAACAACACCACATCCTGCGCATCGAAAGCACCGTCTTCTGCTCCAGCCACGTAGATGGCCATCTCGGTCAAGTCGTCGGGACGCGGTTCCGAGTTTCTCTCCGGCAATGCCCCTGAGGGGTTGCCGAACATTCGGATTTGGTTGGGATTGAGCGTCTGCATATCGATGCCCATCGCCTCAAGGGTTGCGTAGTCAAGCTTGTAGACACCCTCCTGAGCCACCGAGAGGCGATGCCAAGTGTACTCGCTCAACACGGAAGTATAGGTGTTGTCTTGCGCCACGCCTTGGCTTGCGATGAACAAGGCGGACAAGCCAAAAACCGCTTTCAGTATCTTCATGTGTTTCATAAACTGCTTCATTTGCTAAGAATTAATTTCGAGACCAACGTGGCCGTTTCGCCTTGGTCGTTGGTGGCGACGATACGATAGACGTAAACGCCGTTGCGCAAATGCTCGCCACCCGCGCCGCGACCGTCCCATCGGATGGGCGCGACGCGCGTCGAGGTGCCCGCCACCGTTTCGGAGAGCGTTGTCACCCAACGCCCCATGATGTCGTAGATATAAATGTCAACTTTCACGTTGTTGCCCACTTGGTTGTGGTCAAACACGAAATGCGTCTCGTTGGTGACGGGGTTGGGTGCATTGAAGGCGTTCTCGATATGCATCCCGCCGCTGTTGATGACGGTGAAGTCGATGGTGGCGGTGCCCGAGTTGTTGTAGATGTCCCACACCTTCAGAGTGAGCGTATAGTCGCCGTCGGGAAGGTTCAGCATTTTGTAGGTGATGGTGCCTCGGCCAGGCTCGCCCAGTTCGGAGGCGAAATAGTCGTTGAGGCAATAGGCGGCTCGCGTGCCACCCGTCAAGGTAGCCATGATGTCGTGCCCGATGCCAGCACCCGTCGTGTTGATGCCGCTCTCGTCCTCAACATAAGCCAGCAGTATGGGGTTCTCGCCCGTGATGCCGCCGTTCACGAAAAGCGTGTCGTCGATGAAGAGGCGCACCTCGGGCGGTTTCTGGTCCTCAACGGCCTCGTCGTAGAATCCGCCGATGATGAACGAATCGCAGCTTCCGTTGGCATCGATGTCGTAGTCTGTGGCATAATAGTTGATTAACCCTTGGCCGAACCGATAGGAAATGTCGCGCGGCACGATGAAGCCAATCGAGAAATGCCCGTTTTTGACTTCGGTCTTACCATTGAAAATCACGCTGTTGCGGAGCTTGTAGGGAATCTTTATTCCATTCGCGTCACTTGACCCCAAGGTCGAAAGCTCGGCTTCCTTGTCGTAAACGATGACGTGCACCACACCATTGAAACCAGAGGCCACATTGCCATTCAAATCCTTTACAACACCTTCGATTTCAACTGGTTGCAAAGCTCCAATGGTGTCGTGATAGATGGGGAACGTCTGCCAAGTGGTGTCGGTAAGCGGAATGGAGTCCAAGTCATAGCCCGGATAGTTCCCATTGATGCTCAGCGTTTCCACCTTCCATTTGGGATAAACCAAACGCAAAGCCGGGTCACCGAAGAAGACATACCGTTTCTCTACATCGTTCCCAGTGGTCTTGGCCATACGATAGACATCACCCAATCGGTAATACTCGCCACCTACAATGCGGAACAGATTGTAATAAACACCCCTGTTGAAATTTTTATTATCACCCCCATAGGTCACTCTTGAAGTGGTGAACATGGCAATCATGCCGCCGTAGGGGTTGAGGAATGCGTACTCGCCCAAGGCTGTGCGCAAGTGGTCATCGTAACGACTGAACTCGCAGGTGCCGGTAATCATCAGGGGATACATCGGGGCGTTGCGCCAAGAGTCGACGTCTTTCCGTTGCATGATTTTCTCCGTCGCCAGCTGCACTTCGCCACCATGGCCGATATAGTTGAGCACCAAGGTGCCTTTTTCCATTCGGCTGTTGATGGCCGCGTTCACCTCAGGGGCTATCTCGCCGCCAGGGGCACTAACTTGCGGATAGGCATCCAGATATATCTTGTCGACCACCACAGCGTTGTCACTATATTCCTTCACGACATCCGCCAAACTTTCGGTTGTGTTCACGAAATTGTGCGATATCTCGTCGTCGGAGAAAAAAGTGACCGTGTTGCGCCAAGGGCGCATCGTGGTTTCGTCTTTCACCACATAGCGTTCAATTTTGTCCACCACCTGGTTAGCTTGCTCCTCGGTGGAGACCACAAAACGTCCAATGCCAATGTCAGCCAGCGATGCAGCAATGTTGCCCTCGTTCTCGTCCATGAAGCCGAAATAGTCGTCGGTCACGAAGGTGAACCGCATGTCAAGCGAAGACACCGTCTCGTATGAAGGCACGAAATCGACTACACCCGTACGATTCTTGTAGTCATAGGAGCAGTCGCCTAAAAGCAAAAGATATTTGATCCTATGACCCGCGTTGCTGTCGAGATAGAGCATCCGGCAGAAGTCGCGGATGGCGCTAACGTCCTTGGCACCGCATGAAAACTCGTTGTAAATCTTCTCTGGCGTGGTGATATGGACGTTCAGGTCAGGGTCGATGCGGTTGTGGAGTGCCATCAGGCGTTCGGCGGCGGAAGTGAAGCCTTCGTAAGTGAGGATGACAAAATCCACATCACGAATGCCGTGCAGGTTCTGGTTGTCGATCTGCCCAAAAGCCTTTGCCGTGCAATACGTGTTGCCGTTGAAAGCCACGAACTCATTCTCTCGGTCGCCATTGACCTTGAAACTCAAGGTAGTGCCACTCAACTGCCCCTTTACGATGGAAGGCGCCACCGGGTCGCTGACGTTCCACACCTGAACCTGCTGCGAGGCATTCGAAAGACGATATTCGCACACCTTATTATTAATGGAAACATCCGGATTACGGAAAATCATCTGGTCTCCAGTGAATTTCAGCTGGCGCCAGGCATTGACAAGGATGTAATCCACATAACCGTCTGAAGTGGAGCCGTTTCCCGAGGCATTATGCTTCAGCGTGACGCGAATCATATCGTTGGTCGGATTGGCGCTCACCCAATCACCCACAACATATCCATACGGCATATCCGAAGCCGAGGTCGTCATATGGATGCTATAATTGGCTTTTTGAACGTTGTCGACCAACACATCGAAAGAAGCAGGGGAGAAATTGCGGCCTACCAACTCCGTTTTCACCCAACAAGGCTTGGTTTTCACCACGTTCGGGAAGTCGAAATCGAAATTTGCCGAGGCATTGAAGCTCATCTTGTCGCCATAATAAGTGCGGCCAACATGGAACAGGTTATACTCATCCAGCTCATGGACCTGATAGTCAAGGAACTCCGTCACAACGACTTCTGCTCCCGATGAAGGTCCAGTCATCTCGCTGATGCGTTTGCCTGTGCCTTTGCCTGTCACCACAAAAGCATAAGCATAATCGTCATAAGGGTTCTGGTTGTGCCTGTAAGCCACTCTGTTCGGCTCCAGTTTCCATGTCACCGGGCCTCGTCCGTAAAACAAAATGTAGTCGCTATTGTCGAATTTGCCATCGGCTTCGCCGCTGACGTAGATTGGGATTTCAACCAAGTCGTCGTAGCGTTCCTCGGCATTCAACTCGGGCAACACGCCACCGCCATTGTGATAAATGCGAATCTGACGCGGATCTAGCCCCGCGAGGTCGATGCCCAAGTTGGCCAAATCGGAAGCCGTCAGCTTGTAGACTCCCGTTTCGGACAAACCTATCTTATACCAATTGCCATTGTTCATCGCCGACTCGTGCGCATAGGTCGTTTTGGCTTTTTGGCCCGACAAATCAGGAGTCAAAGTCACCGAAAGCGTGGCGGAAAGCAGCTTCTCATACTGTCCTCCATTTTGGCGGAAAGGCACGATTTTGACCGAAAGCAAGGCTTCGTCGCGCGAGCGAAGCGGCCTTGCATCAACCTCAAAATCAGCAACATATTGATAATTCCGAGCCAGTTTCAGTTCCTCATTGCTGAGCAAAGCCGTTTTCACGTTGTGCAACTCCGCCTTAGCCTTCACCGCATCGTCATAGATTGGGAACGACTGCCACAACACAGGCATCGGACCTTCGTAATCAGCGGATTCCAAATGTATATGATATAAGGTGTCGCCATCAAGCCTATAGCTCCCTACACCGTTCCATTGCAACTGGAGAGGGTAACTTTGCGTCGTTTGTCCGGAAGTGGAAAACGGGTCAAAAAGCGCCAAAACCAGCATCGGCAGAGCCATAATTGAGAATATCCTATTGCGCATTGTAAATCTTATTTATTGATAATCAGTTTATTATAAAATCACGACAAACCTATTAATGGTCTACCATAAAGGAAACGAAAATACGACTTTTTTATTGCAAAATGGATTTTTTTGCTCAAAAAAAGTTTTTTTTCCAAAACTGTCGAATAATTGAAAAAAAGACCGTACATTTGCCTGATTTTTTTGAAAAAAGTACGAGAGGCACACAATAAATGCATTTTGTGCGAGTTATTAGATAACAAATTTGAACGACAATGTATAGAAAACAAGGATTCAAAACATTAGCCATCATCGTTTTGGCAGGAATGCTCACCGTTTCCTGCTCCAAGAAATCTTCGCGCACCACGGGTTGGGCTTACAATGACGCCAACAACGGAGGCTTTGAAGTCACCGAGGTCAACGACCAAGAGGTTGGTCCTGGCTTGATTGCCATCGAAGGGGGCACTTTCGTAATGGGTGCCACCACCGACAATTTGACTTATTCGTGGGACAACTCACCACGCAAGGTGACGGTTCCTTCTTTCTTGATGGACCGCACCGAAGTCAGCAACGTGGACTATCGCGAATATGTCTACTGGCTCAACCGCGTGTATGGCCAAAACTATCCTCAAGTGGTACGCAACGCCGCCCCCGACACCTTGGTTTGGCGCGACCGTTTGTCGTACAACGAGCCCATGGTTGAGATTTACTTCCGCCATCCGTCTTACAACGACTATCCCGTGGTGGGTGTGACTTGGGTGCAAGCCAACGACTATTGCGCCTGGCGTACCGACCGCGTCAATGAGTTGATGCTCGTCGAAGCCGGCGTCCTCGATTGGGACCCGACCCAACAAGACGAAGAGAACTTCAACACCGACGCTTACCTCGCTGGCCAATACACGGGTAAGGTGAAGAACGGCAAGAAAGACCTCTCGAAAGGCGGCGACGGCATGCGCAACGTCCGCATGGACGACGGTATCCTGCTGCCCTCCTATCGTCTGCCTACAGAAGCCGAATGGGAATATGCAGCAGTCGGTTTGGTGGGTAACACCAACAACGAAATCGTCAGCGAACGCAAAGTGTATCCTTGGAACGGCGACGGACTGCGCACCGACAACAAAAGATACTACGGCAGCTTCATGGCCAACTTCAAGAGAGGCCCTGGTGACTATATGGGTGTTGCCGGCCACTTGAACGATGGTGCCGCCCTGCCCGCCCCCGTCGGTTCCTACTGGCCCAACGACTACGGCCTGTATAATATGGCTGGCAACGTGGCCGAATGGTGCCAAGATGTCTATCGTCCCTTGACCTTCGAAGACGTGGCCGACTACAGCCCCTTCCGTGGTAACGTGTTCACCCGTAAGGCCGTCGACGATGAAGGCTTCCTGCTCCAGAAAGACTCCCTCGGTCGCATCCGTAGAGAACCCATCCCTCAAGAAGAAGCCGCTCAACGTCAAAACTACCGCACCAGCTTCAACTCCAACTACGACGACGGTGACTACATGTCGGCCATCCGCAACCGCTGGAGCGACCCACAAGACGACCAAAGCATCTTCACCAAAGAGATGTACGAAACGGCTACCAACGACACCCCTGGCACTACACTCATCAGCGACGAATCAAGAGTGTATAAAGGCGGCTCATGGGCCGACGGCCCCTACTACTTGAGTCCCGGCACGCGCCGCTACCTCAACCAGAACCAATCCGCCTCAACCATCGGCTTCCGCTGCGCGATGAACAAGGTGGGCAGCTCATTCGCAAAATAAGAATTTGTTTTTCATGACCTTGAAGCCGTTTGACCTGTTCAGGCGGCTTCTTTTATTAACAATACATAGATGAGCACCATAGAAACAATATATCAGGCATTTGCCAAGGCCTACAAGGTCTCGACCGACAGCCGCAAAATCGAGCAGGATGCCGTCTTTTTCGCCCTTAAAGGCGAAAACTTCGACGCCAACGACTTCGCCCTGCAAGTGGCCGAAGCAGGCGTGGCCAGCCTCGTCGTCGCCGACCGCCAAGACTTGCCTAAGCATCCACGTATCGTCAAGGTTGAAAACTCGCTGAAAGCCTTGCAGGAGTTGGCCAACCACCACCGCAAGCAGATGAAAGCCACCGTGCTCAGCATCACGGGCACCAACGGCAAGACGACCACCAAGGAACTCGTCTCGGCGGTACTGGCGCAGAAATACAAGCTCATCCACACGATAGGTAATCTCAACAACCACATCGGCGTGCCGCTCACTTTGCTGTGTATCAAGCCCGAGACCGAGATGGCGGTGGTGGAAATGGGTGCCAACCATCCGGGCGAAATCGACACCTTGTGCCAAATTGCCGAGCCTGATTTTGGCCTCATCACCAACGTCGGCAAAGCGCATTTGGAGGGTTTTGGCAGCTTTGAAGGCGTCATCAACACCAAGACGGAACTGTACCGCTTCATCAAGGCCAAGGGGAAAGCCGTTTTCGTCAACCGCGCCAACGACATCCTTTGGGAACGCTCGCAAGAGCAGTCGCGCATCAGCTATGGCTGCCATTGCGGTGCCGACTATCCTGTGACGCCATGTTCGTGCAACCCTTATCTTAGCGTGAAATGGAAGAAACGGTTGGTACAAACCCACTTGGTGGGCAGCTACAACTTCGAGAACGTGGCTGCCGCCATCGCCGTGGGACAATATTTCAAGGTTGACGAGGACGAAATCGTTGAAGCCTTGGAAACCTACACACCCACCAACAGCCGCTCGCAAGTAATTGAAACCGAGAAGAATCGCATCATCATGGATGCCTACAACGCCAACCCTACTTCGATGCAAGCCGCCTTGCGTAACTTCGCCAACATCTGCGGCGAGCGACACCTATTAATATTAGGCGACATGCGCGAGTTGGGTCAAGACTCCGAAAAAGAGCACCGCGCCATCCTTAATTTAATGAAGGAACTGAATTACCGCAAGGCTTTTTTGGTCGGGACGAACTTCAGCGCCTGCAACGAAAATCCCGATTGGAATACTTTCGAAAAGGTTCAGGATTTGCGCCAATACATTGAAAATCACTCTATTGACGGAAAAACGATTTTGGTAAAAGGCTCGAGAGGCATACAGTTGGAGAAAGTGTTACCGTTATTATGACACGAGACTGGGAATGCGACACTTACTCCTTTAAGCGTCATGGCGGAGGAACGTCCGCCATCTCCTGAACAAGAAGGATTACCCTTGCGTTCAGGAGATTGCGGATCGAGTCCACAATGACAGTTTGATGAGAAAGCCTCATTCCTGTTGAAAAATGAATAAACGCCATGAAAGAAACCACCGCCATAGGCCTCATGTCGGGCAGCTCGTTAGACGGGCTGGACATCGCCCTCGTCCGATTCACCAAGGAAAACGAGGAATACCGCTTCCAAATCCTTGAAGCCGAGACCTTTCCCTATCCCGACACATGGAAAAAGCAACTTGCAGAAGCCTACTTCAAGCAACCAGATGAATTAGGGGATTTGGACAAAGCCTACGGCCAATACCTTGGCGAACAAGTGCTGGCCTTTGCGCAAAAGCACAAGGTCACGCCCGATTTCGTGGCCTCGCACGGACACACCGTTTTCCACAAGCCCGAGGAGCACTACACCTTGCAAATCGGCGACGGACAAGCCTTGGCCAAGGCTTGCGGTTTCACTGTCGTCAACGACTTCCGCAGCGAAGATGTCGGCAAAGGCGGTCAAGGCGCGCCGTTGGTGCCCATCGGCGACCAATTGCTTTTCAGCGACTACGAGATTTGCCTCAACATCGGTGGCATCGCCAACGTCTCCTACGACGAGGACGGCAAGCGCATCGCCTACGACATCTGCATCGCCAACCAAGCCCTCAACTATCTCGCCCAACTCAAAGGACTGGATTTTGATCGTGACGGCGACCTCGCCCGAAGCGGCAAAATCGACATGGACTTGCTGAAAAAACTGAACAACAGTCCGTTTTTCCTGCAACTGCCGCCAAAATCCATGGGGCGCGAGTATTTTGAAACTTACCAGAAAGACCTATTAGTTACGGAGCCTTCGACAAGCTCAGGTGCCCTCTCCGTACCTGACATGTTGGCGACATTCACCGAGCATATCGCCCTACAGATTGCCTTGGCCATCAGTTGGTTGCCGAAAAGGAAGATTCTCGTCACGGGCGGCGGTGCGAGGAACAAGTTCCTCATCGAACGGCTGCAAGCCCGCACCAAACATGAGGTGGTCGTCCCCGACAAGCAAATCATCGACTACAAGGAAGCCCTGATTTTCGCTTTCCTCGGTCTGCGCCGCTTGGAAGGCAAAACGAATGTGCTCGCTTCGGTGACAGGAGCTGAGAGCGACAGCTGCAGCGGGCGGATTTGGAAAGCTACTTGAACTACTTTGCGTAATGATACCGCAATGAGAACACATAAATATAAATGCGCCCACTATTGATAGAATAAATCATACGATGTTCGTCGGTGATACGTCGGCTCCATTTCCCGGCCTCTCCTTTCAATGGCTCAGGTTTCCCCAAACCCGTAAAAGGATGCTCTTGGATGTCGTTCAACAAATCAGTGATGCGCTGCATAATGCGCTTGTTACCCGTACTAATCCAATAGTCTCGGTCTTCTCTGGCTTGTTTTAACAAAACTACTTCCATAAGTCTTCAATGGCTATGGTGTGAAAATCTCCCTTGGCGATTTCTTCGTCACCCTCACGGAGAATCTCAACCATCCTCGGGGAAGACATAATATATTCCGTCTCGTCCATCGCTCGTTTTTGGGCGGCAATTCTTCTCAAAGCCTTCACGGCCTTCTTCATCAGCCCTTCATCCTCAGCGATGACGCTCAAATCGCGGAAAAGCTCCGCATTCATTTCCATTGCTGTCATGACTACGCTCTTATTTTTGGGCAAAAGTAAACATAATTCCAAAATTACAGGTTGAAACCGATAGTTTTCCCAAAAATTTTCCACCAAAAACCACACAACCTATCCAAAAACTTACTATTTTTGCCCCGTCATCCATCCTTTTGGACGACAGACATAATGGAAAGACGTTGAACTGACGTTTTATCTGCGACCGCTTTGAATCTCGCAAACTCAGAATCTATCGCACGGTAAGACAATGTTCGACGTACATTGTTTCGTGTATACTTTATACGGTATATTCGAAGCGTGGGCATCGGCGTTGTTTATCCTCGATAGATGGGCAATGCGAGAGCCTAAGCGGTGGGATAAGCAATAGTTTTAGACTCCCGCGCTTTTTCTTTTGTGTTTTAATGAGGGTTGCATCGGTTGGCAAAGGAGTCGGCCAACAAAAAGCAAGACGAATCACTTTAAAACTCAAAAGATATGCAAAAACTCATGAAGGCCGTAGCAGCCTTAATGCTAATGGTGGCGGTCGTTTGTGCCGCCGGATGCAAGAAACCTGACGACCCCAACAATGGTGGGAACAACGAGGGAGGTGAAAACGGCGGTGGCAACGGCGGCGGCGGTTCCACCCCGACCGTGCCGACCGAAGAAGGCATGTACCTCGGCATCATTGGGTTCAACGAACAACTGTACCAAAAGGACATCAGTTTGCTGAACAGTTCGACGAAACCCACTTTTAACGCTTTTATTGGAAATCTACAACCCGGCCTCGGGACAGGATTGTATTATGCCGACTATACCGCCCTAAAACAATTGCAAGCCTATCCCGAACCACCAAAACTGACCAAAGTGGCCATGGTGACCTTCACTGACGGCAACGACAACGTGTCGATCAGCAATAGCGAATTGAACCCCGAAGGTTATGGCAGCACTTCCGCCTATCGTGCTGCGCTAAATTACAAAATCATGAGCGAACGCATCCACGGCCAAGAAGTGAACGCTTATACCATCGGATTGCGAGGCAATGACTTTGACATGAACGAGTTCAGCACCACCCTGAGAATGCTTGCCAGCAGCCCAAGCAATGTCTTTGAAGTGACCAATATGGCCGAAGCACTACAACGTTTCAGAGAAATCGCCGAGGCGTTACACTCGTCAACGACAACCGTGAACCTGAAGCTGAAAATACCCGGAGGCTATGATGAAGGTCAAACCATTCGTTTCACCTTCGACAATCCTTCTTCGGCTGGCAATTCCTCCAAATACATCGAAGCCACTTACAAGAGAGGGGCTGATGTTCGCAGATTGGAAAACATCAGCTATCACGGCTTTGCAGACGGGGCACATAGCATGACCTCCGTATCGCAAACGGGAGCCTATTATTGGTTTGAGTTCGTCAACCTGACTTATCCTAACAACATGGCCATTTCACAATCCGACATCGACCGACTCCAATTGTGGAAACAAACAACCATGAATTGGCAGCACGAAACCGAGTTTGTGCCAGGCAGCTCCAGCGAAGTCACCGAAGAAAGGAGCAGTGCATTGATTATGCTGGTGTTGGATTGCACAACCTCTTTGGGCAGTGACTTTGAGCCTTTGAAAGACGCTGCAGTACGCTTCGTGGAGACTTTGGTCACTTCAAGCGGCAATGGCAATGGTGGTGGCAATAATGGCGGCAATGGCAACGAGCCTCCCGAGGGTATCATGAGCGGCCAGTTTTCGGTAAGTGCCAGCCAGAAAGTGTATTTCTCGAAAGGCAACCTACAATACCAAGCCTCGACGAACACTTGGCGTTTTGCCAACCACCAGTATGACTACATCGGCAACGACAATGCCAACATCTCGCAAAGCAACAGCGGTTGGATTGACCTCTTCGGTTGGGGCACGAGCGATTTCTCCCACGGAGCGGCCTGCTACCAACCCTATTCAACGAGCCAAAACTACAACGACTATATGGCTTACGGATCGGCCACGGCCAATCTGTTTGACCAGACGGGCTTGGCCGACTGGGGTGTGAACGCCATCAGCAACGGCGGCAACCAAACGCGAGTGTGGCGCACCTTGACCAAAGACGAATGGAACTATCTGCTGCAAAGCCGCAACACGGCCTCGGGCCTGCGCTACGCCAAAGCGGAAGTGGCAGGCAAAAACGGCCTCATCGTCCTGCCCGACAACTGGAGCGCAAGCACCCACACCTTGAGCAACGCCAACAGCAACAGTGCCTCCTACAGCGACAACGTCATTTCGTCCTCCACTTGGAGCAACCTGGAAGCCGCTGGTGCCGTGTTTCTGCCCGCCGCAGGCAGCCGTGCCGGAGCCTCGGTAAGCGGCACTGGGACTAACGGCTATTATTGCAGCAACGCCTCCTACGCCAACCTTTTGGGTTTCAACAACGCCAGCCTCTCGTCCATCCAAACCGATTTCCGATACTATGGACAGAGCGTTAGGGTGGTTTGTGAGGCGGAATAATCTAAAACAAATACAAAAACAAAAATGAAAAAAGTAGTATTCTTTCTTGCTTTATTGTTTGGTTTGTTAATTGCCTCAAATGGCTTTGCTCAGACCACATATACCATGGTTACTTCAGCTTCTCAACTTGAAGCAGGAGCACAATACATTCTCGTTGGACTTGACGAAAACAGCCAAGCCTATGCAATGGGTTACCAGAAAAGCAATAATCGTCATGCAATCACTATTGACAATATTGGCGGCATCATAACTACAACTATAGCAACCGACCCTTTACAACAAGATGCACCATATGAGTTTACCCTTGGCGGTTCAACTGGTGCTTGGACTATTTTTGATCCGCTTAACAATGGCTATCTCTATGCTCCAGGTGGCGGCAATTATCTTCGCATCCAAAGCACATTTGACGATGGTGGTCGCTGGACTATTACTGACGGTAATGCTGGAGGGTTGATTCCTGTTAGCAACGGTGGCATAGAGCAATGTTATATGCGTTACAACAATACTTCGCCATTGTTCAGTTGTTATAAGGAGTCGTCTAATGTGTCCGCTCCTATCTATTATTTCAAAGCCGAAGGCAATGCCCAACCTGCTCCTGAACCCACTAATTATCCCGACAATTTTACAGCAACGGTTAATGGACTAAGTATTACTTTGACATGGAATGATGCCACTGGAGGTCAACTCCCTAATAAATACTTGGTGATTGGCTCGGTTGGCAGCATTTCCGTCCCTATTGACGGCATACCCATTCCAGATGGTGCATTGGCAAAAAACGTTAACTATGGTGTGCAGACTGTAACTTTTAGTGGTTTGAACAGCAACACAACATATCATTTTGCCATTTTCCCATACACCAATAGCGGTGCAGACATCAACTATAAAAATGGCGGAAACTTTCCAACCGCTAATGCAACAACAGAAAATATAACAGTTTTGTTATCTGAAGAATTTAATGATAATCTTGGCGTATTCACAACCTACGATGTGCTTGGTAATCAAAGTTGGCATCAGGGATCATATCAAGGGATAACCTATGCCAACATGAATGGTTACGCCAATCAAACATACAACCCAAATGAAGATTGGTTAATCAGCCCTGCTATCAACAAAACAGGTTTTTCAGATGTGTTTGTTGAGTTTCGTACAGCAAAAAAGTTTGAAGGCCCTGACCTTCAGGTGTTAGTTTCCACAAATTATAATGGTGTTGGAACACCCAACAATTACTCATGGGTTGACATCACCAATGCCTTCAGTTTTTCAACTGGCAACTATGAATGGGTGGAATCTGGTCGTGCAAATATCGAAATTACATCCAACACTTTCTACCTTGCCTTTGTTTACACAAGCAATGCAATTGAAGCTCCTTCTTGGGAGATTGATTATGTAAACATTGAGGCTTCAGACAATGGTACTAGCGATTACACCATCACTGCCATTGCCGAACCTTCCAACGGAGGTACAATCTCGGGCGCAGGAACCTACACGCAAGGAAGCACCTGCATATTGAGTGCCATGCCCAGCTCGGGCTTCGTGTTCGAGCATTGGACAAGAAACGGCCTTGTGGTTTCAACCGAACCAAGCTATAGCTTCATCGTTATTCAGAGTAACACATACGTGGCGCACTTCACGCAAAACGCCAACCAGGCCACCATCACCGCAACGGCCGAACCCATTGAGGGCGGCTCGGTTTCGGGTGGGGGCACTTACGAGTTGGGAGACGACTGTACGTTAAACGCCATTGCTGCTGTGGGCTACGAGTTCATCGAATGGACACGGGACGGAAGCACGGTTTCAACCGAGGCCATCTTCAGTTTCTCGGTAACCGGCAACGCTGTCTATGTGGCGCATTTTGCCAAGATTGTCAATAATTACGCGGTCACGGTGAGTTTGGATCCTTCGAGCGCAGGCGCGGTCATCGGTGCCGGCACCCATGAAGAAGGGACTTCCTGCACCTTGATTGCCATTGCCAACCCGACCTACACCTTCGTGAGTTGGACGGAGAATGGAGCCGTGGTTTCCTCCGACAACCATTATACGTTTACTGTAGAACGCAACAGGACACTTGTAGCGGTGTTCTCGCAAGGGCTGTTCTACACCATCACCGCCTCGGCAAGTGCCAATGGCACCATCTCGCCCGAGGGTGAAATCATTGTGGAGCCAGGCGAGGACAAGACTTTTGCCATCATCCCCGACAACGGGTGCGTGGTGAGTAAGGTCATCGTGGATGGCGTGGACGAAGGTCCTTTGGAATCCCGCACTTTCCGAAACGTCAACGGCAACCATTCAATTCATGTGGAATTCAGCGGCTGGGATGTCGAAGACTGGAACGAACCGCAAGTGAAGATTTATCCCAATCCGGCCAATGCGTATATCACCATTGAAGCCCCGATGATGAAGGCCGTCACTTTGTTTGACCTACTAGGCACCCAAAGGGGCTGCCAGGAAGTCCACAACGACACTATGACCTGGCATCTTGATGGGCTTTCGCAAGGGACTTACCTCCTGAAAGTAGAATTCGAGGACGGCCGAGTTGGATATACTCGGTTCATGGTGGTGAGATGATTTTCTGTCGCCCCTTCGGGGCTCAATGATAACGGAACGACGTTTCTCTAGGCGAGGGTTCACACCCCCGCCTATTTGCTGTCGCCCCTTCGGGGCTTAACCCTGCAAACATTTCGCGGAAATGGAATTTTGTTGCAGTTTACGCTTATGGGATGCCATTATGGATTTTGCCAAACCGTAACAAACGAGTCGCTCTCAACACCCACAACATGGATGCGGAGAACGACTTTTTTTGTACCATTGAGGGAAAATGTGTATTTTTGTGGTCTGAATGCAATTCTCAGACCGTAAAGAATGAAAGAAGACACCATCAAGGCTTTACTGCAACAAGGCGAGCGCATCTCATTGGGATGCAAAAAAGCGGAAAACAAGCTACCCAATTCGCTATGGGAATCTTATTCCGCTTTTGCCAACACCTATGGAGGCACCATACTCCTTGGCATAATTGAGAATTTGAAAGAGCAAGACCGCACTAAACGGTTTACCATTGCAGGCGTGCAAGATGCAGAAAAAATGCGACGTGATTTATGGAACATGCTGAACAACAAGGAAAAGACAAATGTAAACCTGCTTCGTGACGAAGACATTGAAATCATTAGAATTGATGGTAAAGATGTTATCAGCATAAAGATTCCACAAGCACGCTACAATTTACGCCCAGTATATATCAACAACAACTGGATGACAGGCACCTACAAGCGCAACCATGAGGGCGACTACCATTGCTCCGACGTCGAATTAAGGTTGATGTTTCGCGATGCCAACGAAGAAAGCAACGATGAATTGCCCATTGAGTATTACACAATGGATGACATTGATATTCCCACTATCGAGCGCTATCGCCGCCGTTTTCAGACAGAAAACCCCGAACATATTTGGAACGACCTCGACAATAAAGAATTTCTCCGTCAATTGGGTGGCTATTATGTTGACCGACGACAACAAAAAGAAGGGTTAACGATGGCTGGTTTGCTAATGTTCGGCAAAGGTCTTGCTATCCGAGAGAGGTTTAGCAATCTCCGCATGGATTACATCGACAAATCAAACCTCGAAGGTGACGAGCGCTATTCCGACCGCCTCACTTATGACGGGACTTGGGAAAACAACCTATACAATTTCATTCGGATGGTCACACCACGTTTGACCCAAGACTTACCTCGACCAGTCAAGCTGGAAGGAATGCAGCGCAAAGACGATACACCCCTGCACAAGGCGGTTCGCGAGGCTTTTACAAACAGTGTCATCCATGCCGACTTTATGATTAATGGTATCCTAAAAGTGGAAAAGTTGGATGATGGCTTAGTGTTTACCAATCCTGGTCTACTAAAATTGCCATTGGAGCGGATTTATGCAGGTGGTAAATCGAAAGCCCGCAATCAACATATCCAAACCATGCTTCGAATGATTGGCTTAGGTGAAAACATCAGCTCGGGTTTTCCGTCCATCCTAAAAGTTTGGCAAGATGAACATTGGGAGCGCCCCATCTTGACCGAGCAACCCGATTTGCTTCAAGTAAGACTCCTGCTTAAAATAAAAGACTACACAAAAGATGTTACAAAACAAACCACTGAAAATCAATATAATGAAACAGAAAACAACATTAAGGATGTTACAAAGGAACTATCAAAACGCCAACTAAATATCATAGAAATGATTAAGGAAGACAGACTTGTGACAACCTTTGATTTGTCGCAAATGATGGGTGTTGCCAGAATGACCATTCAACGTGATTTGCAAGTATTAAGAGACATGGGACTGATCGCCAGAAAAGGTGGCCGTTCCAACGGAGAGTGGATTGTTTTATAAACATAATTTTCAAACATACACCACCGTGTTCAAGAAAATCCTAAATACCTTTGGAACGAAGATTTTGGCGGCGGCCATCAACTTCTTCATCGCCATCCTCATCTCGCAGGTGCTGGGCGACGAAGGGAAAGGCACCCAGGCCCTGCTGTTGGCCACCATCAGCTTCGTCCTGATTTTCTCCGACATCGTCTGCGGCGAGAGCATCGTCTTCCTCGCCCCGCACCATTCGTTCAAGAAGATTTGGGTCGCCTCGGTGCTTTGGTCGGGACTGGTCGCCGTGGTGATGGGCTTCGGCATCCAAGTGTTCTACCCCAAACTTGAGCCCGACTTGGTCGTCCATGTGGCCGTTTTGTCGTTCATTTCCTCGCTCAGCAGTATCAATTTCAGGTTTTTGGTCGGCAAGGAGGAAATCAAGAAAGCCAACTACAACACCCTGCTCCAGCCCGTGCTGATGATAGCCACCCTCGCGGCGTATTACCTGCTGCTGAAGAAACGCGACATCTACGGCTATGTCCTCGGGCTTTATGTGGCCTACTTCGGCACTTTCATGCTGGGAATCTGGATGTTACGCAAAGAATACGCCAACATGTTCCTCGACAAGGACAAGGCCTACAACGCCGTGCTGAAGGACCTCTTCAGGTACGGTTTCCTCAATCAAACCGGCCATTTCGTGCAGTTCTTCAACCTGCGCTTGGGGTATTATCTCCTCGACCGCTTCATGGACCGAGGCAGCGTGGGCGTGTTCTCCAACTCCGTCTCCCTCGCCGAGGCCATCTGGATCATCAGCAGCAGCATCGCCTTGGTGCAATATGCCCGCATCGCCAACGCCGAAGACCGCGAATATGCCCAAAAACTGACCCTTGACCTCAGCAAAATCTGCCTCGTCGTCTCGGCTTTGGCCGTCATCGTGCTGGCCTTGCTGCCGCCGCAGGTGTATGTCTTCATCTTCGGTCAGGACTTCAGCGCCATGGCTCCGACCATCCGCATCCTCGCGCCTGGCATCCTGTTCTACTGCATCTTCCTGATTCTCGGGCATTACTACTCTGGCATCGGGCGCTACCAAATGAACACCTTTGCCGCCCTTTGCGGATTAGCCGCCACCTGCATCTTCGGCTTCACGCTGATACCGCGCTTCGGCATCACGGGAGCCGCCGTCACCTCAGCCATTTCCTACACCATCAACGCCGCTTTCCTGTTCGTTTTCTTCCTGAAAGAATCGCATTTCAAGGGCAAGGACTTCCTGCTGACGAAAAAGGAAATCACCGACTATGTGGCGGAAATGAAGCAACAATTCACGAAACAAAACACAGAAAATGAATAAGATACAGAAACTCACCAAAGCCATCGGGCGCATCGTCAGGCATCCCTATTTGCTCAACCTCGTCCTGCAAGACGAAAACAGCAACAAGGAAGAGGTCATCCAGAAATATGGCCTCGCCGACGGACTTCCCCTTCTGGAAATCAATGAGTTGTTCCCCGATTTCAATGAAATCGCCAAACCCTACGCCTACCTTTCGGGAGCCACGATGCCCATCGACATTGCGCTTTTGAGGGCGTTGGCCAAACGCTACGAAGTACAAGACTACTTCGAAATCGGCACTTGGCGCGGTGAGAGCGTAGCCAATTTAGCAGATGTGGCGCAACATTGCGTCACCTTCAATCTGCCGAAAGAAGATATCATCAAACTGACCAACAACCAGTTATACGCCGATTTGCACAGTTTCTTCAGCAAGGATTTGGACAATGTCGAGCAACTTTACGGCGATTCCCAGACCTTCGATTTCGGACCTCATTTCGGGAAATACGACATGGTCTTCATCGACGGCGACCACCACTATGAGAGCGTGAGGAAGGACACGGAGACCGCCTTCAAACTGTTGAAAGGCGAGCGAAGCATCATCGTTTGGCACGACTACGGCCTCGACCCCGAGACCATCCGTTGGGACGTGATGGGTGCCATCCTTGACGGTGCACCTGCCGAGAAACACAATCATATCTATCATGTTTCCAATACTTTGTGCGCCGTTTATCTGCCCGAGGATTTTCCTACGCACAAGCTGGTTCCTTACGAAACACCACACAAATACTTTGAAATCGAGATTAAGACACACAGAATTGAATAACACTGGATTGCTCGTCGTTCCTCCTCGCAATGACGCAAAGCGACGACAAGCAAAGCCCTGTAAGGGCGACAATAATACATCGGGCGATTTCAATCCCCGACATAAACAACCGAAGCGGATGCCACGGTGTGACAGCCCTACAACTGACAACTGAACAACTGACAACTGAAAATGAACATCCTGCACCTACTGAGCTGGTTCCCCACCCCCGACGACCCCACTTTAGGTAACTTCTGCGTCCGAATGATTGACGCACTGCCCGAGGCGAGCCATTCCGTCGTCCTCTCCGTTTGCGACGGCAAAAACATGACTCAATCCTTTGAAATTAAGGAGATTCAAGGGGCACACCATACTCATGTGCAGATTTATGTCCGTCCGCCGAAAAACAACGCCGTGCGCAAACTGAAGATGCTGCGGATGTATCAAGTAGGCTTGAAATACATCAAGAAGCATTTTTTTGAGCCGGATTTGATTCACTTGCATGTGGCTTATCCGCTCGGTCAAGTGGCGTTGTTGTGGAAAAAACTTTACGGCTACAAATATGTCCTCACCGAGCATTGGACCATCTATCAGCCACAGAACAAGGACGTTTTGGTCGGGCGGCTGAAGAAGAAAATCGTCAGGATTGCCAACAACGCCTCGCTCATCACGCCCGTCAGCCTCGATTTGCAGCATTGCATGGAAGGACATGGCATCCGTAACCGTTTTCAGGTGATTTACAATTTGGTGAATACGGATATGTTCCGTTTAGGCGAAGCCAAAACGGAACAGAAAAAACGCATGCTCCACATCTCCACCTTACGCGACGAAGCCAAGAACTTCAGCGGCATTTTGCGCACCATCGAAAGGCTGAAACAACAACGCAATGACTTCGAACTGCACGTCATCCATGACTATGAAGTTCCTGAATTTAAGGCATTTGTCAAGGAGCACAATCTTTCGGATTGTGTCATTTTCCACGGCAAGAAGATCTCTGCCGAGGTAGCCGAAGCCTACCAAAAAGCCGATTTCTTTGTGTTGTTCTCCAACTTCGAGAACCTGCCTTGCGTCATCGTGGAAGCCTTTGCCTCGGGCGTGCCCGTGCTGAGTACTGCCGTAGGTGGCATTGCTGAAATCGTCTCGCCCGAGCGCGGCATCCTCATCCCGCAAGGCGACGAGGAAGCCTTGTTGCAAGAAATGAACTATATGCTCGACCATTGCCAAGAATACGACCACGAGGCAATTCGCGACTATGCCATAAAAACATTTGCAGCCCAAAACATCGGACTGCAAATCTTTGAGGCATACGAAAAGGTCGTCGTTACTGCTTGACGAATTTCTCTATTGAAATGGTGTCGTTTTCATCCACGATACGGACGAAATACACGCCATTGTTCCAATCGCGCACCTCAACGGTGTTGGTTTCGCCTTGGTAAATCATCTGCCCAAGTGCATCAAACACCTTGATTTCCTTTACATTGCCTTCAACGGCAAAGCTGTCAGACGCAGGGTTGGGGTAAAGCGCTGGTCCTGCCCAATGCTCCGCAACCGAAGTGACTTCAACGGTGATGTTGACTGGCTCGGACTGACAAATCTCGCCTTCTTCACGCCAATAAACGACAATCACGGAATAGTGCATCTGCCCGACAGTCTCACAAACGTCAAAGTACGATTTTTGTGCTGGATCGGTTATCTGACCGACCACGACACCGTCGCGAGCAATGAGATACTGCTGAAACTCGCTCTCATTGCCATCCCAGTCCCAAGTCAGCAAAGCGCCAAATTCACCATTCACATGCCACTCATAAACACCTTCCAACTTGTCAACCGGACGGCAGTCCATCTCACAATCTATTTGATATTCAACAATTTCCCCAACTTGAGGATAGCCATTTGAGGCCACAATCAAGTTGTCGTTCCAATCGTAGATTTCGTATGACACTTCCGAAAGGCTGCCGTGAGAATAGCAGGTGTTGTCATAAGTCCAGAAGAATGTCGCAGTTTGGCCGTTAGGCACTGGCACGGTAATCGAGGCCGAACAACCTTCCATAAGACCAACACGCTGAGAGACCTTGCCGTCTTCATCAAGAACGGCGATAAACGACATGTCCCATCCATTGCAGCCAATGTCGTCCAGTTCGAAACGAACATCACAAGTGCTGCCAATCATCACGGTGTCGCGCGCCACCATGCTCATGCCTGCCTCGTTGACGGCATACACCGTATAATAATAGGTACCGCTTTTGCTTATCTCATCAAGATAACCCACCTGCGGGTTCGACACACCCAGCAAGGAATCAATCACCTCGCCATCGCGCATGATATAGATGGCCTCAATCTCAGTCAAAGGCTGGCCGCCACGGGTCTCATAAACGGGATTGAAAGTCAGATCAACGTGGTTTTCCATCCCAACCGAGGCCTTCAGGTTCTCCACCGCCTTGGGTGCATCATAATATACATCAATGGGATGCAAATTGAACAACGCGACATGTTCCCATGGAAAAGAATAGTAGGTAAGATAAAAACCATCAATGCTGAAATAGCCATTGTCGAAGCCCGCCCAGCCCCAGTTCAGGTGGAACATATCGAAATCCTCATAGCCGTCCAACACATAGGCATGACCGCCGTCAGGTCCCGAAGAAGCATAATAGAAAGGCATGCCTGCATCAAGGTTGGCGCGCAACATATCATCCCACTCGTCCAAACCATAATAATCCAAGGCCGTGAGGTACATGTCGGGCGAATACCTGAAATAGTCACGAAAAGCATCCAGGACGTTCTGGGAATAGGCACCGCTGGCATTGGGGCCATACATCATGTCCACACCCACGCCAGCATGATATTCCAGCAAAGCCGTGGCATCCACCTCGCCTTGTGGACTGGCGAAATCGAGGAAATCGGGCATCAGCTCGAAACGGTAGGTGGCATCGGCAAAATTGGCCTCCTGCCAGCCGTACTCGCCATAATAGGTGTCGGCATAATAGCCATGCGAGCCCTCACCATGACGCGGCCATTCCCAATAGCGCATCAGCTGGCTCATCGTGTTGGCCACGCAGCCCGACTTGCAGTGACCGCTGAAAACCGACGAAGGGTCTTCTGGCGCCATGTTGTTGTAAAGGTCTGTCTGGTTCCAAACCGAAGCCAGCAAAGGTCCAACACTACGATTGGTTCTCGCACTGGAAAGTCTGCCCGTTGCGGCAAGACATTCCCAATCGGCGACCGCTTCGGCAGTACGCTCGTCGTTGTTGGCGAACATCTGGCTGAAACCTGCCTTGTAGTTGTCGAAGAAAGTCATCAGGCCATCAGGAAGTTGGGCGGTGAAGTTGCTCTCGGTGGAATAACCCAAGATGGGTTTGGCGCGGTCGTCAGCCGAAACAATGACGAAGCCTTTGGGCTGAATGCCAAAGACATAGAATGCCGCCTGGCCGTTGTCAGCCATGGCGGTGTAGGTCAGCTCTGCCACAGCCGACTTGATTTCCGTGTTCGTGTTCATAAACTTGACACCCAACGACTTGGCCGTTGCCACGTCGACGGGTTTGGCTTGCACGCTGGTCACGGCCACGGCAAGCAACATTGCAAACAATAGCTTTTTCATGGTATGTTATTTTGAATTATCGTCCACGTTTTTCACCAGAAGGAATTGGTCGGGATTGCTCTCCTTCGGCACATAACCTTGTTCGTAAACATAATGGTAGACTGCACCCGCCTTGGTCGTATAAATGCTCGTAAAGTACTTGAAATCAAAGCCTTTCTCTTTCAGTTGCTGTCGACTGGCAAAGCCTTTTCCGTTGGGATTCAGCTCCTCAAGAATGTTGCGGTTGCGGGCCAGGATGCCGTTGATTTTTCGCACCACATTGACTTGCTTGTGGGTCTTTTCGTAATTATAGCTGTTGCGGCACGAGTCGCAGCAGAATTTCTTGTCCACGCGCCCGATGATGGGTTCGCCGCAATAGAGACATCTCTTTTTTTCTTCTTGTTCCATATCAGTGTTGTTTTGTTGTTCTGTTTGGTGGGGGTTTGAAATCACCCCGTTGAATTTTGGTCGCCCCTTCAGGGCTTATTTAGTAAAGACGTATCGTAAGATGTTCGCGCCCATTTTCAGGGCTTTCTCGCGGGTTTCCTGCGAGTCGTGGTGCACACGCTGGTCTTCCCAACCGTCGCCGAGGTCACATTCGTAGGTGAAGATGCACACGATTCGGCCTTCATAAATCAAGGCGAAAAGTTGGGGCGGCTTGTTGTCATGTTCGTGGATTTTCGGCAAGCCGTTCGGGAATGAATACGGTGCCTTGAAAATTTCGTGCGTATAAGGTAGCTCCACAAAATCCAGCTCGGGAAACACCTTTTTCATCTGCGGCTCAATGTATTGGCGGATGCCGTAGTTGTCGTCGATGTGGAGGAAACCGCCCGCCAGCATATAACTGCGCAAGTTTTGCGCCTCGGCGGCATCGAAAACCACATTGCCGTGCCCCGTCATATAGACGTAGGGATAGTTGAACAAATCCGGACTCGACGGATCCACGGTGGGCACATTGGGGTTGATGTCCGTCCCGATTTCCTGGTTGCAGAAGCGCACAAGATTGGGCAACGAAGTCGGGTTGCCGTACCAGTCCCCTCCCCCACGGTATTTCAGCAAAGCGATGTTGAGTTGCTGTGCCGAAGCCGTAAAGGAAACCGACAACAATATGATTATCAACAATTTCCTCATTTCATTTGATTGATTAGTTGTACGGTGTGACAAGCCACGAGCGCCGCCGTTTCGGTGCGCAGACGCGCCTCGCCCAAACTGCACGGCACGAAACCGTATTCCTTGGCCAAGGCCACCTCCTCGGGACTGAAATCGCCCTCGGGACCGATGAGCACCAACACGTTTTCACCTTTTTTATATAAGTCGCAGAGGCAGTCTTTCACGTCATCGTCAATCCAGGCGATAAACTTCTGTCCGTCAAAGGGTTGCTTTACCAGTTTTTCGAACGATACCAAATCCTCCACCTTCGGCAGCCGCGACTTGATGCTTTGCTTCATCGCCGCCACCATCACCTTCTGGAAACGCTCCACATTGGCGGCGCGGCGCTCGGAATGATACGAAGTGAAGAGCCGCACCTTGTCGATGCCGATTTCCGTGGCCTTTTCCAGAAACCACTCCGTGCGCTCGTTGAGCTTGGTCGGAGCGATGGCGATTTCGAGGTTGAAGCCCCAATGGTCGTAGCCTTCGCGCTTGTTGGTCAGGTTGACCGTCGCCCGTTTGGGCAAAGCCTCAACCAGCTCAGCGTCAAAGAGAAAGCCTTCGCCGTTGGTCACGCAAAAACGCTCGCCCTCGGTCATCCGCAGCACCTTGACGCAGTGCTTCGATTCGTCCTCGGGGAGAGTCGTTAGGCCCTCTTCGGCGTTAGGTATGTAGAAAACGTTCATTTCGTCCAATTTGTAGAAACGCTTTATATTCGTCTCATATTTTGTTCATTACCAATTTTGAGACGCAATCATTGCGTCTCTACAACATCACATTCTTTCCGGCATTCCAATGCCCAGCAATTCAGACGCATTGCGCAGCAAGGCCGCCACCATGTCGCACACCTGCAAGCGGAACATACGGCGGTCGGCATCAGCCTCTTTCAAGATGTTGCACTCCTGGTAGAACTGGTTGAACTCCTTGGCGAGGTCGAAGATGAAATTGGCCACCATAGCGGGACTGCGGTTCTCAGCGGCTTGGTTCAAGACCATCGGCCAGCCGTACATCATCACAATGATTTCCTTCTCCTTCGGCTGCAAGTCACTGATTTTCATTTCACTCTCCAGCTTGATGCCTTGTTCTTCCGCCTTGCGCAAAACGGAGCAGATACGGGCGTGGGTGTATTGCACAAACGGTCCCGTGTTGCCGTTGAAGTCGATGGACTCCTCTGGATTGAAAAGCATCGTCTTCTTCGGGTCCACCTTTAATATAAAGTACTTCAAGGCGCCCAGACCGATGGTATGATACAGTTTGTCAGCTTCTTCCGGCGAAAGGTCTTTAGCCTTTCCGAGTTCTTCGGAGACGCCTTTTGCCGTGGCCACCATCTCGTCCATGAGGTCGTCAGCATCGACCACGGTGCCCTCGCGAGACTTCATCTTGCCGTTAGGCAGTTCGACCATGCCGTAGGAAAGGTGCTCGATATCATTGCCCCATTCGCGACCGAGGCGCACCAACACGCGCTTTAGCACATCGAAGTGGTAAATCTGCTCATTACCAACGACATAAATCAATTTCTCTGGGTCATATTCCTTCACGCGCAGTTGAGCCGTACCGAGGTCTTGGGTCATATAGACTGAAGTTCCGTCACGGCGCAAAAGGAGCTTTTCATCCAAGCCCTCATCGCGGAGGTCACACCACACAGAGTTGTCATCGCGGCGGTAAAGCACGCCTTTTTCGAGGCCTTCCTGCACCAATTCCTTGCCCAAGAGATAGGTATGTGATTCGTAGTAAATCTTCTCGAAGGCCACACCTAAACGATTGTAAGTCACATCGAAGCCGTCATACACCCATTGGTTCATCGTCTCCCAAAGGTGACGCACTTCGGGGTCGTTGGCTTCCCATTTGCGTAGCATCTCGCGGGCTTCTTGCATCAGCGGTGCATCGGCTTCGGCCTTGGCCTTGGCTTCTTCTTGTTCTTTCTCGCTCAGAGCGGCGTAATTCTCTGGCAACAGGGATTTTACTTCCTCTTTGTATTTCTTGTCGAACAGCACATAGAAGTCGCCAATGAGATGGTCGCCTTTCTTGCCCGTCGACTCGGGCGTGCATCCATTGCCCCATTTCTGCCAGGCCAACATGCTCTTGCAGATATGGATACCCCTGTCGTTCACCAAATTAACGCGCACCACGTTCTTGCCATTGGCCTTCATAATCTCCGAAACGCTCCAGCCGAGGAGGTTGTTGCGGATATGGCCCAAATGCAAAGGTTTGTTCGTGTTGGGCGACGAATACTCGACGACCACGGCCTTGCCCTCGACAGGCTTGCGGCCAAACGCGCGGTTTTCGTGGTTCGCCTTGAAGAAATCCATCCAGAACCTGTCGGAAATCAACAAGTTAAGAAAACCTTTTACAACGGTGAACTTGGCAATCATGTCCGATTCCTTGATCATCTCGGCACCCATTTCGTTGGCCAACTGCTCGGGATTGCGGCCCGCCAATTTCACGAAGGGAAACACCACGATGGTCATGTCGCCCTCAAACTCAGGGCGTGTCTTCTGGAAATTCACTTGCTGGACAGGAGGCTCCTGACCATATAAAGTCATGAACGACTTGATAAACAACTGTCTTAGTACTTGTTCTAACATAGTTTTTGCTCTTGTTTATTTTGCGCAAAAATAGTAAATCGGGCTAAAAAACAAGACAAAAACCGACAAAAAATGCAATCAACGCATCCTCAGCCCTCCATCTCCTTCATATACGCCCTCGGCGTCTTGCCCGTCACAGCCTTGAAGGAACGCTCGAAACTGCTGATGCTGTAGAAACCAGATTTCCAAAAACAAGCGTTCCTGAAAAAAACTTTTTTCCGAAAAAGCAATTCTGTTCAAAAAACTTTCCTATTTTTGCAGTCCGATGAGAAACTTTGTAACGCCATCGGAATTGAGTTCAAGAACGGAATCCTCGGATTCCAGCAACAATCGCTATTTATTTGACGGTCACATTGTTGGCCGTCATTTTTTTTGTCGTAACAACAATCTAAAAACGCTAAGAATATGTCCATTTCACTGAAAAACCGCAGCCTGATTTCCATCAGCGACTACACGCCTGAGGAAATCTGCCATGTCTTAGACATCGCTGAGGATTTCGAGAAGAATCCTCACCAGAACCTATTGAACGGCCGCATCATTGCCTCGCTGTTCTTCGAGCCCTCCACCCGCACGCGCCTGAGCTTCGAGACCGCCATCCAACTGTTGGGCGGCAACGTCATTGGCTTCAGCAGCACCTCGGGCACCAGCATCCAGAAAGGCGAATCGCTGGCCGACACCATCACGATGGTGGCCAGCTATGCCGACCTCATCGTCATGCGCAACCCCATCGAAGGCTCGGCCCGCTTCGCCTCCGAAGTGTCGAAAGTGCCTGTCATCAACGCCGGCGACGGTGCCAACCAGCACCCCACGCAGTGCATGCTCGACCTCTACAGCATCCGAAAGACGCAAGGCACGCTCGAAAACCTTGAAATCACGCTCGTCGGCGACCTGAAATACGGCCGCACCGTCCACAGCCTCGTCGAGGCCATGTGCAACTTCAACGCAAAGTTCAACCTCGTCTCGCCCGTCGAGCTGAAGCTGCCGAGCGTCGTCAAGCAGCACATCAAGGACCGCAACCTCGAATACCATCAGTACACCGAGCTGGAGGACGCTATCCCCCACTCCGACATCATCTACATGACCCGCATCCAACGCGAGCGCTTCCCCGACCCTGAGGAATACGAGAAGGTGAAGAACTCCTACGTGCTGCGCAATGCCATGCTCGACGCTTCGAAGCCCAACTGCCGTGTATTGCACCCGCTGCCGCGCGTCAACGAAATCCACGTGGATGTGGACGCCAACCCAAAGGCTTACTACTTCCAGCAAGCCCAAAACGGCGTCTATGCCCGTCAGGCACTCATCGCGTCAATTTTAGGTCTAAAATAATAAAATCAAACATTATGGAAAAGAGAAAAGAATTAGTCGTGTCCGCCATTGAGAACGGCACCGTCATCGACCATATCCCCGCCGACAAAGTCTTCCAAGTCGTCAAGATCCTAGGCTTGGAAAGAGTCAGCAACCCCGTGTATTTCGGCACCAACGTCGAGAGCAAGAAATACGGCAAGAAAGGCTTCATCAAAGTCTCCGACAAATACTTCGCGCCCGAGGACGTGAACAAGATTGCCTTGGTGGCCCCGACGGCTTCCATCATCGAAATCAAGGATTTCGAGGTCGTCAGGAAGCAAACCGTGACCATTCCCGACCGCCTCGAGAACATCGTGAAATGCTTCAATCCCAACTGCGTGACCAACAAGGAGCACGACGTGCCGACCAAGTTTACGGTCATTAAGGACGCAGAGGGCAACATCAAGTTGCATTGCCACTACTGCGAGAAGAACACCACACAAGACAAGCTGGAATTCATCTGATCATGAAGAAAACTTGGATTGCCATCCTGAGTATCGTGGCCGTCCTCCTCATATGGGGGACGACCACTTACAACCGTTTGGTCAGGCAGCAAGAGGCCGTCACCAAGGCTTGGAGCCAGGTGGAGAACGTCTGCCAGCGTCGCGCCGACTTGGTGCCCAACCTCGTCGCACTCGTAAAGAACTACGCTGAGTACGAGCAAGGGACCATCCTCGCCGTGACCGAAGCCCGTGCCAAAGCCGCTTCAACTGCGGTCAACATGGAGAAATACACCGAGAGCGACTTGCAGGACTTCAACGCCACGCAACAGGCTTTGGGCCAATCGATGAATCGTCTCCTCGTGGCCGTGGAGAACTACCCCGACCTGAAAGCCAGCGACAAATACCTCACCCTGCAAGCCCAGCTGGCAGGCTGCGAGAGACGCATCCTGACCGAGCGCGGGCGCTTCAACGAAGCCGCCAAAGCCTACAACCAAAGCGTCCGCCGCTTCCCAAGCAGTTTGATCGCCAAACTGTTCGGCTTCGAGAAACGACCTTATTTCGAGGCCGATGCTGGAGCGGAGAAAGTTCCCGAGACGTTTTGATTTTTCAGAACAAGACAAGAATTTGGGCGAGATTCTGTTGGATCTCGCCCAAATTGTTATGCCTTCAGACATCCGATAGGTACCACGAAAACACCATCATCTCGTTGGTAGGGGAAATCGCCTATTCCCGTCAAAACCATCATGAAAGATGGAGATTTCATACCTGTCTTGCTTCGGAGGTTGGGATTCCATGCGGCCATGTCTTCAATGACAAAAATTTTTTTGAGCGCCTTGATGTAATCGTAAACCGTGTTGTCCGACAAACTGCTAGCTTCGTTGGCTTTCAAATCGGCAAGTATGGTACCTATGGCAGCCATTGTGCCTTGATGACGAGCATAAGAGCGCATGAGCAAGCGTACCTTTTGCGGATCGCGTTGCACTTCATCGGCACGAGATACATCGCTGTCGCACACCACATCATAATAGTCGTAGGCTTGTGCAAGCGCGTCCTCTTCTTCCAAGTCCAATGCGCCAGGCCATCCCCCACGGCATATCAGATAGGCCAAACGATTAATATCAATAATGCTATTGCCTTCCATGGGCTTTCGCTCTGCAGCGAACAAGTCTGACAAGCTGACCGCACCCGTCGAATCCCCAGACTCATAAAGCGACATCGTTCGCATCTTCAATTTAGCAAAACGTCCTGTGCCTGAATGAAATATCTCGTCAACTTTAGGAGGCACACTACTTCCTGTGAGAATGAAATGCCCAAAACCGTTACGATGATCCACCTCAAATCGGACACTGTCCCACAACGATGCGCGCAATCTGCCACTCATCGATAAGTCGCGGCGTATCGCCAGCAAGGAGTTGCCCAACATTGATTTTGGCGGCTTGAAGGTTTTGTTGCTTCCTCATTGGATCTGCCATATACAAGATACTTGTGGCTTGCTGTTCAGCGGTGGTCGTTTTTCCACACCATTTGAGCCCTTCTATAAGGACCGCACCTTTTCTTCTCAATCCGGCAGCCAACATTTTGTCAGCAATTCGTGGTTTATTACTTTATCTGAATTTCGCTGCAAAAATACTATATATGAACCAATTATGCAAGGTTTTTCATCCCTATTTGGGAACTTGGCACGATTTCATTTGGGAACTTGGCGAAATTTAGGCCAAAGACCCATATTATTTGCCTTCGAGATTTTTGCACACATTCCTTATTGATTTTTTTCTATCTTTGCCTTCAATAAATATCGCCCTTGGACGAACTAAAAAGAACAAACAAAAGAGAAGACAGCTGATTAAATATCATATTGATATAAAGCGATCTTGCGTCTCCTTGGAGTACCCGAAAAACTGGACACTTTCGGGCTAATGGACAAAAATTAGGCTGAGATTTTCGGGAAGCGTTGTAATAACAGGTGTTGAGGGGCGCTCAAAGGTTATGAACAAAAAAGTGTATACACCGTGGCAGCCCAATCACGAAGAGAAACGACATGGTAAACGGGCTGCTGTTGTACAAATGCCATGCTTGCGGGAAGCAATTCCTTGAAGCGGAGAGACGGAATTCCCAAGCCATTTTCACCGAGTACCTCGAAGACAAGCAGACCTACGAGCAGTTGGCCAGGAAGTACGGGTGCTCGACGAAGACGACACAAAGGTGTCTGGACAAGGTGTGTCCAAGCCGCTCGAATGAGTTCTCACCCTTGACCAACATAGTGATGGACACCACATACTTCGGGCGGAAGTTCGGCGTGATGGTGTTCAAGAACAGCATGGATGGAATGGTGCTGTTGAAGAAGTACGTGAAGAGCGAGACCGCGGAAGGGTATGTGTCAGGGATGGCCGAGATTGCGACACGCGGCCTCAGCGTGCATGACCTTCTACACCCACAAGCCCTTGAGAAGCGCTTACAGAAGCCTGCGCAACAACCTGCCGCGCCTATTCCTGTTCGAGCACTAGAAGAAGCTTGGCATACCCAACACACCACTAACACGCTCGACGGCCAGTTCTCTGACTTGAAGAACAAGTTGCGGAACCACAACGGATTGTCTGTCGGACGGAAGAAGAAGCTGATAGACGGATACTTCCATGCTTGAGTATGCGCCATAGGAGAATAGCGCCTTTGAGGGCAAGGCATGGCAGTCCGCCAAATGAAGGGTGGCCTTTGCGGGTCACCCTTGCGCACTTCTTTCGTCGTGTCTGGCCAACCTATTCCTTGGCGGGTTGTCCCCAGAAGAGCCCGCCTCCGCTTCGGTTGGCGGGACGAAGATAGAAAAAACACTTCCCCTTACGCGCAAATCCAACGACAATTATCAGCCTAATTCTTGTCCACTTGAAAGCATCGACTCATAAACAGCCTAATTTTGTCCATTATACCGTCATTTCTCGTTTGATAATGGAATTTGCAAGACCAATCTCAACAAAAAATGCACCAAATCCGGTGCATTTTTCACGATAACAAATATAATCTACCGACACTCAAGCTTGTGCCGTAGGCGTTCCCATCGGGAATTGGGCGACATTGCTGCCCAAGTCCTGGATGGTGCCAAACTGTTGCTCGTATTTCGCGATGTTGTCGGCCAAAGCCTTATACAGACGCTTGGCGTTCACGGGGTTCAAGATGACTCTCGAACGCACCTTGGCCTTGGGCGTGCCTGGCATCATTTGGGCAAAGTCGACTAAGAACTCATTGGGCGAGTGGGTGATGATGGCCAGATTGGAATATGTGCCCTCGGCCACTTCATCACTGATTTCGATATTCAATTGGTTTTTCTGATTGTTGTCCATAGTGTTTACATATAAAAAATGGGGACAACCCGTTGGCCGTCCCCATAATGTTGTTTTTACTCATTATTACCGGCCTTTTCTTGCAGCTCCTCGTATTCGTCGCGGGAACCCACAATCAAGTCCTCGTATTCGCGCAGACCCGTTCCGGCAGGAATCTTGTGACCGACAATCACATTCTCCTTCATGCCAAGCAGGAAGTCGCTCTTGGCGGCGATGGCAGCGTTGGTCAGCACCTTGGTAGTCTCCTGGAAGGAGGCAGCCGAGATGAAGCTGTCGGTAGCCAAAGCAGCGCGGGTGATACCTTGCAGCACCTGGGTAGCCGTGGCCGGACGCGCCGGGCGCACGGTGGGCAACGCCAAGTCCTTACGCTTCAGCGCAGATTCTTCCTCACGCAACTTCATGGCAGAGACGATTTCGCCCGCCTGCAGCTTCTCGGAAGCACCCTTGTCCTCAACGAAGAACTTACCGTAAATGTCGTCATTCTCCGCCTGGAAAGTCAGTTTGTTTACCAACTCGCCTTGCAGGAAGCGGGTGTCGCCCGGGTCGATGATTTCAACCTTACGCATCATCTGACGCACGATGACCTCAAAATGCTTGTCGTTGATGACCACACCTTGCTGACGGTACACGCTCTGTGCCTCGTTGACGATATATTCCTGCACCTTCATCGGGCCCATGATGGCCAAGATGCTGGCAGGCGTGATGACACCTTCCGAAAGCGGTTGACCCGCCTTCACGAAGTCGTTCTCCTGAGCCAAAATCTGCTTCGAAGTCGGGATGAGGTAACGTTTCTCCTCGCCCGTCTTGGCCGTCACGACGACCTCACGGTTGCCGCGCTTCAACTTCTTCTCAAGATGGACGATACCGTCGATTTCGGAAACCACAGCGGGGTCGATGGAGTTACGGGCCTCGAACAGCTCTTGCACACGCGGCAGACCGCCCGTGATATCGCCACCGCCCGAAACGTTACGCGGGATACGCACCAACTGGTCGCCAGCGGCAATCGCATCGCCTTCTTCGACGACGACGTGAGCGTCCACAGGCAAGTCATAGGAAACGATGGTCTCGCCGTTTTCATCAACGATGTCGATGAGCGGATTCTTGGCACCTCTCCTACCCTCAATGATGACGCGCTCGTTGAAGCCCGTCTCAGCGATGGTCTCGTTACGGTAGGTCACGCCTTCGATAACGTTCTGGAAGCGCACCTTACCGCTATGCTCGGAGATAATCGTCGCATTGTAGGGATCCCATTCGCAAATCTTGTCTCCCTTTTTCACCTGATCGCCAGCCTTGAAGAACAACTTGGCACCATAAGGGATGTTGGTCGTCATCAGAACGACGTCGGTATTGTTGTCGTGCAGCTTCAATTCAGCCGAGCGACCGATAACGATTTGATAGCTGTCGCCTTCCTTGTCGACCTCCACGGAACGGAGTTCGTCGATTTCGAGATAGCCGTCGTACTTGGCTTCGGTGCTATTGGCCACCAAACCCTTCGAAGCCTTACCACCTTGGTGGAAGGTTCGTAGGGTCAGCTGGGTGCCAGGCTCACCGATGGACTGTGCAGCGATGACGCCCACAGCCTCACCTTTCTGCACCAGCTTGCTCGACGACAGGTTACGGCCATAGCAGTTGGCGCACACGCCACGCTTCGACTCGCAAGTCAACACGGAACGGATATCGACGCTCTCCAACGGCGACTCGTCAATAGCCTCGGCAAGGGTCTCATTAATTTCCTGACCGCTGGCGGCGATGAGTTCGCCCGTTTGGGGATGGAACACATCATGCAAAGCCACACGGCCAAGGATACGGTCATATAACAAGGAGTGCTTGCCAGGTTCCTTGATTTCCTCACCACGCGAAATGGTCATGCCACGAAGCGTGCCGCAGTCCTTCTCAGTGATGATGACATCGTGCGCCACATCGACCAGACGACGGGTCAAGTAACCAGCGTCAGCGGTCTTCAGAGCGGTATCGGCCAGACCCTTACGGGCACCGTGCGTGGAGATGAAGTACTCCAACACCGACAGACCTTCCTGGAAGTTGGAAAGAATCGGGTTCTCGATGATTTCAGAGCCGCCCGAGCCAGCCTTCATAGGCTTGGCCATCAGACCTCTCATGCCGCACAATTGCGACACCTGAGCCTCGGAACCACGAGCACCAGAGTGAAGCATCATATACACAGGATTGAAGCCCTGGTCGTCGGTCGACAACACCTTCATCACCTCTTGGGTGAGTTTGGCGTTGACGTCGGTCCAAAGGTCAACGATCTGGTTGTAACGCTCATTCGGGCCCATGAAGCCCATCTTCTCGTATTCACGGATTTGCGATGCTTGTGCATTGGCCTCGTTGATGAGGTTGCCCTTCATCTGCGGCACCAGAACGTTACCCAAATTGAAGGACAAGCCGCCCTTATAGGCTTGATAGTAACCCATGTTCTTGATATCGTCAAGGAACTTGGTGGTAACGGCAGTGCCTTCCATTCGCACCATGTCGCCCACGATGGAACGGAGCGACTTCTTGGTCAGCAGCTCGTTGATGAAGCCATAGTCATCAGGAACGACCTGGTTAAAGATGACACGACCTACGGTGGTCTCCACCAGCTTCTTGACGAGCTTGTCGTCCTCGCGGACGTTCACCCTCACCTTAATGACAGCGTGCATATCGGCACGTCCCTCATTATGGGCGATGATGACCTCTTCCGGTGAATAGAACGACATGCCTTCGCCCTTCACGGGATGGTCAGGCGTGCTCTTACGAGGCTTGGTGATATAGTACAAACCCAGAACCATGTCTTGCGAAGGCAGCGTGATAGGCGCACCATTAGAAGGATTCAGGATATTGTGTGAAGCCAGCATCAAAATCTGGGCTTCCAGCACAGCAGCATTACCCAGCGGTACGTGGACGGCCATCTGGTCACCGTCGAAGTCGGCATTGAAAGCCGTACACACCAACGGGTGCAGACGGATGGCTTTACCTTCGATGAGCTTCGGCTGGAAAGCCTGGATGCCCAGACGGTGCAGCGTAGGAGCACGGTTCAGCAGAATCGGGTGACCCTTCAGGATGTTTTCGAGGATGTCCCATACGACGGGATCCTTGCGGTCGACAATCTTCTTGGCCGATTTCACGGTCTTGACGATGCCACGCTCGATGAGTTTGCGAATCACGAATGGCTTGAACAGTTCGGCGGCCATGTCCTTAGGCAAACCGCACTCGTTCATGTTCAAGTCGGGACCGACCACGATAACGGAACGACCAGAGTAGTCGACACGCTTACCGAGCAGGTTCTGACGGAAACGACCTTGCTTACCTTTCAGGCTGTCGCTCAACGACTTCAGCGGACGGTTCGAGTCGGTCTTCACCGCACTCGACTTGCGTGAGTTGTCGAACAACGAGTCGACGGCTTCCTGCAACATACGTTTCTCGTTACGCATGATGACGTCAGGGGCGTTGATTTCAATCAGACGCTTCAGACGGTTGTTGCGGATGATGACACGGCGATAGAGGTCGTTCAGGTCGGAGGTGGCGAAGCGGCCGCCATCCAACGGGACAAGCGGGCGGAGCTCCGGCGGAATCACCGGCACCACTTTCACAATCATCCATTCGGGACGGTTTTCGATATGGTTGTTAGCCTCACGGAAAGCCTCAAACACCTGCAAGCGCTTCAGCAAGTCCTGCTTGCGCTGTTGGGCCTTCACCTCGTTGGCTTCGGCACGCAGACGGTTGGCTTCCTCATCGATGTTGAGGCGCGACAACAGGTCGAAAAGGGCATCGGCGCCCATCTTGGCGACGAACTTGTTCGGGTCGTCGTCAGGCAGGTACTGGTTCTCGATTGGAACCATCTCCATCAGGTCGAGGTATTCCTCCTCGCTCAGGAATTCGTATCTGGTCACCTTGCGGCCTTCGGCGTCGTTCGGGATTTCACGGCCTTCCAAGATACCGCCTTGTATCACGATGTAACGTTCGTAATAGATGATGGCATCAAGTTTCTTGGTCGGGATGCCGAGCAAGGCGCCAATCTTGTTGGGCAGCGAGCGGAAATACCAAATGTGGGCGACGGGCACCACCAAAGAGATGTGGCCCATGCGCTCACGGCGGACTTTCTTCTCGGTCACCTCAACACCGCAGTGGTCGCAGATGATGTTCTTATAACGGATGCGCTTGTATTTACCGCAATGGCACTCCCAGTCCTTCACAGGGCCGAAAATCCTCTCGCAGAACAAACCGTCGCGTTCGGGCTTGTAGGTGCGGTAGTTGATGGTCTCGGGTTTCAGCACCTCGCCGTGCGAACGGGCAAGGATGGATTCCGGCGAAGCCAAACTCACAGTAATGCTAGCAAAATTGCTGTTTACGTTATTATTAGTTGCCATATTTCTGATTTTTTACAAGCTTTTTCAATTCAAGACTTTACCATCCTTATCCTTGAAAGTAATCTCAAGGCCCAGTCCACGGAGCTCGTGGATCAACACGTTGAACGACTCGGGGATGCCCGGTACAGGCATGTTGTCGCCCTTCACAATGGCCTCGTAAGCCTTGGCACGGCCGTTGACGTCGTCGGACTTCACGGTCAGGATTTCCTGAAGCACATTGCTGGCTCCGAAGGCTTCGAGTGCCCAGACTTCCATTTCACCGAAACGTTGGCCCCCAAATTGGGCCTTACCGCCCAAAGGCTGCTGCGTGATCAGGGAGTATGGTCCGATGGAACGGGCGTGCATCTTGTCGTCAACCATGTGGTGCAACTTCAGCATGTAGATGTAGCCAACGGTGGCGGGTTGGTCGAAAGGCTCACCCGTTTCACCGTCATACAGCTGCATACGGCCATTGTCGGGCAGACCGGCCTTGCGCATGTAGCCGTTGATTTCTTCCAAGGTGGCACCGTCGAAGATCGGGGTGGCGAACTTCAAACCCAGTTCGTGACCCGCCCAACCCAAAACGGTCTCGTAAATTTGACCCAAGTTCATACGCGAAGGCACGCCCAAAGGGTTTAGCACGATGTCGACAGGAGTGCCATCGGCGAGGAAAGGCATATCTTCGGCACGGACAATCTTGGAGACGATACCCTTGTTGCCGTGACGACCGGCCATCTTGTCGCCAATCATCAACTTACGTTTCTTGGCCACATAGACCTTAGCCATCTGCACGATGCCGTTCGGCAACTCGTCGCCCACGCTGGCCACGTACTTCTCGCGGTTGTACTTACCCTCGATTTCCTTATACTTGACAGTATAGTTGTCAATGATGGCACCTATCATCTTGTTCACCTTGTCCTCAGAAGTCCACTTCGTGCGGTTGACGGTGAGATAATCGATGTCGTAAAGGGCTTTGGCCGCGAACTTGGCTTTCTTGGGAATCAGCACTTCCTTGAAGTTGTTCTGCACACCTGCCGAAACCTTGCCGTTCAGCAGCGTCATCAGCTTTTCAATCAGAACGTCCTTCAGGGCAGCCAGTTCCTTGTTACAATTGGCGTCAATCTTGGCGATGTCCTCCTTGTCCTTGGCGCGGGCCTTGCGATCCTTTTGCAGACGCGAGAACAAACGCTTGCCAATGACCACTCCCTTCATCGAAGGGCCAGCCTTCAACGAAGCGTTCTTCACGTCGCCAGCCTTGTCGCCGAAGATGGCGCGGAGCAGTTTCTCCTCGGGAGTCGGATCCGATTCGCCCTTAGGCGTGATCTTACCGACAAGAATATCGCCCTCCTTGACCTCGGCACCCACACGGATGATACCGTGCTCGTCCAAGTCCTTGGTGGCATCTGTACTCACGTTCGGGATGTCGTTGGTCAGTTCTTCCAAACCGCGCTTCGTGTCGCGCACCTCAAGAGTGAACTCCTCGATGTGGATGGAAGTGAACAGGTCTTCCTTCACGATGCGTTCCGAAATCACGATGGCGTCCTCGTAGTTGTAACCCTTCCAAGGCATGAAAGCCACTTTCAGGTTACGGCCCAAAGCCAAAT
Source organism: Bacteroidales bacterium (assembly GCA_017460915.1). Taxonomy (GTDB): domain Bacteria; phylum Bacteroidota; class Bacteroidia; order Bacteroidales; family F082; genus Limimorpha. The sequence goes on along the minus strand of JAFUAA010000027.1, from coordinate 30,257 downwards.
CGCCATTCTGCGTGGCATAACCCTCGGTCAGGATTTGGCCGAAAGTCACATGGTCGCCACGGCGCACGATAGGCTTGATGTTGATGCTCGTGTTTTGGTTGGTACGCGCATATTTAGTAAGGTAATAGGTCTTCACATCGTCGTCGAAACTGACCAGACGTTGCTCATCCGTGCGGTTATACCTGATCGTAATCTTCTTGGAATCAACGAAGATAACTTCGCCATCGCCTTCGGCAGTGATAAGAACGCGCGAATCCTTGGCAACAGAGCGTTCGATACCAGTGCCCACGATAGGACTTTCGGGATTCATCAAAGGTACAGCCTGACGCATCATGTTCGAACCCATCAAGGCACGGTTGGCGTCGTCGTGCTCCAAGAACGGAATCAACGAAGCAGCGATGGAGGCAATCTGGTTGGGACCCACATCCATCAGGTTGATTTCCTCGGGAGCAACGATAGGATAGTCAGCGATATAACGTGCCTTGATTTCCTTGTCGATGAAACGGCCATCATCGTCGACAGGCGTAGTGGCCTGGGCGATAATCTTGTCTTCCTCAAGTTCGGCGGTCAGATAAACAGGCGCCTTCTTAAAGTCGACAACGCCGTCTTTCACCTCGCGATAAGGTGTCTCGATGAAGCCCAAGTTGTTGATCTTTGCGAACACGCAGAGTGAGGAAATCAGACCGATGTTAGGACCTTCAGGGGTCTCAATCGTGCACAAACGGCCATAGTGCGTATAGTGCACGTCACGCACTTCGAAACCGGCACGGTCGCGCGACAGACCGCCAGGACCCAGTGCGGAAATACGGCGCTTGTGCGTGATTTCCGAAAGCGGGTTGGTTTGGTCCATGAACTGCGACAACTGGTTGGTGCCGAAGAACGAGTTGATGACCGAAGAAAGGGTCTTGGCGTTGATGAGGTCGATAGGTGTAAACACCTCGTTGTCGCGCACATTCATGCGCTCACGGATGGTGCGTGCCATACGAGCCAACCCCACACCAAACTGGGCTTGCAGCTGTTCGCCCACGGTGCGGATACGACGATTGCTCAAGTGGTCGATATCGTCGATTTCGGCCTTACTACTCAGAAGTTCGACCAAATATTTGATGATGGCGATGATGTCTTCCTTGGTCAGGACTTTCACATCGTCAGGGATGGAGAGACCGAGCTTGCGGTTGATGCGGTAGCGACCCACCAGACCCAAGTCGTATCTCTTGTCGGAGAAGAACAGCTTGTCGATGATGCCACGAGCCGTTTCCTCATCGGGCGGCTCGGCATTACGCAGTTGGCGGTAGATGTATTCGACAGCCTCCTTCTCGGAGTTGCATATATCTTTTTCTAAGGTCTTGAAAATGACAGAGTAATCTGACACGCGGTTGTTTTCGTCGGCCTCAGCTTCGGGGTGAAGCAAGATGGTCTTGACACCACTGTCGACGATGCGTTGGATATGCTCGTCCTCAAGCACGGTGTCGCGGTCGAGGATGATTTCGTTACGCTCAATGGAGGTCAACTCGCCTGTGTCTTCGTTGACGAAATCCTCCAAGTAAGTATGCACGACACGTGCGGCCAACTTACGGCCCAACACGCGCTTCAAGCCAGCCTTCGAGACCTTCACCTCCTCAGCGAGGTTGAAGATGTCGAGGATGTCCTTGTCGGTCTCATAGCCGATGGCACGGAGCAAGGTGGTGATGGGCAATTTCTTCTTACGGTCAATGTAGGCATACATCACGTTGTTGATGTCGGTCGAGAACTCCATCCACGAACCTTTGAACGGGATGATACGCGCCGAGTACAGCATGGTGCCGTTGGCATGTTGGCTTTGGCCGAAGAAAACACCGGGTGAACGGTGCAATTGCGAGACCACTACACGTTCGGCACCGTTGATGACGAAAGTGCCACGGGGCGTCATGTAAGGGATCATGCCCAGATAGACGTCTTGCACGACGGTCTCAAAGTCTTCGTGTTCCTCATCGTTACAGGAAAGCTTCAGCTTTGCCTTGAGAGGGATGCTATAGGTGAGTCCACGTTCGATGCACTCCTCGATGCTGTAGCGGGGGGCGTCGATGTAGTAGTCAAGAAATTCGAGGGTGAAATTGTTTCTTGCGTCCGTGATTGGGAAATTCTCGGCAAAGACCTTGTAGAGGCCTTCGTTTTTCCTATTGTCGGGATTGGTTTCCAATTGGAAGAAATCCTGGAATGACTGAAGTTGAATATCCAGAAAATCAGGATATTCGAACGACTTCTTGATAGACGCGAAGCTAATTCTTTCAGTTGATTTTGTTGCCAAGGTATTATTGTTTTTAAGTGTTGAATAGGGAAAGATGAACAAACGAAGAGGGTAGTTTTCGCATAAAGCGAAAAATCGGCACAAACCTCAGCCCCTATTTCGGGACTGAGGTTGAATGCCGTTATTTACGGGATATGAATCCTTACTTCACTTCCACCTCTGCACCGGCCTCTTCGAGTTGAGCCTTCAGTGCATTAGCTTCGTCTTTGCTCACGCCTTCCTTCAGGGCCTTAGGAGCTGCGTCGACGAGTTCCTTGGCTTCCTTCAAACCGAGGCTGGTGAGTTCCTTCACCAACTTCACGACTGCCAACTTCTGAGCGCCAGCGCTCTTCAGGATGACATCGAAAGAAGTCTTTTCTTCAGCAGCGGCAACGGCGCCACCAGCAGCAGTAGCAGCAACAGCGACAGCGGCGGCTGCGGGTTCAATACCGTATTCTTCCTTCAGGATGTTAGCCAGTTCGTTGACTTCCTTCACGGTAAGGTTAACTAATTGTTCAGCAAAAGCTTTAAGATCTGCCATTTTACTATTATTTTTAATTGTTAATACTTGCTTTTAATGATTGAATTATTCTGGTCTTTCAGACAAAGTCTCGAGGATGCCGCTCAACTTGTGGCCACCTGATTGCAGGCCGCTGATCACGTTCTTCATCGGCGATTGCAGCAGGGCGATGACGTCGGCAATGAGGTCGTTCTTCGACTTGATGTTGCACAAGGCGTCGAGCATTTCGTCACCAACATAGCAGCACTCTTCAATGAATGCGCCCTTCAGGATAGGACGGTCACTGGTCTTACGGAAATTCTTTATCAGTTTGGCGGGAGCGTTGCCTGTCTCGCAAAACATGACGGCAGTTGATCCTTTCAGAACATCGTACAGTTTGTCGTACTCCTTGTCCATCTGAATCATGGCCTTATGGAACAAGGCGTTCTTCACAACGATCATTTTCACACCACTATTGAAGCACTGTCTTCTCAACTGATTCGTCTTCTCGGCGTTGAGGTCGGAGATGTCGGTCAGATAGAAATTGGGGCAGGCCTTCAATTCACTGAGCATGGAGTCGATGAGGACTTGTTTATCTTCTTTTCTCATTTCAATAACTTCCTTTCAATTTAGTTTGCTACTGATTTGACATCGATCTGCACACCCGGGCTCATCGTGCTAGAGATATAGATGCTCTTCACATAGGTACCTTTAGCAGCAGCTGGTTTCAACTTGATAACGGTTTGGATCAGTTCCTTGGCGTTATCAAAAATCTTCTCTGGAGAGAAACTGACTTTGGCGACTCCTGCGTTGATGATGCCGTACTTGTCGACCTTGAAGTCGATCTTACCGGCTTTCACTTCTTGAACAGCTTTGCCGACCTCCATCGTAACAGTCCCTGTCTTGGGGTTAGGCATCAAGCCACGGGGACCGAGAATACGGCCCAGGGCGCCAACCTTAGGCATGATGTTAGGTGTGGTGATCACAACGTCAATATCGGTCCAACCGTCTTTAATCTTCTGGATGTACTCATCCAGACCGACGTAATCAGCACCAGCGTCTAAAGCTTCCTGTGCCTTGTCAGGGTTGCAAAGAACCAAGACGCGCACGACTTTACCCGTACCATGGGGCAATGTCACCGAACCGCGAACCATTTGGTTGGCTTTACGGGGGTCGACACCCAAACGGATGTTCAAGTCAACTGAAGCATCGAATTTGGTGTAAGTGATTTGTTTTACGATATCAACCGCTTCACTCAAGGAGTAACTCTTGCTTTTGTCGAACTTAGCCAAAGCTTCTTTCCTCTGTTTAGTAACTTTTGACATTTAACTAACTTTTTGTTGTTCTACAAATGCTGAAAGCACTTAGGCCTTCTTTAAAGGTGATTCGCCGGTAATTCTCACTCCCATGCTACGGGCCGTACCAGCAACCATTGACATGGCTGACTCAACGGTGAAGCAATTCATGTCCTTCATCTTGTTGGTGGCGATTTCACGCACTTGGTCCCAAGTCAACGAACCGACTTTCGTACGGTTAGGCTCCTTCGAACCGCCTTTGATCTTCGCTGCCTCGATGATGGAGACCGCCACAGGCGAAGCCTTCACGATGAAATCGAAAGACTTGTCCTTATAGACAGTGATGATGACAGGCAAAACCTTGCCAGCCTGATCCTGTGTACGGGCGTTGAACTGCTTGCAGAATTCCATGATGTTCACACCCTTCGAACCCAAAGCGGGACCAACGGGCGGAGCGGGATTCGCGGCTCCTCCTTTAATCTGCAGTTTAATTAATCCGCTTACTTCTTTTGCCATTTCTAAATCCTTAATTAAGTGTAATTAGGCAACAATTTAACTCACAAATACAATCAACTCTCCAACTTCACTTGGAAGAAACTCAACTCCAAAGGCGTCTTGCGACCGAAAATCTTCACGGCCACCTTCAACTTCTTCTTTTCTTCGTTCACCTCTTCGATGACTCCGTTGAAAGTGCTGAAAGGACCGTCGTTGACGATGACGGACTGCCCCACCATGAACATGACATCGCTGCCCGCGCCCATGCCTTGGAGCTCATCCACCTTGCCAAGGATACGCTTCACCTCTTGGGGACGAAGCGGATCGGGTTCGCCTTTCGTGCCCAGAAAACCGAGCACGTTAGGAACATTCTTGATGACATGAACCACCTCGCCCACCAAGACGGCCTCCACAAGCACATAGCCCGGCAAATAGTTGCGCTCTTTGCACACTTTCTTGCCGTTCTTCACTTCGAAGTACTTCTCGGTAGGAATCAAGATTGTAGGAATCAGGTCCTGCAGGTTCAGCCTCTTGATTTCGGACTCAAGGTATTCCTTCACCTTCTTCTCCTTACCAGAGATGGCCTTCACCACATACCATTTCATCTCATTCGTGTCACTCATCTTCCTGTCAAATTACAAAGTTAACCGATACTTGCTCATCAAGATTCAATCCATCTATCAGAACAGGTTGTAAAACGCTTCTAACAGATTCTTGAAGGAAATGTCCATCAGAAAAACCACCAAGGCGATTAACAGGGAAGCAATGGACACAACCCAAACGCTACTTCTGAGCTCTGGCCAAGTCGGCCATGTGACCTTCTCTTTGAGCTCAGCGTAACACTCTTTAATGTAGTTTACTATTTTCATCTTCTATTGAACCTTAATAAAAAGCACGGGTGGAAAGACTCGAACTCTCGACACGTGGTTTTGGAGACCACCGCTCTACCAACTGAGCTACACCCGTAGGATAAGGGTGGGTGTTGTCCCACCCTTACTTGTTATCAACATTGATTAGTCGTCGATGATTTCAATCACCTGACCCGAACCAACGGTACGGCCACCTTCACGGATAGCGAAGCGGAGACCCTTGTCCATGGCGATGTCAGCAATCAACTTGACGTCGATGGTGACGTGGTCGCCAGGCATAACCATCTCCATACCTTCTGGCAGGGTGATTTCACCGGTAACGTCGGTGGTTCTGAAGTAGAACTGAGGACGATACTTGTTACGGAACGGAGTGTGACGGCCACCTTCTTCCTTGCTCAGGACGTAGACCTGACCCTTGAAGTGGTGGTAAGGCTTCACCGAACCAGGCTTGGCAATAACCATACCACGACGGATTTCGTCCTTGTCGATACCACGGAGCAGCAGACCAGCGTTATCGCCAGCTTCACCTTCGTCGAGGATCTTGCGGAACATCTCAACACCCGTAACAACTGACTTCAACTTCTCGGCACCCATACCCAGGATTTCGACGGGGTCACCAACGTGGATGACACCAGTTTCGATACGACCGGTAGCAACGGTACCACGGCCAGTGATGGAGAACACGTCCTCGATAGGCATCAGGAACGGCTTGTCAACGGCACGCTGAGGCTCGGGAATCCAAGTGTCGCAAGCGTCCATCAACTCGTCGATGGCGGGAGTCCACTTCGGGTCATCGTTCAAGGCGCCCAAAGCTGAGCCACGGATGATAGGCGTGTTGTCGGCATCGAATTCGTACTTGCCAAGGAGGTCGCGGACTTCCATCTCAACCAACTCGAGCAACTCTTCGTCATCGACAAGGTCGCACTTGTTCAGGAACACCACGAGGCGCGGCACACCAACCTGACGGGCGAGCAGGATGTGCTCACGGGTTTGAGGCATGGGACCGTCGGTGGCGGCGACAACAATGATGGCACCGTCCATCTGGGCAGCACCAGTAACCATGTTCTTCACATAGTCAGCGTGGCCAGGGCAGTCGACGTGTGCATAGTGACGCTTCTCCGTCTGATACTCGACGTGAGCAGTATTGATGGTAATACCTCTCTCCTTCTCTTCAGGAGCGGAGTCGATAGAATCGAAGCTCTTGATTTCAGAAAGACCCTTCTTGGCCAGGTGCAAGGTGATAGCAGCGGTCAAAGTGGTCTTACCGTGGTCAACGTGGCCGATAGTACCAATGTTGACGTGCGGTTTAGTTCTTTCGAATTTTTCTTTTGCCATTGTATTATCTGTTTATTTAAGGTTATGAACTCTTTTCCATAAAAATCGAGCCGATGGGGAGAATTGAACTCCCGACCCCTTCCTTACCAAGGAAGTGCTCTACCGCTGAGCTACATCGGCTTGTCATTCATCTGAGCGGAAGACGGGGCTCGAACCCGCCACCTAAAGCTTGGAAGGCTTTCGCTCTGCCAAATGAGCTACTTCCGCTTGACTGTGGGGGAAGGTGGACTCGAACCACCGAACGGATACCCGGACAGATTTACAGTCTGTTGCAATTGCCACTATGCGACTCCCCCAATACTAACTCTGAGCCGGTAGACGGACTCGAACCGCCGACAGGCTGATTACAAATCAGCTACTCTACCAACTGAGTTATACCGGCATGATGTGAAAGAACGATTGCTTTTTGTTGCCGTCCCTTTCGTTCCGAAAAGGTGTGCAAAAATAGATACTTTTCTTGAATTGGCAATACACTTTCTGCATTTTTTTTCGAGAAATTTTACATTTTCACAGTTATATTATTGTCTATCAGCTGTTTAAATATTTTCATCACATGACATTTTTCGCTGTTTTTTCGGACGGCAACTCTGCTTTTGTCTGCCGAGAACGACTTTCTTGTGACAAAAACCGAAGCCTGTCTTGAGGTCAAGGCAGGCTTCCACGGTCTGAATGAGGGTCGGACACATCCGACCGAAAGGCTCATTTGGACAATTTGCCCTTGTATTTCTCCAATTGTTTCTTCAGAGCGTCGATGCAGGTGTCGATGGACTCCTCGAAGGTCTTGCTTTGCTTGCTGGCGTAGAGGTCGTCGCCACGAAGCACCAAGCGGATGTCAGCTATCTTGTTTTCGGGAGCGTCGGTGTTGTCGAGCTTCAACGCGACTTCGGCGCTGATCACCTCGCCGTATTTGGCGCAAAGCTTCTCCACTTTTTGCGTAATGAAGTCTTCAAGTTTTTGGTCAGCCTTGAAGTGAACTGAATTGATCATGACTTTCATAATAACTCCTTTCTTTTGGTCATCCTTTCGGATGAGCTTGTTTATGGATTTTCTTTAGTTGTTCGATTGTGTTGTGGGCATAGACTTGGGTGGTGGCCAAGTTGGAATGTCCGAGCAGTTTTTGGATGGCTACCAGACTTGCGCCCTCATCGAGCAGATGCGTCGCGAAGGTGTGTCTCAGCACATGGGGGCTCTTCTGCTTGAGGGTGGTCACGTTTTCGAGCAGATGATGCACCTTATTATATACGTAACTGGCCGTCATCTCCTCCCCTTTATCGTTGAGCAGGAGTCGGTCGGCACGATGGGCAAAAGTCGCATTGCGCAAGGCTTGATATTGAACGATGAGCCTGAGCATCTCTATTGACAACGGAACCAAACGGTCTTTATTGCGTTTGCCGTGAATTTTCAGCACCATTCCGCTGCGGTCGACATCAGTATCGCGCAGTCCGCGCAACTCGGCTTGCCGCATTCCTGTCTGGTAAAGCAACTCAAACAGGAGTTGGTCGCGCTTTGCGGGGAAGTCGTTTCCATCGAACGACACCTTATTAATATCAGACTCCGTGACGAACTTGACCAACGTTTTTGGTGTCTTTAAGGCCTTGATGCCAAACATGGGCGATTTCTCGATCCGACCTTCGCGAAGAAGAAACTTGTAATAGGTACGCAGCGTCGAGATTTTGCGGTTGATGCTGCGGTTTTCCATGTTTTTCTCCTTGAGCCAGACAACGAAGGCTTTCGCCATTGCGGTGTTGACCTCGGTCAAGTCATCCGTTTCATACACTTCGAGTAAATAACCTGCGAATTGCTCTATGTCACGGCGGTAGGCTTCGACGGTCAAAGGCGAGAAACGTTTCTCGGCTTGGATGTATTCTATGAACGCTTCGTCGTACATAACAAAAACTTCGCCGTAAAATTAGTAATAAATTACCAATCCACGGCGAAGTTTGCCAAAAAAATTATTTTCCTAAGCGGGCGGAATCACATATTCTCTTCAGCCTGACGGAGTTTCTGCACATAGATAGCCTTCATCAGCTGTGCACGCTTGATGACTGAGGGCTTGGTGAACTGTTGACGGGCACGGAGTTCTTTCACGACGCCGGTCTTTTCGTACTTTCTCTTGTAGCGCTTCAAAGCTCTGTCGATGCTTTCGCCTTCTTTTACAGGAACAATAATCATTTTAAAACACTTCCTTCTTTTAAATTGTTAATACTAATGGTTGATTTTGCGGCTGCAAAAGTACAACTTTTTCCGTTCCCGCAACAAAAAAAGCAAAAAAGTTCCTCTCTTTTTCCTATTTTTGCACCGACTAATCCAATAATTCTCAAAATTATGCAATTGCTTTACATTGGAACAACAGAAATCATCATCATTGTGGCGCTCGTCTTGCTGCTATTCGGCGGTAGAAAGATTCCGGAATTGATGAAAGGCCTCGGCAAAGGGGTGAAAAGTTTCAAGGACGGCGTGAACGGCGTTGACGAGATTGACGAGCTGAACGAGAAACGGAAATCCGAAAAGGCCAACCAAGGATGAGCCAGGCTGAGGTCAGCAGTTTCTGGGACCATTTGGATGTGCTTCGGAAAGTGCTGTTCCGCTGCTTGATAGCCTGGGCCATCGGGGCGGTGGCTGCGTTTTGCTTCAAAGGCATCCTGTTCGGTTTGCTGTTTGCCCCGTCGCAAGACTCTTTCATCTCGTACCGATTCATGGCTTGGCTCTGCCAAAAAACAGGCTGGCAGACTTTGTGTCCAGGCTCTTTTCAGGCTTCGTTCATCAACACGGAATTGGCTGCGCAGTTCATGACGCATATCAAAGTGGCGCTTTGGGCGGGACTCGTGGTGGTTTCGCCTTATCTCATCGTGCAACTGTATGGCTTCGTCTCCCCTGCCCTCTACGACAAGGAAAAACGCCATGCTGCACCTATATTAATATGGGGCTCGTTGCTCTTTGTGCTCGGTGTGCTGATGAACTACTTCGTCATCTTCCCGTTCTCGTTCCGATTCTTGAACAACTATCAAGTCTACGCTGAGGTTCACAACCAAATCTCGCTTGATTCTTACATCTCCTCCTTCCTGATGCTCAGCCTCTTGATGGGCATCCTGTTTGAGATTCCCATCATCAACTACCTCTTGGCCAAGGCGGGGCTCTTGCAGGCGGCAACGCTGAAGAAATACCGTCGACACGCCATCGTGGGCATCGCCATCGTGGCCGCCGTCATCACGCCGACGGGCGACGCCGTGACCTTGATGCTCGTCACCGTACCGATTTATTTGCTGTATGAGGCAAGTATTTTGATAGTGAAGCGGTCGGATCATGTGTCGACCCTTCGACAAGCTTAGGGCCTTAACGCATACGGGTGCCTGAGCCTATCGAAGGCCCCATATTTAAATAACTCAAATATCAACTAACTCAAAAACATTATGTTACGTAAAATCAGAATTTGCCTCCAGGTGGTCATGATGACCTTAATCACCTTGCTGTTACTCGGCATCGGCTTTGGGGTCAACCTGTGGGATGGCTGGGTGGCCAAAATCCAGTTTTTGCCCGCCCTCATGGCCTTGAATTTCGGAGTATTGGCCTTGCTCATTGGGTGCACGCTGCTGTTTGGGCGCCTCTATTGCAGCGTGATTTGCCCTTTGGGCATCATGCAGGACTTTTTCTCGTGGCTTGGCGGCAAAGCCAAGAAAAACCGCTTCGCCTATGCCAAGGAAAACAAGTGGCTGCGCTACAGTTTCTTGGCCGTTTTCATCCTTGCAATGGTCATTGGCTTCGCGCCGCTGACGACCTTGTTTGCACCTTACAGCGCCTACGGGCGTATCGTGAACAGTCTGTTCAAACCATTGTATGACATGCTCAACAACTGGCTCGCCGGATTGGACGCTGCCCACGACCGCTACAACTTCAGCGAGGTGCAGGTTTGGATACGCAGCGTGACAACCTTCGGCATTGCTATCCTCACCTTATTAATATTGGGCTTCCTCTCGTGGCGCAAGGGTCGCGTGTATTGCAACTCGATTTGCCCTGTAGGGACGATACTCAGTTGCTTCTCGCGTTTCTCGCTGTTCCGCGTCCGCTTCGACGAGAGCAAATGCAAGAAATGCAGCCTCTGCGAGAAAAACTGCAAGGCTCAAGCCATTGATTTCAAGAACGGTACGGTGGATTACTCACGTTGCGTGGTGTGCGGCGACTGCCTTGCAAAATGCAAGTTCGACGCCCTGCACTACACGGCGAAAAAGCCCGTTGCCACGCCACACGCCGTTGATACTGAACGTCGTTCATTCTTGGTTGGTGCCGCCCTTGCCGGGACAACTGCCGCCTTGGCACAAACCCAGATGAAAGTGGACGGTGGTTTGGCTGCCATCGAGGACAAGATTGCCCCGAAGCGCCAAACGCCCATCACGCCTCCAGGGTCCATCTCAGCCAAGCATATGCAGAGACACTGCACGGCTTGCCAGCTCTGCGTTTCGTCCTGCCCTAACAACGTCCTTCGGCCATCCACCGACTTGATGAAACTGATGCAACCTACGATGTCGTTCGAGCGCGGCTACTGCCGCCCCGAATGCACGAAATGTAGCCAAGTGTGTCCTGCCGGTGCCATCCAACCCATCACGAGGGAGGAGAAAACGGCCATCCATGTCGGTCACGCCGTATGGATCAAGGACAATTGCGTCGCCTTGAAAGGCGTTTCCTGCGGCAACTGCGAGCGTCATTGCCCGACGGGAGCCATCCAGATGGTCGACTTCGAAGGTCCGACCGGCACAGTGAAAGTGCCCAGCATCGACGAGGAACGTTGCATCGGCTGCGGTGCTTGCGAAAACCTCTGCCCTGCCCGTCCGTTCAGCGCCATTTACGTGGAAGGAAACGAAATGCACCATATCAGTTAGCAGTTATCAGTTGTCAGTTATCTGTTAATTGATGATTGGCTCAACAACTGCAAACTATAAACTGCAAACTACAAACTGAATAAATCATGGATAGAAGAGATTTCATCAAACATATAGGCGGCGCTGCCGTGGCAACCTCGGTGGTGCTTTCGGCCTGCAAATCAGAAAACGAAAAGCCGCAAGTGATGGAGGGCATCCTCGACGGACAAGGCGAAATGACCCTACGCACCAACCCCAACACGGGCGACCGGGTCTCCATTTTGGGATACGGCATGATGCGCCTGCCTGTGGAAGGCGGCGGCTCGATGCGCGATAACCCTGATTCAGAAATCGACCAGGAGATGGTCAACGAAGAAGTGGACTATGCCCTGACACATGGCGTCAACTATTTCGACACGTCGCCAGCCTATTGCAAAGGCTTGTCGGAACGTGCCACGGGCATTGCCTTGTCGCGCCATCCGCGAAATTCCTATTACATCGCCACCAAACTGTCGAATTTCAGTCCCTCGACATGGAGCCGTGAGGCCTCGCAAGCCATGTTCGAGAACTCGCTCAAGGAGTTGCAGACCGACTACATCGACTACCTGTTGCTGCACAGCATCGGGGGCGAGACACAAGACTTGAACAGCGAGCAGTTGTTCAACACCCGTTTCATGGACAATGGCATCCTCGACTGGCTCGTGGAGCAAAAAAAAGCCGGTCGCATCCGCAACCTCGGCTTCTCGTATCATGGCGATGTGAAGATTTTCGACATGCTGCTGCAATGGCACGACGAAGGCCGTTATCATTGGGACTTCGTGCAAATCCAAATGAATTATGTGGATTGGCACTACGCCAAACGCATCAACAGGAGGAACACTGACGCCTCCTATCTCTACAATGAGTTGCACAAGCGTGGCATCCCAGGCGTCATCATGGAGCCCATCTTGGGCGGTCGTTTGGCTTCCTTGCCCGACTACATCATGAAGCAACTGAAAGAACGCGAACCCGAGAGTCCAGCCGCCCGATGGGCCTTCCGCTACGCTGGCACGCCCGATGGCATTCTTGTCGTCCTCAGCGGCATGACTTATATGGAACACCTGAAACAAAACGTGGAGACCTATTCGCCGTTGCGCCTCATCACGCCTGAAGAGGACGAGTTACTGATGAAAATCGCGGAACAATATGTGGAGTTGAAGACCGTACCCTGCACGGCTTGTAACTACTGCATGCCTTGTCCCTTCGGGCTGAACATTCCCGCCATTTTCGGCTATTACAACAAGAGCATCACCGAAGGTAACATGCCCACTGGCAACCGCGAGGCACGCGAGTATTGGGAGGCCCGCAAGCGTTTCCTCATCGGCTACGACCGCAACGTGCCTGGTCTGCGCCAAGCCAACCATTGCATCGGATGCAACCAATGCGCGCCGCACTGCCCGCAAAACATCGACATCCCGAACGAATTGCACCGCATTGACGAATATGTGGAACAGTTGAAACAAATTTAAACAAACCACCATCAAACATCACAGTCTATGAAAACTACTAAAAAGCTAAAAATCAGTGCTATAATTGCTCTATTAGCTCTATGCGGCACTTCGTTTGCCCAAATCCAGACCTTCCCTTGGCAAGGCACCAACAGGGAATACCTCATCAAAACACCACAGGAATTGGACAAGCCCGTCCCCGTATTGTTTTTCTTGCACGGTTTGGGCGACAACATCACACGCATCGACAACGAGTACAACTTCCAACAAATCGCCGAAGATTTCGGTTGGGTCATCTTGGTGCCGCAAGCCTTGCCACAGTCGGGGTTCTCCATGTGGAACGCTGGCATGATGAGCAGCAACATCGACGACTCGGGCTTCCTCATGGCTTTGGTCGACTCGTTGGCCGAGCCCTACCACATCAACCTCGACAGTGTGTTCTTCACCGGCTTCTCGATGGGCGGTTTCATGAGCCATCGTATGGCCATCGAACATGGCGACCGCATCGCTGGTTGCGCCCCTGTCAGTGGACTCATCACCTTCGCAATGAGCGAGTTGACCCCTGTGGCTCCCGTTCGCATGCTTCACATTCACGGCACGAGCGACAATGTGGTGAACTACGACGGCACTTCGCAAGTCTTTGGCGGCACGCTCGGACTCAGCGTTGAAGCCATCCTCGACTATTGGCAAAACGCCAACGGCTGCGAGGGCGATCCCGAAATCGACAGCTTGCCCGACACCCACAACGACGGACTGCGGTTCATCCGCTACACTTATGGTTCCGGCACCGACTTAGAGCACATCAAGGTGGTGGGCGGCACCCATACATGGTACCACAGCGACGCCCAATACGACGCCAGCTACATGAACCTCATCCACGAGTTTTTCACCAGAAAAGCCTTTGACGACGGCGTGACCGAAAACCCAAAGAACCATCTCAGCATTTGGCCCAACCCTACAAAAGGTGAATTCAATATCGAGGTGGAAGCAACCACTTTCATCGAAGTGATGGACGTGTTAGGACGCATGGTCATCAGGCGGGAGATTCGTCCGGGAACGACTCGCCTCGATCTCAGTGGAATGCCCGAAGGCATTTACTTCGTCAAAGGTGAAAACGGTCCCGTTGCCAAATTGGTTGTGAGCAAATGACAACGTCATTGAATTTGTTTTGAAGTAAAATCGAATTTCCCTAATTTTGCGGCTTCATTTTGATCAAAAACGACAAAACCATTGATTATGCAAGATTATTTCAAAAGTATGCTTCCTGCCGATGAACTCGCGCAGTTGCACTACATTCCAACCCTTCCCGAGTTTGTGACTTGGATTGAACGGAAGTGGTCGGATTTGCCCTGTCTTTCCGACACGGTGAACACTTTTAGCTATAAAGAAGTCTGCAAAACCATTGCCCGCAAACGCGCTTTACTCAATTCGTTTGGCCTGCAAAAAGGTGACAAAGTGGCCATTTTGGACAACACGACGGTCGAGGCGGTTGAGATGTTCCTCGCTGTCACTTCGGCGGGTTATGTAGCCATCAACCTGCCGGCTCAGCTTCCGCCACAAGCCATTGTGGGCTGCTGCATGAAGTTTGGCGTGAAAGTACTCTCCGCAGGCAAGGACTTCATGGAAGCCGTGAAAGACGCTCCCTGCAAGGTGATCGCCATCACGGATTGCGCCGAGCAAACGGCACCCGTTGCAGTGGTCGACAAGGACGATGCCGCCGCCATTTTCTTTACGGGAGGCACCACGGGTGCACCCAAAGGTGCCGTCTTGCCCCATCGCGCCTTGATGCGTGGCGCCTTAAACGGTGTTTATGCTCCAGGCTCACAACTCGGTCACCATCGATATGCTTGCGTGTTGCCCCTGAGCCATGTGTTTGGCCTGATTCGCAGCACTTTGTCGGTACTTCACGAAGGTGGTGCATGGTACGCTGCAGCCAGCACCAAGGAAACCATCGCCAAGTTCCCCGTCATTCAACCAACCTGCCTTGTGGCGGTTCCCGGCATCTGCGAAATCCTTTTGGAGTTGGTCAAAATGTACGGAAAGCCCTTCCTTGGCGGCAACCTGAAGTTCATCATCTCGGGCGCGGCCAACGTGCCTCCGAAACTCATCGCTGAATTCGACGAACTCGGCATCAGCCTGTTTGAGGGCTACGGCATGACCGAAACGGCCAACCTCACCACAGGCAACGTTGACGTGAAAGAACGTCCGACCTCGGTGGGTAAGGGCTATCCCGAACAAGAGCTGAAAGTGGTCGATGGCGAGCTGTGGATCAGGGGCGACAACCTCTTCCTCGGCTATTACGGTGACCCTGAAAAGACTGCTGAGGTGATGACCTCTGACGGTTGGCTGAAGACCGGCGACTTGGTGCGTTTCGACGAAGACGGTTATATGTACATCGTTGGCCGCATCAAGAACCTCATCATTCTCGCCAACGGCGAGAACGTCAGCCCTGAAAGCATCGAAGAGCCTTTCTACCAAGACCCGAAACTCCGCGACTGCCTCGTCAAGGAAGAGGAAGTGGACGGACGTGGCGTGATTGCCATTGAGATTTATCCCCGCATCGACGACTTTGGAGACACGCCTTGGGAAGAGGTGGAAGCCTATTTCAAGAACCTGGTCGGGAAAGTCAATGCCACGCTGCCCACCACCCATCAAGTCAGCAAAATCACCGTACGCAAGGATGACTTCAAGCGCACTGGTGCCATGAAAGTTTCAAGAAATTAAGATCTTATGCAAAGAGAAAACATATTGGAAGGATTGAAAGAAATCCTGAAACAAATCAAGCCTTCGATGGACTTGGATGCGGTCGACGAAGATTCGCAGCTCGTTCGCGACCTGGGTTTGGATTCCTTGACCATCCTTCTCCTGAGTCTGGCCATCGAGACCAAGTTCCAATTCAAGTTTGAAGGCACGCCCAAGTTCACGACCGTGGGCGAAGTGCTCGATTACATCGGTTTACACACAACAGTTTAAGCATGTCAATTACGATTAAAAAGGTGGAAAGTCGCAAGCAGCTGAAGCTGTTTGTGGCTTTTCCCCTCCAACTTTACCAGAACTGCGAGAACTGGGTCCCTGCTTTGGAAGGCGACGAATATGACACCTTCAATCCCGAGAAAAACGGCGCCTACGAATTCTGCGAAGCCGACTGTTTCCTGGCCTATCGGGGCGGGGAAATTGTCGGTCGCGTGGCCGCCATCATCAACCATAAGGCCGACGACGCAAAGAACATCGTCCGCTTTGGCTGGCTCGACTTCATTGAGGACGAGGAAGTGCTTCACGCCTTGATAGACACCGTGGCCGATTGGGGCAAACAACGCGGACGCACCGAGATGCACGGTCCGTGGGGTTTCACCGACATGGACAAGGAAGGCCTACTCATTGAAGGTTTTGAGCATCTCAGTCCGTTCACCTGCCTCTACAACTTCCCCTATTACGGCACCATGCTCGAAAAGATGGGATTCGGCAAGGATGTCGATTGGACGCAACGCACTCTTGAAGTGGGCAAGGAGATGCCACAAATGTTTCAATTCGCCCACTTGATTGAAGAAAGGTTCAAGGTGCACGTCGTGCAACCCAAAAGCATGAGGGAGATGGGGAAACGTTATGGCATGGAGATTTTCCACATGTATAATGATGCCTTTGCCCCGCTGCATGGCTTCTCACCCTTGACCGACAAGCAAATCGAGACCTACCTGAAGACCTATGTGCCCATTTTGGACAAAGACTTCGTGGCTGTGGCCGTCAACGATGCCGACAAGCCCGTGGGCTTCCTCTTCTGCGTGCCGTCGCTATCGAAAGCCGTGAAGAAAAGCAAAGGTCGCCTTTTCCCCTTCGGCTTCATCAACATCATGAAAGCCTTGAAGAAAAACGACACCCTAGAAGCTCTGATTATGGGCGTAATGCCTGATTACCAACAATGTGGAATTCCAGTGCTGCTGTTCAAATACTTGCATGAAAACTGCATCAAACGCGGCATCGACACCATCGTCATGAACCCACAATTGGAGGAAAACTACAAGGTGCAGTCGCTCTTCGGCGAATACAAGACCGTTCCATTCATGCGGCGCAGGGCATACAAGAAGCAGATTTGAACCTTGCCCACACAACTAAAAACCGAACCATCCAACGATGATTCGGTTTTTGTTTAATCCTTCGTTTTCAACGCCCGCATGGCATTGAACACAGCCAGCACCGTGACACCCACATCGGCAAAGACAGCCATCCACATCGTGGCAATGCCGAAAGCAGCTAAAACAAGCACCAACACTTTCACGCCGATGGCAAACCAAACGTTTTGCTTGGCAATGCGCAAAGTGCGTTGCGCAATGCGGATGGCGAGGGCGAGTTTCGAGGGTTTGTCGTCCATCAGCACCACATCGGCGGCTTCGATGGCCGCATCGCTGCCGAGGCCACCCATCGCGATGCCCACATCGGCACGCGCCAACACGGGCGCGTCGTTGATGCCGTCGCCGACGAAGGCTAGATACTGGCCTTCGATCTTTTGTTCGAGCATTTTTTCCACATATTGGACTTTGTCGGCAGGAAGCAATTCCGCGTGGTATTCGGAAAGCTGCAGTTCTTTGGCCACATCCTCCCCTACTTCCTTACGGTCGCCGGTGAGCATCACCGTGCGGCTGACGCCCAACGCTTTCAGCTCGGCAATGGCTTCCGCGCTGTCGTCCTTGATTTTGTCGTTGATGACGATATGTCCCGCATATTCGCCATCGATGGCGACGTGGATAATCGTCCCGATATGGTCGCAATCGTGCCATTGAACGCCGATGGCATCCATCATTTTCGTGTTGCCGACGCAAACGGTCTTGTCCTCCACGCGAGCACGAATGCCTTGACCAGCAATTTCCTCCACGTCAGAGATTTTGCAGCCGTCGGTGGCCTCGTCGGGGAAAGCATCGCGCAAGGCCGCCCCGATGGGATGCGTCGAGAAATGCTCCACATGCGCCGCGAGATGCAACAAATGGTGATCGTCGCATTGTTGGGGATGCACTGCCGTGACAGCAAACTGACCATGAGTCAGGGTGCCCGTCTTGTCGAAAACCACCGTCCCGACCTTGGCCAACACATCCATATAGTTTGCTCCCTTGATGAGGATACCTTTGCGCGAAGCACCGCCAATGCCGCCAAAGAAAGTGAGCGGTACGCTAATGACTAAGGCGCAGGGGCAAGAGACCACGAGGAACATCAAGGCGCGATAGAGCCAAGTGGCGAAAGTGCCAGTGAAACCGCCAGAAAACAGCGGAGGCAACAGCGCCAAGGCGACAGCAGCAAAGACCACAATCGGTGTATAGATTCGCGCAAATCTCGAAATGAAAGTCTCGCTTTTCGACTTGTTCTCGGTGGCATTCTCCACCAAATCGATGATTTTGGAGACCGTACTCTCGCCAAAACTCTTTGTCGTACGCACCCTGATGACGCCCGAGAGATTGATGCAACCCGAGATGACCTCGTCGCCTTCGTTGATTTCGCGCGGGACGCTCTCACCCGTCAAGGCGACGGTGTCCAAGGCCGTGCTGCCTTCGATGACCACACCGTCCAACGGCACTTTCTCGCCAGGCTTGATGACGATGGTCTCCCCTACTTTCACCTCCTCGGGATTGATGTCGATGGTCTCACCGTTGCGCTCCACATGAGCCACATCGGGGCGGATGTCCATCAGATGGGCGATGCTTTCGCGGCTCTTGCCCTCGGCATAGCCTTCAAAGAGTTCCCCAACTTGGAAAAACAGCATGACGAAGACCGCCTCGGGAAACTGCGTCTCAGCGCCAGGCAAAAAACCGATGCAAAGCGCCCCGATGGTCGCTACCGACATGAGGAAATGCTCGTTGAAAGCCTCGCCGTGGGCCAAACCTTCGGCGGCCTCCTTGAGCGTGTCGAAGCCGATGAACAGATAGGGAATCAGATAAACGAGAAGCATTTGCCAAGTGGCAAGGTTGCACTTCTTTTCGATGATAACTGCCGCAACGAGCAGGACCACCGTGACAGCAATCTTGATGATTTGGCTTTTCAGGCTGCCTTCATGCTCGTGATGATGCTCATGCCCGCAGCATTCGTGTTCGTGATGTTCATGATGATGCTCGTGGTTATGCTCACAGCATTCGTGTTCGTGATGATGTTGGTGTGCCATATTTTTGTAGTTTTTATTGTTTTCCGACTGCAAAAATGCGGCAAAAGTTTTGCAACTGGGTTGCAAAATGGCTCCAACAAAAAAAGCGTTGGCCATCAACACGACCAACGCTTTAATGTTAAAAGCGACAAAACACTTATTCCCCCAGCAAATGCTCAAACAAGAAATCATCAATCTTGTTGAACAGGTGCATGCGGCATTCGCCTTGGCCGTATTCGTAGCCGCCGTAGATGCCGTGGTTCTTGTTGGGATAGATCATCAGGTCGAACCGCTTGCCGTTGGAAATCATGGCTTTGACGAGCTCCATGGCGTTCTGGTAGTGGACGTTGTCATCGCCGCTGCCGTGGCAAAGCAGGTAGTTGCCCTTGATCATCGCCGTGTTGTAGACGGGTGAGTTGAGGTCGTAGCCGTCGGGGTTTTCCTGCGGGGTGCGCATGAAACGCTCGGTGTAGACATTGTCGTAATAGCGCCAGTTGGTCACAGGAGCCACCGAAACGGCTGTGCTGATGACATCAGCGCCCTTAGTGATGCCGTTGGCAGCCATAAAGCCACCGTAGCTCCAACCATAGATGCCGATTCTGTCAGCATCGACGTAAGGTTGCCTGGCCATGTATTTGGCGAGGGTAATCATGTCTTCGGTCTCGTACTTGCCGAGTTGCAGATAGGTCATCTTCTTGAATACTTCGCCTTGGGCACCGCTACCACGGTTGTTGATGGACACGCTGATGATACCATGCTGCGCCAACAGCTGCATCCACCAATAGTCGCTGTTGGCCCACGAGTTGTTCACCGTTTGGTAGCCAGGACCACCATAAACGTAAATCAGCACAGGATATTTCTTCGAGGGATCGAAATCGGGAGGCAAGATTTGCCAGGCGTCCACGTCGACTTGTGTACCATCGGGCAACACGAAGGCGGGGTCGCTGATTTTCATGAGTTTCTTCTCGCCGAGCTTGAAGGTCTTCAACTTCTCGGCAAACTCGTGGTTGTCCTCAAGCACGCGCACCAACTTGCCTTTGTTCGTGTAGAGCTCGTATTGCGTCGGCTGGCTGATGCTGGAGTTGATATTAATAAGGTAGCTGAAATCGTTGCTGAAACGCGCACTGTTGGTGCCTTCACGACCAATCACCTCGCGCATCTTGCCCTTCAGGTTGACAGCATAAATCTGACGGTCGACGGGCGTATTCTTGGCGGCTTGGAAATACACCTCCTTGCCATCGAAGCCGTAGACGGCGGTCACATCCCAAGGACCACTGGTGAGTTGTTTCGCCTGCATACCGTCAAGGCTGCAAAGGTAGATGTGGTTGTAGCCACTTCTCTCTGAAGTCATCAAGAAGTTCTTGCCGTCCTCAAGGAAGTGCCAATCGTCGGTGATGTCAATGTAATAGTCGTTGGTCTCGTCGTAGAACACACGGCTTTGGCCTGTAGTGGCATTGGCCGCAAGGATTTCGAGGTGGTTCTGATGACGGTTGAGGCGCTGGATGGCCAACACATTGGCGTCCTTCGTCCAAGCGATGCGAGGCAGGTAGATGTCTGTCTCGGCACCCGTGTCCATTTTCACCGTCTTGCCACTTTCGAGGTCGTAGACGTAAATCTCGACGATGGAGTTGTCCTCGCCCGCCTTGGGATATTTGAAGCTGTACCAATCGGGATAGAGGCCCTCGAACTCTTCCATCTGGAACTCGCGCACGTTGCTCTCGTCGAACTTCATATAGGCGATTTTCTTACTGTCGGGTGACCAATAGAAGCCCTGCGAAAAGCTGAACTCCTCCTCATAAACCCAGTCAGGCGCACCGTTGATGATGTGATTATAAAGGCCGTCGTTGGTGAACTGCTTCTCCTCCCCTGTCTTCAAGTCCTTGATGAAGAGGTTGTTGTCGCGCATAAAAGCGACCTTGGTGGCATCAGGCGAGAAGGTGGCCAAACGCTGTTTTCCGTTCTCCGACAAAGGCTTCAAAGTCTTGGTCTTGATGTCGTAGACAAAGTAATTGGCGTGGAACGAATGGCGGTAGATGTTCTCCATATCGGTGAGGCACAGCATCTTATCTTCGTTTTCGCTCAACTCATAGTTTTGGAGGCCGATGGGCAAATCTTCGCCATCGAGGACCAAATCGGTGATGCCGAACAAGGTGTTGACGAGTTTCCCCGACTTGTAGTCATAGATGTTGAGTTGGCCTTTCTCGAAGGAGGCGTAGGACTTGCCGTCCTTCATCGAGTTCATGCCACGGATGCTTTTTGCATAGAACGTACCGCGCTGATAAAGGTCTTCCAACTCGAAGTTTTTCTTTTCTTGGGCCGAAGCCGAAATCGTTCCCAAAACAAGGAACAAGCTGATTAATAAATACTTAATCTTCATAACAAGTAGTTTTGATTGCACAAAGGTAGAATTTTTTTGAAAAAATCGGAAAAAAATCTTGTCGGTATCGAAAAAAGTCGTATTTTTGCACCCGCATTTGGGACGGTAGCTCAGTTGGTTTAGAGCGCATGCTTGACAGGCATGAGGTCACAAGTTCGATCCTTGTTCGCCCCACGAAACGCCCGATGGCGTTTTTTCTTTGAAAGGAGGGACGTTAGCCCAGTTGGTTTAGAGCGCTGCCTTCACACGGCAGAGGTCACTGGTTCGAGTCCAGTACGTCCCACTTGATTCTGAAAGTCAGCGTTTTACGCTGACTTTCGGAGTTTAAAACGGCGCAAAATCGGCGCAAAATTTGTAACACACTGACTTTCATTCTTTTGAGGTTTCGGCCACAAAAGAAGAAAAAAAATGTGTCTCGCAAAAACTCAAAACTCACAACCTCTCATCAGTTATCTGCCTGCATCGCTCAAATACACGGCGCATGGGTGGACCATCGAATATCGCGTGTTCAATCCGGCTTTCAATTCAATGGAAAGACGGGTGATCAAAATGAATCGCATCCGAAAGAAGTATTCGCGGGTCGCCGACTTCAAGGCCTACTGCGCCGATGTCATCACCAGGCTAAACACACAGTTGGCCACGGGCTGGAACCCCTTCGAGGGAAGTGCCAGCAATTCGCGTGAGCTGACACCCATCAGCGCGGTACTTGACAAATACCTGATTGACAAAGAAGGTGACGTGCGCCCTGACACCTTAATCAATTACCGTTCGTTTGTCAAGGTATTCAAGGTATGGGTGGATAAGAACTACGGCCAGATAGCCGTTTCGGGCTTCACCCGAGTCATGGCCATGAACTTCATGGACTACATCGTGGAAGTCAAAGGTCTACATGGCCGAAGCTACAACAACCGGCTGAAGCAAGCCCGAGCCTTTTTCACCTACGCCATAGAGAAATACTACTGCACCGACAATCCGTTTGCCAATATCAAGAAGAAGCGTGAGGAAGGCAAAAAGCGGATTATGGTGCCGCCAGAGGTCAGGAAGGAAATCTATAAGTATTGGTCGGAACGCAACGAGAACTATATCGTTCTTTGCGAACTGGTCTTTTCGGCGTTGATACGCCCGAAGGAATGTTGGCGGCTACATGTGGCCGACCTGATGCTGGCTGATCGGTATATTGAGGTCAGCGAGGACGATAGCAAGACACACTATCGGCGCAGTCCGTCACTCACTCCAGAACTCATCACGAGGCTGGAGAAGATGACGCGCTATGCCAAAAAGAGCGACTACCTTTTTTCCGAAGGTTATTCGCCAGGAAAGAAGCAAATGGCCTACAGCCGTTTCCGCAAGGATTGGCAAGACATGCGGGAAGCATTGGGATTGCCTGACGAGATGCAACTTTATTCACTACGCGATACCGGGATAAACGAGATGCTGAAGGGTGGCATTGACGCATTGAGCGTCATGCAGCACGCGGACCATCACGATTTGAGTATTACCACCCGTTATGCCAACCATGCAGATCCGCATTTGGTGGAAACCATCAGCAATAAAGCTCCAGCATTCAGCCGCGAAGGTTGATGGTCTCGATGGACTTCATTACCTCGTCAATCCATTCCTGGCCGTATTGGGCTGCCATCAATCGGCCAAGCTGGTTGAACTCACGCCAATAAATCTTGTTGAACCATCTCTTTGGTGTGCGTGTGCCTGGTCCCGCTCCAGCGTCCACATAATAGCCATAATATAAAAAGGTGAAACTGATTTTGGCCACATCGCCGTTCGCGTCCTTTTCCACATGGGCACGAAACGAGTTGATGAGGTCGCCGCTGTGGGTAGGTAGGAACTTCAGCTTTGCAACCCTCATTTCCCACCGCTGTACGGTGATTTCAGCCCATTGCTTCAGGTCAACAATGCTTTCCTTATTCATGATATTCGAGGTCGGTGTTTTCCGAGAAATACAGCGTGAACTCGTAGCCTGTGAAATTGGCTCCGGCATTGCGGATGCCATAGGGTATTCTGTCCCATTCCCACTGGCTCAGAGGCTCGTCCTTTTCGTGCTCGACGAAGATGCTGATCATTTTCTTCATCATCGCCTTGCATTCTCTCTGGATCTTGCTTCGGTTGCCGTCTTTCGGCGCCATCTTCATCACCCAAATGGATTGCGAGGTTTTCTCAAAGCCGCCAGGATTGATTAAAAACTCGCCAATGTCGCTGTTTTCGAGTATGATTGCTGGTGAGATGTTTTTGGTTTGGATAAGGGCTATGATGCCATCGTAGCCTCCTGCACCTTCCATGATTTGTTCTTTTGGGTTCGTGACGGAAGTAGGCATCTCCCCTCTCAGAATGGTTTTCAGGTAGTCTATTGTGAGCATGGTTATTGTTCCTCCTCTGTTTCGAAATCGTCTTGGATAGTTTCTTCGGGTTCAATGTCGCGCCCGCGTTTTTTCTTGCCGCCCACCTCGATAGAGGTGTTGCCGCGTTGGAATTTCGCCGTAGCTCCTTTTTCAATATATTCAGGCAGCTTAACGAGGAAGGTAAACAAGGCGGCTGAACCCGTTATTTCGGCAATGAAAGCCAAGATGCTCCGGTCAATCACGGCATAAGGCGGGGTGCAGAAGGCCGCAATACCAAGCCCGATAGAGACTATCATTGCCAGGTGAACGTACCAATCAACTGCTCTAATGATTTTTGCCATGGTTTATACGGATTGAATGGTTATGGGATAATAGCTTACCACCACCTCATCGAGCACCGCGTCCTGTGAGGTGAACATCACGCTTGCGCCGGCTGCCTTGGTGATGATGACGGGGCTTGTGTCTTCCGACGGGTCGAAGTCGCCAGCCAGCTTGCCGTCGATACTGTAATGGACTGTCGCTTGCACGGTGGTCGGCTCAAACTCCACATAGAGCTTCGTGGCCAAGAGGGTCACTTCCTCTGTCTCGAAGCCGCCATTACCTTCTTTGTCGAAGGAAAGCACTACGGCAGTAGTCTCATCGTGGAGTTCCTCGGCGGCGTCGGCTGCCGACTGGTTGAATTCACGACTTTGTTCCTCGCTTTCCAAAATAACAGGCATTGCCATTGCCTCACTCATCAAATAGGAAAATGACGCACTAGCCAACTGACCTTTATCTGAAATCTTGATAGGAGCATCGGAAATTATGATGCGTTCATAGGTTTTGGCATTGGTATCATAAATGGCCGCTTCGCCCTTCGTTGACAAGATTTCCCAAAGCCAATTTCGTTCGCGCCATGCCAATGTCAGCGATTGGTTCCACGATCTAATGTTTTCCGTGTCGTCAATGGCTGCATACAGGTTCCCAAAACGTCCATAATTGTATGTCAGTTCTGGTTGTAACAAGTTTTCACCATCGGCAATAATTGTATCGACACCTCCAAGCGCATTGGCAAACACATAATAGCGTTCCATTCCACTTCTTTCTTTATAAAGGTATCGCTGGCGGGCCAACTCTTTGCTGTCGCCATCGAAGAGGATGAGGTCATAGTAGCCCTTTAGATGGCTTGGTAATATCGAAGCCATGCGAATGAGGCGGCTGTAGCACACATTTACCGTGTAGCACCCTTCTTCACTATCCGACTTGACAGTTATCTCCCTATTGCCTCCGAGTTTTGGATAGAAACGCGCTACTAACTCGTAGTCACCGTTAAAGTCATACCACGTCAGCCATTCGGGCGATTCATAATTGGTATATTTCTGTGCTGCCTGATGCGTCAAGAAATGTGCAGCACACCAATTGACAACCGATTCGGTTGTATTGCAAGCAACATTGAAGACCTTAAAGGTGCCTTGCGCTGAACCTCCATTGTCTTCTTCTATCTTATATCCAAATTCCTTCACAAAATCGGCCTGAGCATAGTCATTTGCATTGGTTGGCACGGTCGATTTCACATAGTCTTTTACAATGTCGGTCACATCGACATTGATTTGTCCGCTGAAATCAGGGCGATACCGTCCGGTGAAGATTTCTTCTGTCTGTCCGTTTGGATTGATAGTAATCGACATAGTGACACTATAGGTGGAAGTCATTACAAATTCCGTCACCTTGTTGCGGAAGCAGTTTCCCGATGGATATTGTGTAAGGTTCAAACTCATGATGAGACAAATTTACTTTTGGATATATTCTTTGGAGTGACAAAAATCAATATGCAACCGCCGTGTATGTGACAGGTGCGGACTGATTTTCAAAGTCGATATAGAAATAATCGTGGAATGTTCCATAATGGGTAGGTACGGACGAGTCGTATTGATACCGCTCCATCTTCACCCTCAGCGTAAAATACCGAATCTGTGCCGGTGAAATCTCACCTACCTGGGTTGGGAAGTGGCCGTAAAGCTTTTCTATGCCATCGGTAAACGCCAACTCATATTCTCCTGTAGGTCGCGCGATATAGTTGATGTTTGCGTGCATGGGAAGGCTCATATCAATAAGTGCCAGGTTTTGATCATAGAGTAAGCCATTGTCGTAGGGTTGACCATACAAATTATCGTAGTGGTTGTAACTTGTCAGTACCAAGGTAGCCCACAAATCATCTATTACCGTGCTGCCCGTATAATCCCATTTGATACGAGCTGGAGTATTGTAACTGACTTCTTCATCTTCCACAAGTCCGCTACCATCCTTGATTAAAAGGAAATGACACTCTGATAGTCCTGTCTTTTCGCCAATGGGAATGGTGAACAACTTGGGCAATAGCATTTTGCCTCGCAATAATTTCAACGAGGTCATATTGAGATTCGACAAGACTGTTTTATTGAAAAGAAGCCTTGCGGCGACTTCGATAACGCCATTGCGAAGTTGTTTGTTGTATGCTGTCCAAAGTGCAGTGTAGATGGTGGCAGGCGGTGTCTGGCCATTGATGGACCAGCAATGATAATACACTAAAGAGCCAGACAGATAGTATGGGTCTTTCTCCATCGGCACGACACCTTGTGTAGTTCCGATCCGATTTTGATATACGCTATTTGGACCGGCATACACCTCTTGAACGACAATAATGGGTTGCTCTGTGTCGGTGGGCGATTCGTTGAATGTGGTATGCGCATGAGTCCTGTCACCGATGTAAGGGGTGAGCATCTTGTTCGCGGCTATCATCGGCGGCATTTCATCAACAGCTGCATAATTCTCACTCTCTTCGCTATTATGGCGGTCATACTTGAAATAATTCGTTCCCAAGTGAATGAGTTCATCCTTGCCAGTGTTGAAATTGGTTCGTATTTCGTAGAAATCGCCTGTGGCATAGCGATACACAAGACAATCGTGATATTGGAACGTCCCACCCATCATAGCACCATAATGACTTTCATTGATGGGAAAAAAGCCACCGTACTTTTCAATAAGGGCATCAAAGGTTTCGGCTGCTGGTGCCGCTCCTTCAATACTTGTGCCACTTGATAACACCGTGCGTGAAGACCGGTTGAAAGTGAGCGTTGGTTCGCCTTCCATCATGTCACTATAGTCTGCATCTGCATTACCAGCAAGAATGTTATCCATCGAAATGATGTAAACATATTTGTCGTTTGAATCAACACGGACATGCACATGAAATTTGTCTTTCAGCCATTGCAGCAACTCTGACAATTTGCACGAAGGCACCAAGTCTTTATAATTGATCACACCGTTGACAATCGTATCTGAGCAATTATTCAGCACAACGATTTTCTTCAGCCAGCCTACGGTAAAGATGTTGGAAGCGACCGAATAACCAATTAGCGTAAATAGCCTTCTCAACATTACCCACAGATAAATAAACGGTGACACTCCATATCCATCGGGAACCGTCATATTCACATCGCCCTCCTTCACCACTCGTTTCTCATACACCAGGCTATTGTTAGATATTGCGTTGTTGTACTGGAAAACCTCAACATCGTTTTCCTTGAACTTCGACACGGCTACGGGGAAAATTGTGTAATCAACGCCAGGAACTTGGGCGTTGTAAATATCATTCAAATGGTTGATGATATTAGTCAGGCCGACATAAGTATAATCTTGAAGCCCTGCACCATTGTTGAACTCGCCAAAGATTTCCTTAATAGTCTTTTCCTTGTATTGGCAGTAGAGACTGGAATTTTCGATGGCAAAGCTGACATTGTAGCCATCACGCGCATGGGCTGTGTCGACAATCAAACGGCCATGCTTGACGAAGCTGCCAACTTGCAAAACGGCAGGGAGGTCAGCCATGCTGTCACCAACCCTATCCATTCGCTCTATATGGTCAAGACATTGGCGGTTGCGTTTCGTCGATGGAAGAGTTGCTGGAACAGTTGCGTCACCATTATTCGACAGAAACGGGTTGTTTCGTTCCATTTCAAAGCTGAAATCGAACGGCAAATCCAATTCTCCTTTTTCGATTGTCAATCTCATCATAGTGCAGAAGTTTTTTGTCTGAACTTGTTCAGTATTTCTTGTTTGCGGTTAATTTCGGACAGTGCCACATCGGCGTGTATGCCTTGCGCAAGCTGGCGGGTCAGTTGCTCGTTGCTTTGTTTGAGGTCTTTAAGTATTGCAAGCAAAGCACCATCAACAGCCATCCCATCGCTTGGACTTGACGGAGCAAAGCCGCCTTCTGCAAAGCCCGAAGTCACGCTACCGCTTCGCCCATGACTGCCGATATTTCGGTAATGCTCAAGGTTGGCGAAAAGGATGGGGTTACTTCTCACCATCCAATTCGGCGCAATCCATTCAGTACCTTTCTCCCCGACTGTAGTCAGCGTTGTTCGGCCTTCGGTAAAGCCTCCTTTGGCATAACCAGTAATTACGCGGCTGCCGATATTGCCGTTGTCAGTTGATGCAACATTGTTATCCGAATAATTTGACGAACCCGTGCTGTTTACCGACGAGCTCTTGATGGCATTACGCTGTTGGACGATGGTGGCCACCTCGGCGGCGGTAGTGGCTGCAATCAAGGCCGCCAGAATAGGGCCAGCGTAGGGGCCACCATCAAAATAGGCACGAATTGCTGCAGCGGCACCATTCGCAACAGTTTTTGCAATGGTAATCACCATTTCAACATCAGCATATTTCTTTTGGATTTCAAGCTGTTTTTTTTGATAGGCTTGTTCTATGGCCTCACGCTGTTCGGCGTTGCTTCCTGCAGCAGTCAGTTCGGCTTGGTAGTTGGCCTCGGCTTTGGCGAGTTCAGCATCCTTTAAGGACGAAACAAAATTGGAAGCCTGCGATGCAACTTCTCCGACCAGTTCTGCCGCTTTTTGTGCATAGCTTAGTCTTAAATTCAGCAAGGCTTCCTGATAGTCGCGTTCTGACAACCAACCGAGGTCGTGCAGTTGATCTAATTTCCACTTCTGAAAGTCATACTCTTCTTTCCAGTGACTTTCGTTCATGAGTTCTTTGGCATCGGCCAGATTCTGTTCCAGAATTTCTTGTTCCTTTGCAAGACTCTTGGCGCTATTCAAAATCCGCTGTTTTTCTTTCTCTTCTTCTTTCTTCACCTTGTCTCTTTTTACTTTGGCAAAGGCATCCAATATCTTTTCCTCTTCCTTCTGCTGCTTTTCGACGGCTTTGATTTGCATGTCGAGAAATTCATTCATGATGGCAGTTTCATCCTGTCCGAACTGTCTTGCCGCTTCAAGACGAAGACGAAAATTCTCCATTCTGGCCGCATATATCTTGGCATCGTATTCAAATTCGCTGATTTCATTCTTCGCAAAAGAAAGTTCATACTCCTTCTCTTGCGTTTTCAATTGCTCTTTAAGTTGCCTTACCTGTTCCTGATAGCGTTTGTTAGCAGCGTTGCCGTCGGCTTTCATCAGCTTAGCATAGCGTTTTGCTAAAACTTTCGACTCCTCCTCGGAGAGGGCGGCATAGCCCTTGCCCACCATCTCCTTTTCTTTCTTGGTGAGTTTGTCCTGTCTTTCCTGAAGGTAGTCGAACTGGGCTTGGGTGAGGACGGCGTTGGTGGTGGAGGTCTCGTCGGTTTCGACGGTGCGTTTCTCTTTGGCGTTCTTGCGGATTTCCGCGATTTCCGCCCGCTGCTGTTCCTTCAACTGCTCTATCCTTTCGTTACCTGCTGTAGGATTGTCGCGGTATTGCTCACGAATCTCGTTGAACAACTGATCGTAACTCTCGTTCACCTTGCGGATTTCGGCATTTTCATCCGACACCTTCCCCGCCCTAATGCCAAATTCATTGTTAATACGCTTCTCGATTTCAAGTTGAAGAGCTTTTTTCTTATCAAGTTCATCCTGGGCTTTATTTTCAGCTTCTAAAGCATCTCCATAAGGTGTATTTCTACCTCTTGCTTCGAAAGATTCGCCTGTCCTAGCATTGTATCTTGTGACCGTCTTATAGGTGGCAGTGTTACCATTAGCTGCTTGAAGGGCTGATTGTGTGTTGTTTTTGGCATCCTCGACATCTTTTTCTGCCTCCATCACTTCTGCCACAGTCTTCTCATATTCCTCTTGCAGGATCTTCTGCCGCGTCACCTTTTCGAGATTCTTAAGGTAGTTGCTCAAAGCCTCGGTGTTGTCTTTGATGAGGCGACCTTCCTCCGTGAGGTCGGCGTGATAACCAGGCACGATTTTCTTCAATTCATCCAAGGCACGACGGCGTTGGTCAAGCTCCAAGTTGTTGTTGTGGACAATATTGGTAAGGGCTTGCACCTTACCTGCGCCTTCGGCATAT
>JAFUAA010000026.1 GCA_017460915.1 Bacteroidales bacterium | reverse complement strand
CAAAAGTTGTACATGGGGCTTTCTTGTGGTTTACTTTTGATTTCAACCACAAAATTACTGAAAACCAATAATATGTACATCTTTTTATCCATTTATCCCATCGCCTTTTGACACTTTTTTAATTCCGCCAACGGGTTATATTTTATTATTTAGGAAACGGAAATACCCGTATTGTATTGTGCATAATGACCGTTTCTGAACGTTTATGGTTCGATATAGGTGTTAATCCCTTCTCTCTACTTTATTTGTTGCCAACTTCTTCTGGCGGCTGCTCTCCACAAAAATGTATTCTACAAATTGTAATTATCTGCCCCGTTTCCCGAACTATAGGTTCAAGTGCTCACGAACCCTATGTTCATTTTTGGTTCAAGGTGAAGGGTCAAGAGTTCAAGTTTTGAGGTACAGCGTCAAGAGTCAGATGTTCACCTGATACTGCTGAAGAAAGTTTGCAGGCAAAGACACAATGACGTTTCTTATTGACAACGCAACATGGTAAGCCAAATTAACGGGAACGGCATTGCCAATCATTTTATATGCATCGTTTAACACCTGGTACTTGAAGACGAAATTGTCAGGGAAGGTCTGAATGCGGGCACATTCTCTTGCTGAAAGTCTTCGGTAAAGATTAAGACCTTCAGGATCGAACATAAATACATCTTTCATTACCTTTATCATTTTAGGTGCACTTGGATGAATGGAAGTCTGCCTGCCTGATGCCTGAATAGTAAAACTCGGCTTATTCCAGTCGAGGACTCTGTTTCTTGACATAAAGATGTACGAATAACCGCCTTCCCAATACTCATGTGCATTGATAACGGGCAATCCTCCCATAGGCACTACCGTATCTTGCAAATCTTGGATTGCCTCCTGCACTGTCGGCTTGTGGGAAAGAGGCATAGGGAAACGATAGTTTACATTCAGTCCTTTCCTGAAACCAACAAATATCACTCTTTCTCTATTCTGTGGAACATCAAAATCGTTTGCATTTAAACACTCCACCCACACATCATATCCAGCTTCCTTGAAAGCCTCTTTTATCTGCTCGAAAGAATTACTGTTCCTTGCCGCCAAAAGACCCTTCACATTCTCGGCCACAAAGAAAAGCGGTCTTTTTTCTTTCAGAATATTGATGAAGGTCAGAAAAACCTTTCCACGAGGGTCATCGAAACCGCCTCCTTTACCGGCATTGCTCCAGCTCTGACACGGCGGCCCCCCAATAATTCCAATAGCACCGTTAGGAATATCATTTAATGAAAGAGTGTTGATATTGCTGTCGCAAAACGTTGTGTCCGGAAAATTGTATTCGTATGATTCCTTTACAGAGTGTGCATTGTCGTTAGCCCATACAATTTGATAACCTGCATTCCGAAAACCCAAATCAAGACCTCCGCAACCACAAAAGAAAGAGAGTATTCGCATAGTTTGATACTATCAAATAGTAATACACTTGGTTATGAAGTCATCATCAGCCATATTCAGAAGACGCAGCCTATCTACGACGACACATCCATTTATTTTCAGTTCGTCTTCGAACTGCTTTTCGCTATTCATATACCAGATAGGGATGAAGATGTATCTTTGGAAAGAAGTCTCCCATGTCCTCAGGTATTTACTCCAATGGTTTTCGCTGATAGATTGCTGCTTGTCTGCCCATTGCTCGGGACTACAAGCGCACTGACCAAATATTACGGGTATTGACTTCCTCTCGTCGCCCATTGGCCTGACACCAACCAAATCAAGCCCGCCATCGCCCTTGTTGTCGGAACGAATACTAATCACCAAATCCTCATGACAGTTTATTGAAATAAACTTTGAGAGGCTCACAATCCTGTCCTTTAGTTTAGCATCATTTATTACATCTCCTTCGCGAAGACAGGTGTTGGTGTTACTGCTTCCAAACAATTTGAAGTTCATTGAAGGAAACAGCTTGCGCATGTAGAGCAGACTAACAACCTCGAAATCACTTGTCAAACCATTGACAGCCTTCATATAACCCAGATTGGAAGCACACAATAACAGCAGATAGAGTCGATTGATGCCAGATAAATCATCCGTTTTCAGACTAAGCTGTTCGTCCGCATCAATCTCGAAAGGATACTTGTCACCCAACAACTGATTTCTTTGCTTCACACGGGCATATACATCGGTTAGAATAGTTGTCAGTTTCTCCTTCTTGTTTTTTTCCCGTCTTGCACTGTATTCACTAAAGTCGTATGACTTTATTGCTATGCTACTTAACTGGTCCTGGTCTATTTTCTTTCCATCCGCAACAAGACATTGCAACTCGCAATAATCTGCCCACATGTTCCTGGACTCATTAGTGTCGGGGGCTTTTACCAGTTTATCGGTACTTATCATGTCTATCATCTTCAATCAACGTCTTCAAGTCCTGACTCTGAGGTCATTTTTGCCACCAATGCCTTATAGAATGCAGCAGCTGTCTTGTTAATATCCTTCAACTGTTCTTGATCTATGCTGTCGCATTCCTTGATAGAGGGGAAATATGACCAGGCAATTTTAATGGCGTCCAATGACTCACTGATTTTCTTACTTACTATCTCATCTGCCTCGTCGGTCAGTTCTGCTGCGGCAGACAGCGTAGTTCCGCTCTTGAAGGCCGTCAAAGCCTTGGAGTATCGAGGGTCTAGGATTTTATTCAGTCTGTTCAGATTACGGGACTCACCGACACGTGTTTGATTCTCGCCATTCTTCTCGAACATCCATGACACTAAATTACGGAGGTGTTCCTCGTTCAGGTTAATCAAGGGGTCATCATCATCTATGTTCAAACCGATGTACTGAGCGATATTGGGCTTTACGATTGCCGTATAGAAGGAGCCGAACTCAAAGGTCTGGTCACTCAATTCGCGAATGTCGAAGTAGTCCTTCCCCTCTATTACATCCACCAGCCTGCCACCAACCAATATTTGGCGCACGTATGACGGGCGACTACCAATCTGCCTCGCCAGCGCATTGTATTTCTCAGCCGCAGTCATGCTGCTATCCAAACGTTCATATAATAGCTTCAGATACCTAGCTTTGGACAGCGCATCCCATGGCTCCACACCTGTAATATGGCGATAGCCCAAGTAATCTACAATATCTTCGCGCGAGTCAAACACCACGACGGGCAACCTGTCCGGACGATGGTTGGCTCTATCTGATATCTCCTGGATAGTGGATTTTCTAACTGGTGCCTTATCTGGATATTGAAGAAGATAGGTTGCTGTATATCGACGATTGCCTTCTACTGTGACGTATTTCCCGGCAGCATTCTTAATAACCAACAACGGCTCGCCAGGGAAAAAGCCCTTTTCTCCAATTGAATACATCAAGTCGATGACATTTTCTTTATTGATCATCCACTCAAGCACACTTACCTCATTCTCCTGTTTGATAGACTGAGGAATGCGCGGATTCTCTATGTCATAGACCAAATTCCCAATTGGAATCTCTATTATCTTATCATTCTTGTTCGCCATAATAAATAATTTATCTTGCAAAATTACGACTTTTTATCCAAACCACAGGCATGAAGCCAACGGGGCAATCGCTTTTTAACAGTTTTTAATAGCTATTTCTTCACCTCAATACCACCTATTGCTGATACGTCCTCGAATTCGGTGACCATCTCTCTGATGATGGTGCTTGTCTTGTTGGAATCGACATAGCCGCCACGGCTGTTGAAGCCACACTGGACGTTGGTCAGCATGAGGTACGGCCAAATGCTGGGCAAAGCCGCGCTTGGAGCTGTCGGAACGAAAGAAGCCCAGGCGGACAAAAGCCTCGCGAAGTTCAGCACCTGGTCAAGCATCTCGCGGTGCTGTCCTGTCACGCAAACTATTGTCTCGAAATCCTCAGGATATTTCTGGAACTCCTTCACCAACGGGCACATCTTGATGACCTCGGGGCGCGTGCCGAAGACTAGCATTACTTTTTTCATATTTGTATTTTTGGTGTATTTTGGCGTGTTATTTCCTTTATGGCTTCTTCGTTGTTTCCCGTTCCTCTGCTTCCTCTCTGCTTTTTCTCTAGAAATCACGTAAATCAGAATCAAGGGACGGTTCCCTTGTCTGACGGAACGTCACGCTGTCCGATATAAACTTGTCTAAGTTGAACATATATTGTATTATTTATTTCTTTGAAAAAGAGCGGACCACTGTTCTTGCTTTCGAACTCTGTTCGCTTGGCTTGGCCGAGATCCTTTTGTCTAATGAAAGACTAGGACGGAAATCAGGGGACTGTTCCTTGATCCGTAAGCCGCCTCCCACAGATGCCCGCTCTCGCACAAGCCTGCGTTGGCATGACATGGGAGGCTAACCAATTAGGCCAAATAAAACTCCTTATACCACTCCGCAAACTTCCGCAAGCCCTCTCTCAACGTAATCTTTGGCGTAAATCCAAAATCCCGTTCCAGTGCCGTGGCATCGGCGTATGTGGTAGGCACGTCGCCAAGCTGCATCGGGACAAGTTCCTTGTGCGCCTCGAAGTCGTAGTCTTGCGGTAATACGCCCGCACGAACCAATTCCTCTTGGAGAATGGTCACAAAGTCCAACAGGTTCTCGGGCTGTCCGCCGCCGATATTATATATTTTATAAGGTGGAAAGGGCAGACCGTCGTCGCCTGTCTTGCGTTCGGGTGCCTTCTTCATCACCCTCACAATGCCCTCCACGATGTCGTCCACATAGGTGAAGTCGCGGCGACAGTTGCCGTAGTTGTATATCTGTATCTTCTCACCTTTCACCAGCTTGTTCGTGAAACCGAAATAGGCCATGTCCGGGCGACCCGCAGGACCATAGACCGTGAAGAAACGCAAGCCCGTGGTGGGAATGTCGTAGAGTTTGCTATAACAGTGGGCAAAGAGTTCGTTGCTCTTCTTGGTGGCGGCATAGAGGCTCACGGGATTGTCAACGCGGTCGTCAACCGAGAAAGGCACTTTCTTATTGCCACCATACACACTGCTACTACTGGCATAGACCAAATGATTCACAGGATGATGACGGCAGGCTTCGAGGATATTATAAAAACCCACAATATTGCTCTCGATGTAGGCGTCAGGGTTCTCAATAGAATACCTTACACCTGCCTGGGCAGCGAGGTTCACCACGATGTCGAAGTGGCTATCGATAAGGGCTTTGTCAGCAAGGTTGCCTTTGACGAAAGTCCAATGATTGTTAGGATGTTGAGCTTGTCGAAACGCCGATTCATTCATGGTCGGCCCTTCAACGGGCTTAGTGGCCTTCACTGTTTCTTCTATTTGTGAAAGCCTATATTCTTTCAGTCGAACATCATAATAGTCGTTGATGCTATCAAGACCAACAATATGAATGTCATTTTCGGTCTTCAACAATCAAAGTGCCAGATTGGCGCCGATGAAACCAGCGGCACCGGTAAGAAGTATATTTTTCATACTTTGCTTTTTGGAGTTTATAGCTTTTCATAGCTTCGCTACGTCAGTCACATTTCGTGTTGACAACTCTTTGTCCCATAACAAGATAAAACAAAATCAACAAAACTAAGTCTTGTCGTTTCCTTTCCATCTTTCATTGCGTTGCAAAGATATGGAAATACCCTCTAAAAAAACAAATGTTTTTTTTATTTTCTCACCTGCTCTGCCATCAGTCGCTTCCACTTGAAGTAACCCAACACGGCAATGACGACATAAACGGCATAAAGGCTGGCCTTGAAAGGGATGTCCTTGTAGAAATACAACCCGCATGTGACCACGTCGACAACAATCCATACGAACCACTGTTCCAGATACTTGCGTGCCAAGGCCCAGATGCCGACGATGCTCAAGGAGGTGGTGAAGGCATCGAGAACGGGGACGTTGCTGTTGGTGAAACGTGACAGCAAGAAATAGAGGGCTGCCCAAACCAAGGCAGCGAGACCGAGCCAGATGGCGGCTTGTTTCTTGGGCATGTGACGGATGGACAGGTCGGTGGCCTTCTGCTTGTGGCGCATCCATGCGACGAAGCCGTAGACCGTCATGGCCAAGTAGTAGAACTCCATGCCGCAGTCGGCGTAAAGTCCTTTCTGATAGTATAATACGATGCCCAGGCTTTGCATCACGAAGCCGACGACCCACATCCACACGCTGGCTTTGTACTCCAAAAGGATGTAAGCCAGCCCGAGGGCGGTGGTGGTGATGTCGAGCCAATGAGCGGAGAGGAATTCCATATTAATGTTAATTGAGAATTGAGAATTTTTCAATTGACAATTATTTGTCTTTTAGGGATTTGATGATTGAAGTAAGAATTCTTATTATTTCATTGCAATCCTTTGCGAGAGAGTCATACATTTGATTGTCCAAATAATCTGTGGCATGGAGAAGGTCAAGCCAATAACCGGTTTCATCAGCTTCTTTTATGGCTATGCTCAACTTGCTGATAAAGTCGTTTCGAAATTGAGCGTTTTTGCTTTCACGTGTGTTTGCCCCTATGCTTGTTCCACTGCGAACCAACTGTTTCGATAGGATGTATTCGTGTTGCTCTTCAATCAAATACTTATAACAATTGATTATCTTTATTGCAAAATCCCTGCTTTTATCCTGTATCACATTAGCCATAATTCTCAATTCTTTAATTCTCAATTATCAATTCTATTATTCTCAATTCTCCTAGCCATTTCCTCCGCCAAAGCCACAAACTCATTGGCATTCATCTCTTTGAGGAACAGCAACCCATGCGTGGCGCGAATGAGCGGATGCCGGTTCTCGTAGAAATAGTTCTTGCCGAGCACCAACTGTATGTCTTTCAACTGCTTCACCCAAATCTGCTCGGCCAGATCGCTGAAAGGCCCGTCGAAGTCGGGATTAGGGAACTCTGCCTTGACTTGCGTCAAGTAGCTGTCCCTGAAAGCCTTCTCGAAGACTGACATGGCGTTGAGCGACACGGGCACATACACGTTGGCTTCGGCCGGATGGAAAGTCGACCACACGTTGCGGTAGCCGAAAATCTTCAAGTCCCTGAGGTCAGCCTCCTCGCTCCAAAGGTGGACTGCTTCGGCAATACTTTGCATGACTTTGTAGTGGGTGTTGGGACCGAGACCCTCATAGTCGATGGCCACAGTGATGACGGTAGGCTTCAGGGCTCGCAGCTGGTTGAGGATGGGAGCGACGTCGCGCTCATAGTTAGGCGACCAAGGTTCCTGAGCTCGTCGAAGGGCCGGTTCAATTAAAGTAGATTTTGTTGGAGTCGGTCCTTCGACAGGCTCAGGAGCCTTAACCCCATTATCCTCGTAAAGCCCCAGCCGCAAATGATGGATATGGTCCAATGCCGTGCCGGCGTAAGCCCAAACCAGTTCTTCCTCGAACTCGCGAATCTCGCCTTTGAGTTTCTGGAGATCTTGACTATTGGGTTTGCCTTCTCTCAGGTTTTCAATCTCTGCTGCGAACCGTTCCTCCACTTCCCTGACGCTCTTCAGTTGCCACAATCCCACGGCATCGCGCAGAATACGGTGACAGAAGCCTCTACGCTTTTCATCGGGGTTCTTGCGAGCCTCGTTGTCGAGGTAATGATGGATGTCTTTTTCCTGCTTGAAACGATAGCCTTTCTCGAAGAAATCGGGATAGTTAACCATTTGGATGAGGCCGCGCCGCAGGAGGTCGAGGGTGTCGGCCAAGGCATCCAACAAAAACGCGTCGGTGACGGAGTGGTAGCCCGAGGTCATGATGGCGAAGTGCACCTCGTTGCGAGGCGAGCGCAGCTGCCTGTTGATGAAAGGCATGAGACCCAGCATGATGTCGTCGTGGTGCGGACCTGTGTGATAGATGACCTCGTTCTCCAACGGTTTCACGCCACGCCAAAGTTTGGTTTCCACATCGTGGATGACCTTTTGCACCGTGTCCAAACTCAGGTTGGGGATTTTAGAACAACGCGAGTCGTTTTGCAAGTCCTCCAAGGTCAGCTTGTGGGCATAACGGTCGAGAATCTTGCAGAGTCCGAGGACGGCGTGTTCGGTCTTCTCGAAGGTCCACGGACCCTTGTTAAAGTAATCGGGAGCGGTTTTGTTAAACATGTAAATACTATGGCTTTTGTTTTTTATCAAGAATTCGGGGAATTTGTGAATTTATCGTTCGGGTCTCTTCTCTTGAATTTGTTTGGAATTTGCGGGAAAATCGCGGGGCGCGATTTCCGTTTTCTAACTATCAAGAATCCAGAGAATTGGAGAATTGCCTTTCTCTACACTCTCCAATTCTTGATAAAACTACTATATTAATCCCTCTTGAAAATATCTCTAGTGTAGACCTTCTCTATGACATCGTCGAGGCAGGCGTCGTAGCGGTTGGCGATGATGGCTTGGCTCATGGCCTTGAATTTCGCCATGTCGTTGACCACGAGGCTGCCGAAGAAGGTGGTGCCGTCCTGCAAGGTCGGCTCGTAGATAATGACCTCGGCGCCTTTGGCCTTGATGCGTTTCATCACGCCTTGGATAGAGCTCTGGCGGAAGTTGTCGCTGTTCGACTTCATCGTCAGGCGATAGACGCCGATGACGCAATGGCGTTCCTGTGAGGCGTCGTATTGTCCCAGGTCGTAATAGTCGTAATACCCCGCTTTCTTCAACACTTGGTCGGCAATGAAGTCCTTGCGGGTGCGGTTGCTCTCCACGATGGCGCGGATGAGGTCTTCGGGCACGTCCTCGTAGTTGGCCAGCAGTTGTTTGGTGTCCTTCGGCAAACAATAGCCGCCATAGCCAAACGATGGGTTGTTGTAGTGGCTCCCGATACGCGGGTCGAGGCAGATGCCGTCGATGATGGCCTGGGTGTCGAGACCTTTCACCTCGGCGTAGGTGTCCAACTCGTTGAAATAGCTCACACGCAAGGCGAGGTAGGTGTTGGCGAAGAGCTTCACGGCCTCGGCCTCCTTCATGCCCATGAAAAGCGTAGGCACGTCCTGCTTGATAGCGCCTTGCTGAAGAAGCGAGGCAAACTGGTGGGCTTTCTCCTCGATGTCGGGACATACCAAGGCTTGGATGGCTTTGTTCTCCTCCTCAAAGCCCTCAATGATTTTCGGAATGCCGACAATGATGCGGCTGGGATAGAGGTTGTCGTAGAGGGCCTTGCTCTCACGCAGAAACTCAGGCGAGAAGAGCAGGTTGAACTTCTTGACTCCCTTGGCGGCATATTTGACATACAAGCCTCGGGTGTACCCCACCGGAATCGTGCTCTTGATGACCATCACAGCATCGGGATTGACACTGAGAATCAAGTCGATGACCTCCTCGACATGCGAGGTGTCGAAAAAGTTCTTCTGCGGGTCGTAGTTGGTCGGGGCGGCAATGACGATGAATTCGGCATCCTTATAGGCTGAAGCGCCGTCCAAGGTTGCGGTAAGGTCAAGGTCTTTTTCGGCCAGGTATTGCTCGATGTATTCGTCCTGGA
Source organism: Bacteroidales bacterium (assembly GCA_017460915.1). Lineage (GTDB taxonomy): Bacteria > Bacteroidota > Bacteroidia > Bacteroidales > F082 > Limimorpha. Next base: position 23,853 of record JAFUAA010000026.1, on the reverse strand, counting down.
TAGGCGATTTGCGCTGGTTGATGAGTTCGACCTTTTCGGGGACTACGTCAACAGCGGTCACATGGTTGTGTTGTGCCAGCAATGTGGCGATGCTCAGGCCGACATAGCCTGTGCCTGCTACTGCGATGTTCATAATAATGTTGTTTTGTTTTCTGTGGTTGGTAGAGACGCAAAATTTTGCGTCTCTACAAGGTTATTTCCAACCAAACGGATGTCCGCTCAGGGGCAGTTTGGCCATCGGATGATAGTCGCCGATGAGGCCGATGGGGTTGGCGTTGCGGATTTGATACACAATATCAATGCAGCGACGCGCCTCTTCCAGCCCAAAGCCACGACCCGCAAGGATCTCTTCATAGCTTTTGGTGTGCAACTCGGTGAAGCCTTGGCTGAACTCCAGTTCATCGCCGTCGATGGTGATGGTGCGGAAGGTGCGCTTCTCCCCTTCCACGAAATTGGGAGGCAAAGTGCCGGCATTGATGCTGAGGAAATAACGCACGCGGGCGCGCTTCAGCTCAAGATAGCCTGCCACGCGGTCGTGCGAGGCCACATGGACGATGTTCTTCGTCACGTCGCCGAAAATCCAGCTCAGCATATCGTAGAAGTGCACGCCGATGTTGGTCGCGATGCCGCCGCTCTTGTTGATGTCGCCTTTCCACGAGGCATAATACCAGTTGCCACGCGAAGTGATATAGGTCAGGTCAATGTCGTAAATCTTATCCTTCGGACCTTCGTCCACTTTTTTCTTCAAGGCCTGAATCTTGTCGTGAAGCCTGAGTTGCAGGATATTATAGGCCTTATGGCCTTGCCGCTCCTCCACTTTCTGCAAAGCGTCGATGTTCCAGGGATTGAGCACGAGGGGCTTCTCGCAGATGACGTCGGCACCAAGACGCAGACCGTAACGGGTGTGGGCGTCGTGGAGGTAGTTGGGCGTGCAAACGCTCACGTAATCAATCTGTTTGCCTTCGTCTTTCAACTTGGTGTTGTGGCGGTCGAAAAGCTCCTGTTCGGTGAAGAAGGCAGCCTTGGGAAAATAGCTGTCCATGATGCCCACGCTGTCGTTCTTGTCGTAGGCCGAGACGAGGTTGTTGCCCGTATCCTTGATGGCTTTCAGATGACGCGGGGCGACGTAGCCGCCCACGCCGATGATAGCGAAATTTTTCATTTTTTTTACTATTGGCTTCTGGCCTTTGGCTGTTGGCATACCACACCAAGGCCAAAATCTTTATTTTTCTGTTAATGTAACTATAAACGAACCGATTCTCTTTTGTAAACTTACAATGATTTCGTCTGTAGTCTTGTATGTTTCATCAGACAAATATTTTCTTCTATGGGCTATGATAAGTTGTGTTTCCAATTCATAAGCAGAGCCTAAAGCAATGTCAAGGAAATGGGCAAACTCGGCTTCCGACCTTCTGCCTGCACCTTCTGCAATATTCGAAGGAATGGAAACCACAGCCCTTTCCATTTGGCTTTCTAATTGATACACTTCATTTTTGGGAAACTAATATCATAAATGATATCTGTTAATTCGATTGAATCTATCCAAATCTCGTAATTCTTGAAATTTCTCATGTTTGCGGTTATTATGAAATTAGCCATTGGCTGCTGGCCTTTGGCGGGATTCAGTTGCCAGAGGTCAGTAGCCAAAAGCCGTTTACAAATTATTCTTTTCAATGTCCTTGAAGTACTTCACCGTGCCATAGGTCATTTCGTCGCAGGCAGCGTCGTCGCAAACGATGATGCCTTTGGGGTGCATCTGCAACACGCTGATCGTCCACATCTGGCTGACGGCGCCCTCGATGGCGTGCGCCAAAGCACGAGCCTTGCCGTGACCGTTGGCCAGAATCATCACCTCGCGGCTGTCCATGACGGTGCCCACGCCCACGGTGAGGGCGGTCTTCGGCACCTTATTAATATCGTTGTCGAAAAAGCGCGAGTTGGCGATGATGGTGTCGGTCGTCAAGGTCTTCACGCGGGTGCGTGAAGTCAGGCTACTGCCTGGCTCGTTGAAAGCAATGTGGCCGTCAGGGCCAATGCCGCCCATGAAGAGGTCGATGCCGCCGCAACTCTTGATCTTGGCTTCGTAGCGGGCACATTCGGCTTCAAGGTCCTCAGCGTTGCCGTTCAGGATGTTGACGTTCTCCTTCTTGATGTCGATATGGCTGAAGAAGTTGTTCCACATGAAGCTGTGGTAGCTCTCGGGGTGGTCTTCGGGAATGCGGACGTATTCGTCCATGTTGAAGGTGACCACATTTTGGAAGGACACCTTGCCTTCCTTGTGGAGACGAACCAATTCGCGATAGGTGCCAATGGGCGTTGAACCCGTGGGCAAACCCAAGATGAAGGGTTTCTCGGCCGTCGGCTTGAAGGCATTGATGCGTTCAACAATATGATTGGCGGCCCAACGTGACATAGCGTCGTAGTTTTTTTCGATGATTACTCTCATTTTTTTGTTGTTTATACGGGGATTGAAATTACCCGTTATATTCTGGTCGCCCTTTCAGGGCTTTGTTGTGGGTTTGTAGAGACGCAAAATTTTGCGTCTCTACAGGGTATTATTTAATGGTTATCTCTGTATTTCTGAACCAATTTCACGAAATTTTCCGTCTCCTGACGAATCTGTTTCACAAACGACACATCGTCGATGCTGCCGATGACGGCCAGTTTCTCGGCTTCGTTGCGGAAGGTGGCGTTGCGGAACTCGTTGTCGTAGTCCTTCTTGCGGCTTTCATAGACCTGGTCGCAGATGAAGTGTTGGATACGGATGGCTTTATCTAGGTTCTCGTGCCACATTTCTTCGGTGAGCACGTCGGTCTCGTCCTTGTAGAGGAACATCAGTGAGAAGTAGGCGTGACGCAGTTTTTCCTTCTGATAATTGGCCCACAGCTCGTCGTAACGATGGTGGATTTCGTCCCAAGTGTTGAGCACGCCGTCGCGGATGTCGGCACGCAGCTGGTCGACGTATTCTTCGGGCATCGTCTGACCGCCCAGGTTGATCCATTTGCGGAGGCGCTTGCCCTTCATGTGGTTGACGATGGCTTCCATGTCCACTCCCGGATGGTTCTCGATATAATTCAGAAGCGTTTTGACGGCATAATACGTAATCATGTCGCCATAAGCGTGATAAGCCTGCAACGGCTTCAGGATACGCACCTTGCGTTTGCCTTTCTCCATATGTTCGCCAAAGACCTCCAGCTTTTTGACGGTCTCAGGCTCATTGTCCAAGAGGTTCTTGCCGCATTCGCGCAAGTCGTAATATTCGTATTTTTCCGGGTTTTCGCCTTGTTTGCGGAGATAGGCTTTGGCCACCCAAACCTCGAGCAACTTCCTCGCCTCGATGGTTTCTTCCATTGTATCGGGAGCAAGTGTCTCAAATTCGATATTCTGTATTTTGCGCTTGCGCTTGTCGCGGCTGAGGTATTTGGATGTGTTGCGTGCGATGGCATACATGTTGTACATCCACCAATAGGCGGGCATCACTTCCAACTCGTTCTTGGCCGTGTTGTTGTTCACAAGGCAGAATGGCAGCATGATGTTGAGTTCATTAGGATAGTCGGCCTTGCTGAGCAAGGTGAACGAAGCGAACCGCGACGAGTGCTTCACGCTGGAGCAAAGCCCCGGCCAAAAGCCGCGCGAGGCCACAATCTCGCCGTCGGTGGCGCGACTGTTGTGGTTGGAACCGATGGTGGCGCCAGCGGCCATGTTGCTCTGTCCCATCATGCAGGCGGAGATGAGGAAGGAATTGTTGTGGTGTTGCTCATGCGAGGGGAAAATCAGGTTGTTCAAGACCTCGCAACAGGAAATCGTGGAGTTGTCGCCCATCACCGAGTGGATAAGTCGTGCACCGTATTTCAGGTTGCAGTTGTCGCCCAAGACGAAGCGCGTGGCCACCACGGAATAGAAGATGCGGCAGCCGTAGCCCGTCACTCCGTTCACCAGGATGACGCCCTCGCCGATTTGCGAAGGCTCTTCCTCTGATGAATTGATGGTGACGTTCTTCAACTTGCTCGCACCTTTTATATAGCAGTGCGTTCCCACCTTGGCGTCCTTCAGGATCCAGCAGTTCTTGATGACGCACGACTCGCCGATGGTGCCATAATAGCCACGATGGAAATCGACGCTGTTTTGCGTGATTTCCGCAAGGCGTTGCTGCAACTTAGTGTCGTCGGTGTATTTCGCCCAAAGATAGGCATCGGCAGTGGTCATGCCATCGAAAGGCATGATTTTGCGGCTCCCGATTTCGTTCATCACCTCAAGCCACACGCGCACACTCTCGGGCTCGCCTTCCTTGATGGTGCCGTTGCCAAACTTGGAGTGGTCGGTGGTGGAGAGTTCCTGGATATTGAAAAGGATGCTCTTGTCACCAATGATGTAGTTCGCCATATAATGCACATCATGGATGGCTACGTCGTCGCCGATGTCGCACGAGATGATGCTACTGCTGGTGATGCCAATGGGAACCCGCAAATCGTGATATTGCAGCACTTTACGGGTCACTCTGCCAATGCGCACCATGCCGAAGAAATGGTTGTTGCGAATCATGTTGGTGTCGAACTCGTCGGTCACCCAAATGTCGTCCCAGTTGGTGGCCGAGTTGCTGTTTTTCACCAGGCGTTCGATTTCGTCGGAACGCAGGTGCCGCCAACCGCCTTCGGGTTTCTTGACCTGCTGGTTGCGGTAGTAGTATTCGTCATGGCCGTCGTGCAAGTATTTCTCTTCGATGAAGTTCTTGTGAATCCGGTCATAGTCGATGATGGTTACCTTATCCATTTATGTGGGTTTTATCTTCCTTTGTACATGTCGTCGTAATATTTCTGGTAGTCGCCAGAAGTCACATTGTCCATCCATTCCTGGTTGTCCAAGTACCAGCGGACGGTCTTCTCGATGCCCTCCTCAAACTGCAGGCTTGGCTCCCAACCCAATTCCTTTTGGAGTTTGCTGGAATCGATGGCATACCTCAAATCGTGGCCGGCGCGGTCGGTGACGTAGGTGATCAGGTCCATGTCCTCGCCTTCCTTCCTTCCCAACAGTCGGTCGGTCGTGTTGATGAGCTCCTTCACGATGTCGATGTTCTTCCACTCGTTGAAGCCGCCGATGTTGTAGGTCTCGGCAATCTTCCCTTCGTGGAAAATCAAGTCAATTGCCCTTGCGTGGTCTTCCACATAGAGCCAGTCGCGCACATTCTCGCCCTTGCCATAGACGGGCAACGGCTTGCGGTGGCGGATGTTATTAATAAATAAAGGTATCAGCTTCTCGGGGAACTGGTAAGGGCCATAATTGTTCGAGCAGTTGGTCACAATGGTGGGCAGGCCGTAGGTGTCGTGGAAGGCACGCACGAAGTGGTCGCTGCTGGCCTTGGCGGCGCTGTAGGGGCTGTGCGGCTGGTATTTCAGCTCCTCGGTGAAGAACTTGTCGCCGTAAGCCAAATGGTGCTTGCCGCTGCTAGCCTTGGTGGTGAACGGCGGCTCGATGCCATCGGGGTGCGTCAGTTCGAGGGCGCCATAGACCTCGTCGGTCGAGATATGATAGAATCTGCGTTGTGGAGACGCAAGATTTTGCGTCTCTACAGGGTTTTGTTCCCAATACAATTTCGCGGCTTGCAGCAGGCTCAGCGTACCCATCACGTTGGTTTGCGCAAAGGTGAACGGGTCCTTGATGCTGCGATCCACATGGCTCTCGGCGGCCAGGTGGATGATTCCGTCCACGTGTTCGTCCTGCATCAGCTTCAGCACGCCTTCGAAGTCGCAGATGTCCATCTTGACGAAACGGTAGTTGGGCTTGTCCTCGATGTCTTTCAGGTTGGCGAGATTGCCGGCGTAGGTCAGCTTGTCGAGGTTGATGATCTTGTAGTCAGGATATTTGTTGACGAACAGGCGCACGACGTGGCTCCCGATGAAGCCTGCGCCGCCCGTGATGATGACTGATCTATTGTATGTCATGATCTTTTTAATTTGTCGTTTGGTCAGGGAGATTGCGGGTCTGTGCCCGCAATGACGACCTGGGAGAGAACCCACCCATTGTGTCGTCATCGCGGACTTGATCCGCGATTTCCTGCGCATTGGTACTAATTCCTATTCAGGTGTGTCAGCGTATCCGAGGTGATCTCCGACTTGTATTCGTCAATGACGTGGAGCAGGTATTGGCCATATTGGTTTTTCAGCATAGGTTTGGCCAGTTCACGCATCCTCTCCTCGGTAATCCAGCCTTTACGGAAGGCGATGCCTTCGAGGCAGGCGATCTTCAAGCCTTGGCGTTTCTCAATGACTTCCACGAAAGTGGAGGCTTCGGCCAGACTGTCGTGCGTACCCGTGTCCAGCCAAGCGAAGCCGCGACCGAGAGTCTGCACCTTCAGCTCGCCGGCCTCAAGGAAATGCTGGTTCACCGTGGTGATTTCCAGCTCGCCGCGTGCAGAAGGCTTGATGGTCTTGGCCACATCGACCACCTTGTTGGGATAGAAATAGAGGCCCACCACGGCGTAGTTGCTCTTGGGATTCTTGGGCTTCTCCTCAATGCTGATGCAGTTGCCCTGTTTGTCGAACTCGGCCACGCCATAGCGCTCGGGGTCGGCCACCCAATAGCCGAAGACGGTGGCTTTCTTGTCCTCCTCGGCAGTACGCACGGCTTCTTCCAACAGTTTGGTGAAGCCGTTGCCGTGGAAGATGTTGTCGCCCAAGACGAGGCAGGCGCAGTCGTCGCCGATGAACTTCTCTCCAATGATGAAAGCTTGGGCCAGGCCGTCGGGAGAGGGCTGTTCGGCATATTCAAAGCAGATGCCGTAGTCGGAGCCGTCGCCCAGCAAGCGCTTGAAGCTGGGCAGGTCGTAGGGTGTCGAGATGATGAGGATGTCGCGGATGCCCGCCAACATCAAGGCCGAGATGGGATAGTACACCATCGGCTTGTCGTAGATGGGGAGGAGCTGCTTGCTCACGCCCTTCGTGATGGGGTACAATCTCGTGCCGGATCCTCCGGCTAATACTATGCCTTTCATTCTGTTTATTTTTTGTTTTTATTGCAACAATAATGGGAAGTCGTCATTGCGGGCTTGACCCGCAATCTCCTACGCTTTTTGACGATACTTCCTCGGGAACCATTACATCATAAAACTCTTTTACCGATCTCATATACTCCTCGTCCACTCCTATTTCTATTGCCAAGTCTTTCCATTCAGGATTCATGCCATTTACCAAAGTCTCTTTCCATTCCCTTTCCATTTCTTCAGTTGTTTCTCTCGATGAATGGCTGTTGTCATGTCTTCGCACGTTTCAAAACAAACGAATTTCTCGATATTATATCTATCAGTAAAACTCTTGTTGATGTGTAGTTTATGCTCGGTAGTTCTTCTTTTTAAGTCATTCGTTACTCCCGTGTAAAGGGTAGTGTTGTGTTTATTGGCCATAATATATACACATATCCTTGTTTCATCATGGCTTTGGTGTGTCGTTTCTTTCAGGAGATTGAGGGTCTATGCCTGCAATGACTCCGTTGGTGAAAGTATGTCGTAAATGTCCTATAATCAATACCCGTCGGGATTATTGCGCTGCCAGTTCCAGGCGTCGCGGCACATCTCTTCGAGGCCGTATTGTGCCTTCCATCCCAATTCCTTCTCTGCCTTGGCGGGATTGGAATAACAGGTGGCAATGTCGCCAGCACGACGCGGCTTGATGCTATACGGAATCTTGATACCGTTGACCTTCTCGAAAGCCTTCACCAACTGCAACACCGAGTAGCCTTGTCCCGTGCCGAGGTTGTAAATCGCGCAGCCACAATGCCTTTCGATGGCCTTCAGTGCCGCCACATGACCTCGAGCCAAGTCCACGACGTGGATATAGTCGCGGACACCCGTGCCGTCGGGCGTATTATAATCGTTGCCGAACACACCGAGTTCAGGGCGCTTGCCCACGGCCACTTGCGTGACGTAAGGCATCAGGTTGTTCGGGATGCCGTTGGGGTTCTCGCCTATCCTGCCGCTCGGGTGCGCTCCGATGGGATTGAAATAACGCAACAGCACCACATTCCACTCATTGTCAGCCTTTTGCATATCCATCATAATCTCTTCCAACATGCTTTTGGTCTGGCCGTAAGGGTTGGTGCAATGTCCCTTGGGGCATTCCTCCGTAATCGGGATGATGGTCGGGTCGCCATAAACGGTGGCCGACGACGAGAAGATGATGTTTTTGCAGCCGTGCTTGCGCATCACGTCGAGGAGTGTCAAAGTGCCGCCGATGTTGTTTTCGTAATATTCCCAAGGCTTCTCCACGCTCTCGCCCACAGCTTTCAGTCCTGCAAAGTGGATGCAGGCATCGAAGCGATGGACACTCATCACGCGGTTGAGGCCTTCGCGGTCGCGGATGTCGATTTCATAGAAAGGGATTTCCTTGCCCGTCAGCTCTGCCACGCGCTCCAAGGATTTGCGGTTGGCGTTGCTGAGGTTATCGATGACTACGGTCTCGTGTCCCGCAGCGTTGAGTTCCACTAAGGTATGGCTGCCGATGAAACCGGCTCCGCCTGTTACTAAGATGTTCATTATTGCTCGCTTATTATTTTAATTTCTTCCGAATCAATCTGATACAAATCAAAAATAACCTTATCGATTTCTTCAAGCGCCGATGCATCGCCCTGCAAAGCGCGGTCGACCAAGGAAGAAAGCCTCTTGTCGTCGTCCATCGTGGTTTTTGGGAATGGCAAAGCCGACAGGTTGCCTTTCAAAATCTTTAAATCATCGAAACGCCTGACATACAAAAAGTTGAATAATGACGAATTGAGAAATGCCAACACCGTCTTGATGCTCATGCCGGCCACCTCGGGAATGAGGATGTTCGCGCTGTTGAGGAACAGGCGCTGTTTGTCGTCGTAAGTGAAGCAAAGCCGCCCCGAAACAAACTTATAGACCAGCTTCTCAGGCGCACGATAGAACTCATCCTTGGCACATTGCTGGAAATTGGCGCGGTCGTATTTGATGAAACGGGTGGCTGGCCTCAAACTGTACTGGCCGATGTCCTTGCCCGTGAAAATGGGTTCCAAACCATCGGATGGTCTGTCCTTCAGCACTTTGGCATTGCTGCCCGTGATGATACCCAAAGCCCAGCGACTATGCGAGAGGTCGTCGTGACGGAAACGCTCCACCTTGCTGATGATGGCCTCGTCGCGGTCGTTGAGCATCGGGATGGCGCAGAAATCGTCCTCACGCGGCACAAACTCCTTCCGCGACACGGCGTTTCTCTCGGTCGTGACAGTGTAATTCTGCGTCCCAAACACTGGTTTATTGCTGACTTTCAGGCTGATGAAGTCCGTAAATACCCCTTTGAAACGTTCGCGGTAGCATTTCAGGCTCTCCATCCGCGTCTCGTGGGTCACAAAACGACGCAAGTCGGCGTGCACCTTGATTTTCATCAACGACGAAGGCAAAAGGAAATGCTGTATTCCGTTCCTGTTCAACAACTTGAACGACTCGGTGAAAAACAAAGAAGCCTTCTCTCTCGAACTGATTATCTCCGAACTATGATGCTTGTCTTTCTCAGTGCCCCACGGCGGGTTGGTGACGATGTAGTCGAACCGCAAATCGCCCAAAGCCGAGGCCGCGTGAAGCAGGAAATCCATTTGGTAAATCCGAGGATAAACCGTTGATTCTCCATATCTTACAATCAAATTGGCTTTGGCAATCATCACGGCCAAAGGGTCGTTGTCGATGCCATAAAGCTGTTCCAACGTTGCATGTTCCACTTTCAGCAGAAAGATGCCGCTACCGCAGCAAGGGTCAAGAAACCGTTCACCATTGAGGAGGCGAATATCGGAAAGCATCTCGTTGACAATCACTGGCTTGGTGTAATACAAGCCTTTGATGATACGGCTTCCCTCTGCGGTCAGCGATTGGTACACAAAGCCAATCCAATCGTCCTGACGGTTTTTCAGGATTTGTCGCGGCACATCGAGCCCAATGCGTTGATAATGTGCATATTCCTCAAAAAAACGGTTTCGATTTCCCTGGTTGACGCGATTATGCTCCACATACATGGCGCAAAGGCTGAAAATCAGGTTGTCGATAGGATAATCGGCCGCCTTCAAATCCTCCACGAAGCGGGGTAGGCTGCCCGCCATCACATAGCCTTCGGGCGTGATGATTTTTTGTGAGCGGCTCTTGTTGGCACGGCTCGTCAAGCGATTGGAGCCGTTGTTTTTCAACTTGTCCCAGTTGCGCTGGGTGGCTTTTGAAATGTAAATTTTAGGTTCCGTCATGGTATAGCTTCGCCTCCTAAGTCCCATCAAGAATGCTTAACGAACTCTGTTTCAATCATATACAACAATGCCTAATTCGGCAAATTAATGGGGCAAATATACGATTTTTCTGATTTCCGCACTCATTTAATTTTAATAATATTAAAGAATATCACTATGCTTTCATCCATACCATAAAATTGCCTATTTTTGCACCACAAAAGAAACGACTATGATACTATGTTTGGAAACGGCCACGCCGGTTTGTTCGGTCGCCCTCAACGAAAGCTGTTGCACCATCGCCGTGCGCGAAACGGAAGGCCAAAACGCTCATTCCGAGAAGATTACCAACTTCATCCGCGAAGTGATGGAGGTGGCCAACATCGATTATAGACAGTTGGATGCCGTTGCAGTCAGTCGGGGACCAGGTTCGTATACGGGCCTCCGCATCGGCGTGAGCACGGCCAAAGGCATTTGTTATGCCGCCAATTTGCCCTTGATGGCCATCGACACCTTGGAGGCCATGGCCTACGGCATGAAAACGAAACTCGGCAGCCAAATCTCTGAAAACGACCTGCTTATCCCGATGATTGATGCCCGAAGAATGGAGGTTTACACCGCCGTTTTCGATGCCCAACTGAACAAAATCAACGACACGGCAGCCCTCGTCATCGACGAAAACTCGTTTGAGGACTTGCTTCCCGACCATCATCTTTGGCTTTTCGGAGACGGCGCACCAAAACTCAGCAAAGTGTTCGAGAACCAGCCTCATATTAGCATTGTTGACGGCTTCAAGCCTTCGGCGGCGTTTATGCTTCCTTTGGCTGAGAAGGCTTTGCGCGAACAAAGGTTTGTCGACGTGGTGTATTTCGAACCGTTTTACTTGAAGGATTTCATTGCGGGGAAACCGCATGTGAAAGGATTAGGTTTGAGGGAGGAAGTTTGAGGTAGGAATTATAAATTATTGTATATGAAGAAATTATTATTTATTGGTTTGCTTTTGGCGGGAGGATTATTGGTCAAGGCCCAAGTGCCTCACATTTATGAACACGATTATCCCGTCGTTACGGGCGTCGACCCTCACCTCCGCGCCCTGATGGATTCCGTCTCGGTCGACAGCATCAAGGCCAACATCGAGCACCTCAGCTCCTATTGGACGCGACGTTATGACAGCCGATACATTTGGGACGTACAAGACTGGCTGATATCACGTTACAAGAGCTTCGGCGTCGACACGGTGATGCTCCACGATTTCCCCGTGCCCAATTCCGACATCGAGACTGCCGACAACGTGCTTGCCGTGAAATGGGGCACCACCAAACCCGAAGAGTTCGTCATCTGCGGCGCACACTACGATTCGTGGAACTCGGACGGTGCCGACCCCGACACCATCCGTTCGCCAGGTGCCGACGACAACGCCACGGGCGTGGCTGGCATCCTCGAAACTGCAAGATTGCTAAGTCCTTACACTTTTGACCGCTCCATCATCTTTGCCAACTGGTGCGCCGAAGAAATCGGACTGGTGGGAAGTGCAGCTTATGCACACGACATGGCCGAGCAAGGCATGGACATCGTGGCTTATTTCAACCTCGACATGACGGGATATTTGGCTGAAGGCTCCGACATCCACGTCAACCTCATGTACACCAGCCAAGACGCTCCCCTCGGCGATTATGTCAAAAGCTTCAGCCGTACCTATTTCCCAGAAATGCGCATCTGGCAGGACTGGCTCGCCTGGGGCGACAGCGACTATTCCTCGTTCAACCGCAACGGCTATGCCGCCATCCATCCTTTCGAGGACACCCATGCCAGTTCGCCGTATATCCACACAAGAGATGACATTATGGGGTTAAGCGTCAACAACTTAGACCAATGCAAACGTTTCACCGAACTCAACCTCGGCACGGTGGCGCTTTTGGCTGGTCTCAACAATTTCTCCCTGCCCGAAAACGAATCCGTGCAAGTGGCGCTTTATCCCAATCCGGCCAAGGACGAAATCAACATTCTGACGCATGACGGACTGCAACAGATTGTGGTATGCAATCTGTTGGGGCAACCCCTCAAGTTGGTGGAACTGAAGGGTGAGTCGACGTGCACCATAGACACAAACAATTTTGCATCAGGGATTTACGTTTTGAGCATCACGACGGGAAAAGGCACTATCGCCAAGCGATTGACCATCCAATGAGTCATTCCATGTCCTCGTAAGTGAACACGTGCATCTCATAACGCGACGATTTGGCGAAGGCTTTCATCAGACAGGCATCGATCATCGTCACTGAGATTTGTGCCGTGTCCAAACCGTTGACGTTCAGCAGATAATCCGATAGCATCTGGTTGTGGCGTTCCATCAGTTGGGCCAACAGCTTTTCGGACTTGTCGCGATACACGGCACAAGCCACCGAAGCCACGTCTTTCTTCGAATGCAGCCGTTTTTTATTGGAACACTCCGCCGCATAATCACACAATCCCTTGTCGTTCAACTTGATGGCACGGATGGTCTCGTCAATCATGAAATAAAGGTCCGAAAGCTTCAATTCGGGATGTTGCGAAAGGTAATAGTCGCGTTTCAACTGCATGACACTCAATTGCTCGACGACTTCCTCATATTGGACTTGCTCTTCCAAGACGATGGCCATGTCCGAGCGGCTTTGGAGGGTGGCCACCACGTTGTCGATCATCACATACTGTTCGGGCGAGAAATCGAACTGAAGCGGGTCGAAGGGGATGTATTTCAGGTTGCTGTCCTCGTCGGTCAGCAGGTGGAAAGGCGACGAGGCTGCCTTGGTCAAGAGGTTGGAAAACACTTTGGCCAACGTTTTGCCGTATGAGAAACTAGGGTCGTTGAGATTGCCCGAAACGGGAAGGTCGAGGCTGACGTTATGGTGTTTGTCGCTGAGCAAATACAGGCCCAACTTGAGCGGAACCTTCTCCAATTGCGGATGAAACCGCCAATTTGCAACTTGTTGATACCATTTAAGTTACTTTCTGAAATAATGTTTTGGCTTCGGAATGAAAGCGTGCCGTTTTCCAAAGGGACGCCGAACATCTGCACCGCATAAGGCGAAAAATCGGCCACTTTCACGTTGCTGAGCATCAAGGTCAGATTATGGTTGTCGCGGCCGCCGAAACTACCCTGCCAGTTCAGATGCAGTTTGCCGACTTTGTTGAGGACGGCCTGAAGCTGGACGGCGTTGTTGCCTTCGTTCGAGAAGTGTTTCGACGTCAAGCCGATGTCTGAAACCTCGTAATGGAACACCTGCGGAAGCGTATGGTCTTCATAAAGCACCTCCGCCTTGTCGAGATTCAAATCCGCAATACTGATTTCCCATGATTTATCTTTCTCATTTTCAACAGAAACCGCATCGTGATCCTGCTCCATATCCGTGGAATCCATCCCAAAACTGCGGTTCCAAAACAAATCGAAATTCGTGGTGCCGTCAGCTTGGACAATATAAGCCGCATTCAAGCCCGAAAGATAGAGTTCTTCAATACTTAACGTCTTGTCATTCAACTGAAAACGCGATATTTCGTCAAAAACCGAATCAAGTGTTGCCAAAGGATGGCTCTCCGTATCCTGGAGCGCGATGTCGTTGAGGGCGAAGCTACCTGTCAAGTCAAAATCAAGCAGGTGCTCGGTGAGACCTTGGACTTCCACGTCCAAATTGGCATAACCGCTCAGCATATCGACGGGACAATATTGCTGCAAATAAGGCTCAATGACTTCGATGCCCAAATGGTCCAATTTCATGTTGACGGCGTATTGTTTTGCATTGTCGGAAAGCCGCAAATCGGTGTGCAAAGTGGCATTTTCGGCCAGATTGAGGTCGAGGCCGACATCGGTTTTCAAGTCGGAAAAGTCGATGGTGGGAATGTGCAATGCGATGTCGCGCAACAGGAACTCGCTGCCCAAGGCCAAGTCGGCATAGCGGATGGTGCTTCGTTCGATACGCACATCATTGAAAATCAGTCCGAAATCCGATGAATCATCCTCTGGTTTATCGGAGGCAAAATGTTCCCGCAAACTGCTGAAATTGGACCAATCCTTGTTCTGTTCCACGTTGACTTGCAGACCTGAAAGCGAAGCGCATTTCACCCAAAGACGACTTCTGAACAATTCACGCAGCCTGATTTTGGTTTCAAACCTATCGAAGCTTACGAAAGGTGTGGCGGCATCGTCTTCAAACAAGGTGACTTCCTTGATTTTCAGAGAGCCCGACAATGGGTTTACCCACAGTTTCCCGATGCTCAACTCACGCCCCAACAGCTCTTTGTCGTGTTTTTCGAGATAGCTTTTCGCGGTGGGCGATACTAAAAACGTAGTCGTGAGCAGTATGACGAAGATACTGCTCACGACGATGAGAATCGCTTTTGGCGTCTTTTTCATCAGCCCAGTGCTTTCACGCCAGCGTCGATGCGCTTCAGGACCTCTTCCTTGCCCAAAAGTTCGAGGATTTCGCCGATGTGCGGTCCCTTGCCAGCGCCGACCACCATCAGGCGGAGGCCGTTCATCACCAGGCCCATGTTGAGCTCGTTGCTCGTAATCCAGTTGTTCAAGGTTTCGTCGATGTTGGCCAAGCTGAACGGCTCGATGCCGCTGATGACTTCCTTTGCCTTGAGCATCGTTTCGGCCGAGTTTTCCTTCCAGCGCTTCTTGACGGTGACGGGGTCATATTCCGTGGGCGCCTCGAAGAAGAAGAAGCTTTGGTCCCAGATTTCCTTCACGAAATTGACTCTATCTTTCACCAAGCCAGCCACTTTCACGGCAAAATCGATCGAAGTCTCGATGCCTTTTTCGGCCTTCAGCCAAGCCTGATAGTCCTCGCCGACATCCTCGTTCGACTTGCGCATCAGCCACTCATGGTTGAACCACTTGGTCTTCTCCACGTTGAACTTGGCGCCGCTCTTGCTGCAACGCTCCAGCGAGAAAGCTTGGATGAGTTCGTCCATGGTGAAGATCTCCTGCTCCGTGCCCGGGTTCCAGCCCAACAATGCCAGCATGTTGATGAACGCCTCGGGATAATAACCCGATTGCTTGTAGCCCGAAGCCGTGTCGCCAGTCTTCGGGTCTTGCCAGAACAACGGGAAGACGGGGAAACCGAGGCGGTCGCCGTCGCGCTTGCTGAGTTTGCCGTTGCCATCGGGCTTGAGCAACAGCGGCAGGTGGGCGAATTGCGGGGCTTCCCAACCGAAAGCCTCGTAAAGCATGACGTGGAGCGGCATCGAAGGCAGCCATTCCTCGCCACGGATGACGTGGCTGATTTGCATTAGGTGGTCATCGACGATATTGGCCAAATGGTAGGTCGGCATGCCGTCGCTCTTGAACAAGACCTTGTCGTCCAAAGTGTTGGTCTGCACGTGTACCTCGCCGCGGATGAGGTCGTGCATGACGATTTCGCGGTCCTCGGGAATGAGGAAGCGCACCGTGTAAGGCGTGCCGTCAGCAATGAGTTTTTCAACCTCTTCCTTGCTCATCGTCAAGCTGTTGCGCAGGTGTTTGCGGCTTTGGCAGTTGTAGATGAAGGTCTGCTTGTTGGCTTCGGCTTCTTTGCGGTATTGGTCGAGTTCCTCAGCCGTATCGAAGGCGATGTAGGCGCAGCCTTTGGCCAGCAGTTCGTCGCTGTATTGCTTGTAAAGATGCTTGCGGTTGCTTTGCTTGTAGGGACCGAATTCGCCGCCCACGTAGTCGCTTTCGTCGAACTTGATGCCGCACCAGTCGAGCGACTCGACGATGTATTGTTCGGCACCTGACACGAAGCGCGTTTGGTCGGTGTCCTCGATGCGGAGAATCATCTTGCCTCCGTTCTTTTTGGCAAACAGATAGTTATATAACGCTGTGCGCACGCCCCCGATGTGCAAAGGACCCGTCGGGCTAGGGGCAAATCTAACTCTTACTTCTTTCATTGTGTTACGGTTTTTCGGCTGCAAAAATACGGATTCCAAATGATTTAGGGTACATAAAACGAAAAAAGCCCACTGAAATTCAGCAGGCTTTTGAGGTACCTGGCGGACTCGAACCGCCGTCCCCGGTTTTGCAGACCGATCCCTAACCACTCGGGCAAGGTACCCTTTTGCGGCTGCAAAGATACAACTTTTTGCTGAACCGCAACATATTTTCAAAGAATTTTTTCAAACCAAGCCCCGTGCCGAGAGTTTCAGCCCATTCCAAACAAGCAGGGCGACCAAGAGCAATCCACAATAAGCATAAAAGATTTTCAGGTCTTTATGGCGCAAATGCGCCATGGCGTAAGCCGCCATCAGGATGATTATTGGAATGGCGGGCTCGTGATACCGTTCGCTGTTGGCCGCAAAAGAGAACATGATGATGGCCAGATACGACAACTCATAGGCACCAATGAGCGAGAAATCGCGCCACTTCTTTTGCCTGAAAGCAATCACGATGGCCTGCATGGCGAAAAAGGCGAGGAAATTCTTGACATAGGTGCTGCCGTGAATCATTTTGTTGTGGTCTGGCGACTCCTCCACCATCGGCGACAAGGGCAAGATGAAAGCGCCAGGAGCCATCAGCCAACTCTGCGCCAATTCGCTGTGTTTCAAACCCATCGATTCGTATTTCCTTGACTGATAGCTCAAGTCGGCGAACTTCAGGCGATAGACAATCTTCATCTCGCGCCCGACGGGGGAAAAGAGAAACACGAAAAACACAGCCACAATCCCCACCAACGTGATGATTTTCGTCCTTTTGCCCACCAAATCCTTGGACGACAGCACGACGAACGCCAAGAAGGCAAAAATCAGGCACATGCCAATAATGGTACGGAAACCGAAGGTCATGCCCGTCAGCAAAATGGGACAAAAGACATTCCAGAAAGTGTATTTCTTGCTGCGGATGAGGTAGTCCATGCGTTCAAGGGCCAAGAGGGAAAGGAAAATCATCTCCATCTCCTTGGTGTGCAGTCCGCAACTCTGGATGAGGATGGGCATGAAAACCGTCAGCACGGCGGCCAGTCGGCCCGTCCGCTCACCGAAAGTCCGCGTCCCCAGTCGGTAGACCACGACGCAAAGACAAGCGCTCATCAAAGCCTTAAACAGTCTGGGAGTCAGCAGATTGCGGCCAAATATGGTGTAAATCAAGGTCAGCCAAAGTGTATACCCTTGGTCCGACCACCCCATCGTGTAGGCGTTCAGATACTTAAAAATGTATGAAACATAGCCTTTGCGCACACATCGCGACAAATAAACCGCCGTGGGGTGATACCAAACGCTGTCGGCGGCATCGTATTCAAAGGCATGGCCTGTCTCGTAATAATAGTAATAGCTAATCAGGAAAGCATACAGCCCTCGGATGACGAAAGCCACCAGGAACACTTTCCAAAGGAACCGTTTTTTTTCGTCGTTTTTCCAACGGGGATAGAAAACGGCCGTCAGCACGAAGAAAAACAGCACCTCGCCGATGCCCCAAAGCACCCACTTGGCCTGCAAGGCATGGGCATGAAACGCCGTGCTGACGACGATGAGAGCCAGCAGATAAACGCCGATGCCAAACAAGTTGATATGGCGGAGCAGTTTGGTACTCATCAGAAAATAAAAATGCCTTCCGAACTCTTGCGTCGCTTGGCGATGCGCTTCAGCAACGATTTCTCCCCTGGGTTGATGGTGCCCACCTTGCGCATATCGGCACGCTCCCACGAGTTGGGTTTGTATTCATGGACAAAACGGAACAACTCTTCGGAGGCAGTCAGCACCGAAGCGCTGTAGTTTTCCACCAAAGTGTCGGAAACCGTCTCAAACTCAATGCGAATGGTGCGGTTTGCGGCATTGTAATCGTAGGAGAACAGGTAATACACCACGGAGTCTTCGTGATGGTCGCGTTGGATGCCCGTGCCGTCATCAAAGAAATACATCATATAGCCTGTCGTCGTGTCATAGGGGTTGTATTCCCTGTGTCGGTAAGAGTCTTCAATCATCTGTCCGAAGTAGTCGGTGTTCCAATACTCCACCTTCGACACGCCGAAAACCAAGTTGAAAATCTCTTCAAACTCGAGCTTGTTTTGCGAGAGGTACACCGTCACCACCTCGAAGCCATGTTCGGAAGTGAGGGTGAACAACGAGCTTCGGTAGCCATCGCCTTCATAGGGTTGCACCGTCATCGAAAGGCTGCCTTGGTTGACCGGCTCGCCCGACGTGGGCGAAACGCTGTACCAATCGGCGCCGTCGTCGATGTTGAGCGTCCATTTGCAGTTGGCGTTGATTTCGATGGATTTCGTGCTCGCCTCGGTCGGGAACCAAAACTCATATTTGGAGAGGGTGATGGCTTCTTTCTTTTGCGTGACCGTAACCGTAGGATGGAAATGCCCGTGTTCGGAAATGACGGTGAACGATGCGGTCCTGAAATCCGTGGCGAGGCAAGGTTGGGCAACGACGGTGATGAGTCCGTCGCTGGCCTCAAGGCTCGACATAGGCGTAACCGTCAGCCAATCCACGTCGCCATCGATGCTGATGGTCCAGTTGCAGTTGGCTTCGATGGTGATGGTGGTGGTGTCGCCTTCAATCGGAAACCAAAGGTCGCATGAAGAAAGGACAAGGTTGTCTTTCCGACACCCGAAAAGCCCCAACACTGCCATGGCGATGATGAAAAGGTTTTTCGTTTTCATGGTTTTTTGTTGCTATTGAATCATTCAAATTTAAATATCGGCTCGTCTGCCTTGCGTTTAGTGGCAGCCTGCCTGAGCATCATGCCCTCGCCTGGGTTGATGATGCCCACCTTGCGCATATCGGCACGCTCCCACCAGTGGTCTTTATACTCGTGGATGAAACGGAACAACGAATCGCTGGCGGTC
This sequence comes from Bacteroidales bacterium, assembly GCA_017460915.1. Lineage (GTDB taxonomy): Bacteria > Bacteroidota > Bacteroidia > Bacteroidales > F082 > Limimorpha. Next base: position 4,840 of record JAFUAA010000026.1, on the reverse strand, counting down.
AGCACCAATGGGGCGTAACTCTCGTGGCCTTCGTCAACGGTTTCAAACTGTATTTTGAGAATCCGATCCAAGGGATTGTATTCATAGTCAAACCGATAATACACCACCGTGTCCTTATGATGGTCGCGCTGCACACCTTGGCCATCGGCAAGGAAATACATCTGATAGCCCGTCGTGGTGTCGTAGGGGTCGTAAACCTTATGCTTGTAGGAGTCCTCAATCATTTGGTCGTAATAATCTGTATTCCAATATTCTACGCTCATCACGCCAAACACCTTGTTGAGGAGGCCATCGAATTCAAGCTTGTTTTGGGTGACGAAGACCGTGCGGCGGATGTGGCCTCCAGGCGAGGTGACGACGAAGGTGGAGCTACGGTAGTCGGCGTCCTCCATGGCTTGCACGGTGACGGTGATGGTGCCATCGTTCTTGCCGCTCATCGTGCTGATGGTGTACCAGCTGGCGGTGTCGTTTTGGGTGACCGTCCACTCGCAGTTGGCGGTGACTTGAAGCTCTTTCGTGTTAGCATTCGTGCCGAACCAAAGGTCTTGCGTTGAAACAAGAACGCTGTCTTTTTTTCCGCAGCCAACAAGCGCAACCGTGGCGAACAGCATGGCCACAAAAGTCAATAAGTTGATTCTCTTTTCCATATTCCTATTTTACATTAATTAGTGGTGCAAAAGTACTAATTTTTATTGATTTGGACCAATAGAAGCCAAAAAACGGCCTTTGCCTTCCCTTTCATGTCAATCCGGTGGGAATCGCACTGCCTGCGCAGGAATGACATACATTATAAGGCTGGCTTTAACGTTTTTTCTTTTTGGTTTTCTTGGGCGTGTCGGCCAGCATCTCGAAGTCCATCTTGTGCTTGAAGAGGTCGACAGCCTTGACGATGACGCGCACTTCGTCGCCCAACTGGATGACACGGCCCGTCTCCTGCCCGATGACGCGGAAGTTGTCGTCGTCGAGGTAATAATAGTCGCCAGGAAGGTTCTCGTAGCGCACCAAGCCCTCGCATTTGTTGCCTTTCAGCTCGACGAAAAGGCCCCATTTGCTCACGCCGCTCACCAAGCCCTCAAACACCTGCCCAATTTTGTCTTGCAGATACTCGGCCTGCTTGTACTTGATGGACTGGCGTTCCATCTCCTCGGCTTGCTTCTCCATCTCACTGGCATGGACGCACATGTCTTCATAGTGCTTCTTGTCGGCCGAGCCCTGACCTTCGATGAGGTATCTCTCTATCAGCCGGTGCACCATCAGGTCGGGATAGCGGCGGATGGGCGAGGTGAAGTGGGTGTAATAATCGAACGAGAGGCCGTAGTGCCCGATGTTGTCGGTGCTATAGACGGCCTTGGCCATCGTGCGGATGGCCACCGTCTCGATGAGGTTTTTCTCGCCCTTGCCTTCCACGTCCTCAAACAGTTTGTTATAGGAATGCACGAGTTTGCTGCGCGAACTGACGTCCATCGAATAGCCGAGGCGCGAGATGAGCAGCATGAACTTGTTCAGCTTCTCGGGGTTGGGCTCGTCGTGGACACGATAGACGAAGGTGTTGTTGTGCCACTTGCTCTCCGGCTTGCCGAAGGTTTCGGCCACGGTGCGGTTGGCCAGCAGCATGAAGTCCTCAATCAGTTCATGGCTTTCGTTTTGCACACGTACGTAGGTGTCGATGGGTTTCTTGTTCTCGTCCAAGACAAACTTCACCTCTTCGGAGTGGAAATTGATGCTGCCCAAGGCCATGCGTTGCTCGCGTAGCTTGGTGGCCAAATGGTGGAAGGTCAGGATTTCGGCTTTGTAGTCGCCGTCGCCGCCTTCAATCATCGTCTGCACCTCCTCGTAGGTATAGCGGCGGCACGACTTGATGATGGTCTTGCCAATCCAGCGGTCGTAGATCTGGGCTTCGTCGTCCATCTCGAAAACGACACTGAAGGTCAGCTTCTCCTCGTTGGGGCGGAGCGAGCAGACGTTGTTGCATAGCTTTTCGGGCAGCATGGGGATGGTGCGGTCGACGAGGTAGACCGAGGTGCCGCGTTCGAGGGCCTCTTGGTCAAGGGCCGAGCCTGGGCGGACGTAATATGACACATCGGCGATGTGGACGCCCACTTCCCAATGGCCGTTCTTCATCTTTTGCAGGCTGATGGCGTCGTCGAAGTCCTTGGCATCGGCCGGGTCGATGGTGACGGTGAACACCTTCCTAAAATCTTTTCGAATTCGGAATTCGGAATTCGGAATTCGGAATGGAAGCCTTTCGGCTTCCTTTTCCACCTCTTTCGGGAACTCGATGGGATATTCGTGGGCGGCCAGAATGCTCTCCATCTCCACGTCGTTCTCGCCAGGCTTGCCGAGCACGCGGGTGATTTCGCCGAAGGGATTGCCCGAGCCATCGGGCCAATCCACGAGGTGGGCGATGACCTTCTGCCCGTCCTTGGCACCGTGCAGGTCGCCACGCGGGATGAAGATATCGACTGGCATCCAGTCCACATCGGGGCGCACATAGACATAGCCGTGCGAGATGCTCAACAAGCCCACGAAGTCGGTATGGCGGCGTTCCAAGACTTCCACAATCTCGCCTTCGGGCTTGGCGTTGTTGCGCTTGGGGAACATGGCCACGCGCACGCGGTCGCCATGCAGGGCCTTGTAGGTGTTGTTGGCCGCAATGAAGATGTCTTCGCCTTCTTCTTCGTCGAGCACCACGTAGGCCTTGCCCGTCGACTTCATCTCCACCGTGCCTTCCACGTATTTCGTCTTGGGTCCGAACTGCGCCAGACCCGCCTTGCTCATCACATAACTATAGGGGCGCACCTCGTCGAGCAGGCCTTCGTCCTTTAAATTAATCAGGAGCTTATAGACCACGTCTTTGCCCGCTTGGTCCTTGATGCCCATGATTTTGCAGACCTGTTTGTAGTTTTTCGGGCGGAAAGGCTCGTCGGCAAAGATGCCCAATATCACCCCCGTGAAAGTGCTGAGTTTGTTCTCTATTTTTTTCTTTTTTGCCATGGTTAAAAGTATAAGTAACAATTCAAAATTATACTGAAATCTTTGTTAAGGGTGCTGCACACCTCAATCTTTCAAGCACCCTATGGGCACGACAGACACACCGTCTTCACGGCGATAGGCATACGTTCCCACGCCCACCAGCACCATCATAAACGATGGTTCCTTCATCTTCTCCGTGTCAATCTTGCCTGCAAGATCCGTCAATGATGCCGCGCCTTCATTGATGAGGTCGCCGCCGCCCAGCTTTATCTCAACCAGGCCATAACGTCCATCCCTCAAATGCACCACAGCGTCACATTCCAGCCCGTTCTTGTCCTTGAAGTGATACACTTTGCCATTAAGAGCCTCCGCATAAGTACGAAGGTCACGCACGGCCAACGTCTCAAAAATCAACCCGAAGGTGTTCAAGTCGTTCACCAAGTCGCGCGGGCCTATGCCTAAGGCAGCGGTGGCAATCGATGGGTCGGTGTAATACCGCGTGTTGCTCGTCCGTATCGCCGTTTTGCTTCGCAGGTTCGGATTCCATGCCTCGCTGTCCTCGACCACAAAAATCTCTTTCAGAGCCTTGATATACGATGCGATGGTGTCTTCCGACAAAGCGTCTGACTCATTCGCCATCAAGTCTGCCTTGATAGTGCCATACGATGCCTGGCTGCCTTGGTTTCGCGCCAGTGAGCGTAGCAGGCGGTGAACCCTTACAGGATCGCGCTCCACGCCATCCACCTTTGAAATATCGCGTTTTTCAATCGCTTCCACATAGTCAAACGCCTGATCCAAGGCAATCTCGTTTTTCATACCCACAGCCAATGGCCATCCACCACGGCAGGTCAGGAAAGCCAGCTGTTCGATGTCAATATTATTGATTGCGCCAATCTGTTCAGGTGACTCGAACAATTCGGCCAACGACACCGCGCCAGTCGATTCCTGTGACTCCCACAGGCTCATGGGGCGCATTCTCAGCCACCCAATGCGTCCCGTTCCCGAATGAACCACTTTGCTCATGTCGGCAGGAACAGCAGAGCCTGTCAGAATAAACTGGCCCAGTGGGCCGTGGTCTGATTCAAAGCGAATGCTGTCCCACAGCTGAGGGGCAATTTGCCATTCGTCGATAAGCCGAGGAAACTCACCTCTCAGCAGCAGCTTCGGATTCAGCATCGCCATTTTGATGTTCTGGTCAACCATGCCTGTTTCCGTCATATACTTTACGCTCTTGGCAATCTGCTCAGCCGTTGTGGTCTTTCCGCACCACTTTGCACCCTCAATAAGCACAGCCCCTTTACCTGCTAACTTGCGCTCCAACAGTCTGTCAGCTATCCTTTTTTTATAGGTCTTATCCATACTTTTTGCTTGAATTGCGCCGCAAAAATACGAAAAATCTATTTTCGTTCACCCATTCGGCCAAAGTCCGTTCACCCGTTTGGCCAAAATCCGTTCACCTATTTGGCCAAAAACATCCGTCTCCATGATGTTTTCATTCACTCCACCATCGGATAGGCTTTCATGGCGTTAGATGCTTGTTTGTGCGACAAAGGTAGACATATTATTTTGGATGTCGCAATGAAACAGCCTTTTTTGTGCCTGTAGGGCTGTCACACTGTGGCGGCTGCCATGGTACGACAGCCCTACAACGGCTGGTTCCGCATTGCAAAGGATGATATTCGCGGACCACCGAATTCGGAAATTCTCATTTTATTGTAATTTAGTGTCATTGCTGTCCACTAAAAAATCATAATAGTTCTTTGAAATTACTGTAAGTTAGAAAGTTACAAGGGTTTTTCGAGCGCGCCGATTTGAATTTATCTTTGCCGTCAAAACAAACGACGGCAATATGCACAAAGGTAAATAC
>JAFUAA010000005.1 GCA_017460915.1 Bacteroidales bacterium | reverse complement strand
GTATTTACCTTTGTGCATATTGCCGTCGTTTGTTTTGACGGCAAAGATAAATTCAAATCGGCGCGCTCGAAAAACCCTTGTAACTTTCTAACTTACAGTAATTTCAAAGAACTATTATGATTTTTTAGTGGACAGCAATGCACAAAAATCAAAAAAACAGCAGGATTCCATAAGTTAATACCAATAGAAAACTGCGCGCCACTTGCCGTCCCAAAAACGGGTCCAGGGCCTCGGGGTCCGTTTTTTTTATGGCGACCAAATCCTTGATGAACAAAGGCGAAAGCAGCCAAAAAGCATAGGAATGGACAGGTACACGTTTGAGGATGAGAAACACGGTTAGGCAAACGAAAGCCCCACCGATGAGCAGGCAATGGTAAATGAACGCCCTCCTCAAGCCCAATTTTACCACGAAGCTGTTTTTACCTGAGGCCTTGTCGTTTTCATAGTCCCGCATGTTGTTGATATTCAGCACGGCGTTGGAGAGGAAGCCCATTGCCGAGGCGGGCAAAAGGACGCTGAAATCAAGCCACGGCGCTGCCAGATAATACGTTCCTGCCACGGCAGCCAATCCGAAGAAAAGGAAACAGAACAAGTCGCCGAGGCCACGATAGCCGTAGGGATGCTTGCCCATGGTGTAGAGCAAAGCCGCAAGTATTGCTGCAACGCCAAGTGCGGAAAACACATAAACGTCTATCATCCGCATGTGGGCGATAAAGGTCGCCAACAGCACCAACCCACCGGAGAACAAACACAAAAGGACGGTCAAAAAGAGCCCCCTCTTCATTTCTTTTTCCGTAATGGCTCCACTTTGCATCTCGCGCCGCGGGCCAACACGCTTTTCGCTGTCGGTGCCTTTCTTGAAGTCGCCATAGTCGTTGGCGAGGTTGGAGAGGACTTGTAGGAACATGGCAGTTAGGGCGGCAAAAATGATGGGGACGGGGTAATAAAACTCCGCTTGTGCGGCCAAGAAGCCACCCAGCATCACCCCCGAAAAAGAAAGCAGCAGCGTCCGAGGACGCGCTGCTTTCATCCATGTTTTCAGCTTTGCCATAGGAATTATCTCCTGCGGCCTCCACCACCACGGCGGCGCGGAGCATAATAATCGTCATCATAGCGGCTGGCGCCACGGCGACCACGGCCCGAGTCACGCGAGGACGAACCTCTCGAAGAGCCACCTCTCGAACTGCCACCTCTCGAAGAGCCGCCACGGCTGCTGCCGAAGCCACGCTCAGCGTTGCGCTGCTTGCGGCTCGGACGGTCGTCATCGTCGATGAAGACCTCGATGTCGTCCAAACGGTCCTTCCAGTCGGGGTCGAGCCATTCGTGACCGTCGTGCGAGCGTTCCGACTTGTAATAAGGTTTGTCGTCGTCAAAGTCTTTCTTTTTCTTCTTCGATTTCTTGTCGCCGAAGTCGTCAGCGAATTTGCCTCTGCGGTCGTCGCGTTTCTCGCGGCGGAAGTCGTCGCGGTCGCGGCGTTCCTTGCGGTCTTTCCTCTCGCCTTTCTTGCGGTCGGGTTGCTCCTTGGCCACTTCCACCACGATGCCACGCGGGTTGCTGTGCGGGTCGGCGAAACTGTCGAGGATCATCGGGACGAAGCTCTCTTCCACGTCGACGTAGGAATAGTCGCCAAAGAGGTCGATGCGGCCAATCGGGATGTTTTTCGAGCGGGTCACATCGTTGATTTTGCCAATGATCTTTTGCGGCAGGATGTGGTCGTTCTTGCCCATGCCGAAATAGAGGCGCATCATGGTCTCGTCCTGATGATCGCGTTCCTTCTTGCGCTCCTTGCGGTCTTTCTTCTCGTCTTTTTCGTTGACATTCAAGTCAACGGCATCCTTGTAATAATCCAGGAAGCGGTTGAAGTTGAGGGCCACCATGCGGGTGATGAGTTCCTCGCGGCTCATCCATTCCAGTTTGCGGAACACGACGGGCAGGTAGTCGTCGATTTCCTCGCGGTTGATGTCGACGTGCTCGATGCGGTCAATGTGGTTGAAGAGTTGCTTTTCGCAGACTTCCTTACCTGTCGGGATGATGCCTTTCTCGAAGGGGCGGCCCACGATTTTCTCGATGCGTTTGATTTTGCTCTTCTCGCGCAAGTTGATGAGGCTGAGGCAGACGCCGCGTTTGTCGGCACGACCGGTACGGCCTGAGCGGTGCACGTAGGTTTCGATGTCGTCTGGCAGGTTGTAGTTGATGATGTGGGTCAGTTCCTTCACGTCGATGCCACGGGCGGCCACGTCGGTAGCCACCAGCAGTTGCAGGCTGCGTTTGCGGAAGTGGTCCATCACGTTGTCGCGCATGCCTTGCGAGAGGTCGCCATGCAAGGCGGCAGCATTGTAGCCGTCTTGGATGAGGTTGTCCGCAATTTCTTGCGTCTCCAGCTTGGTGCGGCAGAAGATGATGCCATAGATGGACGGTGTGTAGTCGATGATGCGTTTCAAGACCGAATAACGGTCCTTGGCGGCCATCATGTAGTAGATGTGGTCGACGTTGGCGGTGCCGGAGTTGCGTTCGCCCACAGCCACCTTCACGGGGTCGGTCATGTACTTGTTGAGGATGGCTTCCACCTCCTTCGGCATGGTGGCCGAGAAGAGCATGGTGTGGCGGCCTTCCTTGGGCATGTACTCGAGGATGTCGTCGACCTCCTCTTGGAAGCCCATGTTGAGCATTTCGTCGGCTTCGTCGAGGATCATCGTCTTCACGTTGGTGAAGTCGACGCGGTTGCGACGAATCATATCGCGCAGACGGCCGGGCGTAGCCACGATGATTTGTGGCTTCTTGGCCAAGTCTTTGAATTGGGCTTCGATGCTGGCTCCGCCGTAAACGGGCACAATCAGGATTTCTGGGATGTATCTGGCATAGCTGCGCAAGTCTCTGGTAATCTGCATGCAAAGCTCACGCGTTGGACAGAGGATGAGTGCCTGGACGCATCGCTGCGTGGCGTCAATCTTGTTCAACAGCGGCAAGCCAAAGGCAGCCGTCTTACCCGTTCCCGTCTGTGCAAGGCCCACAAAGTCAACGTCTTGCTCCAATAACACAGGGATGGTCTTCTCCTGTATCGGCATAGGATTCTCAAATCCCAGCTCTTTAATAGCCTTCAACAGAGCGGGATTCAATCCAAAATCAGTAAATTGTGACATGAAATGTAATTGTATTTGATGTAAATTGGGCTGCAAAAGTAGTAATAATTAGCGAATTAGGACAAAATATTCTGCAAATCGGGCAAAAAATGAATGTTTTTCTCTATTTTTGCCCTATGAAAAAGGCAAACAAATCACTTATCCTATTCGTTTTCCTGCTTTTGACGTTCTCGCTTTTCTTCTGCGGAAAGAGATGCAGCCGTCATGAATCGGTGGTCGTCAACACCGACAGTCTTTTCATCGACTTGGGCAAGCTTAGGGTGGAACAAAAGGCCAAGATGACGGACAAGCTCTTCACCGGCTTCGCCCGAAATGGCATGAACGGCGTGGTGCTTTATGCCGAGCAGGGGCAGGTCATTTATGAAAAAGCCTTCGGTTGGCGCGACTTGAGCAAGCGGCAGAAGGACTCGTTGCGCATCGACGACGCCTTCCAGCTTTCGTCCGACTCGAAGATGTTCACCGCTGAGGCCATCATGCTGCTGAAGGCCGAAGGCAAGCTGGATTATGACGACGACATCAGGAAATACATCCCCGAGTTGCCCTACGAAGGCATCACCATCCGTCAGCTGCTCACCCACCGTTCGGGCTTGCCGCGCTACGATGCCATGGCCGACAACTTTTGGCCCGACCGCAAGAAACCGTTTTCCAACGAGGCCATGATCAAGATGCTGGCGGAGAAAAAGCCAGAAGTGTATGGCGCACCTAATGCCAGTTTTTTCTATAATAATGTCAACTATGCCTTGTTGGCATCGGTGGTGGAACGCGTGAGCAAGCAGCATTTCGAGGATTTCATGCGTGAACGCATTTTTGAGCCCTCGGGCATGACGCACTCCTATATCTATTCCATGCGCGACGACACTGAGGTCTCGATGTATGTGCCAACCAAGGTACAAGGTCATGACCTCTACAAAAGCGGCCCCGCAAAAACACAAAACGACTACCTGAACGGCGTGATGGGCGACAAAATCATGTACTCGACCGTAGAAGACATTTGGCTGTTCAACAAGGTTTTAGACAACCATCTCCTGCTGCCCGACAGCCTGCAAGCCGAGGCTTTCGAGCCGGGCTCGCCCGAATGGAAGAACGACGAGAACTACGGCTTTGGCTGGCGCATGAACCGTAACTATCCGGGCATCTATTTCCATTATGGCTGGTGGAAAGGCTACCGTAGCGTCATCGTCCGCGACACGACGCACCACCGTTTCCTGGTCGTGCTCAACAACACCACTTGGCTTATCCCTCCCGATGTGATTTGGGATTTCATCAACGATACCTCCATCGTGCTGCCCGAGGCGGAGCCGTGGGGTGGTAGGATTATTTCTTGCCACCAATGAATTTGAATCCCCAATAACGATTTGCCACCAATTCAGGCACCGTTGCCCAAGCGCTGAGCATCTACAGCCAACCGAGGTAAAACGTAGTGTGAAGGTGCTTCATGCCCAACGTCGTTGCATTCATCACTATTCCTTCACCACCTTGTCCGAGAACATCTTCCCGTCCTCCAGCGTGACGCGCATCGTGTAGGTGCCCGCCGGCAGTTGGCTCATGTCGAGGCTTTCCAGTCCTTTGCGCTGCGTGCGCAACAGGCGGCCTTGCAGGTCGTAGAGCTCAATCTGCTTGGGCTGCACGTCGGGCGAGTATTGCAGGCGGAGCTGGTCTTGCGTGGGGTTGGGATAGAAGGCGTAGGGGCGGATGGCTATACCCTGCTCTTCGATGCTATCATAGTCGTCGTTGATGATGAGGAAAAACACTTCGGGAAGACCCGAATAGCCTCCTCCTAACGCAATGCCGCCATCATCGAGAACTGTCATCACCCTCCCATGACGGAAGAAGCCTTGCGGCTCAAGGCAAAAACGCTGCCATAACACGTTGAAATCGCCATCCAGCTTGACCACGGCAATCTGTCCCTTGTCCGTAAACATATGGTTCTGTGTGTTATAAGAAAAGCAAAAGTTACCTTCCGAATCCTTCAACAGACCTATGGGGCAAGCACCGGCCACAACTATATCGTCTATTATCATAGGGCGAGAGGGGAAAAAGACCGCGTCCTTTTCTTCAAGGGTTTGTTTGTCGTACCTGACCAAGCAAACCCCGTTTTTTCCATCTTGGCCAAATCTACTGCCAAAGATGAAATCATCGCCATCGTCAAGCAGGCATTCCTTCCAACCGAAATTGTACTCACATTGATATTGTGGATTGTTTTCGGCAATGGTGAAGGAATCCTTGTACTGGAAAAGCGAGTCGAAAATGTAGCAAACAAAGTGAGCTGGGGCGTTGTTGACACGATTGCGTCCACACCAATAGTATTCCTGAGGAGACTCGTTGAAAACGCCAAAGCCAAGGTAACTATTCATCGGAAGAGATGACGAAGGCGTTGAGTTTTCATGCTTCAGCGTTCCGTCGAGGCCGAAGCAGGCGAAATGTCGGGTGTAGTCATCGCTACCCGATGGGGTGGAATAGGTAATGATGAGGTCGTTTTGCTTGTCAATGAAAATGCCGTTGGATGGGTTGTAGGCGAAGGTGTCCGACAAGGGGACCATGACCTCGTTCAAGGTGTCGTAGTTCAAATCATTGTCGAACGGAAAGATCTGAAGGAAACTGCCCCCACTGGTGGAGTCGCGGACGATGCCCACACGGATGTTGCCGTCGCTGTTGGGGCTCTTGTCGAATAAGTAGAAAGGTGGGTCGCTGTCGGGGACGAACAGCGTGTCCAATAGGACGCCGCCATGTCTTGAGACCTTGTAATGGACATTGCCGACAACATCCGCGCTTGTGTTGCCTCCAAAGTTGATGCCCACCTTGTGGATGAAAAGGACGCTACCGTCGCTCATTTGTGCGACGTTGTCCATTTGCCCTCCGCCATTAGGCCCGTAATAGCCGCATTGGTGATGGGCAATGGAGTCGAGGGATTGGGCTGAGATGTGGCCAAACAAAAGGAGGAAGGCAAACAAAACTTGGTTTTTCTTCATGTGATTTTGAGTTTTCAAAAGCATTCCAAATGGCATTTGGAATGCTCCCGTCGTTGTTAGTACTGTATCGGATCTTGTGAGGCGATAACTTGAGCAAGTTTCACCGTGACAATATGGCAGAAAATGTCCCATTTGTAAGTATCTGGGAATTCGTATCTAACCCCCTCTATTTGCCAATTTACAGGCCTTAAGGTCCCATAATTGGCATGGCCGGCAATGTATTCAAATGGAAGCTCTAAGTAGGAGTCTAGGCAATAGCACATAGCATTAAAGTCGAGACGCGGTGTGGACCATGTGTCCCCCTCCGCAGCAAAGATTCTGGAATTGAGGATGAAAGGAGACGAGTTAGGGTATGGGTCAATGTAGTTGTCATAATTGAATACAAGATCCGTTGAGTAAACATAGTATACCCTGCCGGAATGAGATTCACCAGGCATAATGTAGTCGCGTCCTTCCAAAAGGTTAATGGCATATTCCAATTGGCTTATTGCGGTGGTATTCCAGATATAGTAGGTGTATGAATCGAAAAAATCCAGACAATAGTCGGTTGCTTCATAACCGTCATCAAAATACCAAGTATGATTCAAATCAACATACGATGTGATTATGGTCAACATGACTTGTCCATTTTCTGATACCGAAACCCCAATGAATCGGAAATGCTTCTCTTGAAGGTTTAGGTTTTGGTAGAACGAATCGATATCGTTTGCCATACTTTGATAAACTGCATTGATGTTTGTCATTGAGACGCTTCCGTTGGTGACATTCACATGGTAGTAAAGCGTATCGTAACGCAAATTGGTGAATTCAACGTTTGCTTTAGCGAAGTCGTAGTTGGCCACACTGGAAAGGTGCCATGCGGCCTCATCAAGCGACAGCGTTTCTTCATCACCTCTGGTGGACGACTGCATCTTCTTCTTGAAGTCTTTCAGGTAGGCGTTCATGTCGTCAACATTAGGGACGACGAAGGTCTTGGCGGGTTGGGCGGTGTTGCCCTGCAGGGCGCTGGGGGGTTCCTTCTTGCAGGACACGATGGCGACCGATACGACCGTCGCCACGACCATCGCAAGGATGGCAAGGGTAAGTTTTCTGTTTTTCATTGTGTTGAAGTATTAATGTTTAACGATTTAGTGAGTTGATAGTTGTTCAGTTTCTTTCAAAATCCCCGTCGGCATAGCCGTTGGCGCTGCTGAGCTCGACGGTGTAGGAGCCGCTGGCGGCTGAGAAGAAGGGGATGATGACCACCTGCTGCACGGAGGTGTCCACCACGGTGCTGTAGACCACAAGGCCTGCTTCGTTGAAGATGGAGATGCTCACGTTGCCGAAGTCCTGGTTGAAGCCGATGTAGACGGCGTTGTCGTTGGCACCGGCTACGACGGCGTTGGGGCCGATGCTATTCAGCAAGTCGCCGTGCAAGTCGATTTTTTCAAAGCCTTGGGGCGGATTCGTTATCTTATCTCGCTATTAATTATATATAGGTGCAGATAGGTGGTTTACTGCTTGTGCTTCGCATGTGAACATGCCTAATGCGCAAAAGCCAATAAAGAGCATTACTTTTTTGTTCATCGTTTTTGTGTTTAAGTTTGACAATTATTGATGGTTTTATGAAACGATTCATGGTGCAAAAATATATAGGATTGGATTTTTGGCAATAGAGATATAGTTTTAGATTCGCCACATATAGGTTTTTCCGATATGATAGATTGTAACATATTGGAAATCATTGTTCAACAAAAGTGATAGTATAAGTTTTTTTTGAAACAGATATAACTGTCCGGTCGAAAAAACAGGGCATAATTAGGACTTAGCAGGAGAGTTCATCAAGCAGTTGATCCCTTAATTTGTCGGAGTTCAGGTTTAGCTTCTTGCGTAGGTTGCTTCGGTTTTGGTTGACGGTGTTCAGGCTCAGTCCCAGTATCTTGGCCATTTCCGTGTTGGAAAGGTCGGTGAACGAAAGCAAGCACAATCTGGCCTCAGTATTGGTGAGATCCGGATGATTCTCTGCAATGAAGGCGTACAGGTTAGGGTAAACGGTTTCGATAGTGGATTGGGCCGCGTCAAAAAGGTTGTCTTTGCCGTTCATCACTTGCCACACCAAGTCCCTCCATTCGTTAGGTTCTTTGGCCTTTTTTTTGACCTGGTTGGCCGTGATCATCATCCTAAGCCTCAATGCAACCTCCATTTCCATGACTGACGACTTGACGGTCTGACGCAAGTCCTGTTTCAAGGCATCTATTTGACTTTTCATTTCTGCTTCTGTTTCCATCAGTCGCTTTTGTTTATATTGCAAAACTATAATAACGATAGCTGCAGCTAATAGCAATGCGCTGATTATTATTATTATGCGATGCCTTGAAATGATTTTTTTGTTCATTTCATTTTGTAGGCTTTCATAATCATATTGGTGTTGAATACGATAAATCGTTTGTCCTTGTAATTCGACTAACAATTCAGACACAAGTTTCTCTCTCTGTTCTTTATATAGCCAAACTGCTTGAATATCGCCTTGTTGCTTGGCAAATAGAGATAGTGCACCGTAAGCAGAAATCCGTGATTCCTTCTTTATATCGGTATTGGGCAACAAATCCTCAACATGTTTAAAATACGACCTTGCAGAATCCATTTCATTGGCGGCGATGAATGTTTTCCCTAAATTAAGATAATAGACAAACAATTCGGTTTTGTTTAGATAGGAATCCTCCGCTATCTGTCGGAGATACATTAATGCATTGTCATACCTTTTTTGCAATCTATAAAGAACGGCAAAATTATTCAAAATATGAGCTTTTAATGTAGACATATTGGCTTGTTCAGCGAAATACATGCTCGAATTGAGAGATGCTTCAGCTTTTTCGTGCTGATTGAGAATGATATAACAAGATGCTAGCAAGTTTTGAGTCAATGCTTTACCCGCATGGTAATGGCCAAAGTTATCAAAGGCTTTTGATAATACTGTGACAGCGTATTCTTCCATTTCATCATTATATAACACCTTCCCTATCTTATATTCCGCCCGAGCCACGGTAAGACTGTCGCCTGCCATCTCCCCATAGCGCTCTGCCTCCTTAAACGACCGCATGGCGGCCTCCTTTTCGTCGTAGTGTTGCTGCACGAAGCCGCTGTAGAGCGCGGCATGGGCGGCCTTGGCGTATTCTTTTTTCTTGGCATAGAAAGCGGCGGCGCGCTCCAGCTCGGGGCTGGTGGTAAGGAAAGGTCGGTCGTCGAAGAAGTCGTCGTCCATCACGGGCGAGATCTCCTGCCCACGGTCGCCCAACAGGGCCTCGGCTTGCAGCAGGGCCATGTCCATGCGCTCGCTTTCTTTGAAGCTCGCAGGCATGCGCAGCACGCTGTCAATC
>JAFUAA010000025.1 GCA_017460915.1 Bacteroidales bacterium | reverse complement strand
GGAGGGGATGAGGAAATCCCCCCTGCCCACATTGGAAGGAGGAGAGGCTACCGCAACCGAGCAAACTCCCCCTGGCCCCCTCTCAGAGGGGGAAAACCAAACGCCAGTGCAGACCGAGCCGCAACCACAGCCGCAAGAGGCGGTCTATCCGACGAACAAGAAGGGGAAGCCTGACTATGACTTGATAGACGACCCGAATGTGTTTGCGCAGGCTTTGACGGACGAGTTTGGGGAGAAGGCATTGGGTATCCTTGAGGAAACAATCAAGGAGACCGCCGACGAGATGGAGGGCAAGAAGGCCATCGAGCGGGCGAGGATTGGCGAGCGGCTTGCCATGCTGGAGGCTGCACGGGAGATATTGAAGCCGAAGGAGGAAGTGGCTACGGCAGACGAGGTGCCTATGGAGCAGCCTGCCCCACTCTCAGAGGGGGGACAAGCACCCGTGGAAGAAACGACCGTGGAGCAGCCTACCGCTGAAACGCCTATTGAGGAAGCACCGATAGAGGAAGCCCCTGCCGAAACGCCGATGGAATCGGCTGGGGAAGGGACGGAACAGGAGCAAACCGAACAACCTGCGGAAACGGAAGAGCAACCGAAGGAAACGAGAGAGAAGGAAGATAGCGACACCACGAAGCGGCTGGCTGCTGTTGGCGAGCCGAGGACGGTTGAGGAGGCTATCTTGATGGATATAGCCACTGGCGGTGCCAAATTCCGTTGGGGTAACCGTGACGAATACAAGAGAGTTACAAAACGCGGCATCGGAGACTTGTGGAGATACGACAACAAGGAGCAAAGAGCGAGAATCGGCATCCTGAAAAAAGATGGATATTCCATCGAGACTTATGCGGAAGCCATTCTTGCAGGCCAACTTGCGCAATATAGCGGAGCAGTTTCGCAGATTGCAGAGAAGATGGACTTCCAAGATGTTGTTAACGCCATTGAAGATGTGTTGCAGATGACCACTTCAAAAAGTGGGGCATTGAAAGCCATTGAGGAGAATAGACAAGCAGAGGCAGAGGAGGAGCAACGCTATATCCGCTCGTTGCAAGACCAAGAGGCACAAGCACAAGGTTTTGAGAATTGGGAGGACAAAGAGGCATACGAACAATCGTTGGAAGAAAATAATCTGACGGATGCTGATTATGAAGAAATAAACCGTATATTTGCAGAGCAAACACAAGAAGAAGATGAACAGAGAAGAAGGTCAAGCGAAAGTGAAGGAGATAATGCAGCGAATCAATCAGATGAGCGGCAGGGAGTTCGTGGAGCGGACGAGGGAGGCACTGGCGTACTGCAAGGAACACAAGCTACTGACACAGGAACAACTGAGCCAACCGGACAAGGTACACGCGGCGAATCTGGCGATATTCAGTATGCTGGAACACCAAGAGAACCAGAAGGAGCAGCCGAAGTAAGAGCCGAGATTGAGCGGCTGAAAGCGAAACGCGCCAACATCGTTGCGCAACGCAACGACATACAGCAGCGTTACGAGCAGGCCAACGGCTTGTTTGGCGACACGCAGGCTGATGAAAGCGACCTCTTCGGTGGCCAAAACTTCCTCTCACCCGAATTGGCGCAGGCAACCATCGACGGCTACAACCGCCAAATCAAGCAGATTGACGAGCAGATTGCAAAGTTGGAGGCTTCGCTGAAGCGGGCAGAGGGTGTGACGCAGACGGAGATTGGAGAGGCCGCTGGGGTTGCACCGGCCGAGAGCGCATACGGCGCGAACAACACGCTTGTAACCACCGACCAATACGAGGAGCTAAAGCGCAGGATGAAGGAGAAGCTGAGAGGTCAGGCCAACGCAGGCTTCGACCCCGAAATCCTTTCCATCGGCGTTCAGATGGCTATGTATCACATTGAGGCTGGTGCGCGTAAGTTCGCCGACTTTGCCAAGCGCATGATTGACGACCTGGGCGATGCCATCCGTCCGTACCTGCAAGGCATCTACGAGAACGCCCGCCGTGCGCCAGGTATGGAGGAGCTTCGCAAGGCGATGGATAGCACGGAGACGGTGGACGACTTCGATGTTGACAACTTCGACAAACAAAGCCAATCGACAAACAAGCAGGATGATTTCATTGCCGCCGTTGAGCAGCGCATGGCTGACGGAAAGCAAATCAACATCAATGTGTTGAGGGCATTGGCCGCAAGCCTTGAAATGGGCGAGGTGAAAGACACCGAACTCCAAGAAATGACCGAGCGAGCTATCATCAACATGGCGCGCAGAGTTACCGAACTTGGTCTTGGCGAGAAAGAGACCTTTGACAGCATTGTCAACCTATACAATGCCCAACCTACCATTTCGATGCGCAGCAGCGAGAGGATTGAGAAGCAGCAGTATAGCACTCCTATCCCAATGGCCTACCTTGCTGATATGTTCGTGAAGAACGGATTGGGCAAGGGTATCGTGCTTGAACCGAGCGCAGGCAACGGAATGATGGTGTTCGGGTTGCCATCGGCACAGGTAGAGGTGAACGAGATAGACCCCGTCAGGGCGCAGATGCTGGTAGGCCAAGGTTTCCGCAGTATCACCATGCGAGACGGTCGCGAGCCGTTTGAGGGCAAGAAGTATGACGGCATCGTCACCAACCCGCCATTTGGCAGCAGTCCTGAAATCAATGTGGACGGCACACCTATTTCGGGCTTGGAGGAGCAGATGGTCATCAATGCCTTGAACGCCATGAAAGACGGCGGAAAGGCCGCAATCATCATCGGAGGACACACAAAATACACAAAATTTGGCGCACTTGCGTCGCAGAAAGGATTTTTTAACTACCTTTACAGCCGATATAATGTCGTCGATGTCATCAATGTGAATGGTGACCTGTACGCCAAGCAGGGGACGAAATACCCCGTGAGGCTTATACTGATTGACGGCGGGAAGTCGGATGTGCAGCGTATAAAGGAAATCGCCAACTCGAAGGGCGGCAAGGTGCTTGCACCCGTGAAGCAGAACGCGAGAGCCGAGGTGGTGAACACATTTGAAGAACTATACAACAGAGTAAGCGATGATATACGAAATCGAACAGGGCAGCCCGATGCTGCTAACGAGCAAGAGGGTAACGGAGGAAAGCATGAGGGAACTCCTACTGACAGCCATACAGAACACACTGGACATGGAGGACAACCCGTCAGGGGAAGCGAGAATGTTCGACCTGATAACAACGTGGGGAGCGGAACCAGCACTGTTCACAATGGAACAATGGGAACAAGCAGACCCGAAGGAGTTAATGTCAATGAAGAGCAGACTGGCGGACGACCTAATGGAAACAACGGGAGTACAGCAGTTCCTACAGGAACACGCCCGAACGCAACTCAACCCCAGCAAGGAAACGGAAGTGTGGCCAAGCCTTCTTCAAGTGTTGGAGCAAATCCCAAATCCGAATCTGGAGTGGGACCACGGGGACAACTATTCGGAGTATCAGAATCCATAAAGGAAGGACCGAAGAAAGTTCAGGTAAACATTGGCGACGAAAAGGTTGCCTATCCGAAGCAGAGCAAGTCAAACGACGTGGGTACGGTGGTGCCTGCCGCGCAAGCGCAAGCCTTGGGCAAGGTGCTGTCGGACTTCGGAGACATTGACCAATTCGTGCAAGACGAATTAGGTTATTCCTCAAAAGAAGAAATGTATAACGCATTGTCCGCCGAGCAGGTGGACGGTGTGGCTCTTGCCATCAAGAAAGCGAAAGAGGGCAAGGCATTGATTATCGGCGACGAGACGGGCATCGGTAAAGGCCGACAAGCCGCAGCGATGATTCGTTGGGCTGTGCGCCAAGGCAAGAAGCCTATCTTTGTGACCGAGAAGCCCGACTTGTTTAGCGACATCTACCGTGACTTGGTGGATATTGGCAGTGGTGAACTTGTGCCGTTCATCGTAAATGCGAGAGAGGCCAAGTCGAATATCACCGACAACGACGGCAATGTGGTTTACAAAGGCTCGACGCCAGAGGAACTGAAACGGGTTGAGGATTATGTCGGTAATTACGGTACATTGCCAAATGGTTATGACTTTGCCGTTATCACCTATTCGCAGTTGCAAGACGGTACCATGGACTATGAGGATGGCACTAAGAAAGCCCGTAGTTACGGGAAGAAGCAGCCATCGGCTCAAACGCTGAAAAACAAGCAGTCGGCACAAGCCAAGCGCGATATGATTGAGAAACTTGCAAGAGACAATTATATCGTTATGGACGAGGCTCACAATGCCGCTGGCACCAATGGCGGCGGTGCCATGTTTTGGCGTTTCATCGTTCCGAGAACAAAGGCGGTGACATTCCTGTCGGCCACCTTTGCCAAGCGACCCGAGAACATGCCTATCTTCGCCTTGAAGACCAGCATCAGCGAGGCTAATGTAAGTCCAGAGGAACTTATCCAAGCCATTGAACAAGGCGGTGTGACCTTGCAGGAAATCATGTCGAAGGGCTTGGTGGAGAACGGAGAAATGGTGCGTAGGGCAAAGAGTTTTGAGGGTGTGACGGTGGATTGGTTGCCGATGAAGGGCGATACCAAGACCGCCAAAGAGAAATACAACACCACCATTGAACTGTTCAACGAAATCATCCAATTCCAAAGAGAGTTCATCGACCCGATTATCAACAATATCAACGAGGATATTGCCGAGATTCAAGAGGAGTTGGGACACAAGAAAGGCACGGCAAACATGGGTGTGACCAACACTCCGTTTGCGTCAAAAACCTTTAACCTTGTGCGCCAAATCATTCTCATGTCGAAGGTTGAGGAAGCCGCTGACATGGCCATTGAGGAGTTCAAGGCAGGAAGAAAGCCGCTTATCGCTTTGGATAACACGATGGAGGGATTTATGAACGAGGCTTTTGCAGGGTTGGATAGCAACGGTGCAGAGGAACCCGACTTCTCCTTAGTGTTCAAGAAGGGTTTGGATGGCGTTTTCAGAATGACACGAAAGGATGCCGACGGCAATGAGAGCGACGATGTTATCCGTTTGAGCGAATTGCCGAAAGATGGCCAGGAACGCTATTACGAACTTGTGGAGAAAATCAACAAGACTTCGGTTGGTCTTTCCATCAGCCCCATTGATGCCATTAAGCGCAAGATGACCGAAGCGGGATTGCGTGTCGGAGAACTTACGGGCAGGCATACCGAAATGGTTTACAACGAAGACGGCACGGTGAAGGTGCAAAACCGCAGGGACCGCGACAAGAAGAAAATCATGCGCGAGTTCAACAACGGCGACATCGACGCTATCATTATCAACAAGTCGTCGTCAACAGGTGTGTCGTTGCACTCCAACAAGAAGTTCAAAGACCAGAAGCCGCGTACCATGATTATCGCGCAGAGCCAGTTGGACGTGAACGGCGAGGTGCAGATGCGTGGCCGTATCAACAGGACTGGTCAGGTGAACTTGCCGAAGTACATCTACATTGTTTCTCCTGTTCCGGCAGAAGGCCGATTGACGATGATGCTGAAACACAAGTTGGCTTCGCTTGATGCCAACACCACATCGTCGCAGAAGAGCAAGCAGAACGAGATTGACATTGTGGACTTCCTCAACAAGTACGGCGACAAGGTTGTGGTGGAGTGGCTGAAGGACAACATGGATATGGTTGACAAGCTGCTCGACCCATTCAAGTGGAACGACAAGGGCGAGGATGAGATTGAAAAATACGAAGGCGTTAAATTGGCAAGCCGTGTGGCCTTGCTCACCACCGAGCGTGTGGCCTTGCTCACCACCGAGGAACAGGAGCGATTCTATCAGGAGGTGTCGGAGCGATACACCGCTTATATAGACTACTTGAATGGCATTGGGCAGAACGACTTGGAGATTACGACCATGCCGCTCAATGCCGAGTTGAAATCGAGCGAGGTGCTTGTGTCAGGCAAGAACCCAGGAAGCGGCAATGTGTTTGCCGACAATGCCAACCTTGAACGCTACGAGGTGGATGTGTTGCGCAAGCCCATGAGGGCTTCTGAGGTGAAGAAGCAGATGGAACAGTTGACGGGCGGGGTTGACAGATATGAGTATCGAGACAAGTTGAGGGAACAACTGAATGCCGCAACGCAAAAGAAACTTGACGAACTGCAAGCCGAGCAGGACGAAGCCACCAAGGAAGCGCAAGAGAAGGCGGAGGCCAAGTTGCGCAAGCTGGCCGAGAAGAAGCCTGAAAACTATCCCGAATCCGACATGCCCGCTTTCATTCAAAGTGTGAGGACGACGGCCGCTGAAGAAGTTGCCAAGAAGTTTGAGAAGCGCAGGGCGAAAATCAACCGCAACAGGGAGAATATGGACTACGTGTTTAGGAATGTTTCCGCTGGTAGAGTGGTTAGCGTTCCTGTTGGCAAGAAAGGTGATGCCCGTTTCTATACACAAGGTATGCTAATGGGCTACAGGGTGAAAGGCGACAGCATGAACCCATCATCCGTCATTGCCGTGTTTGCCACACTTGACAGCCGAAGGAGAGTTGAGATACCACTTTCGATGACGGAGGACTTTGAGGCTTTGGTGCGTGATTCGCAGTTCAATATGGGCGAGCTTGACAAGATAACGCTTGACAACTGGGATAGCGTTGTACCCGACAAGCAGCGCAAGGAGGTGTATATCATCACTGGCAACATCATTCAAGCCATGTCGACCGCCAATGAGGGCCAGTTGATTTCGTTTACCACGAAGGACGGGTTGTGAATTGCTTTCAAAAATCTTGTATCTTTGCTCTTTGAAACAACCAGCCAGCCGATGTGTCTTTCCACCCAAGCGTTGTGAATTGCTTTCAAAAATCTTGTATCTTTGCTCTTTGAAACAACGTCCCTGCTTTGATGCAAAAACAGAATATGTTGTGAATTGCTTTCAAAAATCTTGTATCTTTGCTCTTTGAAACAACAGACATAGGAGGGGCATTCTATCAGAATTTGTTGTGAATTGCTTTCAAAAATCTTGTATCTTTGCTCTTTGAAACAACGATGGTGCCGACACATGCCCCTGCTGATATGTTGTGAATTGCTTTCAAAAATCTTGTATCTTTGCTCTTTGAAACAACATTATTATTATTATTACTAACATATTCGCGTTGTGAATTGCTTTCAAAAATCTTGTATCTTTGCTCTTTGAAACAACATGGCTCAATATCTAGACAAGGTTACAATGTTGTGAATTGCTTTCAAAAATCTTGTATCTTTGCTCTTTGAAACAACACGATATGGATAACTCAAAGAGCCACAACTGATTAGAAGTTGTTTCAGAAATGAAAAATCCCGCTCGAAAGAACGGGATTTTTCATTGTTCTGGGCAGTTTTCCCGTTTCAAAACAACTCCAACTGCTGGCAGGGCGTGTCCACTGCCTTCGGCTTGCAGTTGCTGAAAATCTCCATTTCGCCGAATTGCTTGTCGGTGATGCACAAAATACCCACCTCGCCATACTCGGGCATGAACGACTTCACCCGCCTGATGTGGACCTCCGCGTTCTCGCGGCTCGGGCAATGCCTCAAATAGATGGAAAACTGGAACATCGTGAAACCGTCGGCCATGATGCGCTTGCGGAAGTCGGAGGCTGCCTTGCGTTCCTTCTTCGTCTCCGTCGGCAAATCGAAAAGCACCAGCACCCACATGATTCTGTATTCGCTAAACCGGTCCATGTCAAATCTCCATAGTGGGATAGGCCACCTTCCGCAACTCTCCCGCAAAGCATTTGCATAGCGAGGCCGTGGTTTGCGTAGCGGCATTCATCAAAGGGCTGCGTTGCCCGTTGATGACGACTTCGGCCACGGGCAAGCCCAACAGCTGTCGCTTCAAGTCGGTGGTCATTTCGCTGCAGTCTGCACCGCTTCTGAGTATCTTTATCACCAATTCGTCAACGTAGGGACGATAAGGCTCCATGACGTCATCGGCCAGACAATAGGCATTGTAGCGGTTGTGGTGATGGATGCCAAAAGTGGGCAACAAGCCGCTGGCCACCAACGCGCGGGCAATCACCGCCCTGACGATGGCATAGCCATAGTTGAGCAGATTGTTGGGCGCATCGCCTTCGCGGTCGCGGACAAAACGCTCCATCTTGGGAAAAACCGACTTCCAATAATACGCCGCAGCGCGACCTTCCAGATTGTCGCTGTCGCCACTTTTCACATCGTTGGCCCAGGCCAACATACAACCTGTTTCGGCACCGCTCAACCGCTTCAGCACTGAGGCCTGGTTGCGGATTTTGGCCTGTACGGTCTGCTGCCAAAGCTGTTTTTTCAACGGCAAGGAAGCCTCAATCTGTTGGCGGAATCGCTCACTTTGTACGGTGTGCCCTACCAGCGGCAGCAACATCCCCGCAGGCATGTGTCTCTCGTCGCAAGTGATGACCGCGCAATTGTTCTGCAACAGGGCATCCAAGGCTCCGTTGGTGACGGTGATTTGTCGGTCTTCAAGTACCACCACGCCGATGTCTTCGATGGGGATAGTCTTGGTCACCTCTTGTTGGGCTTGTGCATCGTTGAGTCGAATGACCAACTGTGCGTTTTTCAATGACAGGTAGGCAGGATTGCCGAAGAATAGGGTGCGTTTGATCATATAATTTCTCCGTTTATTTCAATGATGTTACCTAATCTGTCTACTTTCAATGGAATACAGGTCTCTTTTATCATTTCGCCTGTGATTGCTCGTTCCGCTTTGTTTGAAGAAGTAAATTCCACTTTATCTACAATTGCTTTCGCAACGGTCACTTTGGTAAAGAAACATTGATTTCCTGATGATGAAACCATCTTATAAATTTTATCATTCTCAATTGTACCAATATCCACATTGTTTGGCAAATAAACCAAATCATTAGGCGAAAGAATGAATAGCAATTTTACTTCGTCTGTAACCAATTCATTTTCTTTTAGATAGGATTCGATATGACTTCTCCATTTTGCGCCATGTTTCTTTTGGCAATCTATCATCACATTGAGAGGAATGGTAAGGTAAGAACGAACCGTTTCAGTTTCTCCTGTTTCTTTGTTCTGTTTTTCGGTGGCAAAGATGGCGAAAAACAGGTTGGTACCTTGGGCCGCTTCGACAAACTTAGAGGATTTGTTGCCTGTTTGTCCCACCGCGAATTTTTCGGCTTTTTCGTAAACCCTGACTTTTGTAATAGGTTGGTGGAATTTACCATTGTTCAGCGCGACAATGTTTCGGTTCATTTCGTCAATGCCATCGGGAGAAAAAGCCAATTCAGGATTTCCGCCTTTAGCTTCCAAATGAGACAACAGGATTTTTTGAATGCCCGTGTCCGTTACGCTTTCCTTGATTTTCTTTTCGTTGAAAGAGCTGTCAATAGGTTTTCTGGTGGCAAAATAACAATAGTAGATTTCAATTCTGGCGAGGTCAATATCCGACCAAATGTCCTTGTTGTCTTCAACATATTTCTTGATGTATTTGGCACCACGACCCTCGCCAAGCAATTCTTTGACTTTTTGCTTGAAGTCCTTATTCACGATGCGTTCTGGCTTTTTCAGCGCCTCATTGAGCGACACGGTTCTCTTGAAGCGCAAATTCACTTCGCCAAAAACCATATCCTTGTGCATGGATTTTCGGATAGCCCAACTGTCGCCGTTTTCTTGCTTGACCAAAACCTTCCTGCCATTTTCATCATAATGCTCATAGTGATTCGTGGTTTTGTTGATGACGCGCAAATTCTGCTTGAAACTGACAATGATGTTCTCCAAGGCTTGTTTGGCATCTGTGGTAAAGGAATCCCAAGGTTTGATGAATTCCCTTGCGATGTCCTTTTCTACGCCGTCAATCACTACAGTTTCGAATCGTCTGAGTTTTCTTTGGAGTTGGTATCTGTTGGCATTATGTTTTGAATGCGCCGCCTCGTTGTTCAGCAAATTCACATGGTCTCGCGTCGTGCAGGCAATCACGATGGCATCCATGGCGTGATGTCGGTGGTCGATGCGCTTTTTGCTGAATCCTTTCTGAAGCTCAAAAGGCATGGCGGGAATCTCGTGCCCTTCGGCACTAACTGTTGTGAAGCAATCTTTGCCTGTGATTTCGTTCAAGCGTTTGAATCTCGGCAATATGATGCTGTTCCAAACATCATTCATTCCCCAGTCTTTTTTAAGTCGGTCGGTGATGGAACCATTGCACGAAATCAGGTTCTTCGACACGGCTTCTTGCTCAAATTCCCCGTTATCAAGTTTCTCACGAACGACGTTCGACAGAAGACCTTTTACTAACTTGCTGATGTAACGACTGTCGTTCAGTTGTCGTTCAATAAAGCCATCGGGGATATCGTCCATCAACAGTTTTTTCATCTTCGCGCGGTTATTGGAATAGTGGTCTTTGATGAACTTTTCGTATTTTTCAACCGACATCACTTCAACAACCTTTCCCATACTGATTTGCACTGTCTCGCCGTGATGCTGCTTGATGAACTCATAACCCAGAAGCCTGTCCTTGAGTTTGTTGACTTCGGCTTCACAAATGACCTTGTTGCTGAAAGAATCGTCAAAATAGCGGGATTGGGGAATGATATGCTCGATTTCGTAAGCGGAAGTGAACAATTTGGCAAGCGGAATCATTTCGCCAGTGTAGGGCGAGCGGTATTTCTGCTCCAACCAACATTTATATCGGATAATGTCCGATTTTGAAGGTTGCGCCAGTTTAGACACTTTTGCAATGAAATCGTATTCCGAATCTTCTTTGGTCAGGTTGTCAAGTGCATTTTCCTCATAGATACGCAGAATGTCCTGTTGGCTCGGTGAATAGGGGCGGACATTGTCAATACCCATTTCAGGATTCTTGAACTCCATAAGCATCGCTTTTATGCGCAGGTTCGTGTTCTCGTTTTCTTGTGCGCGTTCCAACATTTTCCTGCGTTTGTCGGCGGGATTCTTCATCTCGCGACCCAGTTCCAAGTGGATTTCGTCGATTTGGCCTTCTTGTTTCCAAATGTCACGCACGGTGCGTAGAGTTTCGGTAACGACTTGTTCCACAATAGGATTGCGCAACGAATGTTGTTTGAATTGCTGTAAATAGTGGTCAATGTCCTCTGGTTTCTCCCATTTTTCGATTTCTTTTGCCTCAGAATGTCGGTCGTAAACGATGTAGCAAGCAAGCCACACGGGCAAACCCTTGAAATGGTTGACTTCTGTCAAATCAATGGCTTTCTCGCGAACACGGTTCTTGATGGTCTCGTCATATTCACCATCGATGATTTTCTGGATTCTTTCTTTCGTATGGGCATCAATGGCGTTTTCGTTCCATTGTTTGCCTACGCGCATCAACGGAAGCAGTTTTTTGATGGCTTTTTCTGAATAGGAACCATAGTCTTTCTTGAAAGGCTTCATTTTGCAAAACACTTCAAAAAAAGATTCGGACAATCCGTTTCTTTCTGTGAATTTTCTAAGTGCTTTGCCAATTTCAATCTTGTCTTCGACTGAGTAAAGGATATGCCACAAGGCCATTTCTGTCTCTCTTGTGAGAAAATCGTTGCTTATGTTGCATTTGGCAAGTCCGCCCAGCATCAAGGCGCGAGTCTCGTTGCAGGGATATTCCTTGTCCTCCACATAGTTCCACCGATATGGATATTGGTCTTTGCCTTTCTCTTTCTTTATCTTAAAATAGGAATTTAGCAAGGTGTCCTGTTTAATGGATGCTTTGTCGTTCAGCCATTCAAAGAGTCTTACATAGTCGTCTTCCGTCTTCAGAAACTCATTGGTGACATCCACATCAGTTTGTAGCCTGCCATCGACAGTATTTCCAAACAAATCCAACTGTCCATTGGTGACTATCCTTTCGCGCTGATAAATACGCAAGTTCTGTACGAATTGCCACAACCGAAACTCTTGGAAAAGCGGATTGGATTTTGCAATGCACTTCACTGGATGTTCGTTGCCCTCCTTGTCGAAACGGGTTTCGTAGGGGCAATCGCTTATCAACGATTTCTTGCTTTTCAAAGGGCGCTGATAAAACAAAATGTCGTTGATGAACAAGCCGGTGAAGTCTGGCTTGGCAATGTTATTCCGATGTGCCTCATTGTTGGGATACAATTCCTCAACGCAAGCCTTGTACAATGCACCGTCTTGCAATTCAGGAATCAAGGTTTTCTGCTTTTCGAGAATGAGCCTTAATTCTTCCTTGTAGAACTTGCGTTCAATGGTTCGAACCAATTTGCCGATGATTTTTTGGTCAGGTTTTGCCAATAGCGTGTCGTATATGTACCATCCGACCGTTTTGCAACTATGCTCAATGTCATACTCGGTTTTCTTTTTCAGCAATGTCCAATCGTCTTCTTTTGGTGCGCGGAAGGACCGTTTTGTGTTCCCTTCTTTGTCTTTTTTCGGCGTTCCGTCTTTATCAAGGTCTGTCGTAACGATGAATTCCTTCACTTTTCCTTCCCAGTCAAGGGGAATGCGGCTGGTTCGCCTATAAATCATCCCGTTTTCCAAATACACATTATACCACACTTCATCGCCTTTCTTTTCGTCAGTGGGCTCAACTTTTATCACTTTTTGTGCAAGGAATTCCACTCGCTTGTCTTGCGGTTCTTCCTCATCTTCGCCACGCAATTGGTAATAGCCTCGCTTTTGGTTGAACTGGAGCAGAATCCACGCCAGCTCTTCTTTGGAGATTTGTTGCGTCAACGCTTTTTTACGCAAATAATAGATGGTCCAATCGTATGGGACCTTTTTCCCGTCTGAAACAAGTTGAGGCTGATTTTTCTTAAAATCCGCCATCATTTCATTGAAGGAGTTGATGAAAATGAACTCGGATTTCCCCTCATCATCCTTCCTCCAAGGCAGTTTGGGCTCTGTTTCGTCAACGAACTTTCCAAAAGTATCCACTTTTTCAACGAAATGTTCGGGCAGAAATCCCGTCAGTTTTAAGACTCGTAACAGACGCTCGCGACGTTGCAAGTTCCGTTCCCTCAAACGGCGAGTTCCCCTATACCCAGTGCGAGTTGATGCTTGTGAGACAGAGTTTCCTTTGTCAAACTCGCCAAGAATATCTGCCGACATAGGAATAATTCTACTACCAGCCGAACTGATACTCAGCGGCTTCAAATAAGATGTTTCGTTTTCGCGGGTTTGTTTTTCCGCATTCATCACCGCCCAGCCAATGCTGTTGGTGCCTAAATCCAGTCCTAATATTTTCTTCATAATATAGGGGACTTCTAATTATACTTGATTTTCTTGATTTTGGGTTGTCAGAATGCCGAAGTCCCATTCAGGCGGTTCTTCCAACCGTTGCAAAGATATGTGTTTTTGTCCTATGTGCCAACCTTTCTTGCCATTATTTTTGGGTTTGTTTCGTGTGTATGTATGTATGTATGTATCAGCGAGTTGTCAGATGTGTTTTTTTTAGTCTTTCAAGAGGTTGAGCCTGACGATTTGCTCGTAGCGCGACATGTTGTAGGTCAGGTTAATCAGCCCTATCACCGCCGTTGCCCTCGCCAGCCCCACCGTCCGTATGTACAGCCTGTTCATCGTGTTCTCC
>JAFUAA010000024.1 GCA_017460915.1 Bacteroidales bacterium | reverse complement strand
TGAAATATCGAGGACGCAGGTGGTTATGACTTTCGTGGCCACTTGTATTGAAACCACCGCCCGAATGTTGGGCACTTCATATAAAGAGGTGTACCAACGAATGAAGCGCGTAGGGCTGATAGAGCGGTTCATCCTTCCCCACTACGAGACGCTTCATAGTGAGAGCCGAGAAAACCTTGCCGGAGTTTTGGTGGAATGCTTGAACAATTGGGAGGGCAGGAAATGAAAGAATTATTAGAACAGAAACAATCTGACGACCCCATTAAGTCCCCTGTCATACAGGAAATCATTATGAGCAACCGCATTGGTGCCATATCCATGGAGCTGTCCAAACGACTCAATATTGAACCCGTGAAAGCGTTGCAACTGTTTTACGAAAGCCAGACCTGGGCTGATTTGCACGACAAATCCACTGGCCTTTACCTTTATGGAGACCTTTATGTTGCCGATGAGTTTATGAGGGAGATGGAGTATGGGAGGTAAGGACATACACGGCTTTTATCGTGTTTTTGAAGATATTAAACAACTATAAATCAATCATTACTATTCAACTTTCCGATTACATATATTATCTTTTTCATAACTAAAATGAAAATTTGTTTTGTCAGTTCCATTTATATTTGTACTTTTGCATCAAACTAAACCATCAATAATATGACAGCGATAATTGGTGTAATGAATAAGCATGCAGTTGCGATTGCAGCTGATAGTGCGGTAACACTTGGCGGAGGAAGGAAGGTGTTGAATAGTGCAAACAAACTGTTTTCTCTATCTAAACATCATCCTGTGGCAGTCGCTATATATGGAAAAGCTGATCTTGTTGGTACGCCGTGGGAAATAATTATTAAAGAATATAGAAAAAATCTCAAAGACAAAGCTCTTGCATATGTAGGTGATTATGTTGATGATTTCTTTGATTTTATTCGTCACAAGCAATATTATTGCTTTGATCCAACTGATGCATTAAACTATCTAAAGCAATATATAATAGGGCTTTTTAATTACTTGCAACGTGTTCCTCCAGTACAGTTGACACAAGTGTTTGTGAACATCTGCAGCAATGTTGGTACTGATTATTTGGAAGGCTTTTCAGATGACACAATAGTTTTTCTTAATAACAATGTGTCTAAAGAATTAGATAATTGTATACAAGGACTCATCAAATCTGGATTAACACTTAATAATATCGATGCGAAAAACTTATTAGTAAACCTTCTCACCAAAGGTGTTCCTCCGATATTGTCTTCAGGATTGGTATTTACTGGATACGGGGAAGAAGAAATCTATCCAACTATTTACTCATGTGAGATTGGTTGTATTATTAATGGTGTTTTGGCAGTTAGACGCCAACAACCAGTTCATATCAGCAACACGAACCACGCTTCTATTTGTCCATTCGCACAAACCGATGTAATGCACACAATCCTGAGTGGTATTTCTCCACAGGTTCAGTCGATATATGCAAATTGCCTAGCGACGACAATACGTTCTTTTACTAATCAACTCGCAACCACAGTAAGTTCAACTAATCCAAGGTTAGCCAACCAAATCCAGGGCATTTCAATTGAACCGTTTGTCCAATCTTTTATGAATTTAAGTCAGCAAGCCCAATTTAATCAATACACTGCACCATTTGTTAATTCCGTAGAAGGCTTGGAAAAAGAAGATTTGTCTGATTTTGCAGAAAGTTTGATCACTCTTACCTCATTAAAACGAAAGGTTAGTCCTGACCAAGAAACCGTGGGTGGTCCTGTTGATGTAATGGTTATCTCAAAAGGAGATGGTATTATTTGGATGAAGAGAAAACACTATTTTGACGCAGGGAAAAACCATCATTTTTTCAGCAACTATTTTGAAAACTAATTTACTATGGTAACATATTGCATTTCACAATTAGAAGTAGATGCTCCAATACAAGAAATCCCTATTATGGAGTTATCTTCTCGCGAAAAAGAAGCTGCCGAGAAAATCCACTCGGCAACCTCCGAAGATGAAGTTGTCGGAATTATCTCAGACGAGCTAGTCCGTTCTTTAATGGAACAACTGTCAATTGAATCTTTTAATTAAGTCCTTTAAGGTATTCCGCCTTGTTTTCTTGTAGAAATCTAAGCCGCTGAAAAGCGGCTTTTTCGTTGTAAAAACACCTGCAATAACAACCAACACAAAACCTTCCCTATTCCAAAAGATTGTGTATCTTTGCACCCACAAAACAACAACTAAAACAAACTATCAAATAAGCAAAACAGACCATAAATAACATATTATAAAGCGTTTTCGCTCTAACCTGCCTCCTTGAAGTTCCACAAATCAAGCCCCGGCAACAGTAAAGCGGTAAACGCCTGCGAGTAATCGTGGGCTTTACTTAGTTGCTAGGCAGGTCGTGGAACACCTAAGGAGGCATAAGAAAAGTTCCACGATTTTTTATGCCCAGCAACGAAAACAAATCACAAATCAAAAGCCGCCAGAGGGTGGCTGATCATGGTGAGGTGTTCACCAATCCGCGCGAGGTGAACGCTATGCTCGACTTGGTACGCGACGAGTCGTTTCGGCTCGACAGTCGCTTCCTCGAGCCCGCCTGCGGCGATGGGAATTTCCTTATTGAGATTCTACGCCGAAAACTTTCCTTTTTGAAAGACCTCAAATCCCAGACCGAGTGGGAGTTCCAGAGCCTGATAGCCGTAGGTTCCTGCTATGGCATCGAACTGCTGGAGGACAATGCCGAGGCTTGCCGCGAGCGGCTGTTTCCGAGGTGGTGAACCAAATGAACAAGGCCAGTTGTTCTAACGGTTACGAAGAAAGTCTCCGATATATGCTGCGCAAGAACATTGTCTGCGGTGATGCGCTGACCTATCGCACCGCCGAGGACAAGCCCATCACTTTCTGTGAGTGGACACCCATCGCGGGCAGTATGCAGTTCTCGCGGCGCGACTTCCAATTTGACTTTCTCGTCACACAAAGCCACCAATACTGTCTTTTCGACGAAAAAGGCGATGCGCAAAGCTTCGATGAGCCTGTGCGTACTTACCAGCCATTGCATTACACCCAACTTTACCGATACGAAGAACAACTATAGCCCCGATATCCTCAATTGCTTGGCCAACCTTTCGAGCGATGAGGTCTTCACCTCGCCCGAGTTGGCCAACTGTATGCTCGACCTGTTGCCGCAAGAGTTGTTCCGCAGCCCGAAGACACGCTTTCTCGACCCTTGTAGCAAGAGAGGCGTCTTCCTGCGCGAGATTGCCAAACGGCTGTTAGCGGGTCTCGAAGAGCAAATTCCTGACTTGCAGCAGCGCATCGACCACATTATGACCCAACAGGTCTTCGGAATTGCCTGCACCGACCTCACCGCCGAGATGAGCCGCCGCACGCTCTACTGCACCAAGCAGGCCAATGGTGAATACAGCGTCACTGCGGCTTTCGGCGACATACAAGGCAATTTGCGCTACGACCGCTGCCAACATACTTGGGAAAATGGCAAATGTAAATATTGTGGTGCCAATCGCGCCCAATACGACCGCGTAGAGACCATAGAGACCTACGCCTATCCGTTCATTCATAAATCAATCAAAGAAATATTCCATAAAGATATGCAATTCGATGTGATAATAGGTAATCCTCCGTATCAACTTGATGACGGTGGTGCACAAGCAAGTGCAAGTCCAATATACCAGTTATTTGTACAACAATCATTGAGACTCAAACCTCGCTACCTGTCAATGATTATTCCTGCACGTTGGTATGGTGGTGGTAAAGGGCTTGATGATTTCCGATTACAAATGATAGAGGACAAGCATATCCGCCTACTTCATGATTTTTTAAATGCAGCAGATTGTTTCCCAGGAGTGGAAATAAAGGGAGGTGTATGTTTCTTCCTTTGGGATCGATAGCAAGCGGGTGAATGTCTGGTTTACACCCATTTAGGTGATAAAATTACGCCACAACCACCAAGAATGTTAAAAGAGAAAGGTAGTGATGTGTTTATCCGTTATGCGGAAGGCGTTTCTGTATATCATAAGATTCTCTTGTTTAAAGAAAAAACAATGAACCATATTGTAAGTTCTCAAAAACCTTTTGGTTTACGTACCTACGTTCATGGGGAAAGAGATTACTATCCATCTTCAATAAAGTTATATGAACGAGGTGGAGTTGGTTATATTGATCGAGAAACCATAGAAAAGAATGCTGAGTTAGTTGATAGTTATAAAATCTATATATCAGCTGCATATAATGCAGGAGATTCATACCCTCATCAAATTTTGGGTAAACCTATTTTTGGAGAACCAAATAGTTGTTGTACTGAGACATATTTAGTAGTGGGCCCTTTTGCATCATCAGAGGAAACGAAAAATGCAATGACATATATTCAGACTAAGTTGTTTCGTTTTTTGGTGATGCTGAAAAAGACTTCACAACACACAGCAGCATCTGTGTATTCTTTCGTCCCCCTCCAAGACTTCTCCCACCTATGGACCGACGAAATGCTATACAAGAAATACAACTTGAACGAGGACGAGATCGCCTTTATCGAGAGCATGATTCGGCCGATGGAGTAAACCATTATGATTATGACAGTGGCGCCTATAGCTTCGGAGAGGCGTGACGCACGCTGTGCGATTAACACCATACGCCGTGTGGTGCAGGAGGTATGTGAGTCTGGCAGGCATCTCGGAGAGATGAGACCGACTATGGCATACGGTAGGGAGCTGTCACATATCTCCGATATGCTGATGAGTTCCAGCTTGGGTATCACCACACTACGCGGCTTTGCCACTTGTATGGTGTTACTTGCGCCTGTCAGCGCATCTCATGTCTCCGACATGATGCGGCCGTCAGCCCTTGAGGAAGTACTCCTCCTTGATTTCCATGCCGTTCTCAGTCAGGAACTCACGATACTCCTTGGCAAATGCCTTACTACGATGGTGCTCTTTCTGCTTGGCAATATACCCCACTATCATGTCTTTGTCTCGCAAGCTATAAGAAAAGCCCGCATACTCTTTGGACCATCCATCGAAAAGCGGAAAGTTAGGGTTGGCCTTGAGCCACTTGCTGGTAGAGACCTTGATTTCTTGGACAAACTTGGACATCGCCAAGGTCGCTGGCAAAGACACGAAAAGATGTACATGGTCAGGCATACCGCCAACGCGATAGAGACGGCCTCCGACATTGTTGATAAAACCATGCATATAGGAATAGAGTTCTCGCCCATGCTCTTCGGCAATGGCGGGGATGCTTCGATGGGTCCGAAGGACAATATGATAGAATGTTTGTGTGTAACTCATACAATATCAACGACGAAAAATACAGATTATTGTTACCCCTCGCCTCGAAGAGGCGTGACGCACTCAGTGCAAACAGTGCCGTGTGGTGAGACGCCGTGCGGTGAGCTAAAAACAACAAAAATATGCAGACAATAGACCAAATCCTCCCCAACAGCCGGCGTACGGTGCCGCAAATCTACATGTACGACGACACCTCGTTCCCTGACTGGATAAAGATAGGGCAGACCACCCGCGATGACGTGAATGTGCGCATCGATGAGCAGCATCCCATCACCGAGCCGCACAAGACCTACCACTTGCTGTGGCACGACAACGCCTTCTATGCCGACGGCAGCGGCGAGAGCTTCAGCGACCACGACCTGCACGACTGCCTACGCCGTATGGGCAAGGAACTCTTCGGCGAGTGGTGCCGGTGTTCGCTACGCGAAGCGCAAGCGGCATACGTGGCAGTGTGTCACCGCAACACGCATATTGAGGCGGTGCGCGACCTCGATTACCCAATGCGCGACGAGCAGGAACAAGCCGTAAAGCAAACTGCTGACTACTTCGTCAAGATGGACAAGGAGGAACCCGACCGCCCCAGTCACTACCTGTGGAATGCCAAAATGCGTTTTGGCAAGACCTTTGCCACTTATCAACTCGCCAAACGGATGGGTGCCTAGCGAGTGCTGGTGCTCACCTTCAAGCCTGCTGTGGAGGATTCTTGGCGTGACGACCTAATGCGCCACCGCGACTTCGAGGGCTGGCGATACTACAGTAGCCGTATGGATGAAAGTTTTCCGTCGTTGTCTTCATCAAAGCCTTTGGTCGCCTTTGGATCGTTCCAAGATTACCTCGGCAGAGACCGCTACGGGAACATCAAGCCCAAAAACGAGTGGGTTCACTGCATCAACTGGGATTTGATTGTGCTGGACGAATACCATTTCGGGGCTTGGAATGACAACGCCAAGAGCTTGCTTGACCTCGGTGATGCCGAGGCCAAAAGGAAGCAGGCGGAAGAGGACGAGGTGATGAGCGAAAGCGGCATCGATGTGGAAAGCGGACGCACTTGGGACGACAGCGATGTGCCTATCACAGGCAAGCATTATCTCTACCTCAGCGGTACGCCTTTCCGAGCCCTCGCCACAGGCGAGTTTATGGAAAACCAAATCTTCAACTGGACTTATCAGGACGAGCAGGCGCGGAAAGAAGCCATTGGAGGCCCTTACTCGGAGATGCCCACTATGGTGATGATGACCTACCAGATGCCGCAAGACCTCGGAGCGATGATAGAGCAATGGGATATGGACGGCTTCGACCTGAACGAGTTTTTCAGGGCCGAAGGCACGAGTTTCGTCCACGAAAAGGCGGTGCAGAAATGGCTCGACATCATCCGTGGAAAGGCACCCATTTTCGGTGACGGCAGTTCTCCGCTCAATGTGTGCCCCGCTTTGCCTTTCGAGGACACGCGCCTGCTCGACCTCTGATGTGGTTCCTACCCAATGTAGCCTCGTGCGATGCTATGGAGGCGTTGCTCCACCGCCCCGCCAACGGATTCTATCAGAACTACACCATTATCAACTGTAGCGGCACGAAGGCAGGAATTGGGGTGGATGCCCTCGACCCAGTGCGCAAGGCTATGGGCGAAAATCCGTTGAAGACCCGTACTATCATGCTGACCTGCGGCAAGTTGACCACGGGCGTGACGCTGCGTCCGTTGGGCGGATTGCTGATGTTGCGACGGCTGTTCGATGAAGCGTGTGGATGCCACCGAAATACTTGATTTTGTCGATAACGGCACCTGTGGCACCCTGCTGGCCCGCCGTTGGAACAGCGCCCAGTTGGTGAATGTCGACAATGCCACGCTGCAACGAGTGTTGGACAATCCTGAGGCCTTGCCACCATCATGAAAATCGAAGGTTTTCGCGCCTTGGGCAGCGACATTATCGAGAACATTGTCAATCGTGCCGAGAAAATCAAGAAACTGAAACGCGAAGCCGGAGAATCGAACGACCCCAAGAAGAAAAAGGAACTGACACAAGAAGAGAAGGAATACCGCTCCAAACGGCGCAAGGTGCAGGAGAAGCTGATGAAGTTCGCCACACGCATCCCCATCTTTATGTACCTCACGGATTATCGCGAAGAAAGCCTTGAGGATGTCATTCGAAAGTTGGAACCAAAACTATTTGAGCGAGTCACCGGCTTGACCATTGACGACTTCGACCTGCTGTTGCGCGTAGGCGTCTTCAACCGCGCTCAAATGAACGACGCCATCCTGAAATTCCGGCGCTACGAAGATGCCTCGTTAGAATATACTGGCGTGAACCGTCACGCCTCAGACTCCCGCATCGGCTTGATGGACGGCACCGTGCCCATTGAGGCGTTGCTATGTCCTGGTGAGTAGAGACTTTTCTGACGGCTGATTTGTATGTTTGATAATGGCGCAATAGGAGATAAGATATCACGCTATTATTCGTGAAGAGCACCACGATGATTTTTGAAAACATGGCTTGGGACACATCGCACTTCCGTCCCGGCGTTCTGATACTGACGCTCGAATTCAGGCGAAGCCAGCGGTGATGCAAAAAAATCCGCAACCCAAGCCTTCGCCTGGATTGCGTATGATTATGATTATTGGGTTAAAAGTTTACCCGTAAGTCTCAATCAGGTACTTCACGAATTGCGGGTTGGTGAAGTTGATAGTGCCCGTGTCGATGAGACGATAACCCACCGAAAGCGCGTCGCTTACGCAACGCTCCGCCTCTTGCGGCGGCACCTGAAACACTCCGTAACCTAAAACTGGCATTTCGATGCCATTTGATAATTTGATGTTTTGCATGATATTAGATTCTAACGATTCACAAATTTGATGAGGAAAAAATACAAGTATTTTTCTCCATAGCGGTTACCAATATGGAGGATTATTTTTCACATTTTACGGTTTCATTCGGCGTTGCATCGAATGGCATAGTAGCGCATGGCTCCTTCCTTAGCCAAACAATTAAAACCAAACCTTCGGCAATATGTCGAAAATGTGTATTTTTGCGCCTCAATCACGATGGAAAAACCGATGGGTATCGAAAACGCCATATTCAACAGATTGAACCTGCTCGTGGGCGAGGAGACGATGGAGCGCATCAGCAGCAAGCGCGTCATCATCTTCGGCCTGGGCGGCGTGGGCAGCTGGTGCGCCGAAAGCCTTGTGCGCAGCGGCATCAGGCATCTCACCATTGTCGACAGCGACTGTGTGTGCATCACCAACGTCAACCGCCAGCTGCAGGCCACCACCAAGACGGTCGGGCAAATCAAGGTTGAGGTGATGAAGCAACGACTCCTTGAGATTAATCCTCGGGCCGAAATCACCGCGATGCAGGAAATCTATTCTGCCGAGAATGCCGCGATGTTTCAACTTGAGACCTACGACTACATCATCGACGCCATCGACAGCCTCAAGGACAAGGTGCATCTCATTCTTCACGCCACATCTTGCCCAGGCAAGCTATTTTCGGCCATGGGCGCCGCCCTCAAGATGGACCCGACCCAGGTGCAAGTGGCCGAGTTCTGGGAAGTGCAAGGCTGCCCTTTGGCACGCGCCATCCGCAAGCGCTTCAAGAAGATGGACGAGTACCCGAAAAAGAAATTCAAGTGCGTCTTCTCGCCCGAGGTATTGCCCAACAAAGGTGCGGCAAGTGCCTGTGGCACCAGTGCCTGCATGTGCCCCAAAGCCATCATCGCGGCGGGTAACCCCGACCTCGTCAACCACGAATGGTGCTCCTCGAAGGCCCAAATCAACGGCACCACGGTGCACATCACGGCCATCTTTGGTTTCATGATTGCGGGATTGGTGATGCAGGATATCCATAAACCATAAACCATAAACCAACGGCAAAAATCTTGTGAATACCATCAGCCTACAATATTACGACAGCCCTTGCGGCACACTGCGTCTCGGTTCTTTCGATGGACAACTCTGCCTTTGCGATTGGGTTGACGGATGGCATGGACAAGCCACTGAAAAACGGTTGAAACATGGGCTCAAAGCTGGTTTTGTCGAGGAATCCTCTGCCGTCATCGATGCTGCCCGTCGGCAACTGGATGCGTATTTCCATCGGAAACGGCGCGAGTTCGAACTTCCTTTGCTTTTTGTCGGGACGAAGTTCCAGAAAAAAGTCTGGGCTGAGTTGCTAAGGATTCCTTACGGCACAACGATTTCCTATAGCAAAATGGCGCGAAACATCGGGTTGCCCAACGCAGTAAGAGCCGTGGCCAACGCCAACGGCGCCAACGCCATCAGCATCATCGCTCCCTGCCACCGCGTCATCGGCAGCAACGGCACCCTGACCGGCTATGGCGGCGGACTCGGAACAAAACAGTTCTTGCTTGAGCTTGAATCCGGTCTGACGACTTACATCAACTTCTGATAAAACTGCCACCATTTGTCGGGCAGCTCGTTGCGCATGGCTTGGTCGTAGTCTTCCTTCGAGCAAGGGATGAAGTGGTGACGCTCCATGCGCTTGTCGTTGTTTTGCAGAAACGACATGTCCATCCACCATTTGCCCGTGATTTTATGGCAAAGGAAAATCACATTTTCCTGACCGTCACCGATTTGCACGTTGTAGCGCTTGAAGTCGTCGCTTTCGAGGGTCGGGATGTCGTCCTGGCGGCACGAGAAACCCTCAATGAAGTACCAAATC
This sequence comes from Bacteroidales bacterium, assembly GCA_017460915.1. Lineage (GTDB taxonomy): Bacteria > Bacteroidota > Bacteroidia > Bacteroidales > F082 > Limimorpha. The sequence continues at coordinate 5,220 of JAFUAA010000024.1, read as the reverse complement.
ATCTCGGCGATGAGGTTGGCCGTGCGTGAATTGATGTCGTAGTGCGGGTTGTATTCGAAGAAACCGATGGACGAGAGTTTGTAGCTCAATCCGGCATATCGTGTCATGCGGCAAGCCTCTTCGCCGTTGAAGCCATTGGGCGAGGCATTTTTCAGCCCAGGTGCATCAGCGGCACGAACGGCCGAGATGTCGAAACTCAAAAGGTTGGCGTTGCGGATAAGCGGTTCGCTGAGTTCGATGTTTTGCTTGATGTTGCCCAAACGATAAGTATCGAAAAGCAATTGCTTCATCAGTTCAATATTCTCTGTGTCAACGTAATACGACTGGTAGCCGATATTGGTGAAATTGAACAGGAAATTGGGCTGGTGCAGGATGATGTGGCTCAAGTAGGAATGCGAATTGAGCGCTTCCTGGTCGTTGCCGATATCGAACATCGGGTCGACGGCGGCAATGTTGATGAGTTTGCCTGTAGGTTCATATACTTGGTACATCGTGTAGGTCAAGTCCTGTCCCGCCCCGATGACAATGGGCACGATTTTGTTCTTCAGCAACTCCGTAAGCACCTGGTTGACGGCAAAATACGTGTCGTTGATTTCCTTACCCAGTTTCACGTTGCCCAGGTCGACGATGTTGAGTTGCATCCAATGGTTGAAAAGCGGATAGAGGGCTTTGCGGACATAATCCACGCCATCGGCGCAGCCCTTGTTGTCAACAGTGCCACGTTCTTCCTTCACGCCAATAATGGCCAAATTGACCCCATCAAGATCAGGAAATTCATTGTCGGAGCGATGTATGGCGATGGTTTCGCCCAAAGTCTTCTTGCCAGGACGAAATGCTTCGCTAAAACATTTTTCCGGAACAGGGTCAAAGAAGATGCTTATGTCCATTTAGTTTGGCTTATGACCTATGACTATGGCCTATGGCCTATGGCAGTTTCACCAAAGGCGCGGATTGACGCTCTTGGTTGAAGCGAGCCATAGGCCATGTGCCATAAGCCATAGTTTAATGATACAGTTTTTGCCAGTTCTTGTATTCGCGCTCTTGCCACGGGGCGTTGTGGTAGGCGTAGCTGACGATGGCGGGGATGACGGTGGTGCCTTCGGCGTAGACCATCTGTTGCAGTTCCTCGCTCACCTTGCCCCACGAACCGGCTTCGAGCAGCGTCGACGACGAGCAGGCGCCGTCGCGCACGTCGGCCACAGTGATTTGGATGGCGTATTTGTGCATGGGCACCTCATGACCCAGGATTTCGGCGCAGACTACAGTGTCTTGGGCGAAGTTCTTGGGTGTGCCGCCACCCACCATGAAGAGACCTGATTGCGGGCTGTTCATCTTGATTTCGGTGAGTTCGAGGAAGTCAGCCACCGAGTCGATGCTGACATAAGGCTTGCCGGCTTTCTTGCGGAGCCATTGGTGCTTGCCGATACCGAAACCAGCGCTGCTGTCGCTGAAGGCGGGGCAGAAGATCGGCACGCCGCACTCGTAGCAGGTCTGGATGAGGCTTTCTTTCTTCACGCCGTGACCGTTGGCCAGCCATTTGCCCACTTCATAAAGGAACTCGCGGCTGCTGTATGGACGGCATTCCAGCGTGTCGGCCACATCGCAGGTGGCTTGGTCGCAGGCTTGCAGTTCTTCCTCGTCGATGAAGGTATCGTAGATGCGGTCGATGTAGAGTTCGCGCAGTTTGGTGTCGGGGATGACGTTCTCTTTCGTGCCGATGTAGTGCTTGTAGCCCAAGGCTTCGAAGAGGTCCATGTCGATGATGCTGGCACCCGTCGAGACCACGGCGTCAACCATCTTGTTCTTGACCATCTCCACATACACCTGCATGCAGCCGGCGGCCGAGGTCGAGCCAGCGATGGTGAGGATGTTGGTGCAGTCCTTCTCGGCAATCATCTGGCAGAGGATGTCGGCGGCGCGGGCGGTGTCGCGCGAGGTGAACGACATCTTGCGCATGGCATTGATGAGTTCTGTCGAGTCATACTTCTTGATGTCGATATGCTCGACAACGTCTTTCAATAGGTCTTTCTTTTCCATTTCCAATATTCGATTTAAGATTAAAATTCAAAGAATCAAGACTGCAAAGATAAGGAATTATTTCTTTCTTGCCACGCGTTTCTTGGGTGCATTTTTCGGATCCTCCACAATGGCTAGGCATTGTTCATAGGTCAAGGTCAAAGGCTCGGTGCCTTTCGGGATTTTGTAGTTGGACTTTTTGTATGTGATGTAGGGTCCAAAGCGGCCATTCAACACGCGCATATCGGGGTCTTGGTCGAAGGTGTGGATGATGTTATTGAGGTCTTTTTCGCGCTTTTCGTTGATGATTTCGACGGCACGGTCGTATTCCACCAAAGCGGGATTGTCGGTCTTTGCGAGGCTATAGAACTTGTTGTCGTGACGAATGTATGGTCCGAAACGACCCACGGCCACGGTAATGTCCTTGCCTTCAAATTCGCCAAGGATGCGCGGGAACTCGAACAATTTCAGCACTTCTTCCAAGGTGACGCTCTCAATGCTCATGTCCTTCTTGAGACCGGCAAAACGAGGCTTCTCCTCCGATTCGGTGTCGCCAATCTGTGCCACAGGACCAAAGCGCCCCACTTTCACATACACATTCTTACCCGAAGCAGGGTCAATGCCGAGCAACTTCTCGCCGCTGAACTTACCGGAGTTTTCCGTTGTGCTGACGATTTGCTGATGGAAGCCTTTGTAGAAGTCCTTAATCATGGCGTTCCATTCGCGTTCGCCTTCGGCAATCTTGTCGAACTCCTTTTCCACATTGGCAGTGAAATTGTAGTCGATGATGCTCTCAAAGTATTGGGTCAGGAACTTGTTCACCAAAACGCCAATATCGGTAGGCAGCAATTTTCCTTTCTCAGCACCATAGTTTTCCTTACCTGTTTTATCGGTTATCTTGTTGTTTTTCAACGTGATGGTTTTGTAGTTCTGCGGCTCGCCTTTCACGTCGCCTTTGGTCACGTATTCGCGCTTCTGGATGGTGGAGATGGTGGGCGCATAGGTCGAAGGACGACCAATGCCCAGTTCCTCCATCTTTTTCACAAGGCTGGCTTCGGTATAACGGAGTGGATGGCGTGTGTAGCGTTGTTGGGCTTCCATCTTCTCCATGTCAAGCGCCGTGCCCACCTCGATGGGCGGCAAGATGGCGGCGGTGTCTTCCGAGCGGTCGTCGTCGTAACTCTCCATGTAAACCTTCAGGAAACCATCGAAGAGGATGACCTCGCCCGTGGCGACAAATTGCTTGTCGTTGGTCGAGACGCCGATGTTCACGTTGGTACGTTCCATCTGGGCATCAGCCATTTGCGAAGCGATGGTGCGCTTCCAAATCAGCTCGTAGAGTTTGCGTTCGTCGGCAGTGCCTTTGATGGTATGTTGGTTCAAATAGGTCGGGCGGATGGCTTCATGAGCCTCTTGTGCTCCCTTGGTCTTGGTTTGGTATTGGCGGGTCTTCACATATTCTGCGCCATAGTTTTCGGTGATTTCCTTCTTGGCCATGCCCAAGGCGAGGCTTGAGAGGTTGACCGAGTCGGTACGCATGTAGGTGATTTTTCCCGATTCGTAGAGTTGCTGGGCGATGCGCATCGTGTTGGAGACCGAAAAACCGAGCTTGCGGGCGGCTTCCTGCTGCAAGGTCGAGGTGGTGAACGGTGGTGCTGGATAACGCGAAGCGGGCTTCTTTTCGATGGCATCCACTTTGTAGGAAGCCTTCACGCACGACTCGAGGAATTTTCTTGTTTCTTCCTCAGTATCAAAGCGATTGGGCAACTCGGCCGCTATCGTATACTCTTGTCCATCCTTGGTAAAGGTGAATTGCGCCACGATTCGATAGGCGCTGGTTTGCACGAAGTTCTTGATTTCCTCTTCGCGTTCGACGATGAGACGCACAGCCACTGACTGCACACGACCTGCTGAAAGTGAGGGTTTTACTTTCTTCCACAGCAATGGCGAGAGTTCGTAACCCACAAGGCGGTCGAGGACGCGGCGGGCCTGTTGGGCGGCCACAAGACCCATATCGATGTCGCGCGGGTTCTCAATGGCATTGAGGATGGCCGATTTGGTGATTTCGTGGAAGACGATACGCTTCGTGTCCTTCTTCTTCAAGTCGAGGGCTTCGTAAAGATGCCACGAGATGGATTCTCCCTCGCGGTCTTCATCGGATGCAAGCCACACGGTATCAGAGGCTTTCGAGAGCTTCCGAAGCTCTGCCACGAGGTTTCGCTTGTCGTCCGAAATTTCGTATTCGGGCTCAAAATCCTTCTCGATATTGACACTTAAGGTATTTTTGTTCAAGTCGCGCACGTGTCCATAACTCGACTTCACCGTATATTCTTTGCCCAAAAAACCTTCGATGGTTTTGGCCTTGGCCGGTGACTCCACGATAACTAAATTCTTTGCCATAGTCTCTTTTTTCAGTTTTGGAAGCAATCGTCCCCCGATTTTTAACTACGTTGAAATCTTTGATTCGACGTTCGTCAATGCTTCGCATTTCGCGTGCAAAATTAGTGGAATAAAACCGTACGGAAGAAACTTTTTTGTGATTTTTTCTTATTTTATTGATATTCAATAAAGTATGATTAGTTCTCGTTGTTTTGTTTAGAATAAAAGCACATGGTGGTTCCTTCGTCACGAATTAATGTATCTTGTGGATTTTTGGTTAGTTTCAACGTAACAAAAATGTCGCCAGCTGCACCAGCAACATTCACGATTTGCAGCCAGTAAAAAAGAAGAATCAGCCATGTCTCGTTGACTAATATGCTACACATAAGGAAAGCAATACCCCATATTATAAGCGGAGACAATCCAATAACGTAGTAGGCTTTTTTTATAATAAAATCATCACAAGAAGTCTAGGCATACAATCCAGTAAACCCATAATGAACTTTCTTGGCACCAAATAATTTCATTGACAAGCCATGGGTGATTTCATGCAAAATGAGATAGATAATCAATGCGGCGATTAAAACTAATTTTCTTATAACCCGTTGGTGGAATTAAAAAAGTGTCAAAAGGCGATTGGATAAATGGATAAAAAGTTGTACATATTATTGGTTTTCAGTAATGTTGTGGTTGAAATCAAAAGTAAACCACAAGAAAGCCCCATGTACAACTTTTGCGCAAAGTTCCGACAAATTCTTGACATCTGCAAGCGTCACTCCGAGAGTTTGGTCAATTCACTCGGCAACATCCCCCGAGTCGGTGTCG
>JAFUAA010000023.1 GCA_017460915.1 Bacteroidales bacterium | reverse complement strand
TACATACATACATACACACATACACACGAAACAAGCCCAAAAATAATGGCAAGAAAGGTTGTCACATAGGACAAAAACACATATCTTTGCAACGGTTGGAAGAACCGCCTGAATGGGACTTCGGCATTCTGACAACCCAAAATCAAGAAAATCAAGTATAATTAGAAGTCCCCAATAATCAATAAACTATTAAAGATCAAACTACTATGAAAAAACACCTCATCATCCTAGCGGTCTTCATGCCGTTGTTCGCTGACGCACAGTATGGCAGTTTCGCTCATCGCCCACGCCGGAGGCGGCTGGGACGGATTCCCCGAACGCGTTTCGGACACCCGCATCGACCACTTCATGGGTGCCTTGGGCGCCGATGCCAAGTTCGGTTTTAACGACAATTGGTCGCTGCTCGTCGGCCTCGATTACCAGTTCCGCTTCATCAACTCGGGCTATACGACCTACAGCGGCGGCATCGAGCACCATTCCAAGTTCCTTCAAGGCCACTACCTCCGCCTGCCCGTCCGCGTGGAGTACGACTACAACAGGTTCTACGTTGCCGCAGGGCCTTACCTCGAGAAAGGCTTCGGCAACATGCCCGAGAAGTATGAGCTGGGCCTCGTGGGCGTCAACCTCGAACTGGGCGGCCGCTTCGAGCTCAACCGCTACGACCACCTGCGCGTGAGCCTGCTCACCTCATTCGGCGTCTCTTTCGACAACAAGCCTATAGTGGATTATGACCAAAACGGTCATGAGATAGAGACCGGCAAGCATTTTGGCATGGGTTACACGGAACTCAACTTCCTGCTTCGCGTGGGCTACGAACACCAATTCTAACAAACCAAATCACAAACAAAAAGAACTATGAACAGAACAACGAGAATCGGCCTGCTTGCCCTCATGCTGGCAACGGCCCTCACGGGGTTGCAAAGACCCCGAGAATAACGAAAACAACGTGGAAATCAAGGTGACCACCTATGCGACCACGGAAATCACCGCTACTACGGTGCAATGCGGCGGCCATGTCACCACAACGGGTGCGGCAAGACTGGCCGAACTGGGCGTATGCTGGGGCACGGAGGAAGACCCAGTAGCCACCGACAGCCACCTTTCCACCACGGCCACAAGCGAGCCTTTCACCTGCACGCTCGGAGGGTTGCTGCCCGAGACGCAGTACCACGTGCGGGCCTATGCGCTCTATGAGTCGGAATACCATTATGGCGAAGACCATAGCTTCACCACCCTGGCCGGCAACGGCGGAGGCGACGAACCCGAACCCGAGCCAGACCCCGAGACGCCAGAAGGGCTTACACAAGGCCTTTTCTCGGTGAGCGCGACCCTTCAGGTGCGCTTCAGCCAAGGCAACCTGCAATACCAGGCCTCTACTGGCACTTGGCGCTTTGCCGAGAGCCAGTTGGACTACATCGGCGAGGGCAATGCCAACATCAGCGAGAGCTATGACGGATGGATTGACCTCTTTGGCTGGGGCACCAGCGGCTACAACCACGGCGCCAACGCCTACCAGCCCTGGTCGACCAGCGAGCATTACAGCGACTATTTTGCCTATGGCAATGGTCGCAACAATCTCTATGACCAGACGGGTCAGGCCGACTGGGGCTACAACGCCATCAGCAACGGCGGCAACACGAGAACAATGGCTGGCGCACCTTGCATAAAGAAGAGTGGAGCTACCTGATGTCGGAGCGCACCACACCCACGGGCATCCACTTCGCCACGGCAGTTGTTGACGGCACCAATGGCATGCTCCTTTTCCCCGACGATTGGGATGGGGCGTATCATATCAACGAGCCCGACAAATATTCGGCTGACTTCACGAACAACATGGTCTCAATAGCAGATTGGACCATGCTCGAGGCCAACGGTGTGGTCTTTTTGCCTGCTGCAGGCATACGTGCAGAAGGCACACAGGTTCTTTATGTCCAGACGGGCAGCGTATATTGGGCTTCAACTTCCCAATCCAACGACCTTGCCTATTCAATGTATTTTGTTGTGGGCGAGAAACATCGTGGCGTGGATGCCAACAACCGAGAGTTTGGCGCATCTGTTCGCCTTGTGATGGATTGTTCGGAAGAATAGTTCATGAAATGAAAAACATGATAAAGACAATGATCCTTTCAGCAGCAGTGGCGGTCATAGCCGCTGCTGCTGGCGGGATGCCATGAAGGGAACCGAAAGAGGAATCCTTCTCCGATGGAAAACATAGAACAGACGGATGGCTTCATGCCTCGCATTGACGACAAAGCGGACAGCCTGAAAGAGGACTCCACCAAAGCCTTTTATGAGCGCGTGCGGCGGTGGGATGCCCTGCACGGCGGTGTGCGGCATAGGGAAAGCGATAAGTGAGCCGTAATCCTTTGTCCATTTTTATGCTATAAAGTTATTTTTTTGGAATAATTTCGGGAAAACAATTATCCTCCGCTTGAGTATTTTTACTAACTTTGCGGCAATAAAGTTGTAATTTGGCTTTGAATCGTGTAATTCTAGTTAATTTAATATTGGTATTATGAAAAGATTATCGCTAATCCTTATGCTACTGGCCTTCTCCTTCGGGCTGATGGCCCAAGTTGAAAAAGTTTTCGACTTCAACAATTACGCAGAAGGGCAAATCCTTAATGGCCAGGACGGTTGGTATGTCCGTGTGCATAGCGCGGGCAACGGCAGCATGGGTCCCATGTACACCGATTATTTGGGTCAGTTTTGGGGCACCACGCCGGTGACTCCCACGGCCGACGAGACCATCGGCGTGTTTTCGCACGCCTCGGGTACGGGCTTTGGCGACATCGCCACGCACGACATCTCGCAGTATGGCTTCGACTTCTCCGATGGCGGTATCATCGAGATTGAATGCGACCAGCTGCGCGAATGGTGGGGCACTTTGTTCGGCATCGGCTACGACGGCGATGGCGACGGCTCCGTCCTGCCTCCCGTCACGCCGGCTCCCGGTCACGCCAATTACGAGCCTATCACCCCCGATCCTAATAGCACCAGCCCTGATGGCGGCGTGTATATGCTCCTCACGGGCAGCGACACGGACCCGCTCTTCATCAAAGGCATTGTCCTGCCCAACAACACACCCGCTTGCAATTTCCCAGTGCCAGTGCCGGAGAAGGAATGGGTTCGCTGGAAGGTCTCCATCGATTTGGATGCCAACGACGGCGCAGGTGCCGTCACGCTTTACGGTATGTATGCCAATGTGCCCAATGGCGAGTGGGAAGCCGTGCCGGAATGCCAAGGCCTGAATGTGGGTCTGACCCCGGGCAGCGGCGACAAATTCGACCCCGCCAAGTGGGATAAGATCTTTATGCTCAACAGCGGCTGGTGCGGCTTCGACAACCTCGTCATCCGCTACATCCCTGGCGGCTTGGCAGCTCAATTCATCGACTTCGCCGAAATCTCCGACCAGTTGGTTTACAACGAGCCTATCACGCTGCAAGCCACGGCTACCTCAGGTCTTCCCGTGACCTTCGAGGTCGTGCAAGGCCCCGCTACCATCGATGGCAACATCCTCACCCTCACTGGCGAGGAAGGCACCGTCAGGGTGCGCGCCATCCAGCCTGGTGACGGCACACAATGGCAGCCCGCTCCCTCGGTGATGCGTACCTTCTATGTGGTTGACCCTGAGAACTATGCGCCAAAAATCACCATCCGTCGTCCCTACGAGGGCACCAAGGTGTATATGCCCAACTTCGAAAATCCGGTGATGATTGTGCTGAGTGCCTATGTCGAACACGCCAACGCCATCAAGTTTGAAAAGGTGAAGTGCAATGTCGACGGACAGGAACTTTATTTGAAGACCGATTATCCCGACAACCCTGACAACGGCTATTGGTACACCACTTGGACGCCCTTGGGCGAAGGCTCTTACAACATGACCGTGAGCATCACCCAAACGGGCGGCAAGGTCACGACGGCTTCCAACACTTTCGAGGTGACCACCGATTACGATGACATGGTGGTGACTGCCCTCAACGGCGAGGTGATCGTCGACAATACGAATTTCACTGCCTACGGCGAGTTCCCCTTCCCGACACACGTCAACGCTTTCAATGCCATCAACTTGCATTACCTGCACAACTGCGTGAACGGCAACTGCAACACCTACGACCATGCCAGCCACGTGCGAGTGAAGAACTATCGTGGCGAATGGGTGGAGCTCTGCCGCTACATCACCCCCTTCGGCGTGGAATGCATCGACGACCTCGATGTGACCGATTTCACCAGCGTGCTGCAAGGTCTCGTCGAGTTTGAATACTACTGCGAGAACTACGCCACAGGCGATGGTTACAATCCCACAGCCGTCTTTGAATATACCAAGGGTACACCTGAATATCCATACGTTGACTTGCAGGAAATTTGGTACGGTAACTATTCTTTCGGCGACTACGAAAACCTTTGTCCCGTCCCGATGCGCACGGTGGAATTTGACCCTTGCGTCGAGAAAGCCAAACTGCAAATCACCACTTCGGGCCACAACTGGAGCGATACGGGCAACGGTGCCTACAACACGGGTAACGCCGCCGAGTTCTACGAGGCCACACACAACATCAAGTTGGACGGTGCCACGACTTACACGCAACACTTGTGGCGCACCTGCACGCCCAATCCCGCTGGATGCCAGCCCCAAAACGGCACTTGGACCTACAGCCGCGCCGGATGGTGCCCAGGCAGCATGACGATGGTGTGGGACTACAGCTTGGATGACTGTCTCGACAAAGGCGACGTCGACCTGCTCTATGAGTTCGACCCGACCTATGTCGACCAATGCCACCCCAACTATCCCGACTGCGTGAGCGGCCAAAACAGCTGCCCGGATTGCAACAACTCCAGTAACCCGATTTTGAGGGTCTCTGCCAAGGTGGTGACCTACAGCCATAACACCGACATCTTGACGGAAGTCCCCGAAATGCCCGACGTGGATGCCGAGCCGTTCCAAGTGAGCATCACCCCCAACCCGGCGAGAGGCCAGATGACCATCACCACGGATTATGACAAAGGCAGTGCCAGCGTCATTATTATCAATTCCTTGGGCGTTAAGGTGCGTGGCTTCAGCGTGAAAGGCTCGACCACCATCGACGTGAGCGACCTACCGTCTGGCATGTACTTTGTGCATGTGGTTGGTGGCAAGGTGGTGACGAGAAAAGTGATGATACAAAACTAAGAATGATTAGGTGTGGCTTGGTCTTCACCTACCAAGCCACACCTATTTTGTATCATATTAGTATTGTTTTCTCTACTTTTCCGGAGCAATTTACCAAAATTATTCTGACTATGATGTCTGGCGTGCTCTGGCAGGAGCTGGGGCGCTACAATAGCATAAGCTTTGAGCTACCTGCTTCTGGCACTATAGCGTTGTCAAATATCCTCCATGCTCAAACCGGCTATACGCAACTCATATTTTTTATATTCTCCAGTCGCTTCACCAAACCGCTGCACTTTCTCGTCTAGTGCCTTCAAGTCTATCTCGCTGTGCTGCCGTTTCACCTCGTAGAAAGTGACTTGCTTCTCCAAATCGTCCGCAGCGATGATGTCTATCTCGTTTTCGCCCTTGCGGTCCCACCAACTGTCGATGTGCGTGAACTGTTCGCTTTCCTTCATCACAGTCTTAAACCATAGCTCCAGCACTTTTCCCGTATACGTGTTGTAGTCGCGCTTCACAATCTCCGCCAATTTCCCGTAGGCATTCGCTTCGATGAAATAGTTGTACTTGTAGATAAACCGAAACCAAAACTGCAAAAACAAGTCGCTCACCGAATAGACGATGTTTTTGTTGGCGGACTTCTGGAACATGGGCCTGTTCTTCGCAATAAGTCCATAATCGTTCTCTAATCGGGTCATGTAGCCCGACACCTCTGCGTGCAGGATACCCTCGATGTCACCACGTGTGTTATGTCCTGTGGCAATCAGTTTTAGAATGTCAAAATAGCGTCCATAGTCGCGTCCAAACTCCTCTATAAGCATGTTCTTTCCCTCGTAGATGAAGTATGAATTTTTTGCAATAATACGCTCCAGCATCTTGTCGGCAGAGGTGGCTCCTGCATCCATCAGCAGCTCAATATATTTTGCCACTCCTCCCGTGTAGGTGTAGAGTGCCAGTAGGTCTTCCTTGGTATATTCAGGATGGTAGTATCCTAGAATTTCCTTGATCACCGAAGGCGCGAAAGGCTCAATTTTCAGGAACTCCGTCTGGCGGCCGTACAGTGGCTCTTTCTTGTCGCGAAACAGCCTAGTTATCATCGAGTACACCGAGCCGCACACGATCAAGTTCATCTTCGCCTCGCTTTTCTTTTTGTCCCATATTTTCTGCATCTGCGAGAAGATGGCTCCGTTCACGCGACTGAAGTCCTGGAATTCGTCAATCATCAGCGTCAGAGGTCGGGTCTTCGACAAATCCATCAGATAATCAAAGATGTCGGCAAACCGTTCCACTTTTCCTAATAGGGGAATTTGCAGCTTTTCGGTCAGTTCCTCCACAAACTCCTCGCAAAGCACACTCTCTGTACTCCTTGTGACGAAAAAATACAGGATGATCTCGTCTTCGTATGCTTTCATCACCAACGATGTCTTGCCGATGCGCCTTCGTCCGGTCAGCACGGTAAATTGGGCTGCGTTGTGCGAGATGGTTCTTATCTCCCTCAGTTTCTTGATTTCGTATTTTCTGTCGAAGAACTTCATATAATAAACTTTTAAATCATTGATTTTTAATCATAAAAAATCGAACTCCTTAGTTCGGAACTATTCAGTTCGGTTGCAAAGATACAACTTTTTCTTGATAAGAAAGCTTTTGCCTAATCCTGTTACGGCCATTCCACCTTATAGGACCGTTCCACCGTGTCAAGGCAATCCACCAAAACCACACCAGCAATCTCAGAGATTTCTTTCACCTTGGTATGTCCGACAATCTGCTTGATGTTGGTTCCTCTATAAAGATTGTGCAAGCAAAGTGATTCTGGGCGCACCCATATCGGTGAATGGTGAGGATCTTCGCCACAGAAGTCGTTTCCGAAACAGTTGGCACTAAACGAAAACGGCTTTTTGTCTTTGTTCCATAGGTCGTTGATGGCAGCGGTCATGCTGCTTGGCTTGAAGTCGGCAACATGGGGGAGATAAGCATTTTTCCAATCGCTTGTCACACCAGCATGGGTGACGAGGTAGTCCTCGCCGATAGCATAGGCCACGCCTTCAAACAAGTCTATGGTTTTCATCAGCAGCCATGAAATGGTTTCTGCATTTGCACTGTCAAACCGATTGGATTTTTCAAAGATGCCTGGGAGATATTCATAATCATGGTTTCCATACAAAAGCACAACTTTCTCGGGATGCTTCTTTTTATACTCTATGATTTCCGTGAAGTTATACTGTAAGTCCATGAAATGAATCTTATCGTATGGGTCAAAGTAATCCCCGACAAAGACATTGATGTAATCCTCGTCAACGAGACGTTTCCAAGCGTCTCTTCCATGAATATCTCCTATGATATTATAGGTGGCCAAAATCTGTTTTGATTGTTGAAACTCGCAAAAATAGGTATTATAATTCATATTTATAACCAGTCAGTGATATATTTGGATTGTTTTTACTGTTATATATAATTGAAACAATGTAGAATTTTGGAAACCGCAAAACGTTTTTGTTAGTATCCATTGAAGGTGTAGAATTATTGCAGAGAATAAAAATAAGAATAAATAAATGAAACTTCAAATTAATAAGATCACTCGTTGGCGGAATTAAAGTAGCGCATATTTAATTTGGCCAATTGGTTTGTTGTTGTTTTTGTTGATGTATTGCAGAACGGTAAACGCGCTGATTTTACCGATGATTCTCGTGAAGAGTCCGTCGACGTTCTTTGCGT
>JAFUAA010000022.1 GCA_017460915.1 Bacteroidales bacterium | reverse complement strand
TCTGATAGCTTGCGTTCCTTGTCCTCTTGGTCAAACAATGTCGTGTTGCCTGTCGTCTTGTACTTTCTCATGACTGTCTCTTTTGTAGGTTTACTTAACAACGGCATTCTTTACACTTTATTGTTTGATACACAATATCTTGTCTATTTTTAGAAGTCCCCTGAATTGATTGTTTGTTTTTGAATTGGCTCCAACAGCTTTTTATTTCAGTATCACTTTAGTTTCATATTTGGCATTCTTCGTGTCGGTTATTAGTAGCATATAGATGCCTTTCGGCAAGGTTTCCAAATGGATTTCATCGGTGTCTTGGAAGGTCTTCACCAACAATCCAAAACTATTGTACACTTGTATTTCGGCAATTTCTTTGTTTTCAATTTTCACCCTGCCCGTTGCGGGGTTAGGAAATACTTCCATAGAGTCTTTTTCTCGTTCAAGAATAGCTTGATATTCAGGATTGATGTAGTCGCAATTGTATGGGAAATCGCTTACATGGCCAAATTCTTCGTCTTCATAGCAGCGAAAAGGACCTCCTTCGTTGGCATCAGCCCACCAATGCGTTTCGGGAAACATATAGCACCCAACAGGGCCTATGCGCTCATATATTCTCACCGTATAAGGGCTTTGACCATAAAGATAATTGCCATATCCCCATTCGGAACCTTCCCGATCGATGACATCAATGTATTTTAGTTCTTTGCCATTAATCACCTTGGTTCCTTTTGCTTGGACGATAAGAAAGCCCGCTGTATCGCTTATCATGTCACCCACATTATATGGCGGAGGAACGGGCCAAGAATCCCCAACCTCGGCATCGAAATTGAACCACAGATTAAATGTCTGATCCCGATAAAGATAAACCTTGTTCTCGGAGCTTGCCACATATTCATTTATTATTCTGCCTTCATATAGTCCAGGGCCAATTCCCCATGGATCCATGGAATATCCATATTCCCGTTTTTCGAGTTTGACACATTCCATTCCGTCAATAACAGTGTCTTTTACAGCTTCGATATGAATGTATCCTATGGTAAAAATATTGGCATAACTATAATACCACTCCGCCCCGACGGGAGCAAATTCATGTGTCTGTGCCATCGTCACGCCCTCCACAGCCAGCAGTAGAAGGAGGATGACTTTGCTTATTAATGTGTAACGTTTTCTCATCTTTTCACGATTTTATTGTTAAACACCTTCGAATCCATTACTATCTGAGCCACATACACGCCAGCCAGTTGGTCAGCAAAACTGATGTCCAATGACTTGTCCATGGTTTCTTGTGCGTGTATGGTTATTCCAGAAACATCTGTAATCCTGATTTGTTTCGGAAGGTTTGCTGTTTCCGTAAAATCAATGTGAAGCACTGCCTCAACCAAGGTGTTCATTTGCACTGACGTCTCTTCTTTTTCATCATTTACATCCAATATCTCATAATCACATTCTGTATCACCCCCATGATATTAATAGAAAACCATTTTCGGAATAACAGCGAATGGGCCCCTCAACACAAGGGGTGCCAATTATTGTATGGTCAAACGGGAACAAGGAATAATCCATTCCAACACCTTCGATGATATTGTAAAAATACCAATCCCAATTAGAGGGTTGTGTTTCCATGATTTTTCTATTTGAACCATCATTCAACGTAATGTAACTTACACTTAGAACCGTGATTGTATCTTCATACTTAGGGGCATACCACCATTCCCCAGCCTCTTTGCCAAAGTCATACATCAGATAACGTTCCCCGTTTTCCACTTCGTAGGCCCGGTCATCCTCTTGGGTAATGTAACGGATTTCGGTGTAAGGATTAACTTCACCTTTACAATCCAAATTTTGGAACAACTCGATTTCCTTGCGCTCCCACCCATTTATCACAACAGTTCTTAACGACTGGAACCTGTCATAGGTAATGCCCGTTAAATCAAATCCTTCCCTGTAATAGCGTTCATAATACCACTCTGATCCAACAGGAGCGAATTCCACTGGTGTATTGTTGGTGTCTACAAAACAAGTGTCGTAGTCCGAATTCATATACATTAAATCCCCGTTTTCATGGTAGCAAAGAAGTTCGTGAAGAGTAATCCCGTCGGCATAAAGGCAATAAGTCCATTCTGCACCCGGCATGGGTCAAGTCTTGGTTTGCGCACCCGCCCTGCCTGCCACAGCCAGCAACAGGAGGATGAAAATTACTCTTTTGGTATGTCTTGAACTGTTCATTTTTATCTTGTTCTTTTTATCTTTTAATCGTCGGTCGTTGTTTGGTTCCGACGAATTTGTAATTCGGCGGAGTCGAGGAGGGGATTTCAAATCCCCTTTTCCATACTGGCGGATTGCAAATCCGCCAGAACTTCTACGGTCATTTCAACTTGTTTTTCAGCGCGTTCAGTTGTCCCGCTACGCTGGCATCCATGCGCGAGTTCTCGATGTCGAGGATGAAGCCGCCGATGAGGCTTGGGTCGATGTGGACGTCCAGCTCAGCGTTGGCGTCGAAGGTCTGCTTCACGAAGGCCTTGATTTTGTCGTAGGTCTCCTCGGGCAGCTGTGTGGCCGTGGTCGCCTGCGTGCTCAAGATGTTGTGCTTGGCGCGATACATCTCCATGAATTTCATGGCGATGAGGAACATCTTGCCCTCGCGCTTTTGGTCGGCCACGAAGGCGATGAACTGCTTCAGGCAGTCGTGCATGGGCTCGCCGACGGCCATCTCCAGCAGCTTCACCTTTTCCTCGCGGGCCACGATGGGGTCGGCCAGCACCTCGTTGAACTGGGCGATGGCCAGGAGGTAGTTGTGGCTGAAGCGCGTGAAGCCTTCATAAACGGCGTCCTCGCAGCCCTGTTGTTGGGCCACTTGGAACAGCGCCCTTGCGTATCTGACCGATATTTTTCCGTTGTCCATAACTTAGGCTTGAATCTGAGGGTGGTTGTTCTTCAGCAGTTGCTCGATGTAGGTGCTCTGCGACGGCTTGTCGCTCAGCTCGCGTTGCAGCAGCTTCTCGGCGATGTCGACGCTGAGTGCGATGACCTCGTTCTTGATTTGGGCCATGGCTTCGGCCTGCTCCTTTTCGATCTTCAGGCGGGCGTCGGCCACGATTTTTTCGGCTTCCTTGCGGGCTTCCTGTTTCGCTTCCTCCACCACTTGGGCCTTCAGTTCCTGGCTCTCCTTCATGATGCGAATCTGCTCGGCTTGTGCTGCGGCCATGGTTTCTTGTTTTTTCTGCTCGATGCCGGCCAGGGCTTTGTTGGCCTCATCGGCGGCTAAGAGCGACTCGGAGATGTGGGCGTTGCGTTTCTCGACGGCACCCATAATCATCGGCCAACCGGCTTTCGCCAAGATGACGAAGACGATGAGGAAGGCGATGAGCATCCATATCACTAATCCACTTTCGGGAAGAAATAAATCCATATTGTCGTTGTTTAATCGTTGATTGTTTAATCGTTGATTGTTGACACGCGACTCGGGACTGCGGGACACGGGACGGCCCTTCGACAGGCTCAGGGACCTTTAGTCTCGTGTCTCGCGTCTCTAAGTCTCGCGTCATAGTTTAGCCGAGGACGGCCAACACGCAGACGACGATGGCGAACAGCGTTGCACCTTCGACGAGAGCACCGGCGATGATCATGCCTGACTGGATTTTACCAGCGGCTTCAGGCTGACGGGCCATGGCTTCCATGGCGGATTGACCGATTCTGCCGATACCCATACCGGCTCCGATGACTGCGATGGCGGCTGCGATGGCAGCCAAACCCGGCACATACGATACTGCTTCAAGGATGGTTGATAATAACATGATGATTAAATTTAGATTGTTAGGATGATTATTTGTTTAACTATTTAATTCTCAATTCATAACTGATAACTGAACAACTGATAACTGTCAACTGATTACTCGTGTTCAGGTTCGTGTTGTGCCATCCCAATGAACAGGGATGACAAAATCGTGAAAACATATGCCTGGATGTAGGCCACCAGCAATTCCAAGACCATCATGAAGATGGTCATGAAGATGGAGACGATGCTCATCACGCTGCCCATGCCGGCGCCATACATGCCGCCGATGATGAAGATCAGGGCCATGAGCACCATGATGACGATGTGGCCGGCCAGGATGTTGGCGAACAGACGGACCATCAGGGCGAAGGGCTTGGTGATGGTCGAAATCAGCTCGATGATGGGCATCAGCGGGAAGGCCTTCAAGAAGATGGGCACATCGGGCCAGAGGATGTCCTTCCAGTAGTGCTTGTTGCCAAACACGTTGACGAAGAAGTAGGTCAGCAGGGCCAAGACGACGGTGATGCTGAGGTTGCCCGTCACGTTGGCGCTGAACGGGAAGAACGGAATCAGGCCGAATAGGTTGGAGAAGAAGATGAAGAAGAACACCGTCAGCAGGTAAGGCGCGAATTTCTTCACTTTCTTTTCGGGGATGTTGGGCCGGATGATGCCGTCGAGCACGGTGTAGGTGAGCCATTCCACCAAGCCTTGGTATTTGGTGGGCTTGGCCATCGGGTCTTTCTTGTACTTTTTCGCTGCGGGCAGGAAGAAGGCCAAGAGGAAGGCGCACACCAAGAAGATGCCGAAGGCGTTCTTGGTGAACGAGATGTCGAACGGGCGCGAAATGCCGCTGTCGGTTTTCACTTCCACCAGTTTGCCTGGGTATTTGTCGGCGTTGATGGGCTCGATGAAGAAGTTGGCGCCCTTGTGGTTGAAGGTCTCGCCCTCCTTCAGCTCGCAGACGTGCTTCGACGAGAAGCAGTGCCAGCCGCTGCCGTCCTTGCATTTGACGATGACGGGCAGCCACACGCAAACGGGGTGCTCGTGGATTTCCGTGATGTGGAAACAATACGAGTCGCCCGTGTGCCCGAAGATGAACGACTTGGCGTCGAATTTCTCCTTCTTGGGCTGCTCCTCGTCTTGCGCGAAGCCTCGGCTCGGCGCCAACGTCAGCAATGCGAGGAAAAGGAATAGGATACTATGCTTCAAAACATTTTTCATGCTTTGTTTTCTTTGTTCAAGTTCTTGATATAGTGGTTGTAAACGCAAGTCTCCGCGACCAGCGCGATGAGGTAGGCCAACGCCGTGATGATGACAAAAGCCCTGGCGCTCTGCTTGACGAAGAGGATGTAAAGCACCATTGCGGCCACGGTGAGCGCAATTTTGATGCCTTTGTAGACCATCAGCCAAGTGAGTTTGTTGGGATGGGTGTCCAAGTTCTTCTTCATCAGCTGGCAATAGAAGGCGTCCAACACCATGTAGAGGTTGGGACCCATGATCATCCAGTTGTTCCACCACGGCTTGTCGGCGAAGAAGCAGAGCAGCACGCCGTCGAAGACGAGGCAAATCAGCAGGAAGACCGCCAGATATTTTGTCAGCACATTGTTTTTCATAGCTCTACGCAAATGGTCAGCAGGTTGTTGTGGTTTTCGACGAAGCCGCCCTTGATGGCAAACTCCTTTTGTTCGTCGTTGGCCTCGGTGAGGCTGACTTTGCCGGCCTCAAGGATGGCCACGATGGCGGCGTGGTGCTCCAGCAGAGTGAAAGGCCCCATCTGGCTCGGCACGGTGACCGCCGTGGCTTCGCCGGAATACAAGGTTTCGCTCGGTGATATGATTTCGACTTTCATGCTAATGACCTTTTTGACATGGGATGGGAAACAATACTCTTTGCCGTCATGGCGGACAGCGATCCGCCATCTCCCATGCGCGAAGAAGATCCCTTTTCGCTTGGGAGATTGCAAGTCAAGCCCGCAATGACATTAAGGGGTTGGAGTTTTCCGATTGTCAGGTTCTGTTTCATCTCATTAATTAGCGGCGTTTTTCAGCATCTCTTCGCCCTTGGCGATGGCATCGTCGATGGTGCCCACCAGGTTGAAGGCGGCTTCGGGATATTGGTCGACTTCGCCGTCCATGATCATGTTGAAGCCACGGATGGTCTCCTCGATCGGCACCATCACGCCCTTCAGGCCGGTGAACTGCTCGGCCACGTGGAACGGTTGCGACAGGAAACGCTGCACGCGGCGGGCGCGGTGGACGACAATCTTGTCCTCTTCGGAAAGCTCTTCCATGCCGAGGATGGCGATGATGTCCTGCAATTCCTTGTTGCGTTGCAGCAGCTGGATGACGCGCTGGGCGGTGTTGTAGTGCTTCTCGCCGATGATGTTCGGGTCGAGGATGCGCGAGGTGGAGTCGAGCGGGTCGACGGCGGGATAGATACCCAACTCGGCGATCTTACGGCTCAACACGGTGGTGGCGTCCAAGTGCGAGAAGGTGGTGGCAGGGGCGGGGTCGGTCAAGTCGTCGGCAGGCACATAGATGGCTTGCACCGAGGTGATGGACCCGTTCTTGGTCGAAGTGATACGTTCCTGCATCTGACCCATCTCGGTGGCCAGCGTAGGCTGGTAACCCACAGCCGAAGGCATACGGCCGAGTAGGGCAGACACCTCCGAGCCGGCTTGCGTGAAACGGAAGATGTTGTCGATGAAGAGCAGGATGTCGTTCTGCTCGTCGTTGGTGTCGTCGCGGAACGACTCGGCCACGGTCAGGCCGGAGAGAGCCACGCTCACACGGGCTCCAGGCGGCTCGTTCATCTGGCCGAACACCAAGGTGGCTTGTGAAGTGGCGAGGGCCTTCTTGTCGATCTTCGAGAGGTCCCAGTCGCCTTCTTCCATGGCTTTGACGAAATCGTCGCCATATTTGATGATGCCCGATTCGATCATCTCGCGTAGCAGGTCGTTACCCTCGCGGGTACGCTCGCCGACGCCAGTGAACACCGAATAGCCGTTGTAGCCTTTGGCGATGTTGTTGATGAGCTCCATGATGAGCACCGTCTTGCCCACGCCGGCGCCGCCGAAGAGGCCGATCTTTCCGCCTTTCAGGTAAGGCTCCAGCAGGTCGATGACCTTGATGCCGGTGAACAAGACCTCTTTCGAGGTGGCCAGGTCTTCATACTTGGGAGGTTCGCGGTGGATGGCGTATTCATTGCTGCGGTCGAGGGTGCCGATGCCGTCGATGGCGTCGCCCGTCACGTTGAGCAGGCGGCCTTTGATTTGCCCGCCGATGGGGATGGAGATGGGCTTGCCCAAGGGGGTCACCTCCATGCCGCGCATGAGGCCGTCGGTCGAGTCCATGGCGATGGTGCGCACCGAGTCCTCACCGATGTGCTGCTGGCATTCCAGCACCACACGCTTGCCGTTGGGGCGGACCACTTCGAGGGCGTCGTGGATCTTCGGGAGGCCCGCTTCGCCGCTTTGGAAATAGACGTCGACCACGGGGCCGATGATTTGAGTGATTTGTCCTTTAATTTGTGACATGATATTTCTGTTGATATTATTCAAAAGTCATTGCAGCGGACTGCAAAACGAAAAACAAGCCGCAAATTTATCAAATAATGTTTTCCCTTCAACATTTTTCGACAAAAAAGAAAAAAAAGTCTTCCAATGGGTATAAAACAAGAATAAAGGAAGTTTGGGCAAAAAGTCCCATTATGATTCCGTTGAGTGAAAAATAAACCCCATAGAATGAAAAATTGAAATCTTTTTGGCAAAATAAGTTATTTTTGCCTCAAATCAATGGAAAATGGAAAACGAATCAAAAAAAGAGAATTCGGTCCGCATCCAGACTTCCTTCCTCAATGCGGCGGAAAAAAAGGCTTTGACTTGGCTGGCCGAGCGCCTGCCCAAATGGACCGACTCCGACATGCTGACTTTCATCGGTTTCGTCGGGGCTGTCATCATCGCTTTGGGCTTCATCTTGGCCAACTACAGTGTGCACTTCCTGTGGCTCAGCATTCTGGGCTTCGTCGTCAACTGGTACGGCGACTCCTTGGATGGCACCTTGGCTCGTGTGCGCAAACAGCAACGCCCCGTTTATGGCTTCTACATCGACCACACGATGGATGCCATCAACGAGTCGCTCATGTTCATGGGCGCGGGGCTGTCGCCCTTCATGCGCTTCGACTTGGCCTGCGTCATCCTCGTCGTCTACCTCATGCTGACGCTCAACGTGTCGATGAACGCCCACCTGAAGGGCGAGTTCCGCCTGACCTACGCCAAACTGGGCCCCACGGAGTTCCGCCTCATCTGCATCTTGGCTTGCCTTATATTAATAGGTGTGAAGCCGTTGCGCACTTTCTCGTTGGAGCTGTCTTGGATGGTTGGGACGCCGCAAATCGGCATCCTCGACATTATCGGTGGCGTGATCCTGCTGGCTTTGGTGGTCATTTATTTCGTGACTATCGCTCAGGACGCACGCTATTACAACCGAATCGACCCGAAACACAAGAATGGCTAATGTCAAGGAATTGATAGTAAAGCGTTTGCCGAAGTATTTTTTTGGCAGCCTCATGGGCACCTTGGTCGACACCTTGGTGCTTTGGGCATTTTCGCATCTCGTGTTCCACAACTATGTGGGGCAGTGCATCATTTCGCCCATCATCTCCTTCGAATGCGCGGCGTTCGTCAATTTCTTGGTGTGCTGCAATTTTACATGGAAGGATCGCGTCGACCACAAGACGGTCAAGGCGTTCTTCCGACGTTATTTGGCTTACAATGCCTCGTGTACGGGCGGCTTCCTCATCAAGATGGGGATGCTGCTGTTGATACAATACCTGACGAAATGGGACGTGGTGATATGCAACTTGCTGGCACTCTGCATCTCCGGGACGTTCAACTTCCTGATGGACGAGTTCGTGATTTTCAAGAAAAAGAAAGGGCAATGAGATGGCTTTGATTACGATGGAAGAATTGGAGCAGATGTCGCCGATGTTCAAGGGCGAAAAAGGCCACGCCTTGGCCTGTCGCCTGATGCGCCTGACGGGCGTTGACCAACTGGCCGAGCGTTACGCGAGGCATGAAGACCTGTCGGGTCCCGAGTTCGTGGAGGCGTTTTTGACCGACCTCAACGTGAACTACGAAGTGGGCGGTCTGGAGCATCTGGTCGCATTGACGGAAGGTCCATTCATCACCATTAGCAACCATCCGTATGGTGGCTTGGACGGCCTCATCCTCATCGACCTCATTGGGCGTTTTCGAGGGGATTTCAAGGTGATGGCCAACCAAATCCTTGCACTCGTGAAGACCATCAAGGACAACTTCATCAGCGTGGTGCCCCGCACTGAGAAAGCCGTTCAGGTAGCCAAAGAGAGCATTGCGGGCGTGCGCAAGGCAATACAGCATTTGTTGGACGGCCATCCTTTGGGCATTTTCCCGGCTGGCGCGGTTTCCGACTTCCACTTCAAGGACTTCGACATCTACGACCGCGAGTGGCAAGAGTCGGCTATCCGTTTGATACAGAAGATGAAAGTCCCCGTTGTGCCCATCCGTTTCTTCGACCGCAACTCCAACTTTTACTATTTTCTTGGGCTTGTCGGTTGGAAAATCAGGACGATACGCTTGCCGCACGAAGTGCTCAACAAGACTGGGAAGAAAGTCCGTTTGGGCATTGGCCCCGTAATTTCGGTGGAGGAGCAGCAACGGTTCTCGCGGAAAGAAGACTTTGGCGAGATGTTGCGTAACTCGGTGTATGACATGGTGTTACCTGAAAAACTCTATCCGCGAGACTTGTTGAATTTTGACAATTTGAGTCGTTGAATTTCATAAAAACCTATTTTTGCAAAATGATTATCAAGATAAAAGAGGTCGCTACAGATAAGGATTTGAAAGCGTTCGTGCATTTTCCGAACGTGCTCTACAAGGACAATCCTTATTATGTTCCCCAAATCGAGTCGATGGACCGTGACACGCTGACACCTGCGAAAAACCACGCCTTTGAGGTTTGCGAAGGCAAATACTGGCTGGCTTACAACGAAAAAGACGAGATTGTAGGTCGCGTGGCGGGCATCGTCAATCGGCGGTACAACGAGAAGACGGGCGAGAACACGGGTCGCTTCGGCTGGATCGACTTCATCGACGACCGCAATGTCAGCAAGGCCTTGATGGACACCGTTGAGCATTACGCCAAGGAAAAAGGCATGGACAAGCTATGCGGCCCAATGGGCTTCCTTGAGTTTGACCCGGCAGGTGTGTTGGTGGAAGGCTTCGACAAGTTGCCCACCGCCTACGGCAAATACAATGCACCTTATTATGAAGACCATCTGACGGCTTTGGGTTATGCCAAAGACGTTGATTTTGTGGAATATCTGATCAAGGTGCCAGAGGTCATTCCTGAACGGTATGCCCGCATGGCCGAGTTGGTTTCGGTCAAGAATAGCCTGCACGAGGCTCCTATCCATAATCGCGCCGAGTTGAAGCCCTATCTCGATGGGGTTTTCTGCTGCTTGAATTCGGCCTATTCCGAGTTGCATGGCTTTTCTGAACTCACCCCTGGCCAATGCGAGGACTTGAAGAAACAGTTCGTAACCAACATCAACGTGGATTACGTCTCCATCGTGCTTGATGCCGACGAACAAGTGGTGGGCTTCGGAGTGGCCTTGCCCTCACTTTCCAAGGCGATGCAAAAGGCCAAAGGAAGTCTGTTCCCGACGGGCTGGTACCACATGCTGAAGGCCTTGCGGCAAAACGACACCATCGACCTGCTACTCATCGCCATCGACGAGAAATACAAGAACAAAGGCGTCAACGCCATGATTTTCCATAAGTTTGCGCAAGGCATCACCAAAAACGGCATCAAATACATCGAGTCGACGCGCGAGTTGGAGGACAACACCAGCGTGCAAAACCTGTGGCGCTATCTTGAACACAACCTGACCAAGAGAGCGAGAACCTATTACAAACCAATAAACAACCTGTACTAATGAGAACGAATCTGTTACAAAAAAACTGCGCCAATTATAGAGCTCCGCAAGAAGCGCAAGCCAAGGGCCTCTATCCCTATTACAAACCCATCGAGTCGGAGCAAAGCACTGTGGTGAAAATCAAAGGCAAAGACGTGCTGATGTTCGGCTCCAACAGCTATCTCGGCCTGGCCAATGACCCCCGACTGAAGGAAGCCGCCATCGAGGCGGTGAAGAAATACGGCACGAGTTGCTCGGGCTCGCGTTTCCTCAACGGCACGCTCGACATCCATGTGGAGCTGGAGGAAAAACTCGCCAAGTTGGTGGGCAAGGAAGCCGCCGTGTGTTTCAGTACGGGTTTTCAGGTCAACTTGGGCGTGGTTTCGGCACTTTGCGGCAGAAATGATTACCTGCTTTTGGACAGCCTCGACCATGCCTCCATCATCGAAGGCAGCCGCCTCTCGTTCGGCAAGGTGTGGAAATACAACCACAACGACATGGAGGCTTTGGAAGCCAAGCTGAAACTGTGCCATCCCGACAGCGTCAAGCTCATCGTGACCGACGGCATTTTCTCGATGGAAGGCGATATCGTACCGCTGCCGAAAATGGTGGAACTGGCCGAGAAATACAATGCCGACATCATGGTCGATGATGCCCATGCTTTGGGCGTGTTGGGCAACCAAGGTCGCGGCACAGCCAACCATTTCGGCCTCACCGACAAGGTCGACTTGATTATGGGCACCTTCAGCAAGTCGTTTGGTTCGCTGGGTGGTTTCATCGCTGCTGATTTCGACATCATCAACTTCCTGAAACACAATGCCCGCTCGCTGATTTTCAGCGCCAGCATGCCGCCCGCCAACGTGGCTTCGGTGAGCAAAGCCGTCGACATTATGCTGAGCGAGCCCGAACGTATCCAACATCTTTGGGACGTGAGCGACTATGCTCGAAAACACTTCCAGGACCGTGGCTTCGACACGGGTCATAGCGAGACGCCGATTATCCCTTTGTTCGTGCGCAATTCCGAGAAGGCTTTCTGGTTGTGCAACAGACTGTTGGAGGATGGCGTTTTCGTTACGCCCGTCATCGCGCCCGCCGTCCCCGAAGAGGATGTGCTGATCCGCTTCGCGCTGATGGCCACGCATACCTTCGAGCAGGTGGACGAGGCGGTTGAGAAGATTACGAAGGCATTCAAGGATGCAGGGGTGATTTGACGATGGTTATTTTCATCACAGGCATATCCTCAGGCTTCGGTCTGGAGACGGCACGGCTCCTCGCGCAGGAAGGTCACGCCGTTTACGGCACGGTGCGCCGAGAGGTGGAGCCGTTGCCCAAGGTGCATTACCTTCAAGTCGATGTGCGCGACCAACAAGCGGTGAACGATGCCATTCGGCAAATCGTTGAGAAAGAAGGCCGTATCGATGTCCTGATTAGCAATGCCGGCATGGGCATTGGCGGTCCGCTGGAGTTTGCCACCGAAGAGGAAATCCGTTTGCAGATGGACACCAACTTTATGGGTTTGGTGCATTGCGTGGACGCCGTGTTGCCTTACATGCGCCAGCAGAAAAGCGGCAAGATCATCGCGTTGAGCAGCATCGGCGGCTTGATGGGGCTGCCGTTCCAAGGTTTTTATTCCGCCAGCAAATTTGCCATCGAGGGCTATTGCGAGGCCTTGTGCTTGGAGACGAAATCCTTTGGCATACAAGTGGTTGTGTTGCGTCCTGGCGACTTTGCCACAGGCTTCACGGGCAGCCGCAAGAAAGTGACAGATGAGGCCGCGCTGCAAGCCTATCCCATCTACAAAGCCGCCATCGCCAAGGTGGAACACGACGAAAACGGTGGTCTGAAGCCCGTCGTCTTGGCCCGAAAAATCTCAAAAATCATCAAGAAAAAGAACCCGTGCCACGGCTATGTGGTGGCTTCGCTGGAGCAAAAGCTTTCGGTGTTGTTGAAGCGGATTTTGCCGGCGAAGTGGTTTGCGCGGATTTTGGGGGCGTATTATAGCGTCTAATGGAAGCAAATCTAACGCAAATCGAAAGCAAATATTTATGAAAGATTTGCGGGCGATTTGTTTCCAAAAAATAACAGCATTTCATTGATTTTTCTCCAACTTTCGGTGAGCCTCACGAAATTTTCCGCAATTCTTTTCGTTTTGCATTTGAAATTGCTATCTTTGCACCCAATTATTTTAGCAACAAACAAAACGAAAATATATGCAAGATAAACTGCAAGAATTGACCGACAGGCTCTACAACGAGGGCCTCTCGAAAGGAAAACATGACGGCGAAGAGCTGGTGCAAAAGGCACAAGCCGAGGCCGACCGCATTGTCGCCTACGCCAAGGCCGAGGCCGACCGCATCATCGCCCAAGCCAACAAGGAAGCTGACGAGCTGAAGACCAAGGTGGCCGCCGACGTGAAGATGGCCGCCACGCAAAGCATCGCCGTGACGAAACAGGAAATCGAGAAGATGGTGGTGACGAAGGCCGCCCAAGAAGGCGTGAAAGCCAATATGGGTAACGCCGCCTTTGTCAAGGAGTTGGTTTCCAGCGTGGTGAAGGCTTTCAACCCTCAAAACGCATCGCCCGTTGACTTGAGCCTCATCCTGCCCGAAGCATTGAAGGCCGAGATGGAGCAATTCGTGAAGAACGAAATCGCCAACCTGTTCAAGGGCGAGGTGAAAGTCGATTACTCCAAGAAAGTGAACGGCGGTTTCAAGGTCGCGCCCAAGGACGGCGGCTATGTGCTCAACTTTACCGACGACGAGTTCACGCAACTCATCGCCAACTATCTGCGTCCCGCCACCAAGAAAATCCTGTTCGGCTGATGGATAACTATGTCTATATCGTGGCCGGCTTGCCTGAGCTGACCTCGGGCTTCGAGAACACGGGCTTCGACTATCAGGCCGTCAAGGAAAGCATCGTGGAACTGCTCTCCGAAAGCGACCAAAAACTGGTCGAACTGATGGAGGAAGGCTTCGACGAAACAACGCTCGGCGCCGATTTCTACGCCAAGGCCGCCGCTTCGAAGAACCGCTTCATCCGCGAATACTTCGATTTCGACGGTCGCCTGCGCAATATGAAGGTGAACTACTTAGCCAAGCGTCTCGGCAAAGAGAGCGACCCTTATCTGATCAGTTTCGAGGAAGCCGACTTCGAGGAGGAAAGGCAAATTGCCGACATTTTCGAAAACGCAGACTTCGTGCAGCGCGAGCAGAAGATGGACGAGCTGAAATGGGAGAAAGCCTCCGACATCGCCCGCATGGACTACTTCAACATGAACGCCATCCTCGCTTTCCTCGTCAAGGCCAAGACGGTGCAACGCTGGGCCGAGCTCGACAAGGAGAAAGGGGAGGATATGTTCCGCAAGCTCGTCAAGGAGATTCGCGGGACGAACGCGGATTTGGATTTGAGCGGAGGAGGGAAAATATAGGTAAAAAAGCCGATGATTGGCGAATATCGGTTCTGTAGCCGATAAATAACAAATATCGGTTTTAAAGCCGATAAATAAACAATAAAAGCAACCAAAAAAGGTTATAAACAGCGGATATAACCAAAAAAAGGGATAAAATGGTAAAGGCTACGATTTCAGCGGACATTGTTTCTTCCACATCACTTAGTGTGGAGGAATTGTCACTATTGCAGTCGAAGATTCGCTGGTTCCTTGAAGGATTATCGGAAAAGTCGCAAGGGAAGAATTGGGGGCGGTTGTTCAAGGGAGACTCTGTTGAGATTTTCTTGTTCGACCCGCATGAGGCACTTCGTGTCGCCTTGCTATTGAAGACTTTGGTAAAGAAGACCTTTTCGTGGGGGAAAGAAACGAATGCTAGGCGTGAGTTGTTCAAGAAATATGGTGTTAGATTGGCCATCGGTATTGGTGAAATGCGTACTGCTGACAGGCAACAAGACATCATGGATGGGGAAGCTATTTACTTTTCTGGTCGTTTGTTGGAAAAGGCTACAAAAGAAAAAGCAACGCTCAAGCGGAGCATGTTATTTGGCAGTTCGAACCCATTGCTTACTGAAGAAATAAACATGATGTTAGGTATGCTGGATGTGATGTTGAGAAATGCTACTTCAAGACAAAATGAAATTCTTTATCATAAGTTGTTGGGGCATAATGAAGAGGAAATAGCAAAAGAACTAAAAATAAGGCAATCTGTTGTAAATCAACATAGTAGTTCCATCGGTTGGAACGCCATAGAATCGGCGGTCACTTACTTTGAAAAACTCAATTTCGAACAATGATAGTCAAATTCGTCATATTGCAACTCTTGGCGCACTTGGTCAGCGACTTCTACTTACAGACAGAGAAGTCTTGCAAGCACAAAGCCGACAATGCGTTCAAGTCGAGGCATTTGTACATCCATTCGTTGATTACATTTGCCTGCGCTTGGTTGCTTTCGATGAGTTTGGGTTATTGGTGGGTGGCGTTGACGATTGCTGTGCTCCATTTCGTGATTGATGGCTTGAAGTCGAAGTTTAAGGACTTGAAAGGCGTGTTTTTCTATGACCAATTGCTTCATTTGCTCGTCATTGTTGCGGCTGTGATGTTATATAATAAGGTAGGTATGATTGCGTTGCCAACTTGGTTGCCCGAAACGAAGGTGTTGTTGTGGGTTTGGGCTTTCGTGTTTTGCCTGCGTCCCGCCAATTTCTTCATCCAAGCCATTTTCAAGGATGCCCAAATCTCCTTCCCGAACAACGGCGAGGAGAACCCAAGTCTGCCCAATGCAGGCCACGTCATCGGCAATGTTGAAAGGATGCTGACCTTGGTTTTCGTGATGTTGGGACAATATGAAGCCATCGGTTTCCTGCTGGCGGCCAAGTTGTTGCTGCGTTTCAGGGAGACCGATACGGTGAAGTCGGAATATGTTTTGGTCGGAACTTTGTTGAGTTTTGGCTTTGCGATTTTGGTGGGCGTTGCCGTGAAATTGTTAATCGAATCGAATGTAATTGTTTGAAAACAAATAAAATAAGTAATGCATAATATATGAAAACAACAGGTAAAGTTACAGGAATCATTTCCAATCTGGTTACCGTGGAGGTGGACGGCCCTGTGGCACAGAATGAAATCTGCTTCATCGACCTTGACGGCGTCAAGTTGATGGCGGAGGTCATCAAGGTGAACGGGAACAAAGCCTCGGTGCAGGTCTATGAAAGCACCCGCGGCCTCCAAATCGGCGACCCAGTGGAATTCCAAGGCTACATGCTTGAGGTGACCTTGGGACCTGGTCTGCTTTCGAGCAACTTCGACGGCCTTCAGAACAACCTTGCCACGATGGAAGGCGTGTTCCTGAAACGCGGTGAATACACCAAGGCCCTCGATGAGAATAAGTTATGGGACTTCACACCCATCGCCAAAGTCGGGCAACAGGTGGTTGCCGCCGACTGGCTGGGCGAAGTCATGGAAGGCTGGCTGCCCCACAAAATCATGGTGCCGTTCAATTTCCAAGGCACTTACACCGTGAAACAGGTGGCCCAAGCCGGACAGTACAAAATCACCGACGCCATCGCCACGCTGACCAACGCGGAAGGCGAGGAGGTGAAGGTGACGATGATGCAGAAATGGCCCGTCAAGGTGGCCGTGGGCGGCTATGTGGAGAAACCGCGTCCCTTCAAGGTGATGGAGACGGGTGTGCGTTGCATCGACACGCTGAACCCCATTGCCGAGGGCGGCACGGGCTTCATTCCCGGACCTTTCGGCTGCGGCAAGACGGTGCTACAACATGCCCTCGCCGAGCAAGCCGACGCTGACGTCATCATCATGGCAGCCTGCGGCGAGCGTGCCAACGAGGTCGTGGAAATCTTCACCGAGTTCCCCGAACTGAAGGACAAGCACACAGGTCGCTCGCTGATGGAGCGTACCATCATCATCTGCAACACCTCCAACATGCCGGTCGCGGCGCGTGAGGCTTCGGTCTATACGGCCATGACCCTCGGTGAATACTACCGTGCCATGGGCATGAAGGTGCTGCTGCTCGCCGACTCCACCTCGCGTTGGGCGCAGGCCTTGCGTGAGATGAGTAACCGTCTGGAGGAACTGCCCGGTCAGGACGGCTTCCCCGTCGACCTTTCGGCCATCATCTCCAACTTCTACGCTCGTGCTGGTTTCGTGAAACTCAACAACGGCGCCACGGGTTCCATCACCTTCATTGGAACGGTGTCACCCGCTGGCGGTAACCTGAAGGAGCCCGTTACGGAATCCACCAAAAAAGCTGCGCGTTGCTTCTACGGCCTCTCGCAAAACCGCGCCGACAAGAAGCGTTATCCCGCCGTTGATCCCGTCGATTCCTATTCCAAATATTTGGAATACCCCGAAATCATTGAATATCTCGACGAGAAGATTGAAAAAGGTTGGGTTGATAAGGTCACCAAGACGAAATACATCATCCGCAAGGGCAAGGATGCTTACGAGCAAATCAACATCTTGGGCGACGATGGCGTGCCGATGTCGTACCACGAGCAATATTGGAAGTCGGAACTTGTTGATTTCGTGATTCTTCAGCAAGACGCTTTCGACGACATCGACGGCTCCACGCCGCTCGAACGCCAGAAGTTCATGCTCGACCTTGTGCTCGAAATCTGCGACCGCTCGTTCAAGTTCGATAACTTTGAGGAGTGCACGACCTACTTCAAGGGCTTGATCAACATCTGCCGTCAGATGAACTACTCGGAATTCAAGTCGGAACAATTTGAAAAATATCTCGGACAGTTAAAGGAGGAACTGAAACATGAGTGAGAAAGCCTTTCAACGCATTTACACGAAGCTGACCGCCATCACCAAGGCCACCGTGACCCTTGAGGCGCAAGGCGTGGCCAACGATGAACTGGCACTTGTGGCAGGCCGTCTGGCACAGGTGGTGAAAATCAAGGACAAGAACGTCACCTTGCAGGTGTTTGGCGGCACGGAAGACATCCCGACCAATGCCGAAGTCACCTTCTTCGGTGAGCCGCCCACCTTGAATGTGAGCGAAGACCTAGCCGGTCGTTTCTTCAACGCCTACGGTGAACCCATCGACGGCGGTCCAGCTGTGGAGGGCGAGAAACGCCAAATCGGCGGCCCGTCGGTCAACCCGTTCAAGCGCCGACAGCCTTCGCAGTTGATTCCCACGGGTATCGCTGGCATCGACTTGAACAACACTTTGGTCTCCGGTCAGAAAATTCCTTTCTTCGCCGACCCCGACCAACCCTATAACCAAGTGATGAGCATGGTGGCCCTCCGCGCCGATGTGGACAAAATCATCCTCGGCGGCATGGGTTTGACCAACGACGACTACCTGTTCTTCAAGAACCAATTCGAGAGTGCCGGTGCCTTGCACAAAATCATCAGCTTTGTGAATACCACCGACCAGCCGCCTGTCGAGCGTCTGCTGATTCCCGACATGGCCCTGACTGCGGCTGAGTATTTCGCCGTGGACAAGAACGAGAAAGTGCTGGTGCTGCTCACCGACATGACGCTTT
Source organism: Bacteroidales bacterium (assembly GCA_017460915.1). Lineage (GTDB taxonomy): Bacteria > Bacteroidota > Bacteroidia > Bacteroidales > F082 > Limimorpha. The sequence continues at coordinate 18,110 of JAFUAA010000022.1, read as the reverse complement.
ACGCCGACGCTTTGAGTATCGTCTCGAACCGTATGGACCAGATTCCTTCCAAGGACTCCATGCCCGGCTCGCTCTATTCCGACCTCGCAAAGATTTACGAAAAGGCCGTGCAGTTGCCCGATGGCGGTTCCATCACCATCATCGCCGTGACGACCTTGAACGACGGCGACATCACGCACGCTATCCCCGACAATACGGGTTACATCACCGAGGGACAATTGTTCCTCCGTGCCGACCCCGACTCGGGTAAGGTCATCGTGGACCCGTTCCGCTCGCTGTCGCGTCTGAAACAGTTGGTGCAGAACAAGAAGACCCGTGAGGACCACAGCGCGGTGATGAACACCTCGGTGCGCCTCTATGCCGATGCCGCCAATGCCAAGACCAAGTTGGAGAACGGCTTCGACTTGAGCGACTACGACCTGCGCTGCCTCGACTACGCCAAGGAATACGCCACACGCCTCCTTGCCATCGACGTCAACATTTCTATTGAGGAGATGCTGAACACGGGCTGGGAGTTGTTCGCCAAATATTTCACCAAGGCGGAGACGGGCTTGAAGGAATCGTTGATTCAGAAATACTGGAAAGAAAAAGCATAAAATATGGCCATTAAGTTCCAATATAACAAGACCTCGCTGAACGAGCTGAATAAGCAGCTCAAGACGCGAACCCGCGCCTTGCCTACGTTGAAGAGCAAGGAGAGCGCGCTGCGCCTTGAGGTGAAGAAAGCCAAGCAGCGTTCGGAGGGACTTGTCGCACAGTTAGAGGCCGAACTCAAGTCGTATGAGTACATGGCCCGGCTTTGGAATGAATTTGAGCCAGGACTGATTTCGGTGACCGATGTCAAGCTGAAGACCGTCAAGATTGCGGGTGTGCCAGTTCTGGCCTTGGAGGAAGTGCTGTATGAGGTGAAAGACATCAACCTCTTCACCAAGCCGATGTGGTATGCCGACGGCGTCCAGATCTTGAAGAACCTCGCCCAGTTGGGCATCGAGTCGGAGGTCTATACCGAGGTGAGCCGTATTCTCGACTACCAACGGAAGAAGACCACACAGAAAGTCAACCTTTACGAGAAGGTGCAAATCCCTGGCTACAACGAAGCCATACGCAAGATCAAGCGATATATGGAAGACGAGGAGAACCTCTCCAAGGCTTCTCAGAAAATCGTGAAAAACAAACACATAGTTGAAGAAGAGGAGGCTGACCATGGTAACTGAAATGACGAAATATGATTTCATCCTCATGAGTGGCGACGCCGACGCTTTCTTGGAGAAGCTGCAAACGGTGGGCGTGATGGACATCACCCGCTCGCTGAAGCCTGTCGACGAGAAGTCGGAGAAGCTTTCCGCCCGTGCGGAGGTTTATCGGAAGTCGCTGTCGCAGCTCAAAGAGGTCGAGAAAGCCGACGACCCTGGCCAGAAACCTACCGATTTCGCCGTCGAGGTCCTCGAAACGGTGAAAGAGAAGGAGGACTTGCTGGCGCAACTGCCTCAGCTCTACAGGGATGTGGAAGACCGCCGACCTTGGGGCAAGTTCGATGCGAAGAGCTTCGAACGACTCAAGGAAAACGGGTTGAAACTGCATTTCTACAAGAACAAGACGGTCGACCCCGCGTGGAAGGAACAGTACGCGCTGAGCGAGATTGCCACGGAAGGCGGCTACACCTATTTCGTGGTGGTCAGCGAAGGCGACGACTACGACTTCCCGCTCAAGGAGTTGCCCGCCCCGGATGGCGACTATGCCGCTTTGGAGAACAAGATTGCCGAGGTGGAGGCCGCCGTCAAGCAGAAAGACCAGCGTCTGGCCCAACTGAAATGGCACGAACCCGTGCTGCAAGCGGAGCTCGACAAGGCGGTTTCGAAACTCGACCTGCATCTGGCACGCGTTTCGGGCGAGAAGGCCGCCGAGGACTATATCACGGTCTTCGAAGGCTTTGCGCCTGCTGAGACCGAACTCGCTCTGCACGATATGCTGGAAAAGGAAAATGTGCTTTATCTGACGGACAAGGCCAAAGCCGATGATAATCCGCCTATCAAACTGAAGAACAACAAGTTCGTCTCGATGTTCGAACTGCTGACCGACATGTACGGTCGCCCGAAATACGACGAGTTTGACCCGACGGTGTTCATCTCCATCTTCTTCATGCTCTTCTTCGCCTTCTGCATGGGCGATGCGGGCTATGGTCTCGTGCTCATCTTGGGCAGCCTCGGCCTGAAGAAGATGCTGGGCAAGATTGCGCCTCTTGGTGTGACCTTGGGCATCGCCACGACGATTATCGGACTGCTGTTCCACACCTTCTTCTCGATGGATATGCTGCAATGGAGCTGGCTTCCGGAAGGCGTGAAGAAGTGCATGCTGCCCTCGACGATTGCGGGCTACGACGGCACGATGGTGCTGGCGTTGCTCGTCGGTATCGTCCACATCTGCCTTGCCATGATTGTCAAGACCTACCAAAGCACCAAGGTGAAAGGCTTCGCCAATTCCTTGGGCACTTGGGGCTGGACCTTGCTCATCGTCGGTGGTGTCATCGTGGGCGGTCTCGCCCTCATGGGCGTGATGGACAAGGCGGTGACCAAGTGGGTGATTATCATTCTCGGCGGTCTCTCCGCTTTGGGCATCTTCTTCCTTAACGACTTGCACCGCAATCCTTTGCTCAACTTCGGCTCGGGCTTGTGGGAGACCTACAACACGGCCACGGGCTTGCTCGGCGATGTGCTGAGTTACCTGCGTCTCTACGCCTTGGGCTTGGCTGGTGCCAAACTCGGTGAGGCCTTCAACGCCATTGGCGTGCAGGCCTTGGGCGACGGCGGCGTAGGCTGGATTTGGTTCGTTCTCATTGTCGTCATCGGGCATACGCTCAATGTCGCGATGTGCGTCTTGGGTGCTTTCGTGCATCCGCTGCGACTCAACTTCCTCGAGTTCTTCAAGAACTCCGGTTACGAAGGCACGGGCCGCAAATACAAACCCTTACAATCATAAGGCAATGAAAAGAAACTACGAATTGAACGAATGTCTGCATATGAATTTTGCAGTCAAGGCTGCGAATTTGTACGAATTCGTAAACATTAGCAACGCAGTTGCAAAATTCAATTCGAGAAAAATTCGCTACATTCGTGTAATTCGTAGTTAAAAATAGAAATCAAACAATTAAACAAATCAACAAATAAACAATCAACATTATGTTAGCAACAATCTTAGGTTATCTCGGTCTCGGCCTCGTGTTGGCCCTGGCAGGTATCGGAAGTTCAATCGGCACTTCGACGGCGGGCAACGCTGCTGAAGGCGGCCTCAAGAAACGCCCTGAGGCATCGGGTAATTTCATGGTGCTGTCGGCATTGCCGGCCACTCAGGGTATCTACGGCTTCGTGGCCTTTTTCATGCTGCTGAGCAAGATGAAGGCTGACCCGACGCAAGGTCTCATCATCTTCGGTGTGGGTCTCTGCGTAGGTTTGGTCTGCATGATCTCGGCCATGCGCCAAGGTCAGGTCTGCGCCAACGGCATCGTGGGCATCAGCCAAGGTCACGATGTGTTCACCAACACGCTGATCTACGCCGCCCTTCCTGAATTCTATGCTATCTTGGGCCTCGTTGGCGCACTGATGGTGTAATTTTCGGAAACATCTAGAAACGATTGTAGAGACGTAGCGCGCTACGTCTCTACGTGTTTTTATGGAACACCTTTGTTTGTTTGAAAATATTTGTGTAGTTTTGCCGAGTAAAATGAAATCAATCATGGAAAACGTTTTGTCGGACATTAAACAGTTGGCATTGGAGGTCCTCCCGCCTGGAAGCGAGGCTTGGCTTTACGGATCACGAGCGCGAGGGACGGCACATGCATACTCGGATTGGGATATCATCCTTATACTTAATAAGGAGAAACTCACCCAGTCGGATTACGATACGGTGAGTTATCCTTTTGTTTTGTTAGGTTGTGAGTTGGGAGAGGAAATCAATCCGATAATGTACACCGAAAAGGAATGGCAATCCTATCATGCTACGCCTTTCTATGAAAATGTTCATCATGATGCAGTAAATCTGTTGCAATGACACCAGAAGAGAGAAAGATATTTGTCGACATGCAGGTCGAAAGGGCACATCGGTTTGTGAAACAGGCAGATGAGATGATGGACATGGACTATTCCGATATGGCCGTCAACCGCTTTTACTATGCTTGTTTCCATATTGTTCAGGCCCTTTTCATACAGAGAGAAATCGTTGCGCATACCCATTCGGGGATGTTGACACAGTTTAGTTTGCATTTTGTGAAAACTGAAATGGTATCATTGGAGGATGGCAGTTTCCTGGCCCGTTTATTCCAACTTCGCCAGAAGGCCGATTACAATTGCGCATACGATATTACGAAGGAAGAAGCCATGTCGCTCAAAGAGCCGACACACGTGTTTATAGATAAGATAGAGAAACTGATATATTGAATAATTAAACAAAAGAAAACAACAAGATAAACAATAACTTACATATTAGCAGATAGCACTTGTTGCTGTCCTTGAACACCAAATTTTCCACTCGTCCCCGTATTGGCGGGGCAATACCTCAAGGGCAAGTAAACAAATGCCGTACTCGTTACGGCGTGGAATACTTGTTATGAGGTATGGGCGTGGAAACCCTGGTGTTTAAGCAAGGAATTGATTCCACGCTTTTTTTGTTGTGTGAGAAATAAATAATCCTCAAAAGAATAAGAAATATGAAAGCATTGAAATGTGAAATGTGCGGAAGCAACGATGTTGTGAAACAAGACGGACTATATGTCTGTCAAAACTGTGGGACAAAATACACAGTTGAAGAAGCAAGGAAGATGATGATAGAAGGGACGGTGTCAATTGATTATAGCTCAAAAATAGGAACCTGGATGAATCTTGCAAAAAAAGCTCTCTATGCGGGAAATTATCAAGAAGCCTATGATTATGCAAATAAGATTCTTGAGCAAGATCCAGAGAATGCGCAAGCCTGGATGATAAAAATGAAAACCACAGCAGGATTATCAACAAATGGGAACCCAAGAACAGCGGAAGTTATTTCTTCTGGAAAGAATGTTGTTTTGTTTGAACCGACGAAACAAGAAGAAGTAGGTCTATTTTTCATGGAAACGGGAATAAATCTGTTAAAAGCAGCATCAAAGATTGCAAAGGAGGCATCGGATTCCATACGCGAACTTTATCACTCATATTTTCAGGCTTATGGTAAACAATATGCTATTGAGGCTTGTACAGAGGCGGATAATCCGCAAGTTGAAATGTTTTTAAACATGGGGAATTTGGCTTATAGTTTGGAACAAGCCACAAAAGAATTGCCGATTTTTTAGATAGTTGCCAGATACAAAACAAAGGGAAAGAATTGCGCGACGCTTATTTTGATTATAAATATTGTTTGCTTTTTCATGTGGGCAAGTATTGGTCACCCAATGAAGAGGCTATTCGAAGTAAATGTGATGCAATAGAATTATCAATAACCAAAGATTTCCCTGCTTTGGAAAAGCGTCGACTGGAAATTGAGGAAGATATAAAACTCCATCCTGAGAAGTATGAAATGAAGGGTTCTGGTTGCTATGTTGCCACAGCTGTTTACGGTTCTTACAATTGCCCCGAAGTATGGACACTTCGCCGTTTCCGCGACAACACTTTGGACGAAACATGGTATGGCAGAGCTTTCATCAAGACATATTATGCCATCGGCCCAACACTTGTGAAATGGTTTGGAGATACGGAATGGTTCAAAAAAATGTGGCGGATCCTTTTGGATAGAATGGTGAATGCATTACAAGAGAATGGTGTGGAATCCACGCCTTATCAAGATAAATACTAATAAAGTAATACATAATTTGGTATGGATGAAGCTGTAATTCAAATAATCTTTAGTGCTGTATTGGCATTTGCTACGGTGGCTTATACCATTGCAACTGTATTGATGTTGATAGAAAGTATTAAAGTGCGAAAACTAAAAATCAGTCCTTATGTTGTTCCATACTTAAAAATATCAGACGATCAACAATTAATACTGCTTTATGTGAAAAATGTTGGAGAAGGAATTGCAAGAAATGTCCATATCGAACTATGTAATGACTATTTTTGTTTTGATAATCAGAATATTCCATTATCTCAGTACCGTATTTTTCAGGATGGTGTTTCGGTTTTCCCATCTCAATATGAAATGGTATTTATTTTGGGGAATCGAGATAGTTGTTTGGCTGCAAATACTGATTATTACATAGAACTTCTCGTGAGTTATGATGATATGAAGGGCAATAAATACAAGGGCGAATGCTATAAACTTTTATTTCAGCAGATTGGACAGAGTTATGTCACCCCTCCAGATACAAATATGGGTAGAATTGCTTATTATTTGAAAGATATTTCGAATTCATTGAATCGTATTTCGAAAAGACCACATAAAAATGAGTAGTGTATTCCCCATACAAAGGCGACTCCAATCGGGGCCGCCTTTGTCGTTATCACACCATAAAAACATCACCACCCAGCCCGAACCGAGACATTAGGCAGAATGCCAAACATCGAGTATGCGAAGGCACGCATCTCGCCCGTTTCAGGGTTGGTTTCAAATTGATAGCCCAATGGGTTCAGGCGGTTGTAGGCGTTGAACAGGCCGAAACTCGCGCTCCAGTTGAAGCCGTTCTTGTATTTCGGCGACGGGTAGGCGCACGAAAGGTCGAGGCGATGGTAGGCGGGCGTGCGGCTCGCGTTGCGCTCGGTGTAAATCGGGACGGTCTGGCCCATGTATTCATAGAAGCCCACAGGCAAAGTGACGGGATGACCGCTCGAATACTGCCACGCGGCACTTGCGCTCCAACGTGGCGTGAACTGGTAACTGCCGTTGATGCGGAAGTCGTGTGGAATATCTGACATGGTGGATTGTCGTCGTTGATGTCGAGGATGGCGTAGGTCACTCGCGAATAGGTGTAACTTATTGCTCCAGCGAATCTTCCGACATTTTTCGAGAGGTTGAACTCCACACCGTAAGCCGTTGCGTTTCCCCTTCTCACCTGGCTCAGCACATTCGGGTTGCTGATGAGTTGCGCATGGTCAATGAAGTCGATTTGGTCCTGGCCTTTCTTGTAATACAGCTCGACCGAAGTGGAGAACTGTTCGGCAAAATCGAGGAAAAAGCCCGCCGAAACCACATCGGCAATGCCAGGCTTCAAGCCATTGACGGCGGGAAACCACGTCTCTAATGAGGTGTAGTTCAAGGAGTTGTTTTGCAGCACTTGGATATACTGCACATTGCGCGAATAGGCGGCCTTGATGGAGGCATCGTCGTTCAGCATCACGTTTATGCTCACACGAGGCTCGGGATAAACCATAACTTTCTCATCGCTGTCCAAAGGCTGGAAAGCCGAAAGGTGAAGGCCGTAGTTGAAGCCCAACCAACGCAGCAGCTTCCAATCGTTGAGCACGAAGGCCGAGTATTCCATGGCTTGGAGATGGGGCAGACTGGTCTGCAAACTGTCCGATTCGTTGGGCACGAAAGCGTGTCGGATGGCACCTGCACCAATGCGCAACTCGCAATCGGGGGCGATGTAATAGCTCAAGGCGGCTTTCAGGTTGAGGTCGGAAAGGCCTGTGTGCCAGTTGAATTCGTGTTTCTTGTAGATGAAGTTCAAGTCGTTGCGGTAATCGCTGACGATGAAGGCCGTGTTGAGGAACCAGCGGCTGCCGAAGTTGTGCGTCCAGCGCAAGGTGCCCGAGGTGTTGCCCCAGTTGTTGTGCAGGCCTTCGTTCGAATCAATGACGTCGTGACCTCTGTAAAACGAGAGATAGAGACGGTCGTTTTGCCCGATTTTGGTATTGATTTTGGCATTCAGGTCATAAAAAGTCGGGACCAGAGGCATGCCTTTGTTGGGTTCCACGAACAAGTCGAAGAAACTCCGACGCGCCGAAATCAGGTAGGAAACCTGCTCCTTGGCGATTGGACCGTTGGCGGTCAAAGTGGCGGCGAAGGGACTCAGCGCGACCGAAAAACCGTGAGTTCATGTTGCCTTCCTTCATCTTACAATCGAGGACGGCCGAGACGCGGCCACCGTATTGCGCGGGCATGTTGCTCTTATAGAGCGTCACTTGGTTCACCGCCTCGGGGTTGAAGATGGAAATCATGCCGAAGAGGTGCGAGGGGTTGTAAATCGGGGCTTCATCGATGAGGATGAGGTTCTGGTCGTTGGTGTCGCCCGCAGGGGTCTCGACGACGAGTTGGTAGGTCTTGCCCACCTCGCCCTTGAAAGGTTGCTCTGAAACAAAGGTCTTACCATGGGCGTTTGGGGCAAATTCGCCGACTTGTTGCTCCCTATAAGGTATCGTGTCGTTTCCGCAAACCACGAAAACGCGGTTGATGTCGGGCAGTGGCGATAGGTTCTCGTTCCATTGCTTGACGGGGGTGAACGTCACGCTGTGTTGGCGCATCTCGGTGGTCACGTTGCCGAAGACGGCGACGCGACCTTGCAGGGCTTCACTGCCCATTCCACCAAAGTCATTGATGTCGATTTCGTCAATCCTGCTGCACGAGGCAAACACCAGGATGAGCAGGACGGCATACGCCACCCTTTTCCAGATTGAAATTTTGGTGTTCATTTGTCAGTGGTTTTGAGGCAGCAAAGATAGGAAGAATTCGGAAAAGCCTTTACATTTCGTCCTTCAGCCGTTCAATCATTCGGCGTTCCTTCTTGGTCGGGCGACCGGCGCCGCGGTCGCGCCACTCGGCTTTGTAAGCGTTCATGAACTCGATGCGCTCGTATTCCTCCTTGGGAGTGAGGTCGTTATAGATTTCGGGCACCTGCTTGGCCGAGATGCGGTTCTTGATGACGGTCTTCACTTCCACCACCTTGTGCAACTGTTCAATCTGCACTTGGATGATGTCGCCCACCTTTACCTCGCGCGAGGGCTTGATGGGGTTGTCGTCCATCTTCACCTTGCCGCCTTTGATGGCGTCGACGGCCAAGCTGCGCGTCTTGAAGAGGCGCGCAGCCCACAGCCATTTGTCCATCCGAACGATGTTTTCATTGTCTTCCATTGCATTCTGTTTTCTGCCGCTTTGCGTCATTGCGAGCGGAGCGAAGCAATCCAGAAATCCAGTTTTTGAATTGTTGTCTGGATTGCTTCATCGTACCTCCTCGCAAAGACGCAAAGCGTGTCAAACTATTTCTCCTTGAAAATCAACTGAATCGGCACGCCGTTGAAGTCCCAGGTCTCGCGAATCTTGTTTTCCAAGAAGCGCTTGTAGTTCTCCTTCACGTCCTTCGGCAGGTTGCAGAAGAAGATGAACTGCGGCGCGATGCTCTTCAGTTGGGTGATGTACTTGATCTTCAGGAAACGGCCGCGTGATGCCGTCGGCAGCGGCACGGAGTTTATGATTTCCAGCATCTTGTCGTTCAGTTCGCGCACGGGGACGCGGCGCTCGCGGTTTTCGTAGACCTTGTGCGCCGTTTCCAGCACCTTATATATACGTTGCTTGTTGATGGCCGAGGTGAAGATGATGGGATAGTCGGTGAAAGGTGCCGTTCTGGAGCGAATCAGCTCTTCGTAGGCCTTGTGCGTGTTGGAGTCTTTTTCGACCAAGTCCCACTTGTTGACGACCATCACCAGGCCTTTTTTGTTCTTCTCGATGAGGCGCAGAATGTTCATATCCTGGGCTTCGAAGCCTTGCGTGGCGTCGAGCATGAGGATGGCCACGTCGCAGTCCTCGATGGCGCGGATGGACCGCAACACCGAGTAGAACTCGATGTCTTCCTCCACCTTGCTCTTCTTGCGCAATCCGGCGGTGTCGACGAGCATGAACTCCATGCCGAAGGCCTTGTAGCGCGTGTAGTTGGCATCGCGGGTGGTGCCGGCGATGTCGGTCACGATGTGACGGTCGGTGCCAAGGAAAGCGTTGATTAAGGACGATTTGCCCACATTCGGACGGCCCACCACGGTGAAACGCGGCAGGTCGGTGTCGAAGTCGGTGGTGTCGGAAGGCAAAAGCTCGCATACTTTGTCCAACAACTCACCCGTGCCTGTGCCCGTCATGGCCGACATAGGGAAGGGTTCGCCCAGTCCCAAGGCGTAGAACTCGCCCGCCAATGCTTCTTTGTTAGGCTCGTCTATCTTGTTGACAGCCAAGAGGACATGCTTTTTCTGCTGGCGCAGGATGACGGCCACATCCTCGTCGAGGACGTGAAGCCCATCGCGACCGTCGACCAAAAAGACGATAACATCGGCCTCATCGATGGCCAGGTCCACCTGCTTGCGGATTTCTTCTTCAAAAATGTCGTCCGACCCCACCACATAGCCGCCGGTGTCGATGACGGTGAATTCCTTTCCATTCCAATCGCTCTTGCCGTAGTGCCGGTCGCGCGTCACGCCGCTCGTCTCTTCCACGATGGCCATGCGCTGCTTCAACAGACGGTTGAACAAAGTCGATTTTCCCACATTGGGTCTCCCCACAATAGCTACAATGTTTGACATTTTCTGATGATTTTGAAATTTGCGGCAAAAATACGAAAAAATTAGGCTTCATAGCCAAACCGCTTCAACTCGGCCTCATTGTCGCGCCAGTCCTTGTCGACTTTCACGAATAGTTCGAGGAAGATTTTCTTTCCCGTAAACTCCTCAATGTCGGCACGGGCCTGCATCCCGAGCTTCTTGATGGCGCTGCCGCCCTTGCCGATGATGATGCCCTTTTGCGAGTCGCGGGCCACATAGATGACGCTGCGGATGTGGATGTGCTTCTCGGTTTCCTCGTAGCTCTCCACCTCAACCTGAACGGAGTAGGGGATCTCCTGCTGGTAGTTGAGCAGAATTTTCTCGCGGATGATTTCGGTGATGAAGAAACGCATCGAACGGTCGGTGAGCTCGTCCTTGGGGAAATAAGGCGGACACTCGGGCAGTTGCTCCAAAATCTGCTTGAAGATGAACTCCACATTGGCGCCATATTGCGCCGAAAGCGGGAAAACGGTGGCTGAGGGCAGTTGCTGTCTCCAAAATTCAACGGCTTGCTCCACTTGCTTTTGCGTCGAAAGGTCGATTTTGTTGATGAGCACGAAGATGGGTATCTCTGTGTTTTTCAGTCGCTCCACGGTCTTTTCCTCGATTTTCTTGTCGGTGATGTCGACCACAAAAAGAATCAAGTCGGCATCGATGAGGGCCACGTTGACAAACTGGTTCATTACCTCGTGCATCTTGTAGGCGGGGTCTTTGATGATGCCGGGCGTGTCGGAGAAGACGATTTGGAAGTCGTCGCCGTTGACGATGCCTAGGATGCGGTGGCGCGTGGTCTGCGCTTTCGAGGTGATGATGGAGATTTTCTCCCCAACGAGCTGATTCATAAGGGTTGACTTGCCCACGTTGGGGCGACCTATAATGTTGACATAGCCTGCTTTATGTGCCATAATGAAATTTTTTCTTGGTTTTTTGCTCTGCAAAGAAACAAAATTATTATCTTTGCAGCCGATTTCGGGAGCGAAAAATTTTCCTCAGCCGGAATTTTGCACGATGCGGGGTAGAGCAGAGGCAGCTCGTCGGGCTCATAACCCGGAGGTCGGAGGTTCGAATCCTTCCCCCGCTACAATGAAAAAACGGACGATTTTAGTCGTCCGTTTTTCGTTTGTAGAGACGTAGCGCGCTACGTCTTTACCGCGTGTCGCATTCATTCCGTTTTGTCCAAGCTGCCGCCAATGGTGCCGTCTATGGCGATGGTGCCGTTGTAGAAGAGAATGTGGACTTCACCTTCGCCGTTGCAGGTCCCGTCAAGGTTGAGCTGACTGCCAACCAGCGTGGCGGTGAGGTTGAGGTTCATGGTGATGGTGGGCGAAAAGGAGATTTCGCTCATGTCATAGTCGAAGGTGTAGGGCACATCGGTCAGCACGAAGTTGACTTTGTCGCCTTCCACCGTTCCCGTGACTGTTGATTCCTGGTTGTTTATCTTGCAAACGGCGATGACTTCATTCAAGTGTTCGCCTTCGGTAATGCTGAGGGTGACGGGCATTTCGTGGTCGGTGACTTCTTGTTGCATCGGTTCCATGCCTGCCACAGCGACTTCCGTGGTGCCGGTGAAGAGGGCATTGCCTTCATAGTTGCCCAGGAACTTGGCGCTCGGTTTTTCGTTGTAAATGATGTTGAAACTCTTCGTGGCGGTTTGTCCTGCTGCATCGGTCACAGTGCCGGTAATGGACACGGTGCCGCTGGCTTCAATGGTGAAATCACACGTGATTTCGAAGTTGTTGACTGGGGTGTTCCATTGATGATGGAAGGCGTCCAAAGCAGTTCCGTTTTGGGCAACGGTAACATCGATTTTGGTGACCTCTTCTCCTGTCCCTTTGAAACCGACGAAGATTTGGTCACCCGAAAACACTTGTGCGTTTTCGATGACGCAGGTTGTCCCTTCGTCGCCCACATACATTTCAATGGTGGGAGCGACAGGGTCTTTCTTGCAGCTTGCCAGCATTGCCAATCCGACGAGGCAAACCATAGCTAATGTTGATTTTCTCATGATGATATGAATTTTAGGTTAGTGTTTTACGAGTTTTCCGGTGAGTGTACCCGACACTTCGTTGAAAATCTGCTCTTGACCCATGATGGTCGCATCGCCGTCGCCTGAGAAGGAACCGACGATGTTCAGCGTGTCGCTTTCGGCTTTGGTGCCTTCCATCTTGAGGTCGAGATTGAACTTGTAGAATTGGTCGGGCTTGTCGATGACGAGACGGACGGTCTCGAAGTCGGCTTTGTCGGCCGTGGCAGTGCCTTGGGTCTGATGGGTCTCGCTTTCGACGGTCACCGTGGCCGTGATGGCGTTGTCTTCGGTGCCTTTGGCGATGTCCATGCCAATGCCGTCAATGGGGAAGGTCATGTTGCTTTGGGGTTGGTTGTTCATCGAGGTGATGGTAAGCGTGAATTGGCCGACGTAGTTACCGACATAGTTGGACGTGTAGTCAACGGGCTCGGGCGTTGGCGTAGGATCGACAGGTTTCCTGCAAGCCGTGAAGATGACGGCGAGGCTGCATAATGCGATGAGGAGTTTTTTCTTCATGATGTGTTAGTTTTTATTTTGCAATTGTTGTTTCCACAATCTGATTAGGCTTGCAAAAATAAGACCAAATTGGATAGAATGAAAGTTTTTTCTACAAAAAACGCTATTTTTGTGCCTCAAATTGTGCCCATGAAGAAAAAATGGATAGCGTTTGTGGTAGTGTTGGCTTTGCTTTTAGGCTTGGTGCTGCTTGCGGTGACGGGGGCCGTCGAGGGCCCGATGCCGCTTTGGATGTCGATTTTGCCTCCGCTGGTGGCCATCGTGATGGCGCTATTAATAAAAGAGGTGATTTCGTCGCTGTTTGTCGGCATCCTGACGGGCACTTTCATCATGGCACTGTATTCGGGTCATGGCCCGTTCGAGGCTTTGGGCGGAGGGCTCTTGCGTGTGGTGGATACCTATGTCGTGGGCTCGCTCTTCGATGCCGACCATGTGCTCATCATCGTCTTCACCTTGATTATTGGCGGCATGGTGCGCGTCATCACGGCCAACGGCGGGATGCAGGGCGTGGTCAACTGGCTGTCGCGCAAGGCGAGAGGGCCGCGCTCGGGACAGCTGATGACCTTCCTGATGGACCTCTGCGTCTTCTTCGACGACTATTCCAACACGCTCGTCGTGGGCAACACCATGCGCCCGATTACCGACAAACTGCGGGTGTCGCGCGAGAAACTTTCGTATATCGTCGATTCCACCTCGGCACCTGTGGTGGCGGTGGCTTTCGTTACCACTTGGATTGGGGCGGAATTGAGTTACATCCAGGACGGCATCAACGCCATCGGCCTCGAAGCCTCGGCCTATTCGGTGTTTTTCCATTCGCTCGCCTATAGTTTCTATCCCTTCCTGACCTTGGGTTTCGTCCTGATGATTATCCTCAGCGGTCGCGACTTTGGCCCCATGCTGAAGGCGGAACGTAAAGCCAGAGCGACGCATGCTTCAGATGTTGAAATGCCTGAAAATGAGACCAAAAAAGTCCATATTATTGATGCCTTGCTTCCTTTGTCGGTCTTGATTTTTGGGACGATTATCGGACTTTTCGTCACGGGTTATGATGCAGCCGTTTGGAACGACGGCAGCCTCGGCTTCTTCTCGAAGCTTTCGGCCACCATCGGCGCGGCCAATTCCTACAAGGCTTTGCTGTGGGCTTCGGTGCTGTCGCTGCTGACGGCCATCGTGATGACTTTGTTGCGCGGCCAAATAGAGTTCAACAAGGTGATGGAGGAGGTCGTTGAGGGCTTCAAGTCAATGTTCAATGCCGTTTTGATTTTGACTATGGCTTGGTCTATCGCTTTGGTGACCAAAGACATGCACACGGCCGAGTTCGTCTCGCAACTGTTGCTGCAATGGTCGCTGTCGCCAGCCTTGGTTCCTGTATTGACCTTCGTCTTGGCTGCCTTGATTGGCTTTTCGACTGGCACTTCCTGGGGCACGATGGCCATCCTTTATCCGTTGATTCTGCCCGCTTCGTGGCTGTTGTGCCAAGAGCAGGGCTTGTCGGTGGAGGCCACGATGCCGTTGTTCTATAATGTGGTGGCCTCGGTATTGGCGGGCGCAGTCATGGGCGACCATTGTTCCCCGATTTCCGACACGACGATTATGAGCTCCTTGGCTTCGAGTTGCAATCATTTGCAACATGTCAGTACACAAATGCCCTATGCACTCACCGTGGGGGCTACGGCATTGCTGTTAGGTGTACTGCCGACGGCTTTGGGATTGCCTTCATGGCTGGCGTTTATGATGGGTTTTGCCGTGCTGTGGCTTGTTGTGCATTTGGTAGGGAAGATTGTCGTGATGCCTTAGTCGTCGAGCAAGGTTAACCAATATTATGTTGTCTTATGTTTATCGTTTTGCGTAGCCCAAGTTATGCAAAGCGGAGAATTTGTTGTGTATAGACAGGGACGAAAAACTCTGCTCGAATATCCGCCAGCAAAAAGTCTTGATTATTGACGATGTAACTACCAGCGGCTCAACGCTGAACGAAATCCTTCGCACGCTTCGCATCCTCAACGAGGACAACGAAATCACCATCTTTAGCCTGATTGGACGGAAGGATTTGATGGCGGAGGCGGTGTGAAACCCGTTAATTCCTATTTGTTACCGAACTCGGCGTATGGATCCTCAAAATACTTGACAAATGCACCTTTCTCGAAATAGGTGTACCTGTACCAATTGATGTCTTTGGTGGCGTTGTAGGTCTCTTCGCCTAACAGGTCGCGATTTTGTTTAGGTTGCGACAAAAAAACACATAAATGGGTTTGTTTTGCCGATAATGCTGTTTTTGTGTCAAAAATCCCTATCTTTGACCCTTCAAAACGGCAACTTGTTATGGAACAACTCATTCAGACCATAAGCGGCTATGTGTGGAGCCCTGCATTGGTGGCGATTTGCCTGCTGGCGGGCCTGTATTTCTCCATTGGGACACGCTTCGTGCAGGTGCGGCGGTTCCGCGAGATGGCGTGGCTGCTTTTCTCCACCGACCATTCCCAAAAGACGGGCATCACCTCGTTTCAGGCGTTCTCGATGGCGCTTTCGGGGCGTGTGGGCACGGGCAACATCGTAGGTGTGGCCACGGCCATCGGCTACGGCGGCCCGGGAGCCATCGTCTGGATGTGGATTATCGCCTTCCTCGGTGCGGGTTCGGCCTTCTCCGAGGCGACCTTGGCCCAAATCTATAAGGAAGAGCACAAGGGCCAGTTCCGTGGCGGACCGGCCTATTATATCGAGAAAGGCTTGAAATGCAAATGGTTGGCGGTGTTCTTCGCTGCCATTTCGGTGTTGGTTTGCGGATGGTTCCTGCCGCCCGTGCAAAGCAACGGCATCGCCATTTCGTTTGCCAACACCTTCCATATCAATCCGGCCATCGTAGGCGCAGCCGTTGCCCTGCTCATTGGCCTCGTGGTGATGGGCGGCGTGAAGCGCATCGCCAATGTGGCGCAAGTCGTCGCGCCGTTTATGGCGGTTCTTTATGTCTTGCTTTCGCTCGTCGTTTTGGCTTTCCACATCCGCGAGGTGCCTACCGTGTTTATGGATATGATTCGCAGCGCCTTTGGTATGAACCAGGCTTTGGGCGGCATCTTGGGCGCCACCATCGCTTGGGGCGTGAAGCGCGGCATCTATTCCAACGAGGCCGGACAAGGCACGGGTGCCATCGTGGCGGGCGCGGCCAAGGTGTCGCACCCCGTCAAGCAGGGACTGGTGCAGGCGTTTTCGGTGTATATCGACACCTTGTTGGTATGCACCGCCACCGCCGTGATGATCTTGGCCTGCAAGACCTACAATGTCTTCGATGCCTCGGGCAACCTGCTCATCGCCGCCGAAGGGGTGGAGTTGGGTGCGCCCGATGTGAGTTACACCTCCGCCGCTTTGGGTACGCTGTTGGGCGTGAATTGGGGCGGCATCATTGTCTCTATCGCCTTGTTTTTCTTTGCCTTCACGACGATAATGGCCTACTATTACTACGCCGAGACCAACCTCGTCTATCTCTTTGGCAAGGGCCGCAAGGAGCACGTGCTCATTTGGGTGCTGCGCCTCGGCACGGTGGCGATGGTCTTCGTCGGGTCGCTCTACGAGGCCAAGACGATTTGGGACCTCGGCGACACGGGCGTGGGCGCCATGGCGTGGGTGAATGTCATCGCCATTCTGTTGCTCTCGCCCAAGGCGTTCAAGGCGCTGAAATCCTACGAACGCCAAAAGAAAGAAGGCAAAGACCCCGTCTTCGACCCGAAAGAGATTGGCATTGAAGGGGCGGAGTTTTGGGAATCGCGTCACGCGGAATGAATTTTTTTCACGCAGAAATCGCTGAATCCGCTGAACCTACTGGACGCAAGGCTCTCTTCGCTTTGCGTTTCCCATAGTTCTGCGCATTCTGCGTGAGGATAATTAGCCATGCTATTGCAACTTTTCATTTTGCTTCGCAAAGAAATCTTTCAAAATCAGATAAAAATCTTTCAAAAAAACGTTGCGATTTCAAAATCTTCGTATATTTGCCACCGATTGTTCGGGGAGAAATCCGAGCAGTTGAAGGCAATTTGTGCTTGTATCCGGCTAATGAAATCTGGAAAATTTTGGAAATGGATGCAAGATACAAGTGAGCCAGCCTTAATTGTATTTAATCAGTTATCCTGATGATGCATATAGGCTAGGTAAACGTATCTGTTTTATTTCCAAAGGTATTTTTCCAGAGCCTGTTAGCCAAAATAGGTACAATTCAAGTTTCCTAGCCTTCTTGTGTGGAATTTGCCGAATCGGGGGAAGCTATAGGCGAGAAAAAGTTGCGCCCGTCACGAAAATAGGGCTTGTTGTATGGATAAAACAACTCGAACTACAAAGGATTACATTGAAGATGTAGTTTGCAAAACTTTTGAAGCAATTCAAGACGCCTACAATTATCAGCAAGAAAAAGCACCAAAGCTTGACAACCCGAGTAGGATAAAATTAAGCAGAATAGTTTTCCCCAAAAAAAGAAGAGGTGAGACAACTAGAATCAGTGAGCAAGAACTTCGTTGTGTTTTCGTAGAGCAATTGAATAAGAAAATTGCTGAAGGTTGGGATGTGTATTATTCTTTTGAGACACCGACACAAGATGCTTATAGCGGGTTCAGTAATGGTGGGGCTATAGAGGACGCTCTGGTGAATTTGACCTTGTCATCTTCGACAACCACCTGCAAAGGATTGCCCTCATTGAGTTCAAGGCCAACAATGCTTCGGAAAACGACCATTTGAAAGACTTTGTGAAATTGAACAATGTCAAGGAAGGCGATAACAGTGTTCTTAGATATTTCATTGAGATTATCAAGTCGTTTGATAATGAAACATTAATGAACCTTCGCGGAAAAACGAAGGGGAACGAACCTATGTTCAGATGTTGGTCGCTTGAAAAAGGAAAAGAGATTACGGAAGAGATTGGCATGGCACCAATCAAGCAATAGACTATAAGTTGCTTTATAGAGCGCAGGTTCAAATAGCAAGTGCAAAAATAGGCAAAAGTCATGAGCAGAGAGCAAAGAAGCTGTTTTTAGGGGAGTCGAAGCCGAGTTTTTCTCTAGGCCTTCTGTTGAGTTTAAACTGCACATGCCTGATGTAATCCGCTG
>JAFUAA010000021.1 GCA_017460915.1 Bacteroidales bacterium | reverse complement strand
TCCTGTTCCGCAAGGTGCGCAAGCGCATCGAGACCAACTTCTCGCTGCTTTGCGACCAGTTCCTCTTCATCCGCAACTACGCAAAGAACGTCGACGGACTCTTCACGAGAATCATCGGGAAAATCAGCGCGTTTACCGTTCTGCAATACATCAACAAAAACAACAACAAACCAATTGGCCAAATTAAATATGCGCTACTTTAATTCCGCCAACGAGTAAAGAAAGTTTTTTTGCGTTATTAGTAGTAGTGACTATAGCGATAGTTGGTTTTTGTCGTATTTTTGCATCCATGGAACTATTACTAAAAATAGCCCAACACTCCGCCCGTGAAGCCGGCAAAGCCATCATGGAAGTGTATGCGCAGCCGTTTGAGGTCTATACCAAGGACGACGACTCGCCCGTCACACAGGCCGATTTGCGCGCCAGCAACATCATCAAGGAAATCTTGAAGCCCACGGGATTGCCTTTTGTCAGCGAGGAGGATTTGCCCACAGACCGCTCGCAATTCAAGCGTTATTGGCTCGTCGACCCGCTTGACGGCACCGCCGAATTCGTGAAACGCAACGGCGAATTCACCGTGAACATCGCGCTAATTGACAACGCGCAACCCGTTTTGGGCGTGATTTATGCGCCGGTTTTGGACCGATTGTGGTACGCCGTAGGGACACACCGCGTGTGTCCGCAATTGTCAACGCGGACGCACGCGGTGCGTCCCTACACAGTGTTGGTCAGCCGTTCGCACCGCACGCCCGAGGTGGACGAATATATTAATAAGGTATTGCGTCCCGCCCATCCCGACCTCGTCATCGACACACAAGGCAGCAGCCTGAAATTCGCCCGACTGGCCGAAGGCAGCGCCGATATTTACGTCTGCTACAGCAAGACCAAGGAATGGGACACCGCCGCCGCCGATGCCATCCTGCGCGCCGCTGGCGGCAAGGTGCTCCGCATCAGCGACGGGCAACCCTTGGAATACAGCAAAACGGAGTATCCCAATCCGCCGTTTGTGGCTTGGGCGAAAGCGCCAAAAAACTGGCCTTAAATCCTGCTCGGGAACTGTAAGATTTCCCGAAAAGTTTGCAAAATCGATTTTTCTTCTCGTTGGTTCACAATGAGTTAAAAAATTTGTTCAGGAAAATTATTGTAAAACTCCAAAAGAAATCGGTAACATGGTCGCCAGCCCGATTTCGCGCCGTACTTTTGCACCGAAAATTTGACTTTATGCAACACTCGACCGCATTATTCACTATCTTTGCCCGTATGAACGCGAAACGATTCCTTTTCGGTGGCCTCCTACTGATGGCCTTTACCGCCTGCAACCCCGCCCATCAAGGGGCGAAACGCTTGCTGAAGCAAGCCTAACAACTGGTTGAAACCTACCCCGACAGCGCCTTGCGCCTGATTGACAGCGCAATGCATACTGAAGTGCATTACTCCGAGGCGGAGCGTATGGACATGGCCTTGCTGCAAGCCCGCGCCATCTATGGCGACGATTGCGATGCCACCGACCCTACCAAGTCCAACGGTAACTTCCTGATGGACAAGGTAATGAATCGTATCTACACCTCGCCAGACCTTGACCACGCTCATGACTATTTTGATTAGGCCATTAAGCGACGATACGACTGGTTATTATAGCGGTGTTTGGGCGAGTGCGATGCAATTCAATAGAAAGTATAAACTTGGAGGAGCCGACGTGTTTTGCTTTTACGGTCGGCAACACGATCTTTATCCAGTTTTTTTGACGCATTGGATTACGGCTGACGAAACCGTATATGGAGATTCTTTTGGCGTACTCAAAAACTATCGCCGCCAACAGCAGCGGAACGATTATTTGGCCTTACGGAATACAATGACAGAAAAACATCTTCAAAGATAACATAACGCATTGGTTTTCTGTACGGTGGCTTTGACAGTACTCCTATTTATCATCGTTGGAATGTTGCTTTGGCTGAAACGGAAACCAAAATCGGAAGAAATTGAACCCCAGCCGCAAAGCAAGGAGAACGCCTTTGTGGAGCAGGAACTGCTGCAACGGCTCCGCTTGATACTGTCGGCCGTGCGCACCGAGCAGCGCGCCAACGACTTCAAGAAGGAATGGAGTCCGCTGGTGCGCCAAATCATGAACGGCAAGGAAACCGCTTTCGAGAGCGCCGTGTCGGTCATCGAGGCGGCCTATTTGGGCTTGCAGGCGATGATTGCCGAGCAGTTCCCCAATCTCAACGAGACCGATGCCAAGGTGTGCCTGCTCTCGTGCAGCAACCTCACCAACGGCGAGATTGCCGAACTGCTCGGATTGAGCGTCTATTCGGTCAACAAGAGCCGCAGCGAACTCCGCAAAAAACTGGGCTTTGAGCCGGATGAACTCAAGAACCGTTTGTAATCGAAATCACTTATTTTATTGTGTTGTAGTTATTTGCAAAACTTTGCAAGAGAAGTTTTTGTAAACTCCTCAATCAAAACTGTAAAGCCGTTGACAGGTCATGGGCTTGGGCTACTTTTGCTTCGTCGCTTCGCGTCATTGCGAGGAGGAACGATGAAGCAATCCAGGGATGTCTGGACTGCTTCGTGACTCGCAGTGACGCAAAGCGGCAGTCAGACGAAACAATTCAACAGTTCAACAAATAAACAATTGACTACGTCGAATCTAAAGATTTCAACAATGAAACACAACATTTTAATCATGCTTCTCCTGCTCGCAACGGTTGGCATGGCGCAGACCCACACCTTGAGCGGCACGGTCTGCGACGGACAAGGAACGCTACCTTACGCCACCGTCATGGTTTGGCAAGGCAACGACACGGTGAACACCACCTACGGCATTACCAACAAACAAGGCGACTTCGTCCTGCGAGGCCTCAACAAAGGCCAATACAGCGGCTTGGTGAAGTTCACAGGCATGGAACAGCTGCCATTCGAGGTGAACCTCAACCAAGACACACGCTTGGACACGCTGCGCCTCACACCCGACACAAAAATGCTCAACGAGGTGCA
Source organism: Bacteroidales bacterium (assembly GCA_017460915.1). GTDB lineage: Bacteria > Bacteroidota > Bacteroidia > Bacteroidales > F082 > Limimorpha. The sequence continues at coordinate 19,979 of JAFUAA010000021.1, read as the reverse complement.
AGTGACCGCCAGCAAGGTCTTCGAGGACAAACTCGACAAACTGAAGATGAACGTCACCGAACTGAAACTGCCGCCTGCGGCCACCTACATCGACGCTTTGCAGGAAATCCCCGGCTCGTTCTACAACGTGAGCGAAAATACACTGACCGTCCTGAACAAGGCCGTGTTAGTGCTACTCAACGGTCGGCCCATCCGCGTCTCGTTCGAACAACTCACCAATATGCTGCAAGGCGAGCGTGCCGAAGACATCGCCGAGGTGGAAATCATGTACGAAACGCCAGCACGCTTCAGGGGCGAGTGGGACGGCCCCGTGGTGAACATCATCACGAAGAAGAACCTCGCCACGGGCTTCTACGGCAGCGTTTCGGGCAGCCTGCAAATGCGCAAACGCCTCGGTGCAAGGTCGTCGCTCAACCTCAACTTTAGAACTTTGAAAACCAACACCTATCTATATTTGTCGCAAGACTACAACCCGAGGGAATATTCCTACCGTTACTGGCAGTACCGCGAGAACGACGACACACTGATGCGACGCGAATCAAACCACTACAACAATATGAACAGTTACTATTTGAATGCAGGCACGGGCATACAGATGGACGACAACAACTCCTTGGACATCAACTTCTCGGGCAGCCTCGATTTTGACCACGACAACATCAACGAGTGCATCCTCGACCGCGAAACGGCCATCCATTCCACCGACACGGCACGTGACGATTCGCGTTCCTATTGGGGCGACATCTATTACAAGCACAACTTTGACGACCCCACAACACTACATCACGGTGGATGCCAACTTGAGCCGTAATTTCAACGAGTCGGACAACCTGCGCCAATACATCTACTGTCCTGATTCCGTGACCTTTAACCGCGATGCCTCGCCCTATTCGGCTTGGCTCTTCTCCACCCGTGCCGACTATTACCACGAGTGGGACAAATACCAGATTATGTCGGGTATCGCCTATAGCCGTTCAGACCTGCAAAACGACTTCAGTTACGACAACCTCATTGACGGCACTTGGCTACCTGACACCTTGGTAACCAACGATTTCAACTACTCGGAAAACTCTTTGATGGCTTATTTCATCTTCGGCCATCAGGTGTCGGAGAAGTTCAGTTATTCCGTCACGTTTTCCGATTCTTATGTGCGGACTTTGGGCGTTTCAGCGACCACGGAAACCACAACACCTTATAATTACAACGTCATCCGGCCCAATTTCACCTTGCGCTACAAGCCTCACGAAGACCATTTCTTCACTCTCAGTTTAAATCGGGGCTACGGGAAGCCCAATTTCACCTATCTGAATCCTTTTCGCAAGTACGAAAGCCCCGTCTATTATGTGGAGGGCAACCCCAACTTGCAACACTCAATCAACTACAGCCTGACCCTCAAGTACCGCCATCGCTATTGGCTGAACTTCACCGTTTCGTATCTCACCATTGCCGACCAAATACTGAAGGTGCCGCAATTGGATGCCGACGGAGCCGTCATCGGCTACACCTACGGCAATTTCGGCAAAAGCGACGAGTTGTTGTTCGCCTTGGACCTGTCGAAACGATTCTTCGACAAACGGCTCCACCTGAATTTCCATAGCGAGGCGGAATATAGGCTGTACAACAGTGGCGATGCCCTCGACTATCGCAATTCGCTGTGGCATTACTTTGTGAACCTCCATTTTTCTTATACGCTCATCAAGAAGTATGATGTGACTTTTGGCGGCTACGCGCTCTATTCTTCCTCTCATCTCGACGATTATGCGGTCAGCCAAGGAATGCCCAAGATGAGCCTGAACCTCTCGGCAAGGTTCCTCGACGGTAACCTGCAAACCACCCTCAGCGTGAACGACGTGTTCAATACCGATGTGGGCAACCGTGAAAGTCTGTTGAACGGCGTCGTCTCGAAGAGCGACAACCTCATCGACGCGCGCTACATCCGCCTCACGGTGCGCTACAGCTTCAACCGCAAGAACCTGAAGCGGTTCGAGAACCATCAGGGGTATAACGCGGATGGGAATAGATTTTGAATAATGATTGGTTTGTAGAGACGTTGCGCGCAACGTCTCTACTGTTATTTCGCCAACTGCCTTTCAATTTCTTCCATCAGCTCGGCGCCTTCGAGGTTGCGGGCCACAATCATTCCGTCCTTAATCAAGGCGTTTTGCGGAATGAAGGCGATGGAATACAGCGCTCCGGCGGCGTTGCCCCAGCCTTGCAGGTCGCTGACGTGCGTCCAAGTCAGACCGTCTTTTTCGATGCCGGCGAGCCAAGCCTCCTTGTTCGTGTCGAACGAAACGCCCAGCACGTCAAAACCTTGGTCGTGATACTTCTGGTAGGCGGCCACCACATTGGGGTTCTCCTTGCGGCAGTCGGGGCACCACGAAGCCCAAAAATCGACCAACAGCAGCTTGCCTTCGGCCACTTCGCTGAGCGTCACAGGATTGCCTTCGGCGTCGTTTTGGGTGAAGTCAATCATCGGCTGACCGGCTTGCACGCGTTCAATCTTTTCCACATATTCTTCGGCCAAGGCCAAGTTCTTGGAAGTGAGCGTTCTGCCAGCGTGATGGATGTTGTCAATCATATTGCGCAGCTCGCAGGGACCGAAGGCCCACTTGTAACGATAGAGCACATAATGTGCCACGGGGTCGGTGGGGTTGTCCCAAACGTAGTCGAAGCAGTGCATTTTGAGGATTTCATCCTTGTCGGTTTGGGCCATCGTGCTGTCGGCTTCCAGCTTGGCCTCAAGGTCGTTGTAGCTTTGGGTAAACGCATCCAAACGCGCTTGTGTTTCGGAGCCTTTCACCACGATGGCGTTGGGGTTCTGCGCATCGCCTTCGAGGGTCACTTCGGCGTTGTCGGTGAAGAACGGGAACGGACGACGCCAGCCATCCAGCATCAGGCCGTACATCTCGTTGTCGTCGCAAACAGGCGTGTCGAACACGGCATCCCAGTTCTCAATCGTCGCCGAGTCAAGCACTTGGCCATCTTTTTGGAGATAAACGGTCTGACCGTTGGCATTGGCCAGATTCACATTGACCTTGAAAGTGTTCGTCTCGGGCTTTGAGGTGCAGGCAGCCAAGCCTAAAGCCACGGCTGCGATAAGGAAATGTCTTGTTTTCATTATTGCAGGATTTCAGCAAGTTTGGCCTCCAAATCCTCGCCGCGCAAGCCTTTGGCCACCATCGTGCCGTTTTGGTCGAAGAGGAAATTGGACGGGATGTAATAAATCATATAATCTTCGCTGACCTTGTTCTCGGTGTCGCGCACCTGCATCCAAGGCAGTTTGTCTTCTTCGACGGCTTGCAGCCAGGCGTCGCCATCTTGGTCGACGCTGACGCCAACGACCTCAAAACCGAGTTCGTGGTATTTTTCGTAAGCGACCTTCACGACGGGGTTCTCGTGACGGCACGGACCGCACCACGAAGCCCAGAAGTCGACCAGTGTGAGCTTGTTTTTTCCAATGACTTCGGAAAGCGTAACATTCTCGCCTTCTTTGGTTTGCAGCGTGAAGTCGATGAAAGGTTGACCGATTTCGAGACGTTCTTGTTTGGCAATGTAGTCGTTAAGGTCTTTGCTGTAGATGGATTCGATGGTGAAGCCAGCCATCAATTCTTTCAGCTGGTCGACGGGATAGTCCTGCTTCACCTGGTCGAGGATGTAATGCGTAATGAAACTCTCGGGGTGGGCTTTGATGTAGTCGTCGCGGAAGCTGTCCTGCTGTTCCATCAGCGCGGTTCCCACGGTGTTGAGAGAGTCCATCATCACGGAGTCATTGTCCAGGAAAGCCTGTTGCATCACGGTATAAAGTTCCTTGATCTGGGCATCAAAATCCTGTAGTTGGTCGTTGTAGGCATCCAGTTCGGCTTGCGATTCTGATGCCATGATTTCGACGGCCTGCGGGTTGTTCATGTCGCCCACGAAAGAAACGTCCTTGTTGTCGGCAAAGAAAGGCATCGAGCCACGTTTTCCTTTGACTTTCAACGCGTAAAGGATTTGAGGGTCATCAATGGGAGCTTTCAGTACGGCTTGGTCGTTGGAAACGACAGCCGAATCGATGGTGACGGGAGCGTTGTCGACAAATTTTTGCAGATACACGGTTTTGTCGTTGCCGTTCGTAAGACCAACATTGACTTGGAAGGTCTTCGCTTTTTCGTTGCAGGCAGTCAGGCCGAGTGCCAATGCAAGCATGAATAATACGTGTTTTCTCATTGTAATTCTATTATTTATGTTATTCTCTTTTCTTTTCCGACTTGAAAATGAACAGAATCATCATGATCAGGAAGATGGAAACGGGGACGCTGAGCAAAATGCGCAACAACACCTGCCCGAAGAGCCTGAAACTGAACGATTCGAGGAAAAACAGTGCAAAATGGTGAATGAGCACCAAACAAAGCACGTAGCGGAAAAACCAAAGTCCGCCCAATTGCCCGAGGTTGGGCTCGTCGATGTTTTCGAATTTTTGGTTGCCCGAAACGAGTTTGATGATGGATGGGCGGCAGAAGGCCATCAAAGTGGTGGCTCCTGCGTGAAGTCCTGGCGTGCCGGTAAACAGGTCGACACTCAAGCCCAACACGAAGCCCAGCACAAGCAGTTGCCATTTGGGGGTGCTGAAAGGCAGCAACATCACGAAAATCAAATAGATATAAGGATGCACATACCCTCCCAAACGGATGTGGTTGACGACCAGTACCTGAAAGAGTACGAGCACGGCGAAACGGATGATTTGTAGTGCGGTCTTGTTCATGTCATTGGAATCTGGCTTTGAGCGAATCAAGTTCGGGTTTGTGCAAATCTTTGATCACATAGACGTACCTCAGCGTGGCAAAATCGGTCGAGAAGCGTATCTTGGCTTGGTTCAAGGCATCGACGGCGGTGGGATAGAATTCTTCCACCGTACCCACCATCAGGTCTTCGGGGAAGATGTAGGAATGCGAACTGGTGAGGATGGTATCGCCTTTTTGCAGAATGATGTGGGTTGGGATGTCTTCCACCATGCCGTAGCGGTAGTTATTGGTTCCCCATTTCAGGCTGGCCAGTTCCTGACTCTCCTTGATACGCACCCCAACGACCGATTTGCTGTGCAACAGGCTCATCACAGAGGCGTAATGTCGGCTCACATCGGTCACCACGCCTACGATGCCCTCGGTCGACATCACGCTCATGTCGCGCTGGATGCCGTCTGACTTACCTTTATTAATAATGATGTAGTTGTTTGCCTGGTTGGTGCTGTTGTTGACCACCTGTGCGGGAATGTATTCGAAAAGTGTGTCGCTTCCGTTCACGTTGTAGACGCTCGATGTGGTGTCGAAAACCACCGACAACTGTTTCCTGAGCAAGGCGTTCTCTTCGGCCAGCTGCTCATTGGCGGTGTTGAGGCGGAAATAATTGCCCACGGCACTGCTCCACTCGTAAATCTTGCCCACCGCATCGTTGGTCGTGTTGACCAAACGGTTGCGATGGAAGCGTTGACTGTTGGCAAGCAGCAAGATGGAAATCACTTCGAGCAAGATGAAAAGAATGACAAAGTGATGCTTCAGTATGAAACGCCTCAGGTTGTTCATTACTTGATCAGGAAGGTGAATCGGTCGAAGTTCTTCAGGGCAATGCCGGTGCCACGAGCGACGGCGCGCAACGGGTCTTCGGCCACGTGGATGGGCAGTTTGGTCTTGGCATTGAGACGTTTGTCGAGGCCGCGCAGCAAGGCACCACCACCTGTGAGGTAGATACCCGTGCGGTAAATGTCGGCCGAAAGCTCGGGTGGGGTCTGTTCCAAGGCGTTCAACACGGCGGTCTCAATCTTCATGATGCTCTTGTCGAGGCAGTGGGCAATCTCGGCATAGTTGACACGGATTTCCTTCGGGATACCCGTCAGCATGTCTCGACCCTGCACGGCATAGTCGTCGGGCGGATTGTCCAATTGCGGGATGGCTGCACCGACTTCAATCTTGATGCGCTCGGCGGTGCGTTCGCCCACGATGATGTTGTGCTGCTTGCGCATGTATTCTTCGATGTCGGCGGTGAAATCGTCGCCTGCGATGCGGATGGACTTGTTGTTGACGATGCCTCCCAAGGCAATGACGGCAATTTCAGAGGTGCCGCCACCGATGTCGATGATCATGTTGCCTGTCGGCTCAAGCACGTCAATGCCGATACCGATGGCCGCTGCCATCGGCTCGTGAATCAGACGAACCTCCTTGGCGCCAGCCTGCTCGGCCGAGTCTTTCACGGCGCGTTCCTCCACTTCGGTGATGCCCGAAGGGATGCAGATGACCATCTTCAGGCTGGGCGGAAACAGCGTGTTCTTGAACTGGATCATCTTGATCATCTCGCGCATCATGTACTCGGCGGCTTGGAAGTCGGCAATGACACCGTCGCGCAACGGTCGGATGGTCTTGATGTTCTCGTGGGTTTTGCCATGCATCATCATAGCACGCTTGCCCACAGCGATGATTCTCTTGGTGTCGCGTTGCATAGCCACGATGGAGGGCTCGTCGACGACCACCTTGTCGTTGTATATGATAATCGTGTTGGCCGTACCAAGGTCAATGGCGATTTCTTTATTGAGGAATGAAAAAGCTCCCATAATCTACATTTTTATTAGTTGTCAGTTGTTCAGTTGTCAGTTAATTTAATGTCTAAAATGTCTATTTCCCGTAAACACCATGCCGATGCTGTTTTCGTTGCAGCAGTCGATGGATTCTTGGTCGCGCACCGAGCCACCTGGCTGCACGATGGCAGTGATGCCGGCTTCGTGGGCCAATTCGACGCAGTCCTTGAAGGGGAAGAACGCATCGGAAGCCAACACGGCGCCGTTCAGGTCGAAGTTGAACGACTTGGCCTTCTCGATGGCTTGGCGCAAGGCATCCACGCGCGAGGTCTGCCCGATGCCCGAGGCACAGAGTTGGCTGTCTTTGGCCAAAACGATGGCATTGCTGCGACTGTGCTTCACGATCTTGTTGGCAAAAACCATATCTTCCACCTCGGCGGCAGTGGGTGCTTTCTCGGTGATGACGCGGAAGTCGGCAGCGGTCTCGGTATGGAGGTCGCGATCTTGCACGAGATAGCCGTTCAGGGCTGTCTTTACGGTCTGTACTTTGTACAAATCGGCCTTCAGGCGCAACACGACGCGATTTTTCTTCGAAAAGAGCAAATCGAGCACACCTTCCTGATATTCAGGTGCCACGATGACTTCGATGAACAGCTTGTTGATTTCCTCGGCCGCTTCAAGGTCGATGGGACGATTGCAGACCAACACGCCGCCAAAGGCCGACACAGGGTCGCCCGCCAAAGCCGCAAGGTAAGCCTCTTTCACGGTCGGACGACAAGCGATACCACAAGGATTGTTATGCTTGAGGATGGCAAAGGTGGGCTCGTCGAACTCACGGATGAGGTTGAGGCCCGCATCAAGGTCAAGCAGGTTGTTGTACGACAACTCTTTGCCGTGCAGTTTCTCGAACATCGCGTCGAGGTCGCCATAGAAAGTGCCTTTCTGGTGAGGATTCTCGCCATAGCGCAAAGGCGTGCCTTCCTCTTCGCTGATTCTCAGCGGTCGACGGTCGGCGTCCTTCGTGAACCAATTCATAATCGCGCTGTCGTAATGCGAGCTTACGCCAAAGGCATAGGCGGCAAAACGGCGACGGTCGTCAAGCGTGGTCTCCCCGTTCTGTGTTTCAAGCAGATGGATGAGTTCGCCATAGTGTTTTTGCGAAGGCACGATGAGCACGTCGTTGAAGTTCTTGGCGCCGGCGCGGATGAGCGAAATGCCGCCGATGTCGATTTTCTCGATGATTTGGCTGGCATCGTCGGTCTTGGCCACGGTTTCCTCAAAAGGATAGAGGTCAACGATGACGAGGTCGAAAGGCGGGATGTCATATTCCTGCATTTCGCGTTGGTCGGATTCGAGATTCGAGCGGCCCAAAATGCCACCAAACACTTTCGGATGCAAGGTCTTCACGCGACCGCCGAAGATGGACGGATAGCCCGTCAGTGATTCAACGGTTTTCACGGTAGGGTCGAGCGGCTGGATGAAATCAAAGGTGCCGCCCGTGGAGTAAATCTGCACTCCATTTTGTTTCAACAAGTCAACGATAGTATCGATGCCTGTTTTATAAAACACTGATATTAAAGCAGTTTTAATTTTCTTCAAAGCTCAAAAAGATTATTGGTTTAAAAATGCAAGATTACCAAAAATCTCAAAACCACGCAAGAGGCAAAATGATTTTTTTTGAACAAAGATTTCAACAATTTTCGGATGTCGTTTTTCTGACAAAAAGGCAGGCTGCCAATAAAGACGAGAAAAACTTTGAAGTTTTAACCCTTTGTAAACGAACGCCATACAAGCGATAAGAATTTTATTTTCAATTTCCGCTTTGGTGCATTGGATTTTTCTTTATTTTTACAAATTCAAAATTGTGCAAATGGAAACAAAGTGGATATTAAACCATCAGGTTGATATTCAGCAAGTTGCTGAGATTTCCAAGGTTCTCAATATCGACGAGAACCTTGCCACTTTGCTTGTCCAGCGTGGAATCACCAACTACGAAGAGGCCAAGACCTTCTTCCGTCCGTCGCTCTCGCAACTGCACGATCCTTTCCTGATGAAAGACATGGACAAGGCCGTCGAACGCGTGTTGCGCGCCATCAACGAAGGCGAGAAGGTGCTTGTCTACGGCGACTATGACGTGGACGGTACGACCGCCGTGGCCGTGGTCTACACTTATCTCAAGCCGTTCTTCAAGAAGAAAAAAATCGAGTTTTACATCCCCGACCGCTACGAAGAAGGCTATGGCATCTCCATCAAAGGCATTGATTACGCGGCAGATAATGGTTTCAAGCTGGTGATTGCCCTCGACTGCGGCATCAAGGCTGTGGAACGCATCGAATATGCCAACAGCCGTGGCGTCGACTTCATCATTTGCGACCACCACCGCGCTGGTGACGTCATCCCGAACGCCGTGGCCGTGCTCGACGCCAAACGCCCCGATTGCCACTATCCTTACGACGAACTTTCAGGGTGCGGTGTGGGCTTCAAATTGGTTACTGCGCTCTCTATGAAGGGTTTAGGAACCATTGAGGACGTGTACGGCCTGCTTGACCTCTTGGCTGTGAGCATCGCCGCCGACATTGTACCTATCACGGGTGAAAACCGCGTTTTGGCTTATTTCGGCCTGAAGCAACTCAACAAGAAACCAAGACCCGGCATTGAGGCGATTCTGCAACATGCCAATATCTATCGTCGCGACGAAGACCAACTCGATGAAGACGAAAATGTATTGACCAGAGAGCTGACCATCAGCGACTTGGTCTTCCTCATCGGACCACGTATCAACGCTGCCGGACGCATCGCCAAAGCTTCCGACTCGGTGCGCCTGCTCATCGCCGAAAAGAAGGAACACGCCGAGAAACTGGCGGCTTCCATCAACGACCTCAACGACGAACGCCGCGAGTTCGACAACCGCATCACAGAGGAAGCCCTCGGCATGATTGCCGACGACCCCCAACTGCAAGACGCCAAAAGCACCGTGGTCTTCAACGAGCGTTGGCACCGTGGCGTCATCGGCATCGTGGCATCGCGCCTCACCGATTATTATTATCGGCCCACCATCGTCCTAACGCGAGCCAACGGCCTCGTCACGGGATCGGCACGTTCCATCAAGAGTTTCGACATCTATGACGCCATCGACAACTGTTCCGACCTGTTGGAGCACTTCGGCGGCCACAAATACGCTGCCGGTCTTTCGATGAAACCCGAAAACCTGCCTGAGTTCCGCCGTCGTTTCGAGGCTTATGTCAGCGAGCATCTAGTGGACGAGGACTTTGTACCCGAGCTTGAAGTAGACTTGAAGATCAAGTTCAGCGACATCACAGCCAAGTTCATGCGTATCCTCAACCAGTTTGCGCCTTTCGGCCCGGGCAATATGGCCCCCGTTTTCTGGACAGACAACGTCATTGACGCAGGCGGCTCACGTCCTGTAGGTGGACATCGCCACCTAAAACTCACCGTCACCCAAGACGGCGATGCTGAACAAGGCATCCCACCGTTCTCAGGCATAGCTTTCCAAAAAGGCGACCTCTTCAACCGTATCCATACCGGCGAACCTTTCAGCATCTGTTACCATTTGGAATACAACACCTGGCAGGGCAAGACCAACCTTCAACTCAACGTGAAGGACATCAAGTTTAATGAAGAGCTGTAATCATCTTCTTCTGCGTCCTCTTCTGCCTTCAACAATCCTAGAGAATTTGTTTTTCGACTTTTTCATTTTGGCGAAAGGTGTCACCGTTCCCGCTGAGGGCCCTTTCAGGCTCAAAATATGCGACCGAGCCGCCACAAAACCGTTTTGGTCGCCGTCTTCAATGTCGCCATATTTGTTCTTCTTGGAGGCAAAGATGAAGACATTGTCGATGTACCAACTAGTGACGTAGGCTCCGTGTCCCGTGAAATAAAGGCAAAACTGCGGTGCCTTGGTAGGCCATTCTTCCATGTCGAAGGTGAGCAGATATTGGCTTTGCGCGATGCTGCCTCGGACGGTGTCTTCCCAGATACTTTCCCAATCCTCACCATTCTCCGAAATGCCGATGCCGATGCGCACATCGAGCTCGCCTTGCGTGGCTTCGAGGGCATGGTTGAACTGAAAATTGATGTAATCATACTTATCGAGCTCCACGATAGGCGTCACAAGGCGCGAGGTGCCTTGAAAGTTGAAGTCGGGATACATCTGCATCTCGCGCGGCTTGCCTCCGGCAAAGGCCGTGTTGGAGATGTACCACACCACCCAGTCGTCGCCTTTGGCGTCCCAGCCCTCTTCAAGCCAAGGGTTGAAAAAGCCCTCACACAACACCAAGTCGCCTTGTTGCGGAAACAGCGGCAACGTAAGGATCATAAGGAACAGTGTGAGTAAACGATGCTTCATGGGCAGTGTATTTGGCGACAAAGGTATTAAAATTTCGGAAAGCAGGACACATTTTGCGGTTTTTATTATTTTTGCAGAATAATAATGGCACGCTTTGCGTCATTGCGAGAGAGGCACGACCGAAACAATCCAGAAAAAACTTGTTTACTGGATTGCTTCGCTGCGCTCGCAATGACGCCATGCAATGAAAATAATGTATATATGGCTGCAAAAGAGAAAACCGCCTTTTTCTGCAAGGAATGCGGAAACGAGTCACCGAAATGGTTCGGCAAATGCCCCGCCTGCGGCGCGTGGAACACCTGCACGGAGCAGACCGTCGTCACGGGAAAGGACGCCAAATCGGTGAAGAAAACCATAGGCTTGGAGATGGACAGCGCCTTCCCCATGCCCATCAACGAAATCACCAACGCCAAGGAGCAACGCATCATCCTGCCCTATGAGGAACTCAACCGCGTGCTCGGTGGCGGACTCGTGCTTGGCTCGCTCACCCTCGTGGGCGGTGAACCTGGCATTGGCAAGTCGACCTTGCTGCTGCAAACGGCTTTGCAACTGGCTGGCAGAAAGGTGCTTTACATCTCCGGCGAGGAGAGCCAGACCCAAATCAAGATGCGCGCCGAGCGTATCGGCATCCACAACACGGACTGCCTCATCCTCACCGAGACCAACACACAGGAAATCCTGCAGCACTTCAAGAACGTGCAGCCCGACATTGTGGTCGTCGATTCCATCCAAACGCTCGAGTCGCCTTTCGTTGACGCCACGGCGGGCAGCATCTCGCAAATCCGCGAGACGGCCGCCGAGATGAACAAAATCGCCAAGGCGTATCAGGTGCCGGTGTTCCTCATCGGCCACATCACCAAGGACGGCAGCATCGCTGGACCGAAGATTTTGGAACATATTGTAGATACCGTCCTTCAGTTTGAGGGTGACCGCCATTATGGCTTCCGCATCCTGCGCACCATCAAGAACCGCTTCGGGTCGGCCTCTGAGTTGGGCATCTTCGAGATGAACGCATCAGGCCTCCGCGAAGTGACCAACCCCAGCGAAATCCTGCTCTCGCAACGCGACGAGGAAGTGAGCGGCATCGCCATCGCCGCCACCATGGAAGGCCAACGTCCGATGCTCATCGAGACGCAGGCCTTGGTGAGCAGTGCAGCCTACGGTACCCCGCAACGCTCCGCCACGGGCTTCGACATCCGCCGGATGAACATGCTGTTGGCCGTGTTGGAAAAACGCGCCGGCTTCAAACTCTCCATAAAAGACGTGTTCCTCAACATCGCAGGTGGTATGCGCGTTGACGACCCCGCTATCGACTTGGCTGTCATCGCTGCCGTGCTCTCGTCGAATGCTGATGTTCCCATTCCATCGCGCTATGCCTTTGCCGCCGAGGTGGGCTTGTCGGGCGAAATCCGCTCCGTCACCCGCATCGAGGCCCGCATCGCCGAAGCCGACAAATTGGGTTTCGAGAAGATCTTCATCTCGAAATACAATGCCAAAGGCTTGGATACCAAGCGGTTTAAGATTGAGATTGTGCCTGTGGCTTCGGTTTATGAATTGGGGGCGGAGTTGTTTGGGTAAAATAGTTTTCAGAACAAGGCAAAATCTTGCCTAATAACAAAGTACCCTTCTCTTTACGAACTATTATTCTTCTAAATTTGCATCAAACCGAACTGGGACTATGTATTCAGCGTCCTTTTCCATGCGACCGCCTTTCCAATACTCCAAATTCCAAAGAACCATGACCGCTTCATCATCAAGAGATTTAAATCCAGAACTTTTTTCCAATTTCACATTGGCGATTTTGCCTTTTCGGCTCTTCACCTTGAAACCTACATAAGGCATATTGCATTCAAATTCGATTTGGTCTGTATGGTCTCCTATTAAAATAGCCTCTTCTTCGAGCAACTTTTCAAGACTGAAATTCTGTGCCATTGTGATGGGCCAGGCTGGTTCATAAGTACAAGAGACTCTCATCATATACAATATGTCCACCTTTTCTCCTTGATATTCTGCCGCCTCGGATGGATTGCTAATCAATTGGGCATATTTGAGAACTTGTTCATCCAAGCCATAACCCAATCCTTTGTATATTTTATAGCGCCGGGCATCAAAATGCAACTGGGTTGGCCTGTATCCCCAACCGGCAAAGACGGCACTGTCACATTCCGTCATGCCCAATTTAGATATATTTAAGAATCCGCACATGGAATACTGGCACCACCATAGTTTTCATTCACATAAATATTGCCTATTGTCCTTCTCTCGACCTTTCGGGCTACGACCTCACCGAAGAAAGCGCCCGTGCCGATTTCGATTATATGCTTGCCGATTACCTCACTGACCAATTGCGCAACGGAACACTCCGTGCCGACCTTGCCGCGCACGGCTGGAAGGTGGGCAAGGCAAAAGGCAACGAGCCTGATTTGTCGGATATGCTTGGCATGAATGAGCAACTTCGCTCGCTCGTCACACATTCCTTCAAGAAAACCAATGTCAACAAGACTTGCTCGATACCCGCATGAACACTTATATAGAATAAGTAATATTAGCATTGCAGATTCTCGGCTTTTCCTTGCGGACCAAGAATGCCAGCAGGTGGAATCGGGCAACACAGGGCACGAAAAATGGACAAAAGATGGTATGCTTCGCCCTGTGGTTTTCCAAACCCACATTGACCCAATTCCTGAGTTCATTATCAGAAACAACTTGCGCAATATGAATTTGACCGCCAACGATCTTCGGGCTTGGTTGAAAAAACTCGATATGAAGAAAAGGTCAGAAAAGTAGAGTTTCTATTTCTCATTAGCAAATCGCCCAAATGTGGTATAAAAACACAAGATTTGGGCGGTTTTCGAGGAAAACTATCAAAGATTGACAGAAAACGAAAGGTTTCCATAAAAATGCGTACTTTTGCCCGAAAATAAGCGCAATGCAGTCCCCGAAATTCGATACCTGTTTCTTTGGGCAGTTCTATGAGGCAGCGATACAATAACATGGATTGTTTTTGCAAAAAGGACTAAAATGGACTCCGAAAAAATCATATTAGGCATCGACCCGGGCACGATGGTGATGGGCTACGGCGTCATCCGCGAACAGGGCAAAAAGTTGGAACTCCTCACGATGGGGGTCATCAACTTGAAGAAACTCGAAAACCAAGCCTTGAAGCTGAAGAAAATCTTCGAGCGCGTTTTGGAAATCATCAACACCTACCATCCCGACGAATTGGCCATCGAAGCGCCGTTTTTCGGGAAAAACGTGCAGTCGATGCTGAAACTCGGTCGCGCCCAAGGCGTGGCCATGGCCGCCGCGCTCTATCGCGACATCCCCATTTTCGAATACTCGCCCAAGACCATCAAGCAAACCATCACGGGCAACGGCAACGCCTCGAAGGAACAGGTGGCCAAGATGGTGCACTTCATCCTGAAAACGGACGAAAACCCCGAGTTTTTCGATGCCACCGATGCCGTGGGGGCCGCCGTCTGCCATGCCATCGACAAAGGCAAAGACGTCAACTACACCAAGCACACCTCCGAGAAAGCCAAAGCATACAAGAAACCCGACTGGAGCAAGTTCATTGCCGAAAACCCAACCCGTGTCAAATCATGAAACACTGAAAAATGGAATAAAATTTGTGGCATCACAAAAACTGAAAACATAAAACGATTGGATATGATCATCACCATCATCTGCATCACCATCTTAGCCTATGTCATTGCAGGCAAAGACATCAATAAACAATTAGAGAAACTGAAAGGCGTTAATTGGAAAGCCAAGTCGTTGGATGTATTCGGGAAGATTAGCAATTATGCCAAAAAGGCAGGTCGCGTGTCCACCAAGCCTCTGCTTCAGTTGTATTATGTGCTAATCATGGGCGAGACGACGACTTTGGAGAAGGCCCTTATCGTGGGCGCCATCCTCTACACAATCATGCCTTTCAGCCTGATTTCGGTCAAGGCGCACAAGATCCTCGGCATGCTCGACGAAGGCCTGGCCGTCGTTTATGTCATCAAGAAGGTGCAAAACAAGATTACACCCGAAATCGAGGCCAAGGTGGAAGAAACCCTAAATGCTTGGTTTGGCAATCAGCAAGCCACACAAACCGTTGAATAATAAATTGATACAAAAAAAAACTCCTGCCAATGCCATTCCTGAATGGAATCTATTGGCAGGAGTTTTTTTGGCAACATTACTGTTCTTATAACTCTGACGACAGATGGTGTTTTCCGCTGCCGTATGTCTTCACCTCGTAGCCATCGGCGGTGGGCAGGCAAACCTCGGCCGTGGTGTTGGCTGGAATGACGATGTCCCACTCGAAGCGGTTATCCTCGCGCTTCCAGTTGCTTTCGATGCGGCCTGAGACCGAATTGTAAGCACAATTCACGAAATCCAAACCCTCAATGGGATAAGGCTTCAGCTCAATTTTGCTATAGCCCGGCTCCAAGGCGCGGATGCCGCCGAGGTATTCGTATTCCCAGATGATGAGGTCGCCGAGCAGCATGACGTGGTTGCCCGAGTTCATGGCAGGGTCGGCGGTGTTGCCGTTCCAGAGTTCCCAGATGGTGGTGGCGCCGTTGCGGACCATATAGCCCCAACTCGGGTAGGTGTCGTTGCTGGCAATCTTGAGGGCGAGGTCGCCGCGACCGTATTCCGTCAGGCAGCGCATCAGCTGTTGGATGCCGATAACGCCTGTGGAGACGTGGCCGCCACATTCGTTCATCGTCTTGTCGACGATGCTTTCCAAAACCTTGTCTTCCAATCCTTTGGGTACCATCCCAAACCACAGCGGCAGGATGTTGGCCGTCACAGTATTGTTGGCGTAGATGCCCGTCACTCGGTTGAAGTATTTGTCGTTGAAGGCCACCGTCGAGGTCGTGATTTCCTGGTTAAAGAAAGCGGCATCATCGGCCTTGCCCAAAAGTTCGGCAAATTTGGCCATCTTGCCCGAAAGGTAGCAATAGAACGGTGTAGAAATTACCGCCGCCTCGGTGATGCGGTTGGGGGCGTTGGAATGAATCAGTTCCAGCGACTCGGGCGGCATGCACCAGTCGCCGTAGGTGTCCTTGGTCATAATGCCGCCCACCATGTATTTCTCCTTCATGAAAAGCAGCCATTTCTTCATTGCATCGTAGTGTTGCTCAATAGATTGCCTGTCTCCGAAGCGTGTGTAGACCATGTCGGCGACGGTGATGAAAGCCCCGGGCCAAGTCATGCTGTTGGAGTAGAAACGCCAATAGGCGGGAATGACATCGGGCACGGAACCGCTCTCCAATTGGCTGTCCTCCGCATCGGTGATCCATTTGGAGTAAAGTTGTTGATTTCCAAATGTATACGATTCACCAAAGCAACCCGTGGCGCGGTCGCCGGTCCAGCCCATGCGCTCGTCGCGTTGCGGACAGTCGGTGGGCATCGAGCGGTAGTTGCCGCGAATGCCCCAGTAGGCGTTGCGATACACCGCGTTGACGATTTCGTCAGAGCATTCGAAACTGCCCGTGACGGGCATTTCATCGTAGAAAACGAGACCTTCGAAGTCGTCCAAAGTGGGCGTTTCGCGCAGACCGCTGATTTCCACATAACGGAAACCGTGATAAACGAACATCGGATGCCATGAAATCGGTAGAGACGTTGCGCGCAACGTCTGTACAGCACAAATGTATCGGTCAGTGCATTCCGCGCCACGCAGATTGGCCATATATAGCAAGCTGTCCTCGGTCAAGGTTTCGGCGAAACGCAAGGTGATGGTGTCGCCCGCTTGTTGTCCGCGTACCTTCATATCTAGCACGCCGACCATGTTTTGGCCCATGTCGAGGAACCTTTTTCCACCTTTATTATATAGGGCAATGGGCTTCACGACCTCCTGCACCTTGATGTTCGGGTTGGGCTGGGCGCAGAGAGGGCCTTCGGGGGCATCCACCAATTCGGCATTGAGCCAGACAGAGGCATCGTAGCCGACCTCGCTCCATCTGCCTAAATCGAAATTCTCATCATAAACCTCGCCATCCCATTCGTTGGCGGTGCGGATGGGGCCTTGGTTGGTGATTTTCCAGGTTTCATCGCTGAGAATCAGGTCTTTGTTGCCGTCTTTGTAGGTCACTTCCAATTGCAGCAACAGTCGCGGCGTGCCGAAACCGAGCATGTTCTCCGTGCCGTCGCGGTTGGGGTTTTCTACATTGTTGCGGATGGGCGTGTAGCGACCGCCTTCCAAGATGACACCGATGGCGTTGTCGTCTTTCTGGAGTTGCTCGGTGACATCGTAAGCGTTGAAATACACGCGTTTGCGGTAGTCGGAAAGGGTAGGTTTCAACAGTTCCACGGGTGCAATTTCGGTGCCGTTGAGGTAGGCACTGTATACGCCTTGACCGCTAACATAAAGTCGTGCCTCGGCAATGTCGTTGCGAAGGGCAAACTCCTTGCGCAGATAACGGGCAGCAATTCGGGTATGGCCCACCAAAACATCGTCCTCAAACTCATGACCAATCCATTTCGCCTGCCAATCGTCTTGATTCAAAAGACTGATTTCAAACGAATTGACTTCGCTTTCCACCTTGGTTTTCGTTTTCCCGTTGGATACGGTGGCAACGACTTTCCAATAAGCCTTGTCGCGACTTTGCAAAGTCGTTCCTTCGTAAGGAATGTAAAGCATTTGGCTGGATGTCACCGTTTTGGAATCCCAAAGGTCGCCAACGCCTTTTTGGGCGTTTTCCTCCGTGGAAGCGACGAGGATTCGGTAATCCAATTGAACCACATTGTTTTCCGTGGTTTCGTATTGCCAACTAAAGCGGGGCTGGTTGGTGGCCAGCGCCCGTGAGCCGTCTTGTTGTTCCACGGTCGGGTTGATAATGCTGACATTCAAGTTGTTGCCACATGATGTGAGGCCGATAAAGGCCAAGATAATAAATGTAATGCGTTTCATGGTCAAGTTTGTTTTGTGTTATAACCCTCTCATTTTCTTTGGCATAAATCCCAAATCCATCTGTTGGATGCCGTTGGCATCAATCTTCAGCAGCAGCGATTCTGTGGGCTTGAAGTTGAGAGTAAACGTCTCACTCTTGCCATGTTGGCTGACGGTAATGTTGCGGGTGGCACCTTGGTCGGTGAAGGCATAGCCATAGTCCAAAGGATATTCGATGGTCTGGGTGAGCGGGTTGGCGATGAAGACATAATAGGTGTCGCCGTCCTGACGGATCCAGAAATCGGGGAGGTTTTCGCCCTTGATTAGAGGTTGGAGGTCAGAAGTAGGAGGTAGGAGGTGGGATGTGAGTTGGACTATCATACTGCTGTATTCCTCGTGTTTCACCATCCCAGGCTCTTTGGGCATTCGGGTCATGATGACGGGAAGTCCTTCCTCGGCCAGCCTGATGATTTCCTGCAAAGCGCTCATTTCCATGTATTCCACATCGCAATACAACGCCTTGAAGTCGGTGGCGCCGCAATGCAAAGTGCCGTTTTCATATTTGGCAGATTTCAGGAAATGCTCGTTCACCCAAAGTGGCTGCATTCCTTTATATGCCTCTGGCGTGTTGATGAAACGCATCTCGTACTCGCCCCAGAAGAAGGCTTTCACCTTGCGCATCGAGTCGGGATAGGTGCCGCCCATCCAAGCATCTTCGAGAGGCATATAAACGGCCAAGTCGCTGTAGTTCTTGCCCTTGCGCATATATTCCGACACGGTGGCCATATAGTCGTTGAAGTCCTTCAAGTCGTTGCCGCTCAGGTTGTTGTCCTCGTTGGTGCTGATTTGGCAGGTGGTGTAGAAGTGGTTGGTCGTGTCGCCCACCTTGTTGTAAGGGAAGCCGTGCCAGATGATTTGGTTGGTGCCGTTGGCGAAGAGGGCGTCGCTGATGAGTTTGAGGTCGGCGATTTGCTCACAGCCTTGGTGGGGACTTTGGCCGCGACCGTTCTTGTAGCGCAGGCTGGTCCAACCGTAGGCGCAGGTGAAGGTCTCGGCAGTGACCGCATCCTTGTCGCCGAGCGTGGCCGCCGAAGCCGCTATCTTGCTGAAACACGGCTCATAAAGGATGGCTTCGGTCTCGGGGATATCGACCAAGGTGAAGGCCGTCAGCAGGTCGGTGGGGGCACCGCCGCATTGGGCACGCGAGAAGGCCCCGACGCTTGTGGCGTTGTCGGCGAAGGGTTGGTAGAACTCGCGCAGCACATAGCCCGAGAGCGTGTGCATATAGTCGTAGAACACCTCGGCGTTGGCCTCGTCCAAGAGGGTCTTGTTGAGCATATACGGCTCGATGTCGTAGCCGTGCTCCTGCATAAAGGTCTCGCCGAAACCAGGCGTCCAGAGGTATTGCGTCTCCACCTCCCACGAGTCGACGAACACGCCCGACTTGCTGCCTTTGTATGCCTCGTCCAAGCCACGGTTCATCTTGTCGGCATAGCGACGGAAGGCGTTCTTATCCAAGTGGTTGAGGATGCGTGCCGTGCGGGGGAAGTCCCAAGTGTAGCCGCGCTCCGCCGACTCCACGGGCTTACCCGCGTTGCAGGCTTCGTTCTCGAAATAATTGCGGGTTTGGTCGCCGGCGGGCAGGTCGATGTCACTGAAGGGCCAGAGGGTGCCGTAGGTGAAGTCGCAGCCTAAGCCAAGCGAATCGGCCACTTTCTTGGCGTAGTTAACGCTCTCGGCCCATTCGGGCGAGAGGAAATCGGGGTGGCGGGTCGTCGAGTCGAGGCCCATCGGATAAATCCACGCGATTTCCACGCCGCCGAAGTCGTGGTCGCGGAGCCAGACCAGTTGGTCGCGTACATCGCGTTTGTCGATTTCGGAGGAGAACCACCACCAGCGGGTGTAGGGCTTGTAGTTGGCATACAACGGTTTGGCTGGGGCTTTGGTGGGTTCTTCTTTTGGGGTATTGGTGCAGCCAGTTAATGCAAGGGTTAGGGCTGCGAGAATTAAAATTGGTAAAACTTGTTTCTTCATAGTATGGTGTTGTTAAATTACCATAGATAATTGGTTGTTGAGTTTTAGGAACAGCAGGTTCAGGGAGTTCACAATCATGCTCTCGGACTTCGAATAGCAAAGCCCTCTCCGCTTGAACCTCGCAAGGTAGTGCCTTATCCTGC
>JAFUAA010000004.1 GCA_017460915.1 Bacteroidales bacterium | reverse complement strand
ACGCAAAGAACGTCGACGGACTCTTCACGAGAATCATCGGTAAAATCAGCGCGTTTACCGTTCTGCAATACATCAACAAAAACAACAACAAACCAATTGGCCAAATTAAATATGCGCTACTTTAATTCCGCCAACGAGTTAGCTATAATTTCTATCGGCTTTAATTTTCTCTTGTTTTACCACAAAAGACGCTATATAACAATCATTGAATTGTATAAGGGTGAAAACGATAGCCAAAGATATAGGAGAACATTCTGGTGCATAGTATTTACATTGGCTTCTCTTTTTTCCATTGGAGTACTTATCGGAATCTTTGGACTTGCTTGGAAATGAAAAAAAGCACCCGTTCTTCCACATTTCCAAATTCGAGAGCCATGAGCATCAGCTTTTGCGATACGGAAACAACACAATTCTGTTGCAACTTCCAGATAATATGTATACCTTTGTCGCCTAAACATGCATCTAACGCCATGAAAACCACAGCATACGAAGGGGATTGCAAATCCCCAAGCTCAATGCCAGCGGATTGCAAATCCGCTGGAACGGGTTATCCTTTCTGCATCATTTTCTCCAATCGACTGTACCAATCTTCACCAAACTTCCTAACCATCGGGCCTTTGAGGAACTTCCAGAGCGGGAAGCTTTCGTGTTCGCCTTTGCGCTTGGCGGGCACGCAGACGCTCCACTCGTGGTAGAGGATGTGCGTGAAGCCGTCTTTCTCCACAAGGCGGATAGGGTAGAGATGGCACGAAATGGGTTTCCAGAAGTCGCATTTGCCCTCCAGGTAGGCCTTCTCGATGGCGCAGAGCGCGGTGCCGTTCTCGTGGAAATAGACAAAGGCGCATTCCTCGCCGTTTACCAGCGGCGTGACGAGTTCACCGCATTCGTCGTAGTCGTACACGTCGTTTTCTTCCACCACCTTGATGCCTTCGGGCCGCATGTACGGCTTGATGGCTTCGAGGTTGTCTTCGATGCGGCTGATTTCATCGGCTTCGAGGGGCGCGCCGGCATCGCCAGCCACGCAGCACCAGCCCTTGCAGCGCGGCAGGCAGCAACAGAACAGGGCGTTCAGGAATTCGTCGGTCACGACGATGTTGTCAAGGATAATCATGTATTTTATTATACCATGTTTATTATATAAGTCTCACTTTCAGGAAAAAGAAGCGTTCGGTGCTTCTTGTCCATCTTAAATGAGTATGTATCTCCTCGTCCGCTCGGTCTTGAAAGCATTAGGTCAAGTTTTATCTTACCTTGTTCCAACAGCACGTCGAATTGGGGCAGCAATGGGTTCTTTGTGTGGTCAATAGTCATCACACGGAACTCCTCTACACCGCTATTAATTCTTGATTCCACATCTATCCAGAAAGTTTCGTGATGCTTTTCTGCCAATCGTTCATGCAAGTGTAATAGCGTCCACACGGAAACATCGTGTAGCTTCACATACCTCCCACTTTCATTATCGGGTAATGCGAAATGATTCATCTCAAGCCTCTCATTTTTCCAGTTCACTTCGAGTCCGAGACCTTGGGCATTGGATTTTAAGGCACTGACTGTAACTTGAAGAGTTTTTCTGTCCAAATCAGGACGCAAATATCCATATTTGTCAGCGATTTCCCTGCTACTCTTGCACTTGCTAAGATTCCAATCGGGGATGTTGGTGAACAAAGTACCTTTTGTGTTGGATTTTTGGCGTTTGCTTTTTAGTTCAATTCCCTTATAATCCGGTGTCTTGTTGGCATTCATTGAAATACCCAATTGATACTCAACTTCACGTCCTACACCCGTGTCGGCCAACACTTTCGTTGGTACCCAGTTGCTCATCCGGTCTCTTATTAAGCCCAAAAGCTCGTCAGAAACAGAGGTGGCTACATTGTGAAGATTATTAATAAGGTCTTGGATGGGGTTTATCAGAGATGACCTATATGCTTTTCCTATGTCTATCCGCGACAAGTTTATGACAAAAAGGTTGGTATTATGGACAATGATAGCAAAGATGTCGTCGGGATTCACAAAATCTTTCAATTGGTAAACCCACATGCGGGGATCGCCATCCTTTGTTTCGGGACGATAAAGGGAAGATTGCGTGTTCTTGATTTCGGTGTCGGTAAGTATATATGAGTTCACCATCTTTTTGTGTTCCTGCCCCCTGAGTTGTTTTTCGAAGTCATGGATGCCTTTCTCCAACAAATAAGCGCGAACGAGAACGGTTGTGTCAAGAATTCCTTTGTTGTAACCTGTTTGTGTTATTTGAATTGTGGCGTATTGTATTTGCTTGTTCACGAGGAACTTGACATTCTTCGCTTCGAAAGCGTTGTATTCTCGCATGTGTATCATAGGCTATTTTATGTGTTTTAGTATTTCGTTGCCAATAGCCCTTGCCATCAAAGGGGGCACTGCATTACCAACCAGTGTGTATTGTGGGATTTCACTCTTGCGTTTGTCACCGCCGGTTTGACGCTTTCCTTGAAACACAAATGAGTCGTCAAACGATTGCAAACGGGCCATCTCGCGAACAGTCATCGCACGATGGCGGGAATAATGGATGAAGTCGTCTGGCATAGTTACCACTGTGGGACTTTGACCGTCTGCTTTCAGCACAAAATAGTTACGCTTGTTGGACTCCAACCCCATTTCTTTCAACTTTGCTTTGCATTCGTCTGTATAACCGCCACATTCGGCAATTACCTTTAAACGTTGCATCACGGTTTTGTTTTGTGCGCTTGTCTGGTGGTTGAACAGTTCGGACGTTTCGATATTCAGCTTGCTTTTCAGTTCGGCTAAGTCTTTGACATAAAATGGTTGGCAGTCGAACCGGAAACGATGGTTTAAGCGTCCAACTTTTGACCATTCGGCGAATGTCATCCCATCATCGTTTATTTCTCCATCCACTTTGCGGCGTCTCAACAAACCGTCATATTTGGGTTGACGAGTTGGCTTTGCATAGTTGGTACAAACTTCGCCATTGCCAATAAAGTCGAGGTCGGATATGGCCTCATACACCGTAACTTTGTCTTCTTCTCTTACAGTGGCCGGCACCGATGTGATGGGCGTTTGGTCGTTTCGACTTCCAATAAAGACAACCCTTTCGCGATTTTGCGGAACACCGTAATCAGAAGACAGCAATACCATCTGTTCCACGTTGTAAAGGCGCAAGTGGCTCATAATGTCATCATACTTTTTGCTTAAGTCATTATGTTTCGCCATTTCCTGCAACTCATCAAAACACTCATCGAGTGAAAGAGAATACAAATCAACAGCTTTGATTAATTCTTCGGTTTCCTGACTGGCATTTTTCAAAGCTTCAACCTGTCCTATTGAGAATTTTATCTTGGAAGAAATTTCCTCGTCAGAGATGGTAGCGAGGAAATCGTTGAATTTTTCGAAAAACAGGTCGTTGTCAATATTAGATGCGGTTTTTTCATTGATGATTTCGGCGGTTATTTTGTCACGTTGCTCGTTGCGACGCAACAGATACAATCCGTGGCGAATGGTGCTTATGTAAAGGTCTGACTTGCTGAGGCGATAGTCTATCTGACGTGTCATGCTTCGTAACTGATTGTCAAGCAAGTCGAAAAACTGCTCTTTATAGGTGGCAGCAATGTCTTCTTCATTTGCAATCTCCATCTGAAACTTAAGGAGGAATACACTAGCGAGGAAAGGTGAACATGTTTTTTTTAGCAAGTCATCCACAAAGACAAGAAAAGAACTTACCGCTTTGTCATCAATGATGGAACGCATTTCTCGCATAATCTCCACCTTGAACTTGCCATTGTCCTTTGTCAGCAAGCCTTTTACGTTTTCCATCACGAAGTATTTAGGACGCAAAGAGCGAATCACCTTCAAATAGTGGTTGAACAGACCATCTCGTTTATCAAAACGTTTCCTCCTCCCTGATAAGCTAAACGACTGACAACTGGGACCTCCTGTCACGACGTCGATTTCCTTATTGCCAAGAGCTTCTTTCAAATGCGCCAAAAACGACGGCGACATAATGTCTTCTGTAATAAATTGAGTATCAAGGCCAAGCTGTTCATTATATCGCACACGATGCGTCAGCTCACAATTCTCATTGATGTCACTTGCCAGAATGAAATCGTAATACTTATCGTCAGTGCTGGCTTGCAAAAACCCCTCACTAATACCACCAGCACCAGCGAACAAATCTACAAATGTAATAGGACAGCGTCCCTCAATAAATGCTTTTAACTGTGCCATTGCTTTGTCACGAACCTTGTCTTGGCCCATTATGATTAGTAAAATAATGTAGTATATCTTAGTCTGCAAAAATACAAAAAGCAAACAAATGTCAAGCAATAAAGAACTACAATAAGTCAGAAAAACAAAAAAATCTAATGCGACACAAAAGATTGATTGGTACAAGAAAAAAGACTAATTTTGCCGCGAAATTGAATCTTAAATTCTAAATCTTTAATTCAATAGAAAAAATGGCTTTTAACCTCAGAAACAGAAACTTCCTGAAGTTGTTGGACTTCACTCCGGAAGAGATCAAGTTCTTCCTGAAACTGGCCGCCGACCTGAAGGCCGCCAAGTATGCAGGCACCGAACAACCCCACCTCACGGGCAAGAACATCGCCCTGATCTTCGAAAAGACCTCAACCCGCACCCGCTGCGCCTTCGAAGTCGCCGCCAAGGACCAAGGTGCCCACGTCACCTATCTCGGCCCCACTGGCTCACAAATCGGCATCAAGGAATCGATGAAGGACACAGCCCGCGTGCTGGGTCGTATGTTCGACGGCATCGAGTATCGTGGCTTCGGTCAGGACATCGTTGAAGAACTGGCCAAATACGCCGGCGTGCCGGTGTGGAACGGCTTGACCAACGAGTTCCACCCCACCCAAATCCTCGCCGACTTCCTCACCATGCAGGAACACAGCGACAAACCCCTCAACCAGGTGACCTTCGCCTACTGCGGCGACGCCCGCTTCAACATGGGTAACTCGCTGATGGTGGGTGGTGCCAAGATGGGCATGGACGTGCGCATCGTGGCTCCCAAGGCTTTGCAACCTGACAAGAAACTCATCGACACCTGCAAGGAAATTGCAAAGGAAACGGGCGCCAAGGTGACCGTGACCGACGATGTGAAGAAGGGCGTCAAGGGCTGCGACTTCCTCTACACCGATGTTTGGGTATCGATGGGCGAACCCGCCGAAGTCTGGAAACAACGCATCGACCTGCTCATGCCTTACCAAGTCAACAAGGAAATGATGGAAATGACAGGCAACCCGAACTGCAAGTTCATGCACTGCCTGCCGGCTTACCACAACTTGGAGACCAAGGTGGGTCGCGACGTGCACGAGCAATTCGGCCTGGACGGCATCGAGGTGACCGAAGAGGTCTTCGAAGGCAAGAACAGCATCGTCTTCGACGAGGCCGAGAACCGTATGCACACCATCAAGGCCGTGATGGTTGCTACTTTGGGAGACTAATACGCAGAACGACAACATTTGCGCCTTTACCGTCATGGCGGAGGAACATCCACCATCTTCCAAGCGTGGAGACGAATCCTTTTCGCTTGGGGGATTGCGGGTCAAGCCCGCAATGACGGTTGAGGCGTGGTTTTTTTATCCTGTTCAAAGCAAAACACCAATGAAAATCTTCGAAATCCTTTTCCTCCTTTGCTTCGCCGTCAGTTGGCCCATCAGCATCGCCAAGGCTTTGCGGACGAAGGTCACCAAAGGCAAGAGCCCTGTCTTCATGGGCTTCATTTTGTTGGGCTACATCTTCGGCATCATCAACAAGTTCGTCAACCACCAGGTGGACTATGTCATTTGGTTCTACGTGCTGAACTTCTGCCTCGTGGCTTTCGACCTGATCCTGTATTTCAAGTACAAGGACAACAACTGAGCCTCAGACCCATCCAAAAAAGAAAGGAACCCCGTTTTTCGGGGTTCCTTTTTACATTGTTTGCAATCTCTTCTAATCTTATTCCTTCACCACGGTGTCGGTGAAGCATTGCCCGTCCTCGCGGAAGGCCTTGATGAGATATAGTCCTTTGGGCAGGTCGCCCAAAAGGATTTCGTTGGTGCCATGGAACGACTTCACCCATTGGCCGGCGGCATTGAATATCTGGACCTCGACGGGGTCGATGCCTTGGATGGACACGGAGCCCTGGGTTGGATTGGGATAGACCTGGGCATTGGCCTGTGACAGCGGTTCGGGCAGGCCAGTGCTGTTGATGGTGTCAGTGAGTTGCAGCACCCAGAAGTTCGTCCCTGAATTGGGAATTTCGGAGCTATTGGAACAGTTTACATCGCCAAATGACGTTTCTTCCCAAACCATGCTTCCAGCAAGGACGTATTTGTATGAACCAATTTGGATTACCGAATTTATACCTACATCATAATTAGGTGTTCCAAGGGTTTGTTCCCAAACTAATTCGCCAGAACCATTCACATGAAATATCCAAATGTGTATCATTGGGTATATGGCATCTGCATTGCTTTGCACATCGCCATCATTCGATTGGGCATATCCAAATACCGTAAAACCGCCATTTGGATTGGCGTATACAGAGCACACACCTTCGTTTGATGAGCCTCCATAGCTGTGACTCCAAAGGATGTTACCGTCCATGTCGGTGCGGAAAAGGAAAATATCCACTGGCCCATAATACGAATCTCCCCCTTCTTGCGCGGAAGTGCAAGCCAGCAAGAAACCGTCTTCCAGCTCCAATACGATAGAGGGTCTCGGATTGTATGGCCGACTCCATTCCAATTGTCCATCTTGTGAAAGCTTTAGGAGAAAGCCCTCTCCTGTAATGTCAGACGTGGAAGCCGAAACAAAGAAGCCTCCGTCTTTAGATTGGGTTATCGACTTAACCATCATGTCGCCGATAGATATCCTCCATTCAGGGTTGCCTTGGCTGTCCAATTTGAGGATGCTGTCGTACGCATCATAGTCTTTGTTTAGATGGCCATATGAATGGCCCAGGACCACGCCACCGTCGATGGTGGGCTCAATGTTCGCTCCAAAATACCCAATTTCTCGTTTCCAAATCTCATTAAAGCCATCGTCTATTTTTAGAAGTGAGAACCTGCCAGACTCATGTGCGTTCAAGTAGTATTCGTCATTTGTTGGGCTTTTCTGATGGATATTGAGTTCGCTGAATACAGGAAATCGTTCCAGCATTGCTGGTCTTGCAGCGTGCCTTGGTCGTCAATCCGAATCAACCATGGCTTGGAAAACGAGGAGCCTTCGCAGTCGATCATGGTTGGACTTTGTTGCCTGTCGACGGTTCCCAAAACAAGGAAACTGTTCCCTGCTTTACAGATGCTGGTGGCGTAATCCCTTCCCACACCTCCGTAGCACTGCTGCCAGTCGATGCGGACTTGCGACATGGCGATTATGGGAAAGAGCAAGGCCGCTACGGTCAAGGTCATGCCTTTTGTGAATCTTGAAGAATAGATGTCTTTTTTCATTTTACTTTGGGTTTTAAAGGTTAGAGAAGCGGTTTTCATTTTATCTTTGCGGTGCAGGATTGTCCTGCGCCGCAAAGATAGTGATCTTTGGTGACCGGATTGTATTGATAAGGAGAGAAGGAAATGTCCACTGTGTTCACGCCCCTGAAACTGAATGTGTCTGAAACAGACACTATCTGAGCAGGATAATAGGCGTTCACATAATAAATGGAACTGTCCTTTTCGTAGGTGATAAGCGAGGTGTCGGTTTCGGCAAGAATTGGAGGCGAGGGCAGCAAATCAACGTTTTGGATGGTTTGGGAGTTGAGACTGTGATATTCAACTCTTACTGTGGCCCCGTTGGGGACTGCAATGGAGCGACAATATGTTGGGATATTAGGCGCACCAGTAGCGGTTGGAAGAAAAATGCCGGTGGCATTGATTTGGTGACCCGAATAACCATTGATGGCAACCGAATCAAGTTTAAGGCTCTTTACAGAATTCCTGAAATGGAAGCCTTTGATGTCATTTCGCAAGATGGATATACCATTTGCGGGAGCTGAATTGATAAAATAATACTCCCTTGTTTGAGCCTTTACCACACTTGTTGCAAGAACAAATAGTAGTAATAGGATTCTTCTTGTTATTTTATTCATGATTTTTGAGTTTGATTGAATTAGTTTTTGTCGAAATCCCCATCGGCATAGCCGTTGGTGCTGCTAAGTTCCAGGGTGTAAGTGCCGCTGGCGGCAGAGGTGAAGGGGATGATGACCTCCTGCTGCACCGAGGTGTTCACCACGGTGCTGTAGACCACAAGGCCTGCCTCGTTGTAGATGGAGATGCTCACGTTGCCGAAGTCCTGGTTGAAGCCGATGTAGACGGCGTTGTCGTTGGCACCGGCTACGACGGCGTTGGGGCCGACGCCTAGCATCAAAGTGCCGTGTAGATTTATCTTTTCATAGCCTTGAGGTGGGTCTGCAATCTCCCACTTATTAATAATAATAGGTGTTGGGGCCTTGTTTGCGGCTTGCGCTTCCCCGAAGCAGAGCCCCCAAGTGCAGAGTCCAAAGATGATGAGTGTTTTTTGTTCATCATAGTTGATTAGATTTTAAGTTTGACAAACGATTTGATGACATGCATGTCGTGATTAAATTTCACGGTGCAAAAAAACAACAATTAAGGATGGATACGAATCCCATTACGAACTTTTTCCGTATGATTTGGTTTGCAAAATGTTGTTAATGTGAAAGATGTAAATCTCTTGATTACGAACTTTTTTCGAAAGCTTACAAACTTATTTGCATAATAAAACAAAGAAAGAGCACCGCGCTTTAGCTGTTGTCCTG
The DNA here is from genome assembly GCA_017460915.1 of Bacteroidales bacterium. GTDB lineage: Bacteria > Bacteroidota > Bacteroidia > Bacteroidales > F082 > Limimorpha. The sequence goes on along the minus strand of JAFUAA010000004.1, from coordinate 1,636 downwards.
CCTTGATCCTTCTTTTTTCTGCATTTTCTTCCGGGCTCCGTTGCGCCACTTGTCAACCGTGTGAACGCTCTTGTTGAACATGACGGCTTCGTCATCGCGCGACACATTGAAATAAGACAAGATGAAATCCTTCTGTTCCATCTCTGTCAGGTCGGGGTATTGCAACAAAAGGCTTTCCCTTACGTTGGGATAAAGTGCATCAAACACTTTCATCAAGGCTTCCCAATGGTCATCACCTTCAAAAACGGCCTCGACGAGGGCTGCCAAATATGCTTTTTCTCCTTTATTGCCCAAATAGATGTCCAACTTTCGCATGATGAGCGCTTCCTTGTTAAGCGCATCCGAGAGCGTTTGTGCATATCCCTTGCATGTGTCCTGGAGCGCTTGGTATTTTTGGGATAAGTCCTGAAATGCTTTTATGTTGGTTTCGTTTGCCATCGACAGACCTATCATCTGTTTTTCGGTGGTCGCTTGTTTTTGTTGCAACTCTTTGTTTTGTTGCGTAAAATGAGACAAGTTGGCTTTCGCTATAGCCTCTTGCTCGCGGATTTTTGCCAGACGAATTTGCGAAATTGCCAATGCAGCCAATCCGATGATGGTGAATATGGCAAATAAAGTGATAATTTGTTGCCTTCGAAGGAGTTCTTTATTCATTGCATTCTGAAGGCTTTCGTAGTCGAATTGCTGTTGAATTCTATAGATAGTCTGATTTTGCCGCATGACCATCAAGTCATACAATCCCCTTTCGTGCATCTCACGGTATTGTAAGGCTAAAGAGTCGTCGTTTTGGATTGCTGCGAAACGGTAAAGCGCTTCGTATGCAGCAAGAACAGTCTCTTTTTTTACATTGACCTTGGGTAGCGCCAATTCTACAAATTGGTAGTATTTGGTGGCAGAATCCATCTCTTTCATGTCAAAATACACATTGCCTAAATTCAAGTTTAGCACAAACATGTCGTTTTCGCCAAGATTTGGGTTGCCCGTCATTCGATGCAGGCAATCAACGGCTTGGTCATACTTGCCTTGGAGGCGGTATAGCACCGAATAGTTGTTATGGATTTTACGAATGACTTTGTCGGAATGCCATTTTTCGGCCAGCATCATTCCACGTTGAAGGCAGGCATCGGCATTGTCAAATTGCCCCATCAGGATATAGGTTACGGCTTCGCTATTTTCGATCGATGCTCTTTCGATGTGATGGTTACCAATAAACTTCTTGGATGTTTGAAACATGTCTTGGGCTTCTGGCTCCATGTATTCATCATACAGCATCTTCCCCATCCGATACTCCGCCCGAGCTACGGTAAGGCTGTCGTTCACCATCATGCCATATTGCTCCGCCTCCTTGAACGACCGCATGGCGGATTCCTTTTCGTCGTAGTGTTGCTGCACGAAGCCGCTGTAGAGCGCGGCATGGGCGGCCTTGGCGTATTCTTTTTTCTTGGCATAGAAAGCGGCGGCGCGCTCTAGCTCGGGGCTGGTGCTGGGGTTGGGGCGGTCGTCGAAGAAGTCGTCGTCCATCACGGGCGAGATCTCCTGCCCACGGTCGCCCAACAGGGCCTCGGCTTGCAGCAGGGCCATGTCCATGCGCTCGCTTTCTTTGAAGCTCGCAGGCATGCGCAGCACGCTGTCAATC
>JAFUAA010000003.1 GCA_017460915.1 Bacteroidales bacterium | reverse complement strand
GTACGCTTCATCGCTGACGGCACCGCGCTGGAACAAGCCGCCACCCTGAATCGGGTCGGCGATGGTCGGCACGGACAGGCCGAGGACGATTGCGATTGTCAGTAGTTGCTTTTTCATTGTTGTATGTTGTTTATTTTGTTGGATGGTAAAGGTAGGTAGCCCTTGCCGCTTCGCAGGACAAAACCGTCCGAATGCGCCTTGTAGTAGGGAAACATGCTTCCACTAGAACCATTCCAAGAGCTCCAGCAAAGAGGCAACAACTCTGAGACTTCCTTTCTTGTGCCTTTCCATTCCCCGCCGCCATAGGGGTCATACGGGTCATAGGAGTCAAAGTTTTCTGAATAGGGTTGTTCGCATCCACCTCCAGTGGGGCGCAATCGGTGTAGAAATCGAGCCTGACCCAAGCGCTATAATCGTCAGCGCCACAAACGGAACACACACGGGCGTAGTAATGGGTGGCGGGTTGAAATTGGTTAATGGAACAGATTTCAGGATAGGTTCGCCATCTGGGCCATAAATGACAAATGAACAGTGTTCCAAAGCGCAAGTGGAACCAACATTCCAAACGAAATCGTAGGTGACGCCATCACACAGGAGCAAATCGTTTTCGGCAAAGGATCCATTTAAATACCTATCCTCTACTAATAAATCTTCGCCCTCGGCGAGCTTGTAATACACAGAAAAGAACTGTCCTTCCCATCCATAACTTTCACTGCTCCTTAGTTCATAATGCAGTTCACACTGGTCTTCAGCATTGCAGAAAGGCGTGGTACATTCCAACCAACCTGCCCATTCACTAACACTACCGTCTTCACAAACGGCACGAACTTGAAAGCTATAATATCCTGAATTCATTTGGAGACCTGCCACGGTATACGGATGCTCCGTAATATCCTCAACTACAGCCTCACTGTAGGTACTATAATCATAGTAATGGATTTCCCATGCCGTTTCGTTACCGTTTGACGTCCAATCCAGCGTCACTGAAATGGGGTTTACCGAAATCAATTGAAAATTCGACGGTGCCGAACATGATTTTTCTGGGTTGTTTTGCCCCATCACCCTCGTGGGTGCGAGCAGGGCACTCATTGCAAGGAGGAGAATTAATGCTTTACCCCCACCTCTTCAATAATTTTTGTAAATTTTTCATTATCAGTTATTTAATTTAATTTCGTTAATTCTTACAGGTGTAAAGGTACGGAATTTTTCAAAACAAGACCGCATAATATTTGCTTTTGGTGAATTATTTTGGATTTTGTCTAAATCCATACTTTTTTACCAATTTTTGGACAAAAATCAATCAACTTTTGTCCAAATCTATGTTTTTTTATCTACTTTTGGACGAAAATCGGTTGCCATGTCGAAAAGAAAGTGTATCTTTGCGGCATCATTAATGAATCGGACAAAATGGAAAACCCTGAAAGACTCATCGGACGCGAGCGGGAATGTGAGGAACTCAAATGGGCCGTGGAGTCGAACCGCTCTGAGTTGGTCGTCCTGTATGGCCGTCGCAGAGTGGGAAAGACCTTCCTTGTGCGCCGTTTCTTCAAAGACCGTTACACCTTTTATTATGTAGGAGCCCATCGGCAGAAGAAAAAAGTGCAGCTACAGAACTTCCGCGAAATGCTCGTCCGCTATTCGGGCAAAAACGACCTGCCCCAACTCACCAACTGGCACGAGGCCTTCCTGCATCTGGAGGCTTACCTGGAGCAATGCACCGACAATCGCAAAGTGCTGTTCTTCGACGAAATGCCTTGGATTGACACGCAAGGCAGCGAGTTCGTGGACGAATTGGAATACTTCTGGTCCAATTGGGTGCAACAACGCGACGACATCGTGCTGGTGGCCTGCGGAAGCGCGACGAGCTGGATGAAAGACAAGATCGAGGACAACCAAGGCGGGCTTCACAACCGCATCACCCACCGCATCTACCTCCGCCCTTTCTACTTGAACGAATGTAAGACCTATCTCCGCGAACATGGGTTCGACTGGAACGACTACCAAATCCTCCAATGCTACATGTTGTTTGGCGGGGTGCCCTATTACCTCAGCCTGCTGCGACCTTACCTCAGCCTGCCCGAAAACGTCGACACGCTGGTGTTCCACCCTGGCGGCGACCTGAGCAACGAGTTCAACGAACTCTACAACGCCCTCTTCAACAAAGCCGACCGTTATATCACCATCGTCAAGCTACTCTCCACCAAACGACAGGGCTTCACGCGCAAAGAAATCGAAGAAGCCACCGGATTTGGCGGCGGCGGGCTCACCAAGATGCTCGACAACCTCGACCGCTGCGACTTCATCGTGTCGTATGCCCAATTTGGCAACAAAAACAAGCAAACGCTCTACCGGTTGTCCGACTTCTACACCCTTTTCTATTTCCATTTTGTGAAAGGCAACCGTTCGCACGACGAGCATTATTGGCAACACCATCTCACCGACCGCAGCGTCGAGGCTTGGCAAGGCTTCACTTTCGAGGAGGTCTGCCTGCGTCATTTGCCACACATCAAGCAGGGACTCGGCATCTCAGGAATGGCAACAGAAGCTTCGTCATGGCGTTTTGTCCCCCAAAAAGGCGACGAGCGCAAAGGGGCGCAAGTCGACCTCATCATCAAGCGTGCCGACAAAATCATCCATCTCGTGGAAATGAAATTCTCGGAAACGCCCTTTGTGATCACAAAGGCATACGAGCAAAAACTGAACGAGCGGAAGAGCCTGTTCATGGAGATGGCCAAGGTGACCCATGGCGTGGTGCACACCTTCGTAACACCAATGGGGATAGCAAGAGGCGCACATTCATCCATCGCCCACAGCCAACTGACGACCAGGGACTTGTTTGCTCCTTTATGGAGGTCATGAATTCAACTTTTGTCCAAATCTATGGTTTTTTACCTACTTTTGGACGAAAAACAAAAAAAAGACGCCCTTTCATAGATTACATGCGGGAATGACATGAAAGGACGTTTTTTTTAGACTAACGAAAAGGCTTACTCAATCCTCATGTTGGGGACTTCGGTGCCGTCATAGAAACCCTTGTCAAGTTTCTGCTTCACTTCCTTGAAGGCGTTCAAGGTGTAGTTGACGTCGTCCATCGTGTGGGCCGCCGTCGGGATGATGCGGAAGATAATCATGCCCTTGGGGATGACGGGATAGGTGATGACCGAGCAGAAAATCTTGTAGTTCTCGCGGAGGTCCATGGCGATGTTGGTGGCTTGCACCACGTCGCCCTGCACATGTACCGGCGTCACGCACGCTTCGGCGGGACCGATGTCGAAGCCCAAGTCGCGGAAGCCTTGCTGCAAGGCGCGGGTCACCTTCCACAGCTGGGCACGAAGGGCGTCGCCCTCGGCACTGCGGATGATTTCGAGACGTTTCTCGCAACCTTCCACGATGGCCAGCGGCAAGCTCTTGGCATACATCTGCGAACGCATGTTATAACGCAGATACTCAATCACATACTTCGGGCCAGCCACGAAGCCGCCTATGATGGCCATGGCCTTGGCGTAGGCGCCGATGTAGATGTCGATGTCGTCCATCACGCCGAAATGCTCGGATGTGCCGCGACCGTTGGGGCCCATCACGCCGAAGCCGTGGGCGTCGTCGATGAGGATGCGGAAATTGTATTTCTTCTTCAGGGCCACGATGCCAGCGAGGTCGCCCAAGGCGCCCGTCATGCCGTAAACGCCCTCGGTGATGACGAGGATGCCGCCACCCGTCTTGGCCACCACCTCGGTTGCCACCTTCAGTTTCTTCTCGAGGTCGGCCATGTCGTTGTGGCGGTATTTGTACTTGTTGCCGATGTGCAGACGTATGCCGTCGAGCAGGCAGGCATGGGCCTCGTTGTCGTAAACGATGACGTCGTGCATGGTGGTCAGCGTGTCGATGGTAGAAACGATGCCCTGATAGCCAAAGTTAAAGAGGTAGGCGGCTTCCTTTTTCTCGAAGTCGGCCAGCTCGTGCTCGAAATGCTCGTGCATGCGGGTGTGGCCCGTCATCATGCGGGCGCCCATCGGGGCGGCGAGGCCGTATTTGGCGGCGGCTTCGGCATCCACGCGACGAATCTCGGGATGGTTGGCCAAACCCAGATAGTTATTCAAGCTCCAGCAGAGCACTTCCCTGCCATTGAAAGTCATGCGCGGTCCCAGTTCGCCTTCCAAACGCGGAAAGGCAAAGTAACCGTCGGCGCGTTCGCGGTACTGCCCAATCGGGCCACCAGAATCCTTTGATATTCTTTCAAATATATCCATGTTGTTGATTTGTTGATTGTTTAATCGTTGAAATGTTGTTGTAGAGACGCAAAATTTTGCGTCTCTGCCCCCTACCAAATAATAGGCGACAAAATTAGTAAATATATTGATTGTCCCAACTGTGACGAATTTATTTTTATTTTTGCAGCCGTGAACATGGATTGCCGCGCTCCGCTCGCAATGACGCTTTCGACACGCATAGCGTCATTGCGAGGAGGAACGATGAAGCAAATCGAAGATTCAACGGAGTTAATCCAGAAGAACGACAACACTATGCTAAATCTCAAAAACAAAACGGCACTCATCACCGGCGGCGGCACAGGCATCGGGCAGAGCATCGCCCTGCACTTGGCTCAGGAAGGCTGTCACCTCGTCCTCACGGGACTAGGCATCGACGACCTCAACCAAACCAAGGCGATGTGCGAACAATACGGTGTGCGCGCCTACGCCACCGAGACCCAACTAGACAACTACGCCTCCATCGACCGCCTCCACGACTTCGTGATGGACAGCGGCCTCAGCATCGACCTCTTCGTGCTCAACGCGGGCATCTCGCAACGTGAAAAGGCCCTCGACACCGACATCAGCGTGGACGAGAAAATCCTGAAAATCGACTTCCTCAGTGGGGTCTACCTCGTGAAGAAATTCAAGGAGATGATTCTCGCCAAAGACCACGTCCAGTTCAGCGTGACCACTTCCCTATCGGGCTTGTTCGGCTTCCCGCTGCGGTCGGCCTATTGCGCAGCCAAGCATGCCCTGTTCGGCTTTTATGAGTCGCTGGAACTGGAATACGACAACATCAACGTCACTTTCCTCATCCCGGGACGCATCAACACGCAAATCAGCAAGAGCGCCCTCCACGGCGACGGCACGTCCCACGCCAAGATGGACGCCGGACAAGCCAACGGCCTCAGCGTGGAGAAATGCGGCGCCATTGCCGTGCGGGCCATCAAGCGACAAAAGCATCGCAAACTCATCGGGCGCACCGAGCTGCTGATGGCGTATATCCATAAGTATTGCTTACCTTTGTATTATAAACTATCGAGAAAAATAAGTGCAACATAACTCGCTTCGCGTCACTGCGAGGCACGAAGCAGTCTAGACAAGAAACCGATTTCTGGATTGCTTCGTCGTTCCTCCTCGCAATGACGCAGAGCGCCAAAAACCACTATAACACACATGAAAGAGAAAATCATCTGCGGCATACAGCAAGTGGGCATCGGCGTGAACGACTTCGTCGAAGCCTGGAAATGGTATTACGACAACTTCGGCTTCGAAATCAAGATCGTCGACGACGAAGGCGTGGCGGAGCGCATGCTGCCCTACACGGGCGGCAAGCCCCAACCGCGTCGCTCAGGCATCGCTGTCAACATCCGTGGCGGCGGCGGCTTTGAAATCTGGCAGCCCAAAAGCCGCAACCTCAACTACCTGAAGGAGCCTGTCCGCCTCGGCGACCTGGGCATACTCATCGCCAAAGTGAAAAGCCCCAACATTGAGGCGGCCTACAACACCTATATTAATAAGAGCCTCGATGTCATCAGTGAAATCATGACCTCGCCCACTGGCCAAAAGGAGTTCTTCATGAAGGACCCTTACGGCAACCTGTTTCAACTGGAGCAAGACGACTACGTTTTCATCGACGAGAAGAAAGCCACCGGCGGCGCCAACGGCGCGACCCTTGGCGTGAGCGACATCGACAAGTCGCTGCCTTTCTACACCCAACTGCTTGAGTACGACAAAATCGTTTTCGACCAAACAGGAGTCTTCGACGACCTGAAATGCCTTCCTGGTGGCGAGGGGCGTGTGCGCCGCGTCATCCTCGAACGCAGCAAGCCCATCGAAGGGCCGCTGAGCCGCATCATGGGCACCTCTCACCTCGAACTGATTCAAAACGTGGAAGCTCCTGGCAAGAAACTTTACGAGAACCGCTATTGGGGTGACCCAGGCTTCATCCACCTCTGCTTCGATGTGCGCCACATGGACGCCGTCAAGGCGGAAGCCGAGGCCATGGGGCATCCTTTCGTCTGCGACAGCGGCGCCGACTTCGGCATGGGCGATGCCGACGGGCATTTCACCTATGTGGAAGACCCCGACGGCACACTCATCGAGTTTGTGGAGACCTTCAAAATCCCGATTGCGAAAAAGTTGGGGCTTTACCTCAACCTCAAGAACAAGGACGACCATAAGCCTTTGGGCATCTTGAAGCTGTTGCATTTCGCCAAAATCAAACGCGACGACATCAGGTAAAAAAGAAGCAGCCGACTCGATGAGTCGGCTGCTTCACTATGAAAAAAAACTATACTTAATAAACCTATTCTTACTTGATACCCAACTTGGCTTTCACGTCCTTGGTGGCGTCAATGGCGTCGGAACCAATATAGACTGCGGCACCCGTGGCCAGGTCGAGCATGTAGGTGTAACCCTTTTCCTTGCCGACAGCATTGATGGCATTCTGGATCTTGTCGAGCATGGGCTTCAGGAGTTCGGCACGCTTGTTTTCGAAATCAGCCTCAGCGTTGGCTTGGAATTGACCGATACGATTCTGGATGTCAACAATTTCCTTTTCCTTCGACTGTTTCACCAGATTCGACATGGTGGCTTGGTTGGCCTCATAGTCCTGCATCTTGGTCTGATACTCTTGAGCCATGGTTTGGAGCTGGGTCTGGAGGTCGTTGTAATACTTCTCCAAGTCTTTCTCGGCCTTGGCCTTTTCAGGCATGGCATCGAGGACTTCAGCCGTGTTGACATGGGCAATCTTCACTTGAGCATTAGCCACACCGCTCATCACGAACAAGGCAACACCCAAGAACAATACTTTGAATACTCTTTTCATTTTATTGATTTTTAATGATTTAACTCTAATACCTCTAACAATCAAGCGGCAAAGATACGAATTTTTGCTTAAACCTGTCGATTATTTCTTCATTTCTTGGGTTTTACAGTAGAGCCCGATTTGCCACTGCCAGCGTTGCCTGTGCCTGGCGTACCCGAACCGACACCAGCATTGGCTTTGCGACGGTCTTCACGACGCACGGTCTGCATCACGTTGCCCAATTGGTCGAGCACCTCATCGCTGATGTCGTTCTTGTCGTTGGCATACAAGATGGAGGTTCCCGAAGCGAGGTCGAGGATGAAGGCGTAGTTCTTGGTCTGGGCCACTTCCTTCATGGCCGTGTAGACCTTCTCTTGGATGGGTTGAATGAGTTCGGTGCGCTTCTGGTAAAGTTGGCCTTCTGCGCCAAAGTACTGCATTTGCAGGTTCTTGGCTTCTTGCTCCTTGTCGATGATGGCTTGTTCGCGAGCACGTTTCTGGTCTTCCGAAAGCAGCAGCATCTCGGTTTGGTACTTGCTGTACATCTCCGACACTTTGTCGTAGATGGCTTTCACCTCGTTCTGCCATTTGGTCGAGAAAGAGTTGAGTTCTTCTTGGGCGTCGCCATACTCAGGAATGTTTTCCATAATGTATTCCGAGTCGACATAGACGATTTTTTGTCCACCGCCAAGTTGCGCATTGGCAGTCATGATGCCGCCACACACGAAGGCAGCGGTTAGGATTAAGGTTTTGAATGTTTTCATTGTTTTATCGTTTTCTAATTTGTTTGCTTTTGCATTATCAATAATCGTTCCAAAAACATGAGCGGCCCTTCGACAGGCTCAGGGACCACTGATGGTTAATCAATCGAGCCACCGATGGAGAAGTGGAACTGGCTGTGGTTCTCGCCTGCAACGCCGTAGATGTCGTCGAAGCCATAGCCCCAGTCGAGGCCGAGCAAACCGAACATCGGCAGATAGATGCGCACACCGAGACCCGCCGAGCGCTTCACCTCAAACGGGTTGAAGTTCTTGAAACCGAGCCAACAGTTGCCCGCCTCAAGGAAAGTCAGGGCGTAAATAGTGGCTTGCGGGTTGAGCGAAAGCGGATAACGCAGCTCCAAAGTGTATTTCGTCATGATGTCGCCACCACTGCCGCCCGCGCCAGTGCTGTTGTAATGGCCTGGCGTGAGTGCATTGTTGCCATAGCCGCGCATACCGACGAGCTCACGGCTGTCGACCGAATAGTTGCTCAAGCCATCGCCACCGAGGAAGAAACGGTGGAAGGGCGTGGGACCGATTTGGTCGTTGTAGTGACCCAAGTAGCCGAAGCGCACGCGGGTCATCATCACGAGTTTTTCATAAAGCTCGGTGTACCAGGCGGCCTTGAAGGTCCAGCGGTGCATCTCAATCCATTTATACTTCTCATTGTCGGAGAGGCTGGAATAGTTCTTATTCGTAAACAAGGAATAGGGCGGCGTGATTTCGAGGCCCAGCTGGAATTCGGAGCCGTTGCGCGGATAGATGGGCTGGCTCACCGAGTTGCGCGAAAGCACGAAATTGTAGCTAATCAGGTTGAACCTACCGTTGCCGTCGCCTACATTCAAAAACGAGGAATAGTTGTTGAGTCTGTATCGTTTTAGGTTAACACCTTGATACAAGGCAAAATAGTCGTCAGGCCAAGTCAGGCGGCGACCCAAGCCCACCGAGGCACCCGTCATGTTGAACCAACCATATTGTTCGCTCGTCCTTTCATAGCCATTCGAATAGAACGACTGGTAGATGGAAGCTGACAACGAATTAGGCTTGCGGCCACCCAACCAAGGCTCGGTGAACGACAAGCCGTAATAAATGTAACGTCGGCCTAAGGTGCTCACATTCAGCGAAAGCTTCTGCCCGTCACCGACAGGGATAGGACGCCAAGCCTTCTTGTTGAAGATGTTGCGCATCGAGAAGTTGGAGAACTGCAAGCCCGCCTCAAGCATCAGCATTTGGACGGCATAGCCCGCCGAAAAACGGATTTGGTCGGCAGCGGCCTCCTCCACGGTGTAGCCAATGTCGACAGTATTGTCGGAGAAGTTGGGCTGCACGTCGGGCGTGATGCTTTCTTGGTTAAAGAACCCCAAGGTGGCCAACTCACGCACCGAACGCACCACGTCGCTGCGGCTGTACAGTTGACCTGGACGCGAATAGAGCTCGCGAAGCACCACGTGGTCGTAGGTCTTGGTGTTGCCCGTCAGCGTGACGTTGCTGATGCGGGCCTGCTTGCCTTCGGTGAGACGGATTTCGAGATCGATGGAGTCGTTTTCCACCTGCACCTCAACGGGGTCGGCACGGAAGAAGAGGTAGCCGTCGTCCATATACAACGAGCTGATATCCAATGTAGTCTCGCTGTAGGTCAGGTTCTTGTCGAGCAACTCCTTATTATACACGTCACCCGGCTTGATGCCGAGAATGTTGTCAAGCGTCTCGCTGCTGTATTTGGTGTTGCCCGTCCAGTTGATGCTGCGGTAGTGGTATTTGTTGCCCTCGTCAATGACCAAATCAATACCCACGTTGCGGTCGTCAATCCTATAGACCGAGTCGCTGACGATGCGGGCATCGCGGTAGCCCTTGGCGTTGTATTTGTCGATGATGAGCTTCTTGTCGTCCTCGAAGTTCTTTTCCTGGAAGCGCGAGGCCTTGAAGATGCGCGGACGGTAATTGTCGTAGAAGTATTCCTCCACGCCGTTGATGGCGCGCAGCGGATGCAAGGTGACAACGTCGGCGATAGTGTTGACGACCAAGGGACCCAACGGGTTCAGTGGGTCGAAATGGCCTCGTTCCTTGGTCTCTTTCATGGCCAAAAGTACCTGACCGTCAGTAAGTTCCTCGTTCCCAATAACATTGATTTTGCCGATTCTCACCTTCTCGCCCTTGTCGATGTCGATAACCATATCAATATAGTTCTCGCGAGCGGTGTCGGCCACCTGCTTGATGTCGATGCCGACGTTGAGATAGCCTTTGTCGTAGTAATAATTCTCGATGATACGCGTCGTTTTGGTCAGCAAGTGGTCGGTGGCGATGTCGCCGCGCGAGAGATTGATTTTGTTGCGGATTTCGTCGGCCTCGGTCTTCTTGATGCCATTGAACGAGAATTTCGACACCCGTGGGCGTTCCTTGATGGCGATTTGGAGAAACACCTTATCGCCCACAAAATCAGTGACATTGACGGCCACGTCTTCAAACAGACCTTGTTCCCAGATTTTGCGGATGCCTGAGGAGACGGCGTCACTAGGAATGGTGATTCTATCGCCAACCCTCAGATTGGCAATCAGGCTGAGCATCGTGGCATCGACATACTTGGCCCCTTCCACCGTAATGCCTCCGATTTCGTACTCCTTCGGACGCGCATAGTCGATTTCGGAGAGGTCGTCACCGATTTGAACCTGGGCAAAGATGCTGTTGCCCAAACTCAGAAAAGCGGCAAGCAGCAGTAAAGGTAAATATTTCAATCGCATAGTTTTCAATTATTTAGTAGTCACTTGTTCACTCGTTTTTCCGAAACGGCGCTCACGCTGTTGGTAATTCAAAACGGCCTCGTAGAGGTCAGCTTTGCGAAAATCGGGCCAATATTTCGGCGTGAAATAGAGCTCGGAATAGGCCAGTTCCCAAAGCAGGAAGTTGCTGATGCGCTCCTCGCCGCTGGTGCGGATGAGCAGTTCGGGGTCGGGTATCCCCGCCGTTGAAAGATAGGACGAAATGGTTTTGTCGCTGATGGTTTCGGGCTCAAGTTTGCCTGATTTCACGTCCTCGGCCATGTGGCGTGTGGCTTGCGTCAAGTCCCAACGGCCTGAATAGCTCAATGCCAAGGTCAAAGTCATTCGGGTGTTGTGGCTTGTGTCGGTCAAGGCTTGCATCAGTTGGTCGTAGTTGGCCTTGGGCAAACTCTGCAAGTCGCCGATGGCGTTGAGTTTGATGCTGTTTTTGTTCATCGTGCTCACCTCGTTCCTGATGGTTTGGGCCAGCAGGTTCATCAATCCCGACACCTCGGCCAAGGGTCGGTTCCAGTTCTCGGTCGAGAAGGCGTACAAGGTCAGATACTCCACCCCGATTTCGGCGCAGCCTTCCGACACCTCGCGCACCGATTGGATGGCGCTTTGGTGGCCAAACAAGCGGGGTTTACCGCGTTCCTTGGCCCAGCGTCCGTTGCCGTCCATGATGATGGCGACATGCTTTGGCAAACGCTCGCGGTCGATTTGTTGCATCAGTTGGTCTTTCAGCTCCATAGGTCAGAATTTGCTAAGGTTACAGCCCCTTCCGTCGGGCAAATTGAATTTCCAGGTCAGCGAGGCGCGCGCCATGCCAAACCAGTCGTTGAAGGACGAGTTGCCGCGTTGCTGGCCAGCATGATAATTGCCTGTCGGGTCGGTCAAGTCGTACACTGTGCCATCGATTTCCACCGAGGCATGTTCCTTGGGATAGACCGTAGCCACATCGTCGAGATAGTCGGTGAAGGTCTTCTGCATCCTCCATTCGATGGTGGCACCCATATGGCGCGAAAGCGAGAACTTCACTCCCATTCCAAACGGAATGGAAACGCCAATCGGGCTGGTCTTGCCAAACATCTTGTCGTACCATTTGGCATCTGACGGCTCAGGGCCTTCGGTGGCATGGTCGCTCAGGTCAACCATAGTGCCAGCCACTTCGGCATAAGCCGTATATTGGAACACCGAAATGCCACCGAAAATGTAAGGCGATACGTTCTTTTTCGGATTGCCCGTATAGTATTCAAGGAAGTTGAACTCAGCCACGAGGCTGAAATCGTTGATGTTCGAGGTGAAATTCAGCCCGCGTTCGGGACGCCATTTGACGACTTCATCGTAGGCAGTCACCTTCACGCGACTATAGTCGAATCGAAAGGTCCAGCGGTTGTTGTAGTTGAAGCGCACCAAACCGCCATATTGCAGTTGTGCCTGCGCAAAAGGCAACATCGGGTTGAGGTCGCCCATATAATAACTCATGCCCACATGAGGCCCCACTTCCAAAGTCTTAGGGTCGTCGAACTGAGCATTAGCCGTCGCGAAAATCGACAAAAAACTCAGGATCAGCAAATAACGAATCTTTCTATCCATAATTCAAGGCTGCAAAGTTAGGAATTTTTTTAATGAAAACGACAGAAATCAATTTCTATTGTCTTTGCCCCACATCAATTTGTTGCGGATGGTGCCGAAAAAGTCCTCGTTGCGCATCCTGACGAGGTTGAGGCAGAAACACGCCTTGCGCACCTTCAATTGAACGGAAGTGTCTAAGGCACAGGTTCTTGAATCCATGCTGAAGACAAACCTCTTCTCCCGTCCCTCCACTTGGATGCGGATGACGCTGTCGTCGGGGATGACGACGGGGCGCACTGTCAGATTGTGCGTGGCTATGGGCGTAATGACGAAATTCTTCGCGTTCGGCGCGATGATGGGCCCACCGGCGCTCAACGAGTAGGCCGTTGAGCCCGTCGGAGTGGCCAACAAGATGCCATCGCCCCAATAGGTATTAAGATAGACATCGTCAACGAGCACCTTGATGGCCAGCAAACTATGTTCCGGATTACGGATGACGTTCAACTCGTTGAGGGCATAACGCACGTTGCCAAAGACCTTCTCAGGCGAGACCAACTCCAACAAAGTGCGCTGCTCCACGGAAAAATCACCCGAAAGGACGCTTCTCACCGCCTGCTTGATTTCGTCCTTCGAGATGCTGGAAAGGAACCCAAGCCGCCCCATATTGATGCCCAAAACGGGCATTCCCGAATCGAGGACGAAGGGCACAGTGTCGAGGATGGTGCCGTCGCCGCCGATGGAAAACAGCATTTCCGCATTGTCTTTCAGGTCGTTATGCGAGTTGAAAACATCGTATTCCACGCCTTCGGGGACGAAAGCGGCAATCATGTCGGCAAATGGCTTGTAAATGACAATTTCCACCTGATTGTCAGCCAGTTCTTTGACCAATTGTCGGATATATTCCCCGTTTTCGGGCGCGATGTTTTTTCCAAATAGGGCGATGTTCATATTTTTCAATTTTCTGCAAATGCATTGTTTTGCGGACGCATGCGATGCGTCCCTACGATTCGTCTTTCACCGATTCATGGCTTTCGTCGGTCATCATGCGGATGTAATTCACATACCGCCATTCGGCAATGTCGCCATTTTCGACGGCCTCTTTCACCGCACAATCTGGTTCATGGGTGTGGGTGCAATTGGCAAAACGGCAGCCACCCATCAGGTTGCGCATCTCAGGGAAACGCTGGGCGAGAGTTTCTTTCTCCATATCATAAAGCACAAATTCCTTGATGCCGGGCGTATCCACAATCCACGCGCCAAAATCCAAATGGTGCATCTCGGCGAAGGTCGTGGTGTGCTTGCCTTTTTCGTGGACATCGGAAATCGCGCCGATGCGGACGTTTAGCGAAGGGTCGAGGGCATTCACCAAAGCCGACTTGCCCACGCCGGAATGTCCCGCGAGGAGACAAATCTTGTCTTGCATCAATGCCTTGAGTCGGTCGATATAGTCACCTCGCTTGGCGGAAACGGCAAACGACACATAGTCAAGACCCTCGTAATAATCCATCAAGTCGATAGCCTCTCCCATTTCGTTATCATCCCAAAGGTCGCATTTGTTGAAGATGACGGCGGCAGGGATGTGATAGGCCTCAGCCGTGACCAAAAAACGGTCGATAAAGCCCGTGGAAGTACGTGGATGCCAAAGTGTGGCCACCACGATGGCCAAATCCACGTTGGCAGCGATGATATGCGATGCCTTGCTCAAATTGACCGACTGCCTGACAATCACGTTGTTGCGTGGCTCAATCTTATGGATGACACCGGTTTCCTTCCCAGGCTCTTGCTCAAATTCCACATTGTCGCCCACCGCCACGGGATTGGTGCTGCGGATACCGTCCAAGCGGATTTTTCCGCGCAGGCGGCATTCCCATTGCCGACCTTCTTGACCCAAAACCATGTACCAACTTCCGGTCGATTTGATTACTTTTCCTAACATTTCTGGTATCTTTTTCCGGGCAATGCCATCAGCACGCCGTCAAACTCCAAATTCAACAACAAGGCAGCGATTTTCGTGGTCGGCAGCTCCGACTTCACGATGATGTCGTCCAAACTGACCACCGCATTGCTCCCGAAGCAGTCCATAATAAGTCTCTCCTCGTCGGTAAACTCGCGGAACAAGGCCGTTTGTTTCTCCACTTTCGATTCTGAATCCCAGCGCATTACATAGCGCATATTGAGCACGCTCTCCATCAAGTGGGCGCGATTGGTGCGGATGAGGTAGTTGCAGCCTTGGCTGTAGAGGTCCATCACGCGACCAGGGTAGGCAAACACATCTCGGCTGTAGGAATTGGCCAAATCAGCGGTAATCAGCGAGCCGCCTTTCAGCGCCGACTCGATGACGACTACGGCATCGGCCATGCCCGCGATGATGCGGTTGCGGCGCGGGAAGTTCTCACGGTCGGGCTGGGTGCCGCTCATACATTCGGTGAGCACACCGCCTTGCTCCAGCATATCGGCAGCCATCTTCTGGTTCGCCGCCGGATACACCTGCTGCATTCCGCAGCCCATCACCCCAACGGTCGGGATGTCGTTCTTCAAGGCAGCTTTGTGGGCACAAGTGTCCACACCATATGCCAAACCACTGACGACCAATACATTATCGCCCACCAAATCTTGCACCAATTGGTTGCAGTTTTCTTTACCGTATTCGGTGATGTTTCTCGTGCCAACGATGGCCACCACGCGATTGGCGTTCAAGTTGGCCTTACCTTTATAATAAAGCATCACAGGAGCATCGTCGCATTGCATGAGGCGGCGCGGATAGTCGGAATCGAGGAAAAACAGCGGGCGTATGTCGTTCTTTTCAATGAAAGCGATTTCCTCCTCGGCGCGCTTCAGGTATTCCGTGGGCTTGCAGATGGCTTCGATGGTCGCCTCGCGCATTCCCGAAATCTTTTCCAGCGACTTGCGTGTCTCTTGGAAAATGGCGCTGGCACTACCGCAATAATGCACGAATTTCTTCCCGCTGATGTCGCCGATGCCGGGAATCAGGGTGAGGGCGATTTGGTATTGGAGGTCGTTCATTTATTATTCGTTTGTTCGGTAGAGACGCAAAATTTTGCGTCTCTACAGGATTAATCCAATTTGAGGACGGCCAAAAACGCCGATTGCGGCACTTCGACATTGCCGACCTGACGCATACGTTTCTTACCGGCCTTCTGTTTTTCAAGCAGTTTGCGTTTACGCGACACGTCGCCGCCGTAGCATTTGGCCGTCACGTCCTTGCGCACTTGGCGCACCGTCTCGCGAGCGATGATCTTCGCTCCGATGGCCGCCTGTATGGCGATGTCGAACTGGTGGCGAGGAATCAGTTCCTTCAGTTTCTCGCACATGCGCCGGCCGAAGTCGTAGGCGTGGGCGCGGTGAATCAAGGTGGACAAGGCATCGACGGACTCGCCGTTGAGCATGATGTCCAATTTCACCAAGTCAGCGTCCTGATAGCCAGAGATATGGTAATCGAAAGAGGCGTAGCCCTTCGAGATGGATTTCAGCTTGTCGTAGAAGTCGAAGACGATTTCGGAGAGCGGCATCTGGAAAGTCAGTTCCACGCGGTCGGTGGAGAGATAGACCTGGTTCTTCAGCACGCCACGACGCTCGATGCAAAGCGTCATAATCGGGCCCGTGAACTCGTTCTTCGAGATGATTTGCGCGATGATATACGGCTCCTCGATATGGTCGATTTTGGTCACCTCGGGCAAGCCGCTAGGATTGTGTACCTCAATCATCTCACCGTCAGTCTTATAGCACTTGAACGAGACATTGGGCACCGTCGTGATGACGTCCATATCAAACTCGCGGTCGAGGCGCTCCTGCACGATTTCCATGTGCAACAAACCGAGGAATCCGCAACGGAAGCCAAAGCCCAAGGCAGCCGAAGATTCCGGCTCCCAGACCAAAGAAGCGTCGTTGAGTTGAAGTTTCTCCAACGAAGCCCTAAGTTCCTCGTAATCATCGGCATCCACGGGATAGATACCCGCAAACAGCATCGGTTTCACGTTCTCGAAACCCGCCACGGGCTCCGCGCAAGGTCGCTCGACATGCGTGATGGTGTCGCCCACCTTGACCTCCTTCGAGGTCTTGATGCCAGAGATGATATAACCCACATCACCTGCAGAGAGTTCATTCTTAGGTACTTGCTTCAGTTGCAGCACCCCGATTTCGTCGGCGTGGTATTCCTTGCCCGTGGCAAAGAATTTCACCAAGTCGTTGGTGCGCATCGTGCCGTTCATCACGCGGAAATAGGCGATGATGCCACGGAACGAGTTGAAGACCGAGTCGAAAATCAAGGCTTGAAGCGGCGCTTCGGGGTCTCCTTGAGGACAGGGAATGCGCTCCACGATGGCATCCAACACGGCAGGCACGCCCTCGCCTGTACGGGCGCTTACCTTCAAAATCTCACTCGGGTCGCAGCCCAAGAGGTCCACCATCTGGTCCTCCACGATGTCGACCATGGCGCTGTCCATGTCAATCTTGTTCATCACGGGGATGATTTCGAGGTCGTGTTCGAGTGCGGAATAGAGGTTGGCAATCGTCTGGGCCTGAATGCCCTGTGTGGCATCTACCACTAACAAAGCGCCCTCGCAGGCCGCGATGCTGCGCGACACCTCGTAGGAGAAGTCGACGTGACCAGGGGTATCGATAAGGTTCAAGGTGTAGGTCTCACCTTTATAATTGTATTTCATTTGGATGGCGTGGCTCTTGATGGTGATGCCGCGTTCGCGCTCGAGATCCATGTCATCGAGCACCTGATTGACAAGTTCCTTGGAATTGAGCGTATGGGTCAGTTCCAAAAGGCGGTCGGCCAAGGTAGATTTGCCGTGGTCGATATGGGCTATGATGCAAAAATTTCTGATGTTCTTCATTTTAGCCTTCAATTAAGCTCGTTTGCCAACTTTTTGTGTCCTATCATAAACATAATTACGGAACAACCAGTTCTTGGTCTGTTCTGAAGCCTCCATGTCAATGGTTTGCAAAGGCGAAACCGAAATCATGTTATTGGAATACCGAGTCAGATAATTGACCGCTTCCACGGAATTCACACTTTGACTTCTTTGCAACGAATTGATTACCCTTGAAATAAACCTAAACTCTTTTTCTGAAAAGATGCCCTGCAAAAGGTTTAACTTCTTTTGCGAGTAACGCACTTCGACATTTTGATTATCAACGATAATTAGCCCAATGCTCAGTTGTTCCGAAATCTCCGGGCGAATTACCGCATAAATAATGCTATATCTCAAACTATTCATTTTACAAGATTTTCCGTTAAACACTCAGTAAAATTATGCCAAACGCCATCAACCCATTCAGATTCAAAAAGTTGGTTAATCTTGTTTCCAACGATAACAGATGGCACATTCCAATCATTTGGCATTGCTTTGATCACCTGCATAGAGAGTTGCCGACTTCTATTGATACAAGCCAAATAGTAAGCTTTCAGGGGTTTGGCCATCGCTTGTAACGAAGCAAGCGATTTATTTTGAATCAAGTATTGAAACAAGTCAGAATAAAGAATGGTATCAGTTGAGGTCAACTGCGACAGCGGAAAATCAAATGTGGCAGTATTGAAAATGCAACCATAATCAATCGAAACCAAACTCTCACGCTCCACATCATAAAGCAAATTCGCATTGTTGGCGTTTCGGTCTTCATTAGCCATCCAAAAGTCGAACAAGGCAATCTTCAAAAGTTGCGTCAGCGTTTTTGTGGACGCTTTCACTTCCCTATTGGTCGAGGGCGTAATATCGACAACACCTTCCATTTTCCTGCTCCCGATCGACAAAGCGACATTGCTTCCTTTTGACCAGTGGGAAGGCCTAATTCTCACAAAAGCGATTTCAGGTGTGTTGAGATGCCATACCATGGCCATTTGCGCACCAATCAGTTCACATGCCAATTTGAACGCAACGAAAGACGAACGCATGTACTTACAGATATAGGCATTTTTATCAGAGCACATGACCAAAACGGGTTCCTCACCTGTAAGATATTGTCTTTCAACGGATTTTATACTATCCAATATTGAGATTGACATGAAAGGATGATTTCCTGATGATTTGGGTGCAAAAATACAAAAAAATCCCTTTGTTCCTTCATATTCGGGAAAAGAAGTGCGTCTGAGATTGAGAAAGTGGATTGGTATAAATAGCCGAAAGCATATGGCCTGACAACAAATATCTCGCAGATCTTATGCCCCCGCAACCAGAACAAGGTATGCCCGTGATTTTATGAAAAGGGCAAAAAGGCTGATATTATCATTTCCAAGGAAAGAGGACTAGTGGAAAATTTGGTGTTCAAGGACAGCAACAAGTGCTATCTGCTAATATGTAAGTTTCTGTTTATCTTGTCTTTTGTTTATTTTTATCCAACTAATTCTTTTATTTTATTGATATATGCCTCAACCGGGGGCACTTTCTTCGTCCGTGAGCATAGCTCAACCCCTTCCCTCATTACATTCTTATAAATAGGTGTAATCTTTCGCAACTGCCATTCGCCGTAAGCATAAGCCACTGGATTGATTTCAACGCCAAGCGACCAGCCCAATGAAATGAATGGAAAAACCCAACGGTCGAAGTCTTCACTGGTAACTTTCTCACCATCAAATAATAGCAGCAAGTCTCAATCGGAATCTGAGCGAGCGTCATCACGAGCCTGTGAGCCGAAAAGCACCAGCTTTGCTCTCCTAGGAAGGATTTCCCTCCCAAGTTGCTTAATCAATTCTGCCATTTCTATTTGTTTCGCCGACATTTTCACAGTCCTTTCCGCCCGTAAAGATAATCATTTTCCAAAAAACCGCCCAAATCCGCAAAAAAAATCAGCGTCGGATGCCTACACTAAAAAGGATTATCCCTAATTTTGCAGTCTGAAAAAGACGAATGCCTATGACACCTGCTTTACCCGACACCTATTCCAAAGAAGAAAAAGAAGAAATCGAGCGACGACATCAACGCCTCATCGACGCTTGGCAGACGCGCAAGGAAGCCCAAGACCTCGCCGAGGTCGACAAGGCTTTCTATTTCGCCGTCGAGGCGCACAAGGACCAACGCCGCCGCTCGGGTGAGCCTTACATCTACCACCCCATCGAAGTGGCCACCATGGCCGCCCACGACATAGGACTGGGCCGCACCAGCATCATCTGCGCCCTGCTGCACGATGTGGTGGAGGACACGAAATACACCTTGGACGACCTCCGCGAGATGTTCGGCGAAAAGGTGTCGCGCGTGGTGGACGGCCTCACCAAGTTCGACAAGCTGGAAGGCACCGAGAGCTTGCAGGCCGAAAACTTCAAGAAAATCATCTCGTCGCTGACCTATGACGTGCGCGTGGTGCTTATCAAGCTCAGCGACCGCCTGCACAACATGCGCACCCTCGACTCGATGCCCAAACACAAGCAACTGAAAATTGCATCGGAGACCTCTTATCTATATGCGCCCCTTGCCTACCGCCTGGGCCTTCACGCCATCCGCATCGAACTTGAGGACTTGGCGATGAAATACACCAACCCGACCATCTACAACAACATCCGCAAGCGTTTGGACGAAGTGCGCGAACACCGCATGGGCGAAATGCGCAAGTTCATCGAACCTGTTTTGGTCACATTGGCGAAAGCAGGCATCAAGGCACGCGCCGAAATCAAGGAACGCTCGGTCAATTCCATCTGGAAACGGATGCTCGACAAGGAACTGTCGTTCGAAGAACTCTACGGCTCGTTCGTGGCGCGTTTCATCACCGACTGTCCCGTGGACCAGGAACGCCTTGAATGCTGGAAAATCTACGCCATCCTGACGGGCTTCTACCGTCCCAACACGGCCAAACTGAAAGACTGGATTTCGTTCCCCAAGACCAACGGCTACGAATCGTTGCACGCCGTGGTGATGGGCCAGACCGGCAACTGGGTGGAGGTGCAAATCCGCAGCCAGCGCATGGAGGAAATCGCCGAGAAAGGCTTCCCCGCCTACTGGAAATACAAGTCGGACGACCAGACGGAAAGCGGCTTCGACATTTGGCTGAAAAAAGCCCAAGACCTCATCAACACCGAGTCGAACAACGCCATTGAGTTTGTCGACAACTTCAAACTCGACCTCTTCTCCGACGAAATCCACGTGTTCACCCCGCAAGGCCAGATGATTTTGCTGCCCAAGGGTTCCACCGTGCTCGACTTCGCCTACAACATCCATAGCGAAATCGGCGACCACAGCATCGCCGCCAACGTGAACAGCCAGCTTTCACAACTCGACAGGAAACTCCGCAACGGCGACCAAGTGGAAATCATCACCTCCGAAGCCCAGCATCCGCAGGAGAAATGGTTTGAGTTTTTGGCCACGGCCACAGCCAAATCGCGACTCAAGAACGGCATCAAGGAGTTCCGCCGCGCCTTCCGCGAGCAAGGCGAGGAAAAGTTCAACGAGATCATGAAAAAACTCGGCCTCGACCCAACAAAAGCCAACCGCAACGCGGTGATGGCCGTCGAAAAACTCACCAGTGCCATCGATTTCTATTACCAAATGGCCATCGGCAAAATCGACGAGCGCGTCGTCCGCAGCGTGCTGAAGCCCCAGTCGGGCAACGGCAGTTTCGTGCGCTACATCACCTTCGGACTTCTGGGCAACAACAAAGAGAAAGACGAAACGCCCTCCATCACCTCGTCGGGCGAGTTCGACTTCAACGTCTCCACCTGCTGCAACCCCATCCCTGGCGACGACGTCATCGCGTTCAGTTTCCCAGGCGAGCCGCTGCAAATCCATCGCAGCAACTGCCTCAAGGCCATCCAGCTTTCGTCGCGCTACGGCAACAACATCGTGAAAGCCAAATGGCAACCCAAGAGCGAAATCGCCTTCCTTGCCGAGTTGAAAGTCACGGCTTTGGACACGGCCGGTTTGCTCAACCGCATGACCAACCTGCTCTCCAACGAGATGAGACTCAACCTGCACTCGCTCCATATGGAAGCCAAAAACGACGTGGTGGAAGCCACGCTCTCCATCTTCGTCCACAACACGCAGGAGCTTGACGACCTTATCGCCAAACTCAACCACATGAAGGACGTGCAAAAAGTAATCAGAAAAAACGCTTCGGAAGGAAAATAATTTAGAATTGTTCTGAAAAATATTGCTACCTTTGCGGCAACTTCATCAACAAGGGAATGAAAGACACGTTTGACAACACCTATCTGGCAGTCAAGAAGTTATTCATTGACTACCTGCAACGGCGGAAGTTGCGCAAGACCCCCGAGCGCTTTGCCATCCTCAAGGAGATTTACTCCACCAACGGGCACTTCGACATCGATTCGCTCTACAATCGAATGAAAGACAACAAGTACCGCGTCAGCCGCGCCACTTTGTACAACACCATCGAGTTGCTGCTCGACTGCGGATTGGTCATCAAGCACCAGTTCGGGCACAACTGTGCGCAATACGAACGCTCCTACAAGTTCCGCCAGCACGACCATTTCATCGACGTGGAGACGGAAAACGTGATGGAGTTCTGCGACCCGCGACTTTTCGAAATCCAGAAGTCAATCGAAGAGCAACTTGGCGTGGAGATCACACATCATTCCCTTATCTTTTACGGACACAAAAAACAAAGTTGAATATGAGCAGATTAGATATCCTTTTAGGTCTCCAATGGGGCGACGAAGGCAAAGGCAAAGTCGTTGATGCCCTCACCCCGAATTACGACATCGTGGCTCGTTTCCAAGGCGGACCCAACGCCGGTCACACCATTGAATTCGAAGGCAAGAAGTTCGTCTTGCACAACATCCCTTCGGGCGTGCTCACCCCAGGTTGCGTGAACATCATCGGCAACGGTGTCATCATCGACCCGCATATATTAAAAGATGAAATTGAAGGTTTGCGCATGGCTGGCTTCGACTTGCGCGAGACATTGATGATTGCCTACCGCGCCCATCTCATCCTGCCCACCCACCGCGCCTTGGACGCCGCCAACGAAAAAGCCTTGGGCAAGATGAAAGTTGGCACCACAATGAAAGGCATCGGCCCGACCTACACCGACAAGACCGCCCGCAAAGGCCTGCGCATCGGCGACATCATGATGGATGATTTCCGCGAAAAATACGAGAAACTGAAGCAATCGCACCTGAAACAAATCGCCATGCTCGATTTCGACATGAATGAGCTGAGACTCGACGGCCATACCTTCGACGAATACGAGACACTTTGGTTCGAGGGCATCGAATACATGAAACAATACCCATTCATCGACAGCGAATATTACATCAACGAAGCCCTCGACAACGACAAGAAAGTGCTTGCCGAAGGTGCACAAGGCACCATGCTCGACGTGGACTTCGGCAGTTATCCCTTCGTGACCTCTTCGAACGTGACTGCGGCGGGCGTTTGCTCGGGTTTGGGAGTCGCCCCAAGCCGCATCGGAAAAGTGTTCGGCATCTTCAAGGCCTACTGCACCCGCGTGGGCACAGGCCCCTTCCCCACCGAGCTGTTTGACGAGACGGGCGAGAGACTGCGCCAAAACGGACACGAATTCGGCGCCACCACGGGTCGCCCACGCCGCTGCGGCTGGCTCGACTTGGTCGCGCTGAAGTATGCCGTCATGCTCAACGGCGTCACCGACCTGATGATGATGAAGAGCGACGTGATGGACGACTTCGACACCATCAAGGCAGCCCATGCCTACCGCTTTAACCATGTAGTGAATAGCCGTGTGCGTTTTTGGGCCTGCACCGAAACGATGGAGCCCGTCTATTTTACGTTCCCTGGCTGGAAACAGAAAATTGAAGGCAAAATCCCAAAGAAACTGGAAGAATACATCCAATTTATTGAGAAAGAAGTCGGTGCTCCCGTCAAGTTCGTCTCTTACGGGCCGGACAGGACGCAGAATATTTGGAGATAAACACAATCTGGTAGAGACGTAGCGCGCCACGTCTCTACCGACCAACAATTTCATTATGATCATTTTAGAAAAACCATACGTATCCGCCCCTTTGGTGGCCTATTTGGAAGAAAAACAAATTCCCGTCCTGCACAACGACATGGCCGAAACGTTGAAGCAGCAAGGCCATCAGTTGAACCTTTTGGATGACAAGCAGTTTGTTGAAAACTATCAGCAAAAAGGCCAACTTTATGCTGTTTCGGAAAACGCGCTGGTGTGGCTTTATGCCCAACTGCCCGAATCGGAATTGGTGAAAAAAGTCAAGATCCTGAAGGACAAGGCTGAATTCCGCCGCATTTGCCAACAGATTTATCCCGACTTCTACTATAAAGAAGTGGAAATGAATGAATTGCACAACCTTATTTCTGACGAATTGCCGTTGCCGCTTGTGCTGAAACCTGCCGTCGGCTTCCTCAGCGTGGGCGTCTACATCGTCCGCAGCAAGGCCGAATGGCAAGCCGCCTTGGACGACATCGACCAGAATTTCGCCAAGCAATGCGCCGTGTTCCCCGACACCGTGGTGCGCAGCGAAAAATTTGTATTGGAGCAGTTCATCGAAGGCGAGGAATATGCCGTGGATGCCTATTACGATGCCGAGGGCAAGCCCAACATCATCAACATTTTCCACCACATCTTCAAGAACGAAACCGACGTGAGTGACCGCCTCTATTGCATGAGCAAGCAAATTTTTGAGAGCAACTATCCGGCTTTCAACCAATTCTGCATCGACTTGAACGGCGTGCTCGGTCTGCGCAACTTCCCGATGCACGTGGAGTTTCGCGTAGACAAGAACACGGGTCGCGCCATTCCGATTGAGGTCAACCCATTACGCTTCGCCGGCATGTGCCTCAACGACCTGACGCGCCACACCTGCCATTTGTTGCCCGTCCAGGCCTATTTCGAAGGCTCACATCCCGACTATGCCACCATGTGGAACGGCATCGAGAACGACGTGTTCAGTTTCATCGTCTTGGACAAACCTTACGACACCAACCGCAAACTCGACTTCGAGCGCATCAAGCGGCACTTCCATGGTGTGGTGGAAACCCGCGACATCATGAATCTCGCGATGAGTGTGTGGGGATTCCTCTTCATGCAAACCACGCCCGAGCACAAAGCGGAACTGCAAGAAATCCTACATTCCGACTTGACGGAGTTCATGGCCTGAAATCATGGTAAGACTTTAGGAATTTGCATAGTTTTGGCATAAGGCCAAACCATCAATTATCGTCTTTTGAAGCATTGGCGTAAGCGTCCTGCATTTCAATATTGACCGTTCCCGCATCGATTTCGCCCTGTTCCTTTTTCAGGAAGGCGAAAGTCTTCAACTTGAAGCACTCGGCCACGGGGTCGTCATCGATACGGATGCAAATGCCCTCGCGCGGCACCTTGTTCTTGCAGAACGGCTCGTTCTTCTCCATGCCAAGCCGCTCCGTGTCGTTGGCCAAATGCTCAAGGAAACCCATACCCCAGTTGGCGTCGGTGGGGATGTCGGGATACAGGTCGGCGATGGGGCCGTGATACAGAATCGGGATGGGCTTCAGGCGCTCGGCGATTTCGGGGTGCTGCTCCATCAGTTGCACCGTCCAGTCATGCACTTGCCGTACATTCCACTCTTCCTTTCTGCCGTTTTCGGGCTTCACGGTGATGCGGTATGGCATGAGGAAATTCTTGCCGTGGTCGCAGCGGTAGTCGTATTGGCCTTGAATCATGCTGTCCGACTGGGTGAGGTAGCCGCAAATCTCGCCGTAGAGCGTCATGCCTTTGTCCAAATATTTGAAAATCAGGTTTCCGTATTCGGTCCAAATGTCCTGGCCGTAGAAGCCAGCCGTATAGCCGCCGTATTTCGAGTCGAACTGGTTCTTGATGACCGTCCGCGACGAGAACACCGGGCCGTAATCAATCCGAAAATTCGATATTTTCTTGTCTTTCAACGATTTTGATTGTTTTTCTTGTTTGGCCTTGCCCCAATACGGATTCACCTTTTGCTTCCCGAGATGCTTGATTTCCTTTTTCACCTTCTTGTTGAACCATTGTTCCGCCGAGGTCATCTGCACGGGGATTCGCGTGAGGACATTGGCCGCTATCACGCTGGTTCCGTGCATCTTGACGCTGATGGTGACTTTTGTCGAAGGGCTGAAACGCCAAAGGCTGCTTTGCAGTTGGGCGGTGTCGTAATGCAGCAAAAACTCGCCCGGAATGACGCGCTTAAAGCGTTTGATGCCTCGGTCGCGGCGTTTTTCACGCTTGGTCGCGTCTTTCGGGAACTGGATGGGCGGCACGTATGCCTCCGCAAACAGCTCGCCGGCTATCGTGTCGAACGAGAACGGGTGCTCGATGCCGTTCTCGTCAACGGTGAAATAGTCCTCAAGGTTCTCGTCGGCCAGTTTCTTCTTCCAGCGCACCAACGAATCCTTCTTGAAAATGCAGCCATACGATGGGCAGCCGCGCAGCTTGATGAGCTTCACGCGCCCGTGCTTGTTGAAGAAACCGACGAGTTTCTTGGCCTCGTCAATCTTGCCTTCCTCCTTCAGCTTGACGACGTCCGCCGCGTTGGCGTTCATCTCGGCCACACCGATGTCAAACTGGTTGTTGACGGCCAGAAAATCCTTGTTGAGCGCGGTCTCGTTCATGCAATAGATGACCGGCTCGCCCACCGTGAATTGCCCTTTCGAGACCACGATGCTGAAGCCGTCAACGAAGGTTTGCACGAGAAAATCAGAGCCTTCAATCTCCTTCATCTCGCCGATGCGCACGATTTTGGCGCAATATTCCTCTTTCATGTATTCGCTGGCCGTGAAAAGCCGCTTTTCCTTTTGCTCTCCCATATTCCAAAAACTAATTTTCCACAAAAATACGTTTTTTTCCGCAACAAAGCCTCACTCCGTCTCCAAATCGTAATAGATGTACTTGTTCTTGTTGGCGGCTTTGCTCTGTTTTTTCACTGTGGATTTCGGCGTGTCGCAGTCCCATTCCATGCACGAAGCGTTGGACTTGTCGTCATCGACGTAGTCCTTGATACGCGAAAGCCACAACCGCCAATCGTATTTGTCGGCGGCATATTTGCCTCTGAACCGCCAGTATTTGGAGCTTCTGCCCACGAAATTGTTGTGCAAATCCATGTAAGTGTCGCAATCAAACCTATTGCGGCTGACAATGCGCTCGTGGCTGATATCCATGATGAAATACGACAAGGCTTCGGTCAGGTAGCGGCGCAACAGCATACTCACGGCGATGTGCCTAAAGGCATCGCCCTGCGTCCCAGAGCTGCATCGCGAAAAGTTGGCTTTGGCGGTGTTCTCGGCCCTTTTCTTGCACAACAGGATTCTGTAATACAAATGGGAACAAGGCGCGTTGGTAACCACGCAGACGAATCCGAGCTGCTCCCAATCCTCGGAATCGAGGTCGTCTTCCTGTTTCGCGACGCTGAGGATTTCGTCCAGAGAGGCATTCCGCCGCCTTCTCGCAAGAAGGTCGTATTTGCCAAGCATGGCGGTCTCGTCGTCGTCCATTTGCAGGAATTCGGCTTCGTTTTCCTCAGAGACAAAACCCATCATACCGTCCTTTTCGTCGGCCGGATTGGTTTCTTTCACGCCGTCAGTCGTCTCTGTCACCCCCAAACGTGCCGCATTAGAGGCATACGCCATAGTCACCGAATCGTAGAAGCGCCGCGACTCTTCCGCCACGCCATGGTAGGCAAGGTCGGGATAGAGTTCCATCAGCCGCAGCTCCACATAGCCGTCTTTCGTATATGACACAATCGGTTTCCCCTTGTAGGCTTGCTTGCGACTGGAGCCGTTTTCCGCCATCTCGTACTCCTTGGCGACCACATAAAGCACCTCCAAAGGGAAAGTGGGTATTTTCTTTGTAATGGCTTGCGGAATCGAGTCGTCGGAAGGCTGGTCGGCAACGGCGGTTTTGCAACCATTGCCCGCGCTGGCCGCAAGCCCCGTCCCCACTAAAGACAAGGCCACCCATACGAGGCTTTTTCTCCAAAAGTCCAGAAGATTTTTCATGTCCTTGCTTTTTTTGATTCGTGGATAAAACGGGAAACCAAGGCCTTATATTGCCCTCCCACCCTACCGAGACGAAAAAACATTGCGGTTTGGAGGCATCCAATCCGCTCGAAAGCAACTGAATTCATTCCAAACTCCTATACCCCATCCTCGCCATCTTCTCCACCTCCAACGACGGCTGCCCAAATTCCTCCGTCACTTTTCCCAAAAGCAAATAAACGCCGTCGCCTTGGAAGGGATAGGCTTTCAGCACCTGCGGAAAATGCACCGTGTCGAAAGCCTCGCCCGTGGCATCCACGAAGGTGCCCAGCACCATCGTCTCGCCACGGCTGGTGCGGACGTATTTCGCCGTCACCAACTTGCCGAGCATCCGGTAATGCTGCCCCACGAAATGCAGCATCTGGCAAGCCATCAGCTCGCCGCGGAACTTGGTCTTCAGCATATCGAACCAAGACATTGAGACGGGGAAGCCGTACAATTCAATCTCATCGTAGGCGTTTTGCAAGGCGTTGACCGTAAAATCCGGAAACTCAAAATATTGGTTCTCAACCTTGAAAAGCGTTTCGGGCTGTTCCTTTTTGCCGTGGCCTTTGTTCAGGTGTGCCTGCCAAAGCAGTTCGGCCTTGGTGCGCCCCGTGAAGCTGAACGCGCCGCCGCGAATGAGCAAAATGAGTTGTTCCAGCGTGAACGACACACGCGCAACAAAATCCTCAAAATCGGAGAAAGGTCCGCGCGCCTCGCGTTCAGCGAAGAAACGCTCCACAAAACGCTGCTCCGCGCCTTGCAGATGCACGAAGCCCATAAACACCGTCCGACCTTTCAAAGTGGTGAGGTATTCACTCCGATTGACGCACGGCAAATGGATTTTTGCGCCCATACGCCGCGCCTCGTTGAAGTAGAACCAAGTCTGATAGAAACCACCGAAGTTGTTAATCACAGCCACCTGAAACTCAAGTGGATAGTGGCTTTTCAGATAGAGGCTTTGATAACTCTCCACCGCGTAGGACGCCGAGTGCGCCTTCGAGAAGGAATAGCCCGAAAACGACTCAATCTGCCGCCAAAGTTCGCCCACCAAGGCATCAGGATAGCCCTTGACCTTGCAGTTGCCGAAGAAACGGTTTTTAACTTCCTCAAATTCAGTCTTGTCGCGCATCTTGTGACCCATCATGCGGCGCAACACATCGGCTTCGGCCAAGTCCAAGCCCGCAAAATAATGCCCGACCTTCAGCACATCCTCTTGGTAAATCATCACGCCGTAGGTTTCGGCCAACAGTTCCTTCAAAACAGGATGATTATAGTCCGCAGTTTCAGGATAATGGAAGCGGTGGATGTATTCGCGCATCATGCCCGACTTGGCCACACCCGGCCGGATGATGGAACTGGCCGCGACCAAAGTCTTGTAGTCGCTGCAACGCAACTTGCGCAGCAGGCCGCGCATAGCCGGACTCTCGATGTAGAAACAGCCGCAAGTCTCGGCTTTCAGCAGTTGCCACCGCACCAGCTCGTCCTCTTTCAGCGTGTTCACCTGATGGATGTCGAGGTGCACACCGTGGTTGCGTTCCACCATCTCCACCGCGTCGCGGATGTGGGCGATGCCCCGCTGACTCAAAATGTCGATTTTCTCAAATCCCAGTTTTTCAGCGGAATACATATCGTATTGCGTCGTCAGGAAGCCTTTGGGCGGCAGGTCGAGGGCGGCGAAATCGGTAATCGGGTCTTCCGTAATCAGCACGCCGCCGGCATGGATGGAGCGTTGGCGCGGAAAGTCGCGGAGGCGCTCGGCGATGGACAAAATCTGCCGCCCGAGGCTGCTGTAACGGGCAAATTCCTCGGGGTTGCGCTCCATCTGGTCGATTTCGCCTTTGGGCATACCGAACACCTTGCCCAACTCGCGGCAAAGCGAATTGCCCTGGAAGGTGACCGTCGCACCGAGCAAAGCCACATGGTCGGAGCCGTATTTATTAAAAAGATATTCGAAAATACGGTCACGATCACGCCACGAGAAATCGAGGTCGAAGTCGGGCGGACTGCTTCGCTTGGGATTGAGGAAACGCTCGAAGTACAAATCCAGTTCAATCGGGTCCACATCGGTGATTTTCAGGCAATAAGCCACCACGCTGTTGGCGCCGCTGCCGCGCCCGATGTGATAAAAGCCCTGCGACATAGCATAGCGCACGATGTCCCAAGCAATGAGAAAATAGGCGCAAAAGCCCATTCGGTCGATGATGTCCAACTCCTTCTCGATGCGGCGGTAGGCGTTTTTGTTGGTCGTGCCATAGCGGTACATCATGCCGTCGAAAGCCAGTTTGCGGAGCAGTTCGCGATCGTCGTTCAAGTCGCCAGTGAAGCAGCGTTTGTTTTTCATGCTTCGGTCGAGGTGGATTTCGCATTGGCCCAACAAAAATTCCGCATTTTCAATCAGTTGTGGATATTGCGCGTAGGCTTCCTTCAGTTGTTCCGGCGACATAAAAACCTCATCGGGCGAGGCGCAAGCGGCAGGTTCGAGGCGCGAAATCAGTACATTCTCGTCAATGGCTCGCATACACTGATGCAATTGGAAATCCTCAGCCTCCGCAAAGGTCACGGGCTGCATGGCGACCCTTTTTTCAAACGACTTGCAATGATACAATTTGGTGAGTTGCGAAAGCCTCACACCAAGAAACTCATTCTCTTTCAGCGAGTTCATGGTTCGTTTCCCGAAAGGATAAACCACGAAAACCTGTTCCCAATCAGGTGCCGTTTCGGGATAGGGATGCTTGCTGATGCTGTGCTGCGTCAGGAAGCGGTTGAGTTCGGCGAAGCCCGCGTTGTTTTTGGCCAAGGCCACATACAGCAGTTCGTTGCCGTTGCGGAATTCCACGCCGACCACGGGCCGCACGCCTTTCCTCCCGCACTCGACCACGAAATCGGGCACGCCCATCATCGTGTTGATGTCGGTCAAAGGCAAGGCCGTATAGCCCAGTTCCTTTGCCTTTCCGACAAGGTCTTGGATGTGCATCGTTCCGTAACACAGGCTGTTATATGAGTGAACGTCAATCAATTTACGTGATTTGATTAGTTTTTAATCAAAATTTTCGCCGTAAATTTAATCAAAGTTTTTGGGATGGAGATGGATTCAGGCTTAAAATAAACCATCCTCGTTCCACATTCAATCAAATGGAAAAGCGAAGATGGTGGGGCAGTTTTTTGTGGCAATGACGATGGCCTACCAAAGTGCCACCCGTCCGAGTGAGCCTAAGTCAAGGCTGGCCGTTTGTGCCCCCAAAGCGCGAAACGCCCGCACAATCGTTGAATAGGTAATACTTTTCCCGCTCTCGAGGCGCGACACTTGCGACTTCTTCACGCCCATCCGCTCGCCAAGCTCCTCTTGGGTCAGTCCCTGTTTCTTTCGGGTTTCCTTGATGGCCTCGCCAATGAAATACTCGTCCACTTCTTTTTTAAGTTTCGCTTCAAACTCGTCGCGCTCGGGTGTCCCCACCTTGCCAATGAGTTCGTCCAGTATTTCTTCCTGGGTATAAAACTTCTTTCCTTTTTCCATATCGTTTTTATCAATAGCGCAAAAATACGAAATAGTTTACAATTTGCGCAACTTTTTTCTTTTTTTCATTAAATAGTGCGATAAACAGCGTCAAGATTCCAGCCAGACTTGTATTCCAACCGTTATCTGAATTTGTTCAGGGGTCAGTTTTTATATTTCAGTTGTCCTCCATTATGAGCGCAGACCTCGGCCATAGTCTCAACAGCATCGGGAAACGACTGTGTATGCAGAACATTATAATGCCGCTCCAAATGCTGAAGGCCCTTGAATCGCATCAAGTAAGCGTAGGCCTGCCTCGGCTGAATGCCGAAACACGCGGCAAACTCGCTGATAAGTGCCACCACAAATCCAACCGTGTTTCTTTCTTCTCTTGACTTTTCAATTTCAATAGCGTGGCAAAGATACAATTTTCGTCGCAACTTCGTAGTGCAAATGAAAATTTCGCCGTGAATTTAATCAAAGTTTTTGCGCATCATGCTATTACTTCATCTTGAAAGTAGACATTATCTTTTCTATTAAAGCAATACTTTTATCAACTTCTTTTTTATCATTTCCGAATTTCACACTAAAATCGTCTCATCTTTTTTGAACAAATAAGACACTTGTTTAACTTCTGTATCTCCTAATGAAAATTCAAATATTGTCTTATAGCACGGTTGTCCATTAACATTAATCTTTGTACTAGAAATAATTGTTGCTCCAACATTTTTCATATTTGCATTTGCCTCTTCATTAAGTTCGGAATGAGAGTAGTCTGTATCGAAGAAAAGAATCGTACAGCCTATTTTACCCTCTGAATCACCTAAATACACATCTGTCATTTAATCTGGATTTGTAACTATTGACCATTCTTTAGGATAATCAATAGAATAATAGATGGTATTTCTTGTCACAAAGGCATTATTATTGCCTCCGTCCTTATCCTTTTTGCCTTCGATAATCTCTATTTTTTGCGAATGCGCCGAAAGTAATCTTTGAACATGTTCCGTAATTGTAATTAGATTATCTTTGCCCAAAACATCAGAAGAGATAGAAATAACATAGTGTTTCTCGTTGAGTTTCTTTGTCATATATAATTGATAGGCGCACCACATTGTAGTTCCTCGCGTTACTTTATAATAGCGAGATGAATCTGTCTGTTGAATAAGCGAATAATTAAAACTACCATTTCCATTGTTGTTTTCAGCAAAATGTGATAGACTCTCACCAACAATATTACAGACTAACAACGCCATTTCATTGCTGTTTATGTTTATTGGTGTGTTTTTCTCTGTCTATTCAATAATATTGTTTCGGCTTCCCTGCTCTTTGTTTCTTGAGCAAGAATCTGATGTTTCGATAAGGACTTGAAGAAAGGCGCAAATTCCTTCCGCTAAATATTTCCTTATTCACATGACAGGTGCTGGTTTTACCGTAGGAGCGAATAAGTTACGGAAAAATTCACGCCATTGCGTGAACCCTCCGCGTCCCATTCCCGCTCCATGAAAGTTACCAGCTTTGTCATGTGAGAACAAGAGCGTCAAGCTCAATATGTTTTATTATCTATTTCTTTGTTTTATAGCATAATTATCGTTTGTTTGGTGCAAAATTACACATTATTTCAATATGTTGGTGTTTTTACGGATATTTTTCTTCCTGTAGTTCCAATTCCTTCATGCCATGACCGCCATTTCTTCCAATTGATAGGCGGGCTTGCCAATGGGTCCTGAAATAAAAATATCCTCTATCTATTCCTAACCATCTCCAGATATTCCTTCGGCTCGTAAACGGGTAATTGAGACTTCTGGAAATCCTTCTTGTTCCGTGTGATAATCATATCAGCGCCCCATTTCTTCTCAGAGAAATATTGCATAGCATCTTCAAAGTCTGTAAATTCAAACGACATCGCTACGCTCGCAGAGGAAATCCACAACGACATTTGCATCAAGAAATAATTTATCCATATTTTTCCTCCCAGTGCTTGTGCATAAGTTCCTTTACATCTTCATCTCCCGTCATGCCCGTCTTTACGCTCATGTTGCGGATGAATTCTGGAATTCCGTCTTTATTCACTTCAGGAGTGGTTTCTCTCTTCGAGACGCCCAACAGACTCTTGATAAAGGCCGTTAGTTGGTATAACACCGACTCGTCGTCAATGGAATCGATTTCCTTGAACAAAGAATATTTCATTTCTATGGCTGTCATGTTTTTCCTCCTCGTCGTTTAACGCTGCAAAGATATACATTTTTCCGAAATGACAATGGGAGCGTTATTCCTTCCACCTCTCTCGCGCTGCTTCCAAGCCCTTGCGCAGTTGATGTTGAAGGATTTCCTTTGAGGGCAACTCCGTCAAGTATTGCGCCACCTTGATACCGGATTTGTCTAACTGCAACAATTCTATCTGCTCGTTGCTTCCTTCCGTACAGAGCAACAACCCGAGAGGCGACTCCTCCCCCGGCTCCATTTCGTTGGCCTCAAGCCAGCGCAGGTATAATTCCATCTGTCCCTTGTACTGCGCCTTGAATTTGCCAAGTTTGAGGTCAATGGCGACAAGCCGATGCAGTTTCCGATGGTAGAAAAGCAGGTCGAGATAAAAATCCTCACCGTCGATGATCATTCGCTTCTGTCGTTCCACGAAGGTGAAGCCCACACCCAATTCCAAGATGAACTGCTCCAAATTGGCAACAAGGCTGTCCTCCAACGACCGCTCGCTGTACATCCCCTTAAGTCCGGTAAACTCCAGGAAGTAAGGGCTTTTGAACACCAAGTCGGGCGACATCTCATTGTCATTGCGCAGCGTGGCCAATTCCTGCCTGATAAGTTCATCGGGCTTCTCGCTGATGGCCGTTCGCTCAAAAAGCATTCCATCTATTTTGGCTTCCAAAGTGCGCTTGCTCCATCGTTCGGCGGCTGCCATAGTCAAATAGAACTCACGCGCCATCGGATCTTTGACAGGCATAACTAACAGAAAATGAGACCAAGACAATTGTCGCACCAGTGGTGCGACAATTTGGATATCCGGGAACTGTGATGCAAGCTGCATCATCCTTCGGATATTTTTCTCATCAAAGCCCTTGCCGCCAAAGTCTTGCTGCAATTGTGTCGCCACCTGCGACACAATCTCCGTATTCTGCTCTCTTATTGCCAAGCACCTCCCTATTGATTCGCTCCCCAATTTGCCAATACATCAAAGTCAATTCGGCATTGACATTGGTGGCCACACGACTACGGGTCGTGGTGATGATTTGCCGCAAGTCGGCAACCAACGGTTGAACATCGGTGGTTTGTCTTATTGAAAAATCGTTGTTATTATCCATGATTCTTGTTTATAATCGTTTGCAAATATAGAAATTTCGCCAATATTTTTGGTATATGAAAAACCGTTTTACCCATTTTTTTCGGCTGCCACGATGTGACAGCCCTACAACCTGTTGTGTAGGGCTGCCGTGATACGACAGCCGCTTTATGATTTCACCCCGCCGCCCGATGAAGCACCTCTTCGCCGAAGCGCATTTTGATTTTGTCCATTGCGGCGTAGAGTTGCGTCAGTTCCGTGTTGTCGTCAAACAAGGCCAATTGCGGCGCGCCGTTCACCAGTTCGCTCAACCGCACGCCGATGAGACGAATCATCATCCGACGGTTGTAAAGCTTCTTAAAAATCTCGTTTACAACCTGTTGCAATACGTGGTCGAAGGCAGTGTAAGGGATGCGTTGCTGCATATCGTGCGTGTCGAAGTTCGCGTAGCGGATCTTCACCGTCACGCAGCCCGCCAGTTTGCCTTGCGAGCGCAGGTCGAAGCCGAGGCTCTCCACCATCCGCGCCAGGCATTGCTTGATGGCCACGATGTCGATGGTGTCCTGCTCGAAGGTGCGCTCCTTGCTGATGGACTTCCGCTCCTGGTAAGGGCACACGGGCGTGCTGTCGTGGCCGTTGGCCTTCTTCCAGATGTCGAGGCCGTGCTTGCCCATCGCCTGCTCGACGGCCACGGGCGGCAGGCGGCGCAAAGTGCCGATTTTCTCCACGCCCATCGAGCGCAGCAAGGCGTAGGATTTCTCGCCCACCATCGGGATTTTCCGCACCGAGAGCGGGTCGAGGAAGCTATTAATATAAGGTGTGGGCACCTCCAACTCGCCGTTGGGCTTGGCCTGCCCCGTGGCAATCTTCGCCACCGTCTTGTTTTCCGAGAGGCCGAACGAAATCGGGAGACCCGTCTCATGGATGATTCTCTGCCGCAGTTCGTGCGACCACTTCTGGCAGTCGTGGAAGCGGTCCATGCCCGTGAGGTCGAGGTAATGCTCGTCGATGGACATTTTCTCATAGACGGGTGCGCTGTCGGCGATGATGTCGGTCACGAAGCGCGAATAGCGGCTGTAGAGTTCCATGTCGCCACGGATGAAGACCGCCTGACCGCAAAGTTGCCGCGCCATGCGCATCGGCATGGCCGAATGTACGCCGAACTTTCTTGCCTCATAGCTGCACGTCGAGACGACGCCACGGTCCGACATGCCGCCCACAATGACGGGCTTGCCCACCAAAGATGGATTCATTAGTCGCTCCACCGACACGAAAAAGGTGTCCAAATCCAGATGCAATATCGTGCGTTCCATATTTTTTTCGCTTTTTTTGCCTAAAATGCTTGTATGTTCCAAAAAAGTCGTATTTTTGACAAGTTTTTAATCAAAACTTTCGCCACAAATCTAATCATTTTATCAATATGTACTTCAAATCGAACATAAAATTTCTGCGCAAGCACCGCAACCGCACACAAGACGATGTGGCTTTCGCGCTGGATATGAAACGCTCCACCTTGAGCGGCTACGAAAACGGCGTCTCCGAGCCCAACCTTGAGGCCTTGGTCGCCTTCTCGAAATATTTCGGCATCGCCATCGACACCCTCGTGAAGGTCGACTTGAGCGCCATCAGCCCGAGCCAACTCTCGCAACTAGAGCGCGGCTACGACGTCCACCTGAAAGGCAGCAACTTGCGCGTCTTGGCCACTACGGTCAATACGGACAACAACGAAAACATCGAACTCGTCACCGAGAAAGCCAAGGCAGGTTACGCCACGGGCTTCGCCGACCCTGAATATATTAAGGTGCTACCGACGTTCACGATGCCGTTTCTCTCGCACGACCGCAAGTACCGCACTTTCCAAATCAGCGGCGACTCGATGCTACCCATCCCCGACGGCTCCTACGTCACCGGCGAGTACGTCATCGACTGGACCTACATCCGCAGCGGCCAGCCTTACATCGTGCTCACGCAGGACGACGGCATCGTCTTCAAGATCGTGGACAACAAAATCGAGCACGAGAGCAAACTGACCCTCAGCTCGCTCAATCCGCTTTATCACCCTTACGACCTGCCCGCCACAGACATCAAAGAAGTGTGGAAATTTGTGCATTACATCAGCGCGGAGATGCCCGAGCAACGCGAAAACCGCTTCCGCGAGGAACAACTGATGCAGACCGTGCAGGAACTGAAACGACAAGTGGAGGAGATACAATTACGACTGAATCTATAAGTCGTCCTTTGGACACACTTCGAAGACCTCCTCCGAATACATCGGCACAATTTTTGCTATGTTTTTTTCGTTATGGAATAAAACAAATCAAAAACTATCATCATGAAGAAAGTATTTTTCAGTTTGATGCTCCTCTGCGGCTTAGCCCTCTTCAGCACCAGTTGCAACAAAAACAACGGAAACAGTGACGTGACTCCCGAGGTGCAAGCCGGCACAATGGCCATCGGCAACAACACCGACAACATCGCCACTGCCAAAACCGTCAAGTACGGACAAAAGAACGCCATCGTCCTTGCCGCCAAGGAGATGACCGCCGCCAACAACGAAGGCATTGCCATCATCTTCAACGGCGACATCGTCCCCGGCACCTACACGATGGGCAACAACTCGAAAGACCCCGTCCCCACCGTGGTCGGCTTCCACGAGTTCAACCTCGGTGAGCTGCCTTTCATCATGGGCGCCGACACCCTGTTTTATGGCGACACCTACTATTGGATGAACGGCCTGCTCTCCGTCACAGAAGAAAACGGCACCTACACCGTCGTCCTGTCACAAAGCATGGGCGTCAACGACAACGGACAAACCATCCAGCTCGCCCTCAACTTCAGCGGCACGCTGCCGCCCTACGCCTTCGACGTGAACAACAAGTTCACAATCGGCAACATCGAAAGCCCCATCGGCCTGGCGGGCATCACTTCGCTTAACGGACTCGCCTCACTGGGCCTTGACGTCAAGTCGATGCTCTTCATGTCAGCCGACCACAAACGCTATTTCATCGTCAGCTACCTCGGCGGGCAAGTCGTCGACGGCGACTACAACCTCGGCTATCTCGGCACGCCTTATGTGCCCATTTTCCCCTGCCTGCACGTGGCCTTGGACGGCGACTTCTGGACCTTCCAACCCCAAACGGGTTACATTGCCCAAAGCGGCACCATGCATGTGACCACCAACGAAGATGGCACCAAGACCGTCACGATGAATAACGTCGTGCTGCGCAATGTGGAACACCCCAACAGCATCTTCTTCCCCGACAAAGCCGCTTCGCTGCAATACCACGGCTATATGTATGAGATAGGCTTGTAAGTGTTCTTGAAAGCAATTCTATCAGCCCGAATGCGCGCATTCGGGCTTTTTTGTGTACCTTTGCGCCCCAAAACCCTCAATCAGTGATCTATCCACAAAACTTCGAACAGAAAATCGGCTTCACCAGCATCCGGCAGATGCTCTCCGAGCTTTGCATCAGCCAGATGGGACTCGAAAAAGCGGACGAGATGGCTTTCTCGGCCGACAAAGCCCTCATCGTCAAGAGCTTGGAACAAACCGACGAATTCATCCGCCTGCTGCAAACGGGCGTCCCCTTCCCCATGCGCGACTTCCACGACCTGCGCGAGGCCTTCCACCGCATCCAAATCGAAGGCACCAGCCTCAGCGTCGAGGACCTGTTTGCCCTGAAGCCTTCGCTCAACGCGCTCGAAGCCATCCTGCGCTTCGGTCGCTCGGAAAGCGCCGCCGTGTTCCCGCAACTCAAGTCGCTGATTGAGAACATCTTCATCGACCGCAACATCTTCACCGAGGCCAATCGCCTCGTCGACGACAAAGGCGAGATCCCCGACAACGCCTCACCCGAGCTGGCCGAGATTCGCCAAAGCATCCGCCGCAAGCAAGGCGGCATCGAGAAACGCATCCGACAGATCATGGGCGATGCCAAGACCGCCGGCTGGGTCGACCAGAAATCGGAAATCACCATCCGCGACGGACGTTTGGTCATCCCCGTCAAGGCGGGCGACAAACGCGCCATCCGCGGCTTCATCCACGACGAGTCGGCCACGGGGCAGACCGTCTACATCGAACCGGCCGAGATCTTCAACACCTCCAACGAAATCAAGGAACTGCAGTATGCCGAACGCCGCGAAATCCAACGCATCCTGATGGCGTTCACCCGACTGCTGCGGCCTTACCTCTCCGAGCTCCGCAAGGCATGGGACCTGCTCGGCGAACTCGACTTCATCCGCGCCAAGGCCCTGCTGGCTCGCGACATCAACGGCGTGAAACCCGAAATCAAGGAGACTCCTTATATGAATTGGCAACAGGCGCGGCATCCACTTTTGGAAAAGAAACTGAAAAGCCAAGGCAAGCAAGTCGTCCCGCTCGACCTGCAACTAGACGAGCACAACCGCATCCTCGTCATCAGCGGTCCCAACGCGG
Organism: Bacteroidales bacterium; assembly: GCA_017460915.1. Classification (GTDB taxonomy): domain Bacteria; phylum Bacteroidota; class Bacteroidia; order Bacteroidales; family F082; genus Limimorpha. The sequence continues at coordinate 2,879 of JAFUAA010000003.1, read as the reverse complement.
GCGGCAAGTCCGTGTGCCTGAAGACCACCGGCCTGCTGCAATACATGCTGCAATGCGGCCTCATGCCTTCCATGCGCATCGACTCGCAATGCGGCCTCTTCGACAGCCTCTTCATCGACATCGGCGACGAACAGTCCATCTTGGACGACCTCTCGACCTACAGCTCACACCTTATTAATATGAAGGCCCTGCTGGAACATGCCGACGAGCGCACCTTGTTCCTCATCGACGAGTTCGGCACGGGCACCGAGCCCCAATTAGGCGGCGCCATCGCCGAAGCCATCCTGCTGGAGCTGAACAAGAAACAAGCCTTTGGCATGGTCACCACGCACTACGCCAACCTGAAGCTGCTGGCCGACAACCACGAAGGCATCATCAACGGCGCCATGCTCTTCGACACCAAGTTCATGCAACCCATGTACATCATGCTGACAGGCAAGCCTGGCTCATCCTTCGCCTTCGAAATCGCCAAAAAAATCGGCTTCCAGAAACAGATTTTGGACGACGCCGCCAACATCACCGGCGACCAGCACCTGAAGTTCGAGAAACAACTGCAACAGCTCGAGGTCGACAAGAAAGCCATCCGCAAGAAAGAACAGGATTTGCGCATCGCCGACCAGCTGCTCACCGAAGTGGTGGAGAAATACAAGAACCTCCTCGCCGAACTCGAAGGCAAGAAGAAACAATACCTCCGCGACGCCGCCGCCGAGGCCCAGGAGCTGATCCAGAAGGCCAACAGCCAAATCGAGCGCACCATCCGCGAAATCAAAGAGGCACAGGCCGAGAAGGAGAAGACCAAGGAAATCCGCCAGAACCTGAAGAACACGAAACACGAAATCGCGCAAAAAGCCAAGGAAGTGGCCGAAGCCAAGAAAAAGGAAGAAACCGAGGTGACGCTGAAGGTGGGCGACACCGTCTGCATCGACGAGATGCAGGTGGTAGGCGAGATCCTGACCATCAGCGACACCGACGCCACCGTGCTCTTCGACAGCATCCGCCTGCGCACCAGCCCCGACAAGCTCCGCAAGGTGAGTCGCGCCGAAGCTCGCAAGACGCAACGCAATTGGCAGAAAGGCATCGCCGCCGACCTCAGCGAGAAGGCCGAACACTTCGACCTCACCCTCGACGTGCGCGGCAAGCGCGCCGAAGAAGCCTTGGACATCGTCGACAAATACCTGGACGAAGCCAAACTTTTGAGCATCAAGGAGGTGAGCATCCTTCACGGCAAGGGCAACGGCATCCTGCGCAAGCTCATCCGCGAGAAGCTCAGCCACATGCACGAGGTGGAACGCTTCTGCGACGCCTCGCTCGAGACGGGCGGCACGGGCATCACTCGGGTTTATTTCAGGTAGTGGGATTTTGTTTACTATAAGAATCAACCTAAAGGAAATATGCGAGATAGGCTGGCAGGTATTTCAAGGTGCCTTCTTTGAAATAGTCTTTCGTATATATGAGATAGCGGTCATTTGCTATACGAGAAGTGCATTTCTCACAGAATTCATCCAGTGAGACCTCCAAGATTGGAAGACAACTTGTCGTTTAGGAGCTTGTTGTAGAGAATGTTTTCAGTAAAGTCCTTGTCCTTGAAGGCGAGCGTGACAAACAGTCCCGTATCGCCGACAAACATTTTATACTGTCGAAGGTTTTCGTATGCGGCCATGCCAACATTGGGGTCGTCGCAATGATGCGAAATGTTGACCGTCATGGATTTCTCCATTTCAGAGATTATCTCGATAAAGTCTTCAGCCTTTGCTCCGATCTTTCAAACGGACATTGTAAATCAGTTGGAGCCTGAGGAAGATGTAATTGAGGTCTGATACATCGTTGAACAAGTCCATGACTTCCTGCGAACACGTGGTGAAGTCGATGAGGATATAGGAGGCATACTCACGCCTTGCGAACTCCTCAACGATGGTGGACTTGCCGATACGACGCGCACCTTGCACCAAAAGGGCCGATTTCCCGTTACTTGTTTCTTTCCATTTCAGCAAGCGGTCGTAGATTTTGCGTTTGAATACTCTTTCCGTTGGCATAGTGTGTCAAATTTTGATGCAAAAATTCTTATTTATTCTCTTCCTCAAAGTTTTTTTTGCCATTTTTCCCGAAATTCTCAAAATTTAGAACGAGGATTTTCCCGAAATTCTCAAAAAGTTAATGCATCTGCCCCAGCGCCGAACTCGATAATAACAACACCTGTTCCATTTTGGAACTTATGTGGTATGGCCCAAAAAATCGCTTCCCCTTAGCCCTCCGCCCCCCCCTTAAACCATTGAACATTAGCCTCTTGAAAAAATCCCCGTATTTTTTTACATTTTGCCTTTGGGTTTAAGGTAAAAACACCATTTTTGCACCGCCAAATCGGGTCGCTCCCGACAGGCTTTTTTTGCAAGACAACTACTATAGTAAGTACAAATGAATCAAATGGTTAACCTAAAATTATGGGATGGTTGCGCTGGCTTTGACGATAGGCCATCGTGTGGCTCGCGCCTTTCGGGAGGCGGAGCTTTTCGTGTTTTTGGGCGATGCTGTCGGCCCAAAAGGGAACACGAAAGGATGCAAATGAGATAAATAAGGAATAAACAACAATAAAAAAAGGCGTATGGGTCAAATTGCAGGCTAAAAAACGAGTGTTGTTGTTCAATGGGTCAAATTGCAGGCTGAAAGATTGAGGTCAAACGACCCGGGAGTCTGATGTTTGATTACCTTTGCGCCGTAGCTGAAGCATAGCGGGGCTCTGTTGGGGAGCAACCCCGTGAGGAATAGGCTGCGAAGATATGACGACAGGTCAGGGAGCCGACCAACCATCAATGGCCGGCTTTCTTCTTGTCCTGACGTGTTTGATTTTCTTCCAATGCCAAGAAAAACCCACTGATGAACCT
>JAFUAA010000020.1 GCA_017460915.1 Bacteroidales bacterium | reverse complement strand
AAGAGGAAATCTCAAATCTGACTAAGCAACGCGACGGACTCCTGCCGCTTCTGATGAACGGTCAGGTGTCGCTAAATTCTGATTTATCGCACGATTAATGGAAATCTTCTTGTCTAATGATGAGAAGATTTCGCCAATATGCTTTTGTTCCTCTAACAACGGAAGCAATAGCGGCATATTTTCAAGTGTGTCAAGCGAAAGTGTATATCTCATACCGCTACCAGTGGCATTCAGTTCAAAGTATCTCTGTATATAGGCTGAGTGCATAAAAGCATTGAGATACTTTCCACAAAGTTTTGTTTCGTCAGGAGTAATCAAGGCGCAGTGATAGCCTAAAATTACACCATCGAAATCATCGGCTATATAGGTGGGGATGCCTATGTCATCCCTCGTTTCACTATCCTTAGTAAATGCTACTTGTCCTTTCTTGATGGTGAACTTTTCTATCTCATTTGAGTTTGCAGATGCTTCCATAAAAGTATCTGCTATATTCGATGTAATAGCCCAGTTATGATATACGTCAGTAAAGTTGCACAACCTTACTTGCGTTTCACCGTCTTTGGTCTTCTTGTCAACGCTGCTAATTTCAACTTTAGCAACATCAGAGAGTTTATAGCGTTTTAGCTCCATCCTACCCGTTAAATTGAAGTTGCTTTAGTTGTGACAGTATCTCCATTTCCAGTCTGTGACTTTCCTCAAACTGCTTAGTCAAGGTGTCCTGATAATTGGCTATTCGGCTATTGAACTCTTCTTCGGTAATATCAACATACTCAATCTTGATGTCGAAGTATTGCCCTGCGGACAGACTGTAGTTCTTCTCCTTGATTTCATCGTATGTCACAGCTACAGAGAAATCATCAATGGCTTTCTTTTCATTGAAGGTATTGACTATCAAATCTATTTCTTCTGGCAGCAAACGGTGTTTCTGCAAGTTGTCCTCCTTGTAGTCTTCACCTAATTTGCTGGCATCTATCAGCACAACCTTGTCGGAAGTACGCGACTTGTCGAAGAACAACACAGATACATTCGTGCCAGTATTGGCAAACACATTTGATGGCATAGATACGCAGCCATACACAATCTTGTCATCGACAATTTTTTGCAGGATTTTCTTCTCTATACCGCTCTTAGCCGTTATAAATCCTGTAGGGATGACGATAGCCCCTTTCCCTACGTTCTCTTTCAGCGAATTGATGACGTGTTGGATGAAGCAGGTGTAGATAGCCATCGATTCCTTTTTCTTGGCTGGCACATTCGGGACTCCTGCCCAGAAACGTGCCGGCATGGCAGCAATCTTTTCACGGGTGTTTGAGAAGTCCATCTTGAAAGGTGGGTTGCTTACTACGAAATCAAACTGGCGCAGCAGCTGTCCGTCATCGCTCTTGTGATAGGGCGCAACGAGGGTGTCACCCTGAATGGCATTGTCGAGTGAAGACACCAGTCCATTCAAGAGCAAGTTTAGTTTCAGCATTTTGTTTGAACGTTGGGAAATGTCCTGCGAGAAAATGGTGCAGCGGTCTTCTCCAATCTGATGCCCAAGAGCCATCAGCAATGTGCCAGTACCAGCAGATGGGTCGTAACACTCCATGCTGTGGAGGTCGGCATTGTCGCCCACCAACAGACGTGCCATGATAGTAGCGATGGCGTGAGGTGTATAATACTCTGCATATTTGCCGCCTCCAGCTGTGTTGTAATCCTTGATAAGATATTCAAAGATGGAGGCAAAGAAGTCGTAATGTTCTGCAAAGGCTTCCTCAAAAGAGAAGTTCACCAGTTTGTCAACCAAGGCACGGGCAAAAGGCGCACGTTGTGCCGAGTCCGTAACAAAGTTTGTCAAGGTCTCAAAGAGTGGTATCTTGGTATTCTCTGTTGTTTGCGTGGAGAAGATATCGGCATTCTTTTCGGCTATATCTGTCATCGTATTGTCAAAGATAGTATCGAAATCGCCTTTGCCCTGCTGATTCCACAGGTTTGAAATCAGGTGGTATGGCTCCAACATCGGCACGTCAGGCGAAATGGCACTCTGCAAGAGAATACGCTCATTGTCGCTCAGTTCTGCATAAGCAGTTTCCCACTTGTCAGCAGCCTTTATCTTCTTTGCTATCTCGCTTCTGGCATTCTTGATTTCATAACCAAACTTGTCGTTCAGGAACTTATACAAGAATACCTGTGTTATAATCTTATATTCGTTACCGTCATTACCCATGCCGTAAGCGGCACAGGTGGATTTCAATTCGTCAATGAGACGGAGGGTTTTCTCTTTTATTGTCATATCTTGATTATGCTACGCCGTAGGTGGCATTATATTGATTGATATATTGCTGTGATATTCTCTGCTGTATGAACTTGTAATCGTCCATTTCTGGCTGTATCTGCGGGAACTGGTACAGACAGCCGTTGATAAGGGCGAGTACTGTCCTATTGAAGTAGGCATCTTTCTTTAGGATGTCGTTTCTGTCATAGACCTTGGAGTCAATGTCTTCCTTGATGATTTTCAGTATGACCATTATTTCCTCGTCCAAGAAAGAGAACATAGGCTTCTGGTGCTTATCCTCACGCTCTTTGTTCACTTCACGAATACGTTTGTGAACACGGGCAAACTTGGCATCGCCATTATACTTCTTCAGAAGGACGTTATTACGCTTCTGTAAGTCTTGAAGTCTTTGGATAATGTCATCGAGTGCTTTTGTCTCTTCATTGAACTTAGCTATGGTGTCGATGACAAAGCCATGTTCCTTGAAACGCTCCATAAAGGCATCACGCAAGGTGATGAACTCCGGGTCGTCTTGGTCAATGTTTGTAGTGAAGGATGAAATAGTGCGCTGCCATTTCTCCTTCAATTCTATGCCTCCAGCTATCAGGCGCATTTCTTCCGTGCCAATCTTGTTGAAGTTGAACTCAATATCCATCATGGCTTCATTGATGAGCACCTTTGTTTCATCGCTCACGCTGAAAGCCTCCTTCTGGTTGATGATGTCGATACGGTGCTGTACCTCGGAAAGCAGTTCAGGCAACTTGGAAATTTCCAATTGGGCAAACTTCTCCTTCATATCGTCATCACCGAATGTACGGACGATGTTTGCCATATTCTTTGCGGAGGTCAGGGCTTTCTTCAAATCGAGCAGCACAGCCTTGTCTTCCTCCGTGGAGATTTCAGAAGAGAACTCCTCGGCATTGTCGTATGAATAGTTAAACAGCACCTGTCGGATTTCTTTCATCTGGCGAACAATCTCCTCCTTGTCCTCGATGACCTGAGTAAAGGTATCGGTGTTGTTACCTTCGCCTGTCTCATCCACATCATTGAAACGGTTCAACTCTTGCAGATAGGCTTCGTTGGTCTCGTCGAAGTTGCGCTTGATGTCTGCAAAGTCAATAAGGAATCCGTATCGCATATCCTTGTAAGGACGATTGACACGGGTAATGGCTTGCAGGAGGTTGTGGTCTTTGAGTTTACGCCCGAAGTAGAGTCGTTTCAGACGTGGAGCGTCAAAGCCGGTCAGGAGCATGTTGAACACAATCAGAATATCAATGGTCATATTCTTCTTGAAGTCCTTGATGATTTGCTTTCTGACTTCCTTATCCTCATAGTCGTGGAGAATAAGCCCTGCCTTCAAGTTCAGTTTCGGGTCTATTTCTTTTTGAATGGCATCAAAGTTGGCGAATAATTTTTCTGCCTGTGTACTGGTTTCACATATAATCATGCCGCCCAGCGTCTTGTCACCTTGTGCTGCCCTGAAACTTACAAGATCATTGATGATATAGCGAAGCAATTCATTGACATAGTTGTCATGCTGAATAATCTCACTCTTCTTGATTTCCTTTTTCTCAACGAGAGTGTCAAGCTTATCATATACCTGAGTAAGTTTCTCTCTGTAAGATGTTTCGATGTCTTCACGGATAATCTTCAACGTGTAGCCGTCGGCAATGGAACGGTCATAGTAGTAGGTATGAAGATAATCGCCAAAGACCTTGCATGAAGCACGTTCTTCTTTCAGAAGTGGCGTACCTGTCAGGGCTATCTTGACAGAGTCCTGATCGGCATCAAACAGATTGGCAAGGAAGCAGCCGCCGGGCTTATATCCACGGTGTGCCTCGTCGAGAATGAAGATGCGTTGCAAGTTAGTGGCATAATTGGTGATGTTCACCTTTTCCTTGTCTTCGGCAAAACGTTGGATGTTGACAACGGTAATCTCGGCTTGTCCGCTTGCGCCCTGCTGTGCCTGATTCTGACGGAACTGCGCCATAAGTTCAGCCCTTGTGTTGGCAGTTGCGACAACAAGACCACGGGCTTCAAACTCCTGCTTTGCCTGCTCCAGAAGGTCGAGGCGGTCAACGATGAAGTAGAACTTGGCGACCTTGTTTTGTCTTGCGTAGAAATCGTTAAGGATAAATGTCAGATAGTAGGAAAGAGCCGTCTTTCCACTTCCTTGTGTGTGCCAAACGACACCAGATTTGACCCCTTCGGAAAGTTTGTCCTTTATAGCCAATGCAGCGAACATCTGCTGATAACGCATGATGTGCTTCTGGTCTGTGGATTCTATCTTTCCATCCACTTCACGCTCCATCCGCACGTATGCAATGCCGTATTGCAGGATAAAGAGCAACCTTTTAGGGCTGCACATGGATGTGAGGATTCTGTTTGTAGGCGTATTCTCGCCAAGGTTCGTCTGGTACTCTGGGCTTGTATGAATAACCTGACAGTTATAGTCGCTCAGAATCCTCTTTTCCGTTACCTTGTCGATGGCAAGGTAAGGATAATCTCTGTTATAGGGCGCTATCTTCAGACTGCCAGGATTCTCTTCCCTAAAGCAGTTGAATGGGGCAAAAGTTCTTGCTCCAGTACAATAGAACGCACCTTGTATTGGGACAATACCACCCAAGGCATCATACTCCATGTTGTTGGAGAACAGCATCAGTTGGGTGATATTGATGAAACGACGGAACTTCTTGTTGGGAAAGCGTTCCATGTTCATACGGGTGCTCTCTGCCACCATCCCACCATGATTGTTGGGCTTCTTCACTTCGACAAAGCAAAGTGGCAAGCCGTTTACAAACAAGGTGATGTCTGGTCGAAACTCGTCCTGCCCATTCTTGCAGGTAAACTCGGCCGTGAAATGGAAGTCGTTATTCTCTGGATGGTCAAAGTCAATAAGTCGAACAGGGGAAACGGATTTCAAGCGCTTATAAAAACCTCTGCCGAGGTCATCGTCATTCAGTTCTTTGCGGATGTCACGCAACACTTGAAGATACTCTCCTTCATGACCGGGATTCAGTTCTTCAAACTTCTTCTTGAATACCTCCAACAAGATATTGGTATCTCCATCATAGACAGTACCCTCAGTAGCTTCGTGAATCTTCCCGAAGTACTTGTACCCCAAGCGAGTCAGATGTACCATTGCAGGCATCTGTACTCTTGTCGCTTCATTGAATTTTGACATATTACCTCTGTTCTCAAAAAACAGCCCCCAAGCAGTGTCTCGACGGGCGACCAAACCTTTTGCATACACTGCGAGGGGGATTCTATATATTGTTTGCCTATTGGCTATTTGGGTCATTTGTCAAAGTATGTACATGATTGTTAGTCATGCGCACATTGCATGGGCGCAAAGTTACGAAAATAATTCAAAATTCGGGAACTTTGACCCTTAAATAAGGTAAAGAAGACTGTTTCTCTCTATTTTTATAGCAATTTGTCACTCTCTTTTAGCCGTTCTCTTTGATATTCAAGATTACACACACGTTTTCATACATCGGTCTGCCCATCAGACAGTTCATGATGAACTGTCGGAACTTGCGGCTGTTGGGGCTCTCAATGGCGTATGCCAGACGGATAACCATTTCAAGATTGTACACGTCGATGTTCCAATTTGGATGATGGGGGAACAAGCGGAATGAGCCATGAGTGTCCTCTTCATGTGCGATACCTTTATTATATATAGAGCGTATCTTGCGGAACACGGTGGCTGATGAAACGAAAAGCATGTCTGCTATCTCGTCCACTGTCATCCACACGTCTTTGTCGGGCATGGTTACTATTCCGCCCTCGGTCATTCTGATGATGCCTCGCTCAAAGACATCCTTGGGGATGATTGAAAAATTTGCTGTTGTCATAATCATTTCCTTTGTTTTGCTATTTGATAGTTTCTGCCGTTGTTAGTCCTTTTTCTTTTCTGCGCTGTATCAGTTTGTCCATCTCCTGCGAGATACGTTTGGTCGTGACTTGTGCATATCGCTGGGTGGTCTTGATTTTGGAGTGGCCCATCATCTTGGCTGCACTCTCAAAACTCACACCCTCGGATACTAACAATGTCCCGAATGTGTGCCGCCCTTGATGATGCGCCAGATGCCTGCCAAAACCAAGTATCTTTCCCATATCATCATACTCATACCAGAGTTTCTTCCTGGGAAATGGAAAGACAGGGGTATTGATGTCAGTAGTGTTATACATTGCGAGAATCTGTTCTGCTACTGGATGAAGGGGAATGAAAGCCTCCACTCCTGTCTTCTTCCTTGCTTTTCTGATGAAACGCTGTCCGTCCACATTTGTCTCTATGTGTGTTGGGTAGAGTTCTTTCAGGTCAATGTAGGCCAGTCCAGTGAAGATGGTGAATATAAGCATACGCCTTGCAAACTCCATACGCTTTCCCTCGAACGGATGCGACATCAGTAAGCGGACTTGTTCACGTGTCAGGTAGTGTGCCTCGTTCTTCCCGTCATTACGTTTCTCATACTCCATATCCTCCAATGGATTGGAGCGTAATATGCCCTTATCCACTGCCCGATACACCAATCGGCTCATCCATGCCTGACACCTATTGATGGTGACGGAAGATAGTCGTGTTGTGCGTTTTAAGAAGAAACGGTAGTCATTACCGAACTGGACGGTGATGTCAGCAAACGCAATATCTTCCTTGCCAAGAGAGTGGAGATAGTCCCGTAGGTGCATTTGGCACATATTGGAGCCTTTGCATGTCTCTATTGACCTGATAGCCTCGCATCTAGCTTTCAGTTTCTCACGTTCCTCCTCACTCATTTCCATGAGGGTCTGTGTCTTGGGCAATGTCCCGTTGAGCGAGTTCTTCAAAAGTTCGGCACTTGCCACGCCCTGCTCATTGATGAATGTCTGGTAATTGCTTTCGGCTCGTTTAATCAAATCCCGTAGGGCATTGGTTTCCTTTGCGGGTGAAGTGATTGTGCCATTCTTTGCATCCCACTTGTCGGGTTGGCAGTAGATGCCAGTCGCCATGACGGTTTTCTTTCCGTCAATGGTTATTCGCAGCATGACGGCAGTTGTGCCGTCTGCTCTTGTCTTTGCCCTGTTGATGTAGGGCATCAGCCTGAATGTACTTCTCATATTGATATTCTTTTTTATGGTCTTTCGTCTTATGTTGAGGCTTTCTCATGGGGCTTATAAAACCAGTACCAAATCCTTTGTGGCTTCGGCAAACTTTTCCGCTTCCTCAAAGAGTTTCTGTTGGGTCACCCGTGCATAGACTTGTGTCTGTGTGATATTCGCATGTCCTAACATCTTGCTGATGACATCAATCGGCACATTCTCCGCAAGAGTAATAATCGAGGCATAGTAGTGTCTCGCCATATGCGGTGAAACCATCTGCGTGGAGCCTGCCATCTTGCAAATCTTCCTCAGATTGTCCCAAAGGGTCTTGTAGTTCTGATAGGGCATCAATGTATCACGGCTTTCGTCCCTGTACTTTTCTATCAAGGCAATGGCTTCGGGCAGCAGTTTCACTTGGGCAAGTGCCTTTGTCTTGTGCCTGTGGTACTTTAGCCAAAGACTACCCTGCGCGTCAGTTGTAAGGTCTTCTTTGGTAACAGAAACGGCATCTGCATATGCTGTTCCCGTATAGCAGGAGAACAGCAATAGGTCATGCGAAAGTATCTGCGATTCCTTTTCTTTCGGTATCTCCAGACTTTGTATCTTCTTGAAATTCTCCGGGCTGATAGTCCTCGGTGTGCCAATCTGCAACTTAGGCAGGGTGTAGTTTGCAAAGAAGAGCCTGTCGGCATAGCCCTCCTTATAAGCCTGTCGGCAAGCCTTCTTCAGTATGGCAAGGTACTTTCTTGTTGAGTTTGAGGCAAAGCCGCAATCTGTAATAAGGAACTCATAGTAGTCGGAAATGAACTGGTTGGTCAGTTGCCCGAAAGCAATGTCTTTTGTCTTGAACTTGGCTTCGATAAACTTGCCGAGAGTTGCCCGTGCTTGTTTATAATGAACAAGTGAACCCTCCACCCTGTCTATTCCGACACGCTTCTCCATATCTGCATAGAGTCTGTCCATCATGTTTATCAGCGTCACTTGACAATTCACGCTACCCTACATCAGTTCCTTGATACTCTGTGCAGTGAAGTCCACATTACGCTTCAGCAGTTTGTCATAGGCTGAATTGACATTTAGCAGCAGTTTGTCAATCTGGGCATTAACCTCCACCGCTTCACGGTTCTTGCCTTCCAGTCTGCCAGAACGAGGGTTCCATAGGTTAGGAGTACACGACAGCTTACAGGAGAACTGCGCCATTGAGTTGTTGAGGGTGATGCGCCCCATAATGGGTGCCTTTCCCCGCTTGTCTGTGCTGCATTTCTTCAAGTACAGCAGCACCTTGAATTTCTGTATTTTTATCATGCTCTGAATTTGGGTTGCAAAATTAAACAATCTCAGAGCATCCCCTGCTATGCAAAATATGTCAGAACATGTATATTATTACGAGCCACAAAGAATCTTATACAGATTACCCGATTCTACATTTATTACCCAAACAATTGCAGGTAACACTTTGGTAACGGAACAGCCTCAACATTCGTCCATGATTATAAGTCCACGAAAAACGTAAATTAGCGCAAGTGGGCTAATTTATAGCGACTTACACGGAAATCAATGTAATAACTTCAATATCCCAAACTCCCCTGATTTCCTACGGAATAGTAACGTTCAGTAAACATCTAATATGATATATTTGAAAACCAATTATACAAAGTGACCAACTGACATATTAATCTAACGGGCTTTACGCTCTTGTTCTCCTATTGAAAAGTCTGGAAAACTATTTCGGGTGAGAATAAGCAGGCGGAAAGTTTGCGTTTTATGGCGCAAACTTATTCGTGCTTATTTACCCACAGGCTTTCCAGACGCCTTCAATAGAAATAAGCAATCAAACGGAAGGTATGCGCCTATTTTATTGCTTTTTCCGGACTCGGGCGGAAACCCACAACGGAAAAGCCAAATGGAAAGAGAGAAACGATACCCAACAGAAGATTTCCACATCGGGAAAATCATCCAGGCCGAGCTGACGCGGCAAGGACGCAGCATCACATGGTTGGCCTCGCAGGTGGACTGCTCGCGCGAGAACCTATATAAGGTGTTCCGCCACAAATGGATCTACACCGACCTACTTTTCCAAATCAGCGAGGCCTTGGATTTCGATTTCTTCAAGGTCTGCTCCGAGCATTACCAAGCCAAAAAACGTGAACGAAACGGACAACAAATTGATAGCAATTTTCCAAAAGATTGGGATGGATAGCACCGCGTAATTTGCTGGTAATAAATCGGATTGGTGTATTTTTGCCGTGTATTACATTTCAAACTAAAGTCTAACTTAAAAACAACGAAAAAATGAAGAAAGTATTTATGTTTTTCGGGATTGCTTCTATAGCAGTCTTAATGTCAAGTTGTGCCACGCTAGGTCTTGGTGGTATGGTATATGAAGGGATTACGGTTTCTCATTCAGTCACGTCCAACACGATTAGCGATAATACCAAAGTAGGCAAATCCAACTATATTTCTGTTTTGGGAATCGTTGCTGTAGGAGACGGCGGAGTCAATGCTGCAGCAAAGAATGCTGGCATCAAAAAAATCAGCCATGTGGACGAGCAAAAGACAAGCATCCTTGGCGTGTTCACGAAGTCTGAGACCATTGTTTATGGAGAATGAAGGCTAAATTTCTATCATGAGAGAGGGGCTGTCTGCTACAGGCAGCCTCTTGCATTTCAATTAATCCATGAAATACAAAAGACAAATAATTGCTTTGGTTCTGCTGATAAGTTCCGTATGCTTGCAGGGGCAAAATATACAGAAATACTATGTGTCAAAAAACGTTGAAAGTGGCATGTTGTATTTCATCAAGCCTATGAAACTGTTTCGGTCAAGCAAGAATGCTTGCTATTTCGATCAAACCATAAGGCCGCATACAGATACTGTCAGTATAGGTGTGACATTTACAAATAAGCAAGTTTTTAAGGTCGATTCAGTTGTCATAATAAGTCAGGATACTGTTGTTGGAAAAAATGTGGAACACTTGTTTACTGAACAAGTCAGAAACAAGTGGGACTGCAGGTTTTTCATTTACTTGACACGTTTCGAATTGGGCAAATTAAACACAGAGAAGCCTTTGGTGTTGTCCTTTTATGGTATGGATGATTCCAATTTCCAAATAGAAGTCAAACCGAAAGATTGGAAAATGGTACAAGAAATCAATAGAGCAATCTATCGACAAGTCGAACTCAATGAATAGAACAAAAACTCTATAAATGTGTACAATGGCAACATCTTATCATTATGAAATCATCACTTCAGAGCGGATAATGCACGTCTTTGGAACCGTCATGTCACATTCGGACGAAAGCGTCTTGATGGATTTATGGTGTCCTGAAGAACCGTGCTTGACGCAAAAAAGTGAATGTGGCTTGTCATAATATTCGAGAGAATGTCGAGGCCTTGATCCAAGAAAGGATGAGGAGTCTTTTCGTTGCGGAAAGAATGTTTACAATTAGTTGTATATCATATTGAAAAGTGTGGTTATAGATTGGATAAAATCTTATGAAAAACAAGGTACTTCTTGTTCTTTTTGCTTTGTTGTTTACTATTCTACTTTTGGCGCAAGACTCTCTTTCAATACAGCAAAGGCCAAAGGTTGGGCTGGTTTTGGCTGGAGGAGGTGCCAGAGGCGCGTCTTTCATAGGGGTATTGAAATATTTGGAAGAGTTGGATATTCCGATTGATTATGTGGTTGGGTCAAGCATGGGATCAATCGTTGGAGGAATCTATGCCTTGGGCTATTCGCCCGACGAAATGGCGGAAATCATTTCTTCCATGCAATGGGATAAGTATGTCGGGAATCATATAGACAAATCTTGCTATTCTTCTGATTTGCGAGAACGGTATGGTACGCAGGTGGTCAACATCCCTTTAAATGTAAAAGGTCTTTTTAAGAAAGGCTTTATTCCGACGATCATTAGCGAGTTGCCCATTGCTTATGTGAACAATAAGGAGTTAGAGAATCTGTTTAACGAGCTGAGCCAAGGCTATCAGGATTCCATTAGTTTTGACAGCTTGCCCGTTCCTTTTGCTTGTGTTGCGACAGATATTGTAGCGGGTAAAGAAGTGGTGTTGCATAGTGGAAGTCTTCCTAAAGCTATTAGGGCGAGTATGGCCATTCCTGGCGTTTTTTCGCCCGTTGTCATCTATGGGAAATTGTTATATGATGGTGGATTAATCAACATTTTCCCTTCTGACGTTCTTCGTGAGATTGGGGCGGACATCATCATCGGGATAGAATTCAGCAATGAAAAGTATTTCTTTGGTAATGAAATACCAACGGCATCTACGCTATTCGATTACATATACAATTTCGTCATTCATCCCAAAAGAGATGAGAACAAAAAGCTTTGTGACATCTTGATTAAACCTAACACGGCAGAATTTGGTCCATTTAGTTTTACGTCAAAAGCCATTGATACATTAGTAAATCGGGGTTATCAGGCTGCATTTCAGAATCGGGCTACCTTGCTTCAATTGAAGCATTTTTTGGATTCGGTATCGGGTCAGTCTGTTCATAAGAAGCCAATAAAAAATCGAGCGAATAATTTGAACGGGCAAACCTTGTTGATTCAAGAAGTGGTTATGGATGGAGAGAATCTGAATAGTTTTCAGGTAGATTGGCTTAAACGCAGGGGAGAGATTCATGAGGGAAAACTCGTCACGACAGATAATATCAGAAATGCGATTGAATTGTATCGTGGAACGGGTGCATTTAATGCGGTGTCGTATGAACTTGCCCCAATCGACAGTCTGAAAGGAAGGCAACGGCTTACTTTTCACTTAAGTTCAACTAGTCCCGATGTTGCTGGCTTTGGGGCACGCTATGATACTGAAGAAGGGGCGGCCTTATTGTTTAGTTTTGGGCTTAACGAGCACAGGCTTTCTGGATTTAAGTTGAAATTGAAGGGTCGTTTGAGTCTCAATCCTCGGGTTAATCTTAGGGCTACTTATTCATTGTTTTCTATTGCCAATTTGAATTTGGCATATGAGTATAGGAATCAATTGATGAAAATGTCTATTTACGGAAATGACAATTTGAACTTGCGAATGCAGACGCACGAGATAAGCGGATCCGTTTCCCAATTTCAACTTCTGAATTTTGTGGCAGAGGTTGGGGTTGCTTACGAATCCACGTCTTTTCTTCAAGCTAATTTGAACGATTTCTATCCTGAAGCAACGGATTCATTAGAGTTGTTGTCCCAAGTGTTCAAAAACAAGGTTTATTATGGCCCTTATGTTTCCATTGGATATGATAATCTTGACAGAGCCGTTTTTGCAAGGCATGGCAATTATGCAAATATTGGAGGTCATTTGCGTTTTGATATACATGCCAATCAGGCAATTTTAAAGGACGTGGGTTTTTGTTATAGAGGTTATTTTACACCTAAGTGGGAGCGATTTACAATAATCTCGCAATTGTACGCCCGATTGAGCTTTAATGAGTCGCCGTATGCCCCGTTATGGAATACCATCGGAGGTGAGATTAAAGGAAGGCATTGCGAAGGACAAATGCCTTTTGTTGGTGTAAGCCACATTAGAAAGGTGGGTGATTTAGCTGGGGTATTAAGGTGTGATTTCCGATATAATGTTTGGAGCAAACATTATTTTACCGTGATGTACAATATGTTTCTTGGGCTTGATGACAATGGAAGAAAAGCTCCTTTAGTGTGTTATTCAGGGTTGGGCACTAAATATTCATACGACAGTTATATTGGCCCCATTGGGTTGACAGCGCAATGGTCAAATATAAGCAAACAAGTCAGTTTGTATTTATCAATTGGATATGATTTCTGACGTTATACATTTGCATAGTCGTACTACGTCTCTTTTCATGTCGTCACGGGAAACGCCTTGAAAAACGTCAGCAAAGCGACGGTCTCTTTCCGAAGTTTTGTTTTGGCGAACCAATCATCCGAAATTTTCGTATTTTCAGTTGGCGAAATACACAATTACCCTCTTGTAGCTAGCCATCGTTTGAGCAAGAAAGCGCAGAAATATGGAAAGGTATAAAACTTACCATTAAAGCCTATATTCTTATGACATAGCTTAATGCCGTACTTAATATCAGGATAGGAATGGCTGTCGATGAGGGTGTTCAATGAGACCGTGGCACCATCTTTCGCTTTCACTTCCACTGGAATCAGACTATCTGTGTCTCGCAAAAAAAAGTCCATTTCAAGCTGGGAATTGTCTTTTTTGTAGTAATAGGTGTCATATCCCATTTTTGTAAGTGCTTCTGCAACAATGTTTTCGTAAACGGCGCCTTTGTAAACACCGAGGTTTTTGTTCCGTCTAAGGTCTTGCGCCGATTCCTCGTCGAGGTTGGCCATCAATAGTCCGTTGTCGTGATAGTAAACCTTGTATTTCGATTCGTCATAATTGCCTTTTAGCGGGAGTTCGGGGAAGTTGAGGCAGTGGCAAACATTCACGATACCTGCGTCTTCAAGCCATTCCACACAACCCACATACTCGCGGCTACGTGCATGGGCAGCCACTTTGGTTATCTGGAATTTCTTGTTGTCTTTGGCCAAGAAGAAAGGAATGTTGCGGTACACGTTCTTGATTTTCGCCTTGTCGATACCCTTTGCATATTTTGTTATATCTTCCTCATAATCAAACACAAGCTGCCGCTGCATTTCGATGATACCCGAATAGTTTCCCGTTTCGATGAACCGATTGACGATGGCGGGCATCCCTCCGACAACGGCAAATTCAAGGAAAAGCTCGTTCATAACATCCATTTCCAGCGTTGAAAACGGCGTTATGGTTACAAGATGTTGCAGCAGGTCTTCGATTTGTTCATCGTTGTAGCTTTTCGCCCAAAGAAATTCCTCAAAATCAAGAGAATGCATCGTATAGTCGGTTTTATGGCCAACACTGTTTGAAGCGATTTCCTTGTAATTCAATCCCATCATTGAGCCTGAGCAAATCACATCGAAACGGTGGTCTTCCATAAAAAACTTCAAGCAAGTGGCGCAATCGGGAAATTCCCGCATTTCATCAAAAAAGATAAGGGTTTCGTCATCAATGAATTGAAATTTGGGATTAAGGAAAGATATTTGCCTGATTACCGCATCAACGGAATAGCCTTGGGAGAAAATACCCTTAAACTCGGGGTGGGTGACGAAATTGATTTCGACGAAAGAAGTATAGGTCTTACCGAATTGGCGCACCGAAAAGGTCTTTCCCACCTGTCGGGCTCCACGGACAATCAATGGCTTGCGGTCGGAATCTTGCTTCCATGCTTGCAAATAAAGGTCAATTTTACGCTTCATCATAGCCGTTTTCACATTTTCTGGACAAAATTTTCGGCAAAATTACACATTTTCTGGACAAAATTTCGTCTATTTTTACACATTTCATGTTTTTTTGTGGTAGAGATGCGCCATGGCGCGTCTCTACAAACAAAAAATCCGACAGCCTCAAACTGTCGGATTTTTTTCTACTTCGAGGATTTCGACGTGTTTGTTTCGTCGGAACCATTCCGTGATGTCCTTCACGCGGCCGTCGGCCAGGCGTTTCATCATGCGTTGGTTGGTGGTGGCGCTGTCCAAGGGACCAAATTCGGCCATGTAACGACCCAACTTGATGTAGTCGAAATGCTCGGTCGAGACATTCTCGGGCAACTCGTTCTTGCCGGAATACCAAGCCAGTTTCAGGTTGGAATGGCTGGCTTTCACCTGCTTGGCCAAGTCGGCGACGGCCTTCGGCTCGGCGTCGCCACCCATGAAACACACACAGGTGATGCCCGACTTGTATTGCTCTACGAGACGATTCAACTCGTTGGTATCCAACTCTTTGCCGATGTTGTCCCACAAATATCTGCTGTGACAACCCGGGCATTGGTTGGGACAGTTGGAGATGTTGATGGCAAGCGTCACCTCTTCAGGAACTTCCTGAAAGACGATATCGAAATTAGCGTATTTTAGCATCTGTCCATCTCCATTTTTCCGTAGTGACGACGTGCGGCTTCCTCTTGGCGCGGCTCGCTGAAGTTGCTCACGCGCTTGAGGTAACCGATGATGCGGGTCAGGTAATCGATATTATGGCTATGGCATTCGGGGCATTCCTTCAGGTAACGCTTGTCGATGTGGCCGCAGTCGTTGCAAATGGTGTTCGGGATGTTGAAAGTGAAGTAGTTGCAGCCTTCGCGGGCAGCCACGCGCAGCAGCTGGCGGTACTGTTCCTTGGTGAGGTGCTCCTCCAGGTTGCAGTGCAGCGCCGAGCCGCCAGTGAGGTGCTTGATGTACTTCTCGCCGTGGAGGCGGAACTTGTCGAGGACGTTGGTGTTGGGGTCTTCCACGATGTAGAAATAGCTGTTGTAGCAGTCTCGGTGCACCTCGTAGCCGTCCTCCTTGTCCCACTTGGCGTGCTTCACGCCCACGTTCTCGGCAGGGATCATTTCGCAGTTGAACATCAGGCCGTTTTCCTTCGAGTAATATTTCTTGTTGTAGCGTTCGATGAGGCCGAGCACGTCTTGCACAAAATGCTCATAATCAGGATTGTCGTTAATCGGAATCTTCAAGAACTCGGCAGCTTCCACGAGGCCGTTCACGCCGATGGTGAGGTACTGGCGACCCAAGTTGATGTAGCCGGCATCGAAGAGCGGCAACATGCCTTTCTTTTGCAGTTCCTTCAGGTTCTCGTTGTAGCAAATCTGCACTTTGTGGCAGAGGTCGACGATCTCCTCCAGGAAGGTGAGGTAGTGCATGTTGTTGCGTGCGGCATACTGGATGCAGCGGTTCAGGTTGATGGTGAGCACGCTCTTCGAGCCCGTGCTGACGCCACCGGCGCCCAGTGTGTAGCTGAAGCCGTTGTCCTGGATTTCGTTGCGCAGGCGGCAGCACGATGACAGCGAGTCGGCGTTGTCGCTGAGGTAGGTGAAGAAGGAGTGGCCTTCGGCGTACATCTCGGCGGTGAAGTCGCCCCATTCCTGGTCGATGACGTCGCCGTCCTTCGAGAGCAGGGCCATCGTCTCGACGGGGAAGGTGAGCACGCTCTTCAGGCGCTCGGCGTTGAACCACTTCATGAAGCGCTTCTGGAGCCAGCTCAGCGATTCCCAGTCGGGTTGCGAGCCGTCGGGGAAGTAGAAGTTGCCAAACAGCGACTCGAAGTAGTTCTTGTCGTAGTAGGCGATGTTCCAGAACACGGACTGGTAGTTTCTTGCGCCCGCAGGTTGGTTCAAGGAATAGACGATTTGCTGGAAGCAGTCGGTGATGACCTTGTCGATGGTGCGTGGTTTCAGCGAGTGGTCGACGATTTCGTTGGCGCGTTTGTAGTAGTCCTTGCCGTAGTCGAGGCCGATGAAGTAGTTCATGTACATCAGGAACTCGGGCGTGGCGCAGGCCCCCGACAGTTGCGACGAGACCATGAATACCATATTAATAAAGCCACCGCAGAACGAGCGGAGCTTGGTCGGGGCGGTGCTGTTGCCGCCGATGGAGGCCGTGCCTTCGTTGAGCCAGGGATACATGGTGATGGAGGCGCAATAGTTGGCCAGGCTGGTCTCGTCGTTCTTGTAGATGAAGTGGTTGTTGAGCAAATAGAGGTAGCGGTCGGCCAGTTCCTTGCCAAACATCTCCTTGATGCGGTCGGTGAGCAGGCGCCGGTTGATGCGGATGAAGCTCGACTTGGGCAGCTCGCCGATGAGCGTGGCGATGTTCTTCTTCTCCACGTTGGCGTTGGCGTCGTACTTCGAGCCTGTGGCGGCGTTCGAGGCGTTGACGTAGTTGCTCAGGAAGTCGATTTTCTCGCGTATCTCGCGGTCCTCGGTGTGTTTTTGGCGGTACAGGATGTAGTTTTTGGCCACCGTATAGTACTGTTCGGCCATCAGTGCCGTTTCCACTTGGTTTTGGATTTCCTCGACGGTCATGCCGTTGCTGACGCGGACGCGGCTCAGGATGCCGTTGAGGTCCTCGTCGGTGGCGTAGAACCCCGAGGCGAGGAAGGCCTTGCTGATGGCCACTTTGATTTTGTCTAATGAGAAGGCCTCCTGCTTGCCGTCTCTTTTGGTAATGTATAATCCTCCGTTACTCATAATAAAATGCTCGTTTTCTTTTGGCGGTAAAGTTGCTGGTTTTCAATTGGTTCATAATGGGTAGACCTTGATGAACCTTGTTTTGCAAAGGTATATCATTTTGGTGTCTCCGACCAAATTAATTCTTGTTTTTTTTGTCAACAAAATTATCAACAGGGCTAATTGTGTGATTTTTTGTAATTTTGCATAGGTGTAAATATTTGAAATAAAATGGGAAAGCATACGCATTTCACTGGAATTGGGTTTTGGGTTGCCTTGCTGGCCTTGTTGGCCGGCTGCAACCATCCTGTAGAGACACGATTTATCGCGTCTCCCCAATTGCAGGCCATCGATAGCCTGATGTGGCGGCAGCCCGACAGCGCGTCAATCCCAGCCAACGCGGCATTGGCTTCACTGCCCTACCTTTCAATTTGTTGTGCCTCCCTTCTCCCACAATAGGATAAAAGCAGCGCATCAACAGTATACCTATGACATTCAGGCACTTGTGCATCATTGCTCGCTTAAGCAACTAACCATCATTCATTCCACCACACTTTGGTCTGCCTCGTATCGCCGTGCGACATGCGGGCGAGTTGTGCGGTATAGTTCTCGTAGTTGTATTCTATTTCCTTTTGGGGATATTCCATGCGGAACGAGGTCAGCTTGGCGTGGTCGGTGGTGGTGGGCGTCGCCATGGTGCGACGTGCCAAGGCCCAAGCTTCCCAAGGCTGACGGAAAAGGTTGAGCCAACGCTGCTGATAAATCATCTTCAGATAAAATATCTCGCTGCCGTCGTATTCGGGATTCATCCACACGGCATAATTCATCACATTGGCCGCCATGTTGTTGCAGTAAGCCCATATGTTCAAATCGCCAATGTAGTTGGTATACTGTGGGTAGAAATAGGTCCAGCGACTGGTTTGCTGCGGCATATGGGTCCAGAAGAGGAACGACTGATAGACGCCCGAACGGATGGATTCATCGGCGTTGAGCGGCGGCGTGATGCCACCAATGTTCCTCACCTCGATTTCGGCCTTCATGAAGAGTACATCAGCGTAGGTCACGAGGATTTGAGGGACGTATTTCTCGTCGCGAGTGAGATAATAGTTGAACGGCGAATAGAGGCACGATGGGCCTTTGAAGGTGTAGCTGCCGTCGCGGCTTTGGGCGTAAGGCGAACCGCCCTCGGTGGGCGTCTCCGTGGTGCGGATTTGCGGATAGGCATGCCAGGCACCGTCGGGGAAGCTGTCGGTCTTGTGGCTCGTGTCGAAGAATAGGAAGGCACGATAGTCGAAAATGCCGCTGCCGTCCATGTCGTCGGTCGAGGAGAGGATGCTCCAAATGGTTTCGCCCATGCGGAGGTTCTTATGCTCACGGAACGACCAATTGGTGTCCCAACTGGTGCCCAACATACTGGGCCACAAGCAGATGCCTCCGCCCGTAGCCGTACCGCCCGAAGAACTCATCTTGGTGTAGATGAAGTTGTAGGCCTTAACCAACAAAGGCGTGGCGTAATCGGGCTCCTTGTCATACATACGCAAGCCGTGGCGCAGAATGAGCGAGTTGGCAAACTCGGACCAAAGCGTGTAGTCGTTATTGAGCAACACATCATAGGGCAGCTTGTAGTACTCGCTGCCGCTAACGGTGGCTGCGGAGTCGGCATGCAACAAATCGCGCGACCAAACCAGTTCTTCCAACAGCGACTTGTAGATACTCTCCTGGCTGTCCCATTCGGGTTTCATCGTGGCCTGCGAAGAGGCGTTTTCCCAGATGCGGCCCGCCTGTGAATAAGGCATATCGCCAAAGATATCCGTGACCTTGAAGGTCTGATAGGCCTTCAAGATGTTGAGTTGGGCGCGCACCTTGTCGCACACGGCCGCGTCGCCTTGTTCCTCGCCGTAGGCATCGAAGCGTTTTTCCAGTTCGCGGATGTTGGACAGCATGAGGTAATAGTCCGACCAAACATTCGAGGTTCCGATTTGGGAATTGCCCCATGCCTCGGAAGTCAGGGCGCCAAGTTCTGTTTCGGGGTACCAGATTTCGTTTTGCAGATAGAACTGCTCGTTCATGCTTTGCTGCATGGAGCTCACCACGCCGTTAAACAAGGCCTCGATGGTCGCCCCCGTCGGCGAGAACGGGTCTTGGTTCATCTCTTCGAAATTCTTGGTGCAAGATGCGAATAAAGCGGTGATTGCACAAATGATGATGATATTTCTTTTCATGACTATTCGAATTACAGGTTGACTTTAAGGGTAAGCATAAACGACCGCGTTCCAGGATAGGAGGCGTATTCCAGGCCTTGGGCGTTGCCCGAGCCTTGGGTGCCTTCGGGGTTGATGTTGTCGGGAAGGGTCTTGTAGATATAGAACAAATCGCGGCCCACGAGGGAGATGGAAGCCTGCTTGAAGAGGTTCTGCTTGTCGAGCCACTTGCGCGGGAAGTCGTAGGTGAGCGAAAGTTCGCGCAGCTTGATCCAAGTGTTGTTGACGATGCCCGGCGTGCTGAGGATGTTGCCCCAGCCGCCGAAGTTGGGCATGTATTTATAGAGGTAATGCACCACATGGTCGTTCTCCAAGGCCTCGCCCGTCTCGGTGTTGATGCAATAGCCAGGCAAGATGACGCCGTAGTTGCCAAGGAACTCGTCGTTTTCGTAGTACGGCAGGCCATTGCCGTCGCGCTCATACAGCGTTTCGAGGCTTTGGCCCGTCTGCATGGCCACCACGTAGGAAGCGCAATAGATCTGGCCGCCCAACTTGGCATCAACCAAGGCATAGAGCGACCAATTCTTGTAGGAAGCCCTCAGATTGACACCGCCCGTGACCCAAGGTGCGCAGTTGCCCACCGGCACGCGGTTGTCGGTCTTCAGATAAGTGGTACCTGTCTCGTTGAGCAGCGGCAAAGGCTTGCCGTTCTCATCATAGAAAGGTCCCACGGTGGTGCCGTCGGGCATGGTGTATTCATACACATAGTCCCAGCCATAGATGGTGCCGTACTCCTCCCCTTCTTCCACAGCGATGGCGGGACCGTTTGACCCCCAAATCTCCGAAAGGAGATACATATCGGAGCCCGCCAAGTCGACGATGCGGTTCTTGTTGCGGGCCAAGTTGAGGCCGACTTGCACGCCGTAGTCCTTGCCTTGGGCAAGGTCGTAGGTCAGGATGACCTCGATGCCCTTGTTGGTCACCACGCCCGTGTTGATGGTCACGTTGTTGGCGCCCGACGAAGGAGCCAAGGGCGAGGAAAGGATTTGGTCCCAGCTGTAGATGTCGTAATAGGTGAAGTCCATGTTGAAGCGGGCACCCAGGCCAAGGTCAAAGCCCAATTCGTAGGCGCGTTGGCGTTGGGGCTTCAGCTCCAACGGTGGCACTACGGAGGGCAAGGTGGCCGACAGTTGATGTCCGAACGAACCCGTGTTGTAGGTGTAAGTCAGTTGATACGGCTCGGTGTCGCTGGCGGTTTGTGCCCACGAAGCCCTCAACTTCAGGAAGTTGACGGGACCCCAATTCCAGTCCTTGAAGGCCGAAGTCGGGACAAAACTCAAGGTGGCCGATGGATAGAAATAGCTGTTGTTGGTAATCGGCAAGGTCGACGACCAATCGTTGCGTCCCGTCACGTCGAGGAAGATCCAATCGCTGTAGCTCAGGTTGAAGAAGGCATAAAGCGAGTTGACTTGCTTCTCCCACATCGACTCGCCAAAGGTACGCTCAGTGGCATTAGAGTAGTTGTAAATCGTATAAAGGTTGGCGTAAGCCCACTGACCCGAGGTGCCGTTCAGTCCGTCGCGGTAGCCATAGTATTGCTCGCCACCGGCCGAGAGACGCACGTTGAACTTCGAGCCGAAGATCTTGTCTTTGTAGGCCGTCAGCAGGAAGTCCATGTCGCGGGTCACCGAGTTCGACTTACTCTTCGAGTAATAGCCGCCCACCATACCGTCAATGGTGGTGGGCTTGTGCTTGGTGGTGTAGCTGTCGGCAGTCCAGTCCAAAGCCACTTTTGCGCTAGCGCTCAGCCAAGGCGTGATGTCGTACATCAGGCGGACGGAGCCGTACATCTTGTCGCGGTCGAGAGTTGTGTTGTTGTTGTAGAACGTCCAGAAAGTACTGTTGTAGATGTACATGTAGGGATAACCGTCAAACTGGTTCATCGTGCCATCGGGATTCTCGTAGGTCGTGGTCTCGATGCCTTGCCAACTGCGGGGCCAGCTATAGAGCAAACCTTTGTTGAAGTTGCTGTTCGACTCACCGATTTCAGGCGAGTTGAGGCGGAAATAATCCAAATAGTTGAAAGCCACGTCGACCTTGATTTTTTCGGAGACATTGATCATCGTTCCCACATTGACCGTGGTCTGACGCAGGTTGCAGTTGTCGATGATGGCATCGGTGCGCGAGTCGGTGAACGACACGCGGACGCTGCCGAAGTCGCCAGCGTTCTGGAAAGCGATGTTGTGGTTCATCGTGTGGCCATTTTTGAAGAGCATCTTCAGGTTGTCGGGCTGCGGTGAGTACTTGCGGATTTGGCCATCCCACCAAAGCACGCTCTCGCCGTTCATCTCGGGGCCCCAACTTTGGGCACCGCCATAGTAGCCAAAGGTGGTGTTGGTCGGCTCGCCAGCCGGACCGTTATCGACGCTATAGACGCCCGGATACTCATAGACTGGGTTGCCTTCGTCGTCATACAGACCTTCGATAGGCGTCAAAATGGGCGTATTGAACGTGATGGGGCCTTGAGCGCCGTATTTGTTCTGCACCGTGCGATATAGATAAGGTGTCGTAATCTTGAAACCAGCCGAATAGCTGATACCGAGGCCACGTTGTTTCGAGCCTTTCTTGGTCGTGATGAGCACCACGCCGTTGCCGCCACGCGAGCCGTAGAGTGCCGCTGCCGTGGGGCCTTTCAGGATGTCGAGGCTCTCAATGTCCTCCTGGTTGATGTTGTTGAGGGCCGTACCCCAGTCGCGACCGCCGCTCCACGAGGTGATGCCGCCTTCGTTGGTCATCGGCACGCCGTCTACGACAATAAGCGGCTGGTTGTCGCCAAAGATGCTATTGTTGCCACGGATGGTGATACGCGACGAGCCGCCGTCCACACCGTTCGGGTTGATGATCTGCACGCCTGCCGAGCGGCCGCTCAAAGCACTAATGACGCTGCCTGAGCCCGACTTGGCAATCATATCGCCGCCAATCTCTTCGGTGGCATAACCCAACTCACGTTTCTGGCGCTTGATGCCGAGAGCCGTCACCACCACATCGTCGAGCGTTTGCGCATCCACTTCAAGGGTCACGTCGATTTTGGTTTTGCCTTTGATGGCGACTTCTTTGGTTTTGTATCCTACAAAACTGAAAACCAGCACGTCCTGACCGTCGGCTTTCACCATGTAATTGCCGTCCATGTCGGTCACGGTACCATTTGAAGTGCCTTTCACCTGCACGGTCACGCCAGGCAGTCCGTAGCCGTCGTCGCTCGAGACCACCTTACCGCCCACCGCGATGCTCTGCGCAAGGGCGGCAAAAGGCGAAAACATCAAGGCAAGAAAGAAAAAGAGTAAAGATTTCTTGTTCATATTGAATTGAATTAAAATTTTGGCAAAAATAAGGTTTTTCCGAAATCCCTTGATTATTTTTCTGATATATCCTATTTTTGCACTCGAAAACTTAAAGTAAAACACAGCCATGTCAGAAATTGACTACTACCAAGAAGAGCAATTGAAATCCGAAAGGACTGAGAACGAGACCGATAAAAAATGTCCGAACTGCGGAGCGACCGTCACCTTCGACCCCGCCTCGGGCATGATGCACTGCGACTATTGCGGCTACACGCGCGAGCTGCCCAAGCCCGAAGAAGGCCATGAAATCTGCGAGATGGACTTCGAGTCGGCCTTGCACACCGAAAGCTTCAACTGGGGCGAAGAAAAGAAAGAGGTGCAATGCAAGCAATGCGGAGCCGTGACCATCTACGATGCCTTGGAAACCGCTGCCGTCTGCCCCTTCTGCGGCTCCACCAGCGTGATGCCTGCGGCCATCGAAAACTCCATCGCCCCCGGTGGCGTTTGCCCTTTCGAAGTGACCAAAGAAAGAGCTGGCGAACGCTTCACCACCTGGCTCAAGAAGAAATGGTTTGCACCCAAAAAGGCCAAGAAAAACGCGCGTCCCGACGCATTCCAAGGGGTGTATCTCCCCTATTGGACCTACGATGCACAAACCACCTCCAGCTTCACCGCACGGGCAGGCTACGACAGAAAGGTAAAGGACAAAGACGGCAATAGCAAGACCGAGACCGAATGGAGGCGCGTCAGCGGCGTCTTCCAGGAGTTTTTCGACGACAAGACCGTGATGGCCTCCAAGCGCCACGAGGAATCGTTCATCACCAATTGCGAGCCTTTCAATTTCTCCAAATTGGTACCCTATTCGCCACAAGTGGTGGCTGGCTTCATTGCCGAGCGCTATTCCGTCGGCCTGAAGGAAGGCTGGGAACACGCACAGAAGGCCATCCAGTCGGACCTGAGGTCCGACATTGAATACTATGTCAAGAAAAATTGGCGTGCCGACCGTGCCGACTCCGTCAAATTCTCGACCCTCTACAGCAATATCACTTATAAATATTTGCTCGTTCCCGTCTGGATTTCGTCGTTCAAATACAAGGAGAAAGTCTACCAGTTTGTGGTCAACGGACAGACGGGCAAGGTGGGTGGCAAGACCCCCGTTTCGGCCTGGCGCGTCATTTTGGCCATCCTGATGGCAGCGGGCATCATTGCGGGATTGTATTTCTTGTTACGCAAGTAAATCCTCAAGATTCTTCATCGCCTTTCGAACAGGCAAGCCTTGGTGCAACACTTGGTAGGCCGTCTCTGCTATAGGCAATTGCACCCGCTGGCTCTCGGCCATGAAAGGCATCATCGCTGAGGCAAAATAGCCTTCGGCCACCATGGTCATTTCGTTCAATGACGATTTCACCGAATTGCCGCGACCTATCAGCACGCCCAAGCGACGGTTGCGCCCATGAATGGAATAGCACGACACCAACAAGTCGCCCATGAAACTGGAAGGAATCTTGTCGACCACCTTGCTTGAACTGAACGTAACATCGAGGACATGGCGCATTTCCTCGGCGCAATTCGCCACCAAAACGGCCAAGAAATTGTCGCCATAACCCAATCCAATGGCCATGCCCACCACAACGGCATAGATGTTTTTCAGCACCGAGATGTACTCCAAATAAGTCATTTCCTGCGAAAAACTCAACTTCAGGTATTTTGTCCGGATTTTCTCGCCCACTGCTTCGGCATTGTCGAGATTGGAACACGAAAGGGTCAGATGCGTAAGGCGGTCGTGCGACACTTCCTCGGCGTGTGTCGGCCCCGACATGAATGCCAACTGCTCGTCACAAAGTTCATATTTTTGCTTCAAATAGTTCGTAACCAGCAATTTCTCATCAGGCACGATGCCCTTGATGGCCGAAATGATGAATTTGTCCTTCAAGGAGGCTTCCAAGTCCGAAAGGTAACACTTCAAGTAATTGGCTGGCGTAATCAGGAAAAGAATGTCGGCATTGCGCACCACCTCATTCAAGTCGTCGGAAAGATGAATGCGTGACATATCGAACTCGACATCAGCAAGATAGCGACAATTGCGGCTTTCTGTTCTAAGCGATTCCATGACTTCGGGATTGCGGATGTACCACTCCACCGAAGTTTCATTTGTGGTCAAAACCTTCATTATGGCCGTCGCCATGCTGCCATGGCCAATGACAGCGCAGCGTGATTCCTTATTAAGACAATATCCCATTCCAATTCGAATAAAAAACGTGCAAAGATAGGAGATTTATCCATGTCACCAACAACGAACAAAGCTACCTCACTTGCTCCACCGGATGGGCATAAATACCTAAAAAGATGGCTTTCAACACTTCACGATCGGCTTCAGAATTCTTGTCCAACCATTCCAAATGATGCAAAAAATCGGACTTTTGAGCCTCGGAATAATGTCCAGCATAAGTTTTCGCACCATATTGCAAATCATGCGCAATGTAATTGTTCGGGAAAAGCATGTAGTTGCCGCAGATTTGACCGTCCATCCACAAAGCAACTTTTTTGTAGAACTCGCCTGTGGAACAATCATTTATCTCACATAATACAGCTTCCGAAAGCATGGGGCCAAAATGAATATGCACCCGACCTTTGGGTTGCTTCACACCAGTGAGGATGCTGTTGAGATCCTCGCCAGGCTTTTTCTCGTATTTTTGGAAACGTGATGTATATAACTCAATGGTTTTCAACACATCGCACGACTCCCACTCGTAGGAAACGGAAACGGGAACAATATGCAACCCAGCCAATGACTTCACCCTGTCGTCGCGACGGCTCATGCCCAGCATCTTGATGAGAGCAGGATCCGTCGCATCGCGACCGTCCTTGGTGCGACCGTTGCGTTGCGCAATCCACACGGATTCGTGCTTGTCGACAAGAAGATGGCGGATATAATCGGAAATGCGAGACAAATTCTGGTAAAACTCCACCTTGCTTCCTCCCCTTTCCATTTTGAACATTCTGTTCGACTTGGCGAAATCATCAGCCAACGCATTGAAAACCAGGTTGCTTCCGAAAGCAATATTGAAAAGCGGAAAACCATGCTGTACCAA
Source organism: Bacteroidales bacterium (assembly GCA_017460915.1). Lineage (GTDB taxonomy): Bacteria > Bacteroidota > Bacteroidia > Bacteroidales > F082 > Limimorpha. The sequence continues at coordinate 9,634 of JAFUAA010000020.1, read as the reverse complement.
GGCATAACCCATGAACATGGCATCCAAAGTGATGTCGCGATGGTTGGAAACAAACACATATTGCCCACCAGATTTCAGGTTTTCCAAGCCTGAAACACTGAGGCCATCCGTCGTCTGCCTCAGAATCATCTCCACCACCCTTTGCACAATAAAGACCTGAAACTCATCGATAGTCTTGATGTTACACAAGAACTGCCGAAATTGTTCCACATCCATGCCAAAATCAAGAAAACGCAATATGTTGGGGATGGCGGCATCACGAGCCATGCGTTGCATCGCCGCAGGAATCTCATCATCTCGAAAAGACCGAATGTCATCAAATTTGTCCATAGACCTAACATTGAATTTGCAAAAGTAAGCATTTTTAATCCTTCTATCATTTTATTCCTTATCTTTGACCCCCGAAAAACTTCAATAATAATGACCGAAGAAAACAACAAATGGTTGGTCATCGTCAACCCGAAAGCCTCCATCGGGAAGGCGGAAAGAGACTGGCCCCAGATAAAACAATTCCTTGTCAATGAAGGAATTGATTTCGATTTCTTGGTTACCCAACATCAAGGCCACGCCATCGAACTGGTGCGCGACAACATCACCGAAAAGGGCTATCGAAAAGTCGTTGCCGTGGGCGGCGACGGCACCAACAACGAAGTCATCAACGGCATCTTCACCCAACAACGTTTCCCCACCGAACAAATCACGATGGGCATCATCCCCATCGGTACGGGCAACGATTGGCGCCGCACTTTCGGCTTCAACATCGACCATCTGGAAAACATGAAAATCCTCAAGGCGGGAAACACTTTCAAGCACGACATCGGCAAGGTGACCTACTTCAACCACGGCGACCCACAGGTGCGCTACTTCCTCAACGCTGCTGGCACGGGCTTGGATGAGGCCGTTTGCCAGTCGACCAACGCCATGAAACAGCAAGGCAAAGGCGGCTCGGCACGTTACATGCTGAATGTGGCGAAATGCCTGTTCAAGTTCGACTGTGTCCACATCCAGCTCGAAGTGGACGACCAGCTCGTCCTTGACGACGAAATCCTCAGCCTCTCGGTGGGCAACTGCCGCTTCAACGGCGGCGGCATGATGATGATGCCTAACGCCGTGCCCAACGACGGCGTTTTCGACATCACCGCCATCCGCAAGGTAGGTATTCCGAAGTTTGCCGCCAACATCGGCAACATCTACGACGGCACTTTCGTCAAGAAAATGAAAGAAGTCAGCACATTCTGCGGACGCAAGATACGAATCATCTCCATTCCGTCCCATTCCCTCAACCTGGAGACCGAAGGCGAAACCCTAACCAATTCGCCCTTCGACTTCGAGATGCTGCAACAATCCATTAATATGGTAATCCCTGAAAATCATAATTTTATATCATAAAAACATAATACCATGGTAAACATCGATCAAACCAGTTTCGAAAACAAGCGCGTGGTGATTCGCGTGGATTTCAACGTCCCGTTGGACGACAACTTCAACATCACCGACGACACCCGTATGCGTGCAGCCCTGCCGACCATTAATAAGGTCTTGAACGACAAAGGCATGGTCGTGCTGATGTCGCACCTCGGAAGGCCGAAGAAAAACCCCGACCCGAAGTATTCCATCAAGCCGATCATCAAGCATTTGGAAGAATTGCTGGGCCGTCCCGTACAGTTTGCCGACGACTGCATGAAAGCCGCCGACCAAGTCAATGCCTTAAAACCCGGTGAAGTGCTCGTACTCGAGAACCTCCGCTTCTATGCCGAGGAAGAAGGCAAGCCGCGTGGCATCGAGAAAGGCGAGGAAGGCTACGACGAAGCCAAGAAAGCCGTCAAGGCCTCACAGAAGGATTTCACCAAGACCTTGGCCAGCTACGGCGAGTATTACATCAACGATGCCTTCGGCACTGCCCACCGCGCCCACGCCTCCACCGCCCTCATTGCCGACTACTTCGACGCCGACCACAAGATGTTCGGCTACCTGATGGGCAAGGAAGTGGCCGCCGTCAACAAGGTGATGAACGAAATCCAGCATCCTTTCACCGCCATCATGGGCGGCTCGAAGGTCTCCACGAAGATTGAAATCATTGAGAACCTGCTCACCAAGGTCGATAACCTCATCCTCTGCGGCGGCATGACCTACACCTTCAAGAAGGCCCTTGGCGGCAAGATCGGCAACTCGATTTGCGAGGAGGACAAGCTCGACCTCGCCTTGGAAATCATCGAGAAAGCCAAGCAAAAGGGCGTTAACCTCTACCTCTCGTTCGACGTGGTGGTGGCCGACTCGTTCTCCAACGACGCCAAGACGCAAGTCGTTGACCCGATGAACGTTCCCGACGGTTGGGAAGGTCTCGACTGCGGTCCCGAGAGCCGCAAGTTCTACGCCGAAATCATCAAGAAGTCGAAGACCATCCTTTGGAACGGTCCCTGCGGCGTGTTCGAGTTCGACAACTTCGCCCATGGCTCGCGTGCCTTGGCCGACGCCATCGTGGAAGCCACCGAGAAGAACGGTGCCTACTCGCTCATCGGCGGCGGCGACAGCGTGAGCTGCATCAACAAGTTCGGCTTGGCCGACCGCGTGAGCTACGTCTCGACCGGCGGCGGTGCCTTGCTTGAAGCCATCGAAGGCAAGGAACTGCCGGGCATTGCGGCGATTAAGAAGTGATGCCATCCATCTCAACGAAAAGGCGGCTTCGGTCGCCTTTTTCCGTTGATTTTTTACTCTGGAAAGTAAAAAATGAATTCGATTTTTAACTTTCAAAAGTAAAAAATTGGGTTGAAATTTGTTTTTCTAAAGTAAAAAATCGTATTTTTGCGGCGGAATAAACACAAAAGACCATGGATAGTTTGTATAAAACCTACGGACGCTTGTTGGCCGACACCGATTTGGGGTTTACCCGTTACCTTTACGACAAAATCAACTGGGACAACCGCCTGATTGTCATCAAAGGGGCGAAAGGCGTGGGCAAGACGACCATGCTGCTGCAACACATCAAACGGACATTTCCGGAAGTGGAAAGAGCCTTGTATGTTTCCTTGGATCATATCTGGTTCGCCAACCATACCCTTCTCGAATTGGCAGAATACCACTATACGCACGGCGGCACGCACCTGTTTTTGGATGAAGTGCACAAATACAAAGGCTGGCAGCAGGAAATCAAGAACATCTACGATTCGTACCCGCACCTTCATATCGTGGTGACAGGCTCTTCGATGCTGAAATTGGAGGAGTCGCTGACCGCCGACCTTTCGCGTCGCCATCGCGCCTACACGATGGAAGGCCTTTCTTTCAGGGAATACCTGCAATTGGAACAAGTGGCCAACCTGCCCGTGTTGACTATGGAGACGATTTTGAAGAACCACTTCGTGGAAGCATCGCAGATTACCTCGAAGGTGAAGGTATTGCAGCACTTCGAAAAATATTTGGAATCAGGCTATTATCCTTTCTATCGCGAAGAAGGCGATGGTTTTGCCGACCGTTTGCAGCAGGTGATTGACACCGTCGTCACCTCAGAAATCCCAGCCGTGAGCAAAATCGAATACGATTCCGTCTATAAAGTCAAGCAACTCATGGCGGTGCTGGCCGAAATGAAGCCTTACACCTTGAACATCTCGTCGCTTTGCAACACCTTGCAAGCCTCGCGCAACAATGTGCTGAAACTTCTCGACCTTATGGACAAGGCGGCCTTGGTACGGCGGCTTTATGCAACCGACGGAGGCATGAACATGCTCACCAAACCCGAAAAAATCCTCTTCTACAACACCAACCTGATGTATTGCCTGAGTCCACAAGTGGATTCGGGAACCCTGCGTGAGACTTTCCTTGCCTCCCAAGTCGGCATTGGGCACCAACTGCGTATGCCCGACAAAGGTGATTTGGTGGTAGATGGCAAATGGCTTTTCGAAGTGGGCGGCAAAGGAAAAGACTTCAAGCAAATCAAGAACATCGAGGACAGCTTTGTCGTGAGCGACAACATGGAAATCGGACACGGAAACAAAATTCCGCTGTGGCTTTTCGGCCTGTTGTATTGATGAAATGCTTATTTTTGCGGATAGTTTGAAATCTCACAGAAAAATGAAAAAAACAACCTTGATTTTAGCCCTCTTTCTCGGCCTTGTCCCGATGATAAACGCCCAATGGACCAGCCCAGGCAATGGAACGACTTACACCCTGCCCGATTTGGTGGCGGCCTCCAATGGCGTTGTCACCAACGACGGCAATGTGTTTGCCATCCACAGCGACCTTACCATCTCACAGAACGATGTGCTGCAAATCGACGACCAAGTGTCGAGAATCGACGCGGGCAACGTGCTCATCACCATCCAAGGGTCGATGGTTTGCACCAATACGCAAAGGGTGAAATTCTATGGCACGACGACAGAGCATTTCAGCCTACGCTTCGAAAACGCCACCGATTGCGAGCTGAAAACCATGTACTTCAGCGACGGCGCAGGCATCAAACTGATTGAGTCGGAGGTGGATTTCATCGACTGCAAGTTCGTGTATTTCACCCGCGACTATTGCAACGCCGTCATCGACATCTTCAATTCCCATCCGGAAATCATCGATTGCTATTTCCTGATGAACGAAGGTGCGGCCATCAGCTCACCGGCCAACGGACAAAGCTCGCCGAAAATCATCAACTGCCAGCTGGATGCCAACGTCGACGGCATCAACAGCCCTCAAATCAACCTCGGTCCCGGAGGCAACGATACCATTTTCATCCTCAACAACACTATTGACGACCAATATGCCAGCTACCACGTCGGTGGCATTTCGGTCGCCGACCTGATGGGAACGGGCGAAACCAAGGTAAAAGTCAGCGGCAACTATGTGTCGGACGGTCGCTATGGCTACAACCAACAAGGCATGAACATAACTTCCGTCATCGAGTGGAACCAATTCATCAACAATAATAACGAAACCAACCCGATGAACGGCGGCAGTGGCATCAGCATCTACGGCATGGACGAGAACAACAAGGCCATCATCCGCAACAACGTCATCACGGGCAATCTTTGGGGCATCACCGCCATCAATGGCTTCGACATTGACCTGGGCACTGAAGACGATTGGGGCAACAACGAAATCCATGACAACGGCAACGGTGGCGTCATCTATGACTTGTACAACAACTCCGCCTACGACATCATGGCCGTGGGCAACAACTGGGGCACCTCCTCGGAGCAAGAAGTCGAAGAACACATTTTCCACCAAAAAGACAATCCAGAACTCGGTTGGGTCACTTTCATTCCTTTCATTGGTTATGACGCTGTTGGTGAGAATAATACCCACATTTTTGAAGTGTGGCCCAATCCCACTCAAGGCCATTTCACAGTGGATGGTTCAGGGGTGATGACCATCACCAACACTCTTGGGCAAACCGTCCTGACCCGAGAAATCGACGGAAAGAAAAACTTTGAATTGCCGCAAGGCCTTTATGTCGTGAAAATGGGCAACGCCACGCAAAAGGTCATCGTTGAATAACCATTGAACATATTTCCTATCTTTGCGCCAAATTTTATTCTATGTCAAAGACCATCGTCAACATCATCGACCAGAGCAATCCCATGCCGGCCTATCTTTTCACCAAGGAATACTACGAAGAAGGCGACGAACTGCTGTTTATCTCCACCGAAGAGGAAGCCGAATGCATCAAACTGTTATCCAGCCAATTAGAGGTGGATGAAAAGCTGGTGAAGAGCATCATCGTCAAACGGTATCAAGACAACCTGCTCTACGAGCGCATCTGCCGCACCATCAAAGGCAACCTGATTCCGAACAAACAATACTACCTGAACCTGGCGGGTGGCAACCGTTACATGACCCTCTCGGTACAACACGTCTTCGAGGAGTTCGACACCCTGTTTTTCTACACACAAACGCGTGAAAACCAGATTGTAAAGACCATTTTCGACAACAGCATCTATGACGATGACGACGAAGTGTTTCCCATCAAGCACCGCATGACCTTGAAGGAATATTTCGGCCTCTACGGACTGCAAAGCGACATGGACCAGCCCCGAAAGATGGTGAAGGATGTGGCTTTTTCGCAGCACTTGTTCACCATGTTCTCGCAAAACCTGCTTGGACAAGGCGACTACAAAGTGATGGAGTTGCTCCGCGAGAAGTACCGCAACTGGAAGTTCCTTATCGTCTCGCAAGTGGAAAAACCCGAGAAAGACTATATGACCGCCATCCCCAACTTGGGCAAGTTCTTGGATTTCATCGGCTTTGAGCCTGAGCGGAAAGGCTCGTTGCAAAGCTATGAAATCGAGTACCTTACGGGCGGTTGGTTCGAGGAATACGTCTATTCGCTCATCAAGGAGGTGCTGCAGCCCGACGACATCGCCATGGGCGTGCACATCTCCAACGGGAAAATCAAGCACAACAACGAACTGGACGTTTGCTTCATCAAGGCCAACAAGCTGTTCGTCATCGAGTGCAAGACCGGCGTGACCAGCGAGAGCCTCTTCAACGAAATCGTCTACAAGGTCTGCGCCCTGAAGGAAGTGCTACTCGGCAGCGGCAATTCCTACATCTTCTCGCTGAAGAAAGACTCGAAAGGCACTTGGAAAAAGACGGCCAAATACATGGGCATCACCTTCTGCGACTGGCTCAATTTGACCAAGCCTGAGAATCTGAAGCATATCTTGAAGGAAATGAACCGGATTGCCAAGGAGGCGTAAAATAGCCTGCTCTCAATTCAATTGGCTTTCACAACAACTTGGCTGGGCAACTGTCCAAAATGCTTCTTGAACGCCCTTGAGAAATGTTGCGGATACTCGAAACCCAGCATTTCGGAAGTCTCGCCTACGGTCTTGCCCGTGCTGAGCAAGGAATAAGCCCGTTGCATCGTGTAGTTTTGGATGATATGAAAGGCCGTATCACCCGTTTGCTGGCGAATGAGGTCGCCGAAATAATTGGCTGAGAGGCAAAGTTGCTCAGCAAAATACTTCACCGAAGGAAGCCCGAATTGTCGAGCCATATCTTGCTGGAAATACATGGCCAACAGGTTTTCGAACTGACGCAGCAAGTTGGTGGATTCTTGGGTAACCGTGGTCAATTGCTGTGCATAATAGCGGTTCACATATTCCAACAACAGCCCGATGTAAGACATGACGATGGGGTTGACATGCTCCTTATCTTCATCGGCCAGCAGTTCCTTGCGGATTTGCTCCAAAAGCGAAACGATAGTCTGCCGCTGCTCGTCTGACAAGACCAATGCTTCGCTCGTGTCGTAGGAAAAATAAGTGTAATTGGGCATCCGTCGTCCCAACTCCGTGCCATGCAAAAGTTTTGGGTCGAACAAGAAACCCCAGCCTTTTTGTTGCACAGCATCGTCGGGACTGGCTATGCCGCACACTTGCCCTGGTGCGCCACATATCAGCGTATGAGCGTGAAAATCACCTTTTTGCGTTCCATAAACAAAACCATTCACCTCGTTGTCGCTCAAGAACATCCCATAAACTTCCAAATAATTCACGGCATAGCGGCATTGCTCCAATTCATCGAAATGAATCACGCTGACCAAGGAATGCAACTCTGGGGCTCCCAAAAAGCGTGCTTGGTCGTTCACATTGCTGATTTTCAAAAAGTTCTTATCTTTTGGCATAATGGTTTCCTTATCGGATTAGCGACTGCAAAAATACGAAAAAAACCGTTTTTGTCAATAAAAATGGTAGATTTTTCTTGAAATTGGTAGATGGATTTTTTGGTACATTTTCCGTAAAAATGGTTGATTTTCAGCTGATTCAAGCAAAAAAGTTCCATGAAAATGGTCGATTTTGCCCTGAAAATGGTCGGTTTCGGGTCAGAAATCCGTTATACTTTTGCAGCGTTTTCGAAAACAAAAAATCAACTCAATGTTTAACAATTAAAAATCAGTAAAATGTTTAAATCGACAAAACTCAAAACAATGCTAATGCTACTAGCAGTAATTTTCTTCGCTAGCAGCTGCACGAAAGAAAAAGAGAAATCAGTTGAAAATGACATCAAAGCAAATGCTATGACATTTTCACAGCAACATGACCATTATGTAAAAGAGATGCTTGACTATCAAGCCAAAGCATTTCCTCAAAAAAACGACCTTACAATGAGTGATGTTCTTGATGTTGTCGAACATGTCATTGGTGTGCGACCTGTGATTTTGGAAGACACAACACAAATCGACAATGCAAGCAAAGTGGTAAACCTAGATGTTGATACGATTAATCTGGCAAATTACTCTTCATCTAACAGAATCGAATCCTACTTAACTTCAGTTGATCAGATTTTGCAAAATCTGAACGAAAATGACAGCCTAACACAAATCTACCAATTACTTGATGGTATTGAAAACAGCATAATGACTGATAACCATGCCTTTCAAGCTGAAAAAGAAACAGTTGTAAATGCTGTCGAAGTACTCAAAGGTTCGCTAGCTTTATGGAGAGACTATGACTTTGCATCTGAAGGAAACGCTAAAGTTAAGCCATGGAATTGGCCAAGATGGAAAAAATGGGTGTTTGTTGCAACAGCAGATGCCATTGGAGCAGCGTTAGGATACTTCTGTGGAGGAGTTATCGTTGTAAACGGTATACCCGTTTATGTACCAGCAGGAGTTGGTGCAGCAGCTATGTCTGCAGCCTTGTCATACATGGCATCCGTTCTTGTTCAACTATGATAATAAGGAGAATGGGTTATGAAAAACAAACTTTTATCCACCTTATTTATCATGCTGATAGCCACTTCTTTAAATGCTCAAAGCATAATTGGTATTGGTTTGAAAAAGGACGTGTTTGGCATCTCATTGAACTCTGAAAACTCCGATGATGTAACATTTAATGCGGATATGGTTAATGTTTCCATGTTGATTAATGAGCATCTTCAAATTGGACTAGGGCTTCAATCTGGCACCATAGTTAATCATGAAACCAAGTGCTATGATCCGAGTGCAGGGCTTTCGCTGAATGCCGCCTATCTCTTCAATTTCAGGGATTACAAGGACTTTGCGATAGCTCCAACAGTTTCCATCGGCAACAGTTTCAAGGATTTCATGTCATTCAAAAACATTGATGTGGATTTGGGTGTCAGAACCTATTTGTTCAAATCAGGTTTCATAGGTACTGGCATAAGATATGCACAATGGGATGACTCCAAAATTGTCAATGGCAATAACTGTCTTACTTGGTACTGGGAAATGGGGTTCAACCTTTACTTCAGAAAACCATCGGAAAAATAGTTACCACTGAATCCGAAAAACGCATCAATCCTTCATTCGGATTGGGGCGTTTTTTCATTTCACTAATCAGATTATTTGTCGCCATAATGGCCGTAGGCGGAAATCACTTCAACAATAACCCTATCATCTATGATTTTGGGTATAATAGACAGAAATGGTTGGTGAGGTAAGATGTAAATCACTGACAACAAGACGCATAAAAGCGACAAAAAGCAGTTAGATGAAAGCGTTATCATCTAATTGCTTTTTTTATGCCAAAAAGCAGGAAAGAGAGATGCTCCCAATGCGGCTTTTTGGATGTCGTCAAATGGGGCAAGCGTGACGGGCGCCAGAGGTACAAGTGCAAGAACTGCGGCAGCCTCTTCACCTTCCGTCGGAAGGATATCGGCAAGCGAAACCGCTTCGTGTGGTTCGAATGGT